>JADFYI010000047.1 GCA_015233145.1 Candidatus Omnitrophota bacterium
TTAAATGCCAATATGCCTTGGCCGCCGCTTTCCGCCACAACCAGTAAGCCTGTCGTCGAGCAGTCTTCGGCCGCAGATCCTGGGCATAATTCCTGCTGTTCCAGCGGTGCCTGGACGAATAAGACTTGTTTGGACAAAGAAACCCGTGTGCTTTATATCCGCAGCCGCGGTCAGGATATGCGCGGCAGGCAGTGGACATCGTTTGAGAAAGCCCCGAATTTGTAATACAGGGGGGAGATATGGAAAGAAAAAAAGGACAGTCGATAATTGAATTTACTTTTGCAGCCACCGGCGCCATGCTGTTATTATATGGGCTCGTGATGGTTTTCCGCTGGGTCGGGATGGACTTGGCCGAGCGGCGATACGACCATGACCAGCGGTTAAATAACGGGACTGACATGACAGCACAGCTCAGCCCTGATTTTCATGAGGTGCGCCCAATGGATGTCATACCGAACGATAAAACCGATGCACCGTGAGAGGTAGGGGGTTAAAGGGCTTTTATGCAGATTGTGGACAATAAAAATTCAAAGGTCTCAGGGCAGGCCCGGCGAGGGCAAATGTCTTTGATTTTAATTTTTGTTGTGGCTGCGGCGCTTATCCTTTATGCCGCGGCCATGAACTGGAACCGTGTGTCTCAGTATAAAACCATGACGACCATTGCGGCCAATGCCGGCGCCGCGGTCCTTGTTTCCAACATGGCGAGTTATGGCGAACAGATCATGCAAACACAGCTCGGCGGGGAGATGGAGCACTGCGCGTTTACCGGCCTTTTGGTAGTGTTTTTGATATTTCTTATTCTTGTGATTTTTTCCCCTCTTTTTATTTACATGGGAACCTTGAGCGGTGCATCCATGGCAGCGGCTACATTTACGACTATGGTCGGTATTGTGGCCGCAGGCGCGGCCGTGGTTATCCAGGCCGCGTATATCCAGCCGACCATTACGAGGCTGTGGAACAGCCTTCAGTCGAAAATAGGCACAACAGCCGACAAGTATCTTGAGTCCGGGCTTAACAGCGCCCTTCAAATCGCCCAGACCGACACGACTGTTGTTCCTGATCTTTTTGATTATGATGAAGACGGCAAGTGGTATAACCCCGCGACAGGTGAGGGCAATGCCCGGGGAGAAAACATTTCAAGGTTTGCGTTTCATTATACCCAGCGGCTCCTTAAGATTGACAGTTCAACAGCCGTTGATTTTTCGCCGCTTAAGGCCGATGTGGAAGCGATTTGGAGTCTGATGGGGTATGATGACAAAAGCACGTTTTGTTCCAAGGATTCCCCCAATGACCCGCGTTGCGATAAATGCTGTGTCCCTAAAGAAAGCCGGCCACAGGGGTGCCCGACAGATGTTATGCCGCCGGAGTGCAACGAGCAGTTGACGTATGATCCTCTTTTTGGAGCCCGGCTTCCTCCGCCCGTTGGAACAGATCCGACACTTCTTTATGTTGTTGGTATCGATGATGATGACCGCGCCACGCAAAGGGGTATTCCGGATTTAGCAACATCAGACCTTGTTTTGGATACTTCCAACCGTTATCGCGGAGGGGATTCAACAGGGGTTTTATTTCCATTTTTATGGCTCATGTCAGACTCTTCCGTGGATTTGAGTAAAGTGAACCGGCTTACGGCGACTCCCAACACTCCTGAATGCATGTGGTGCAGTGTCGGCGGAGACGGTGGCGCGCCATGTGCCCCAAACAGCGGACTTTACTGGGCAGAAAAGCCTCAGCTTTATTTGCCTTTGCCGGCATGCGTGCTGGATGATTGCTGCGCAGGAAAGCTCTGGAGAGGTGCTGTGGGATCGTATCTTAATACGGATAAAGTGGTTGGCATTGATGATCCATCGCTTTTGGCAATGACTTCGACCAGGCAGGTTAACAGTTTGATTTATCCCCAGGGCATCCGCTTAATTGACCCGCCGACAGATATCGGCTGTCCGGCGTCTAACATCCAAACAACCGGGATTTGGCGAAAGGGGTCGGAGCGCGGGTGTTTTAATGCTTTGGGCACGTGCGCAGAGTTTGCCGGTATGGCCTGTATGTCGACTGTTACTGCCGCTGACAAGGCGTCAAGCGCACCGGTGGCTTGCGGCTGCAGCCAGTCGCCGAGGAAAGACCTTTGGTCGGACGACCTCATGGATGATGCTGTTTACAGGATGCGTTTTATTTATGACGGGTTTAAGGCGTTTCATAATGTTTCTAATACGGCGGCCCAAGCCCTTCACGGCACAGCCAGCCAGTGGGCTGATACATTTCGCACAACACTCGATGACGTTGATGTCCTGGCGGATGAGCTTTCTTTAATAAAAGAGCGCGTGGACCTTTGGCGCAATCAAAAAGGCCTGGTTGACGAAACAGCCTATTGTTTACCGCCGGAAGGGGGCAGGCAATACAGCCGGATGACACAGGATGAGCGCGATTATATCAAAAAGTCCACGGACCCGTGGGCATGGGATTCGATCACAAGCGTTTATCGCTGTTTGGAGTATCATTTAAAGGATTATGATAAATACGGTGCCTGCGCCGCCGCCATAGACGCTGACCCCATGTCATCGGCCCCGACACCGGGTTATGACCGGACCAATGCCTGCCAGAACCTGCCGCGGTCTTTGGTCAATGATTTTGATGCCAATAATGATCCATGGAATAATCCTACAAATCCAGTTATAACAGAATACTATTATAAATATTGGATCAATATGAGCAGGGATATTGCCCGAAACATGGGGATAAAATTTCAAAAACGCGCAGAGTATTTAAAAGATTTGGTAGCCAAGGCGAATACAATCAGCAGTGTTATCGCGGACATTCCTTCCACGCTTAAACAAGATACGGCAAAAACAAGGGCTGATCTTACGGCTTTTTTGAATGCCACAGCCAATAATCATCCCATTGACAACCGCTTGATTTATGGCTGGCAGTCACCGCCAGACTCTGATGGAACGCCTGGACGCTGGCACATGGTTATGGCGGAAGGAAATTCCACAAGCCGCTGTACATTGGGAGGCGACAGGCTTGCTGGCTGTGTGGATGAATTCCCCAAGGTCAAAACCAAAACAAAATTTTTGGGTTTTGTCCGTTGTTATTATATGGATGATTATACGGGCCGCGTCAGGATGCGCGTTGTCCGTTATGATGAAGACAGGCTTCCTCAAATGCTTAAGTTTTTAAATAATATTCCTTTGTGGGATTTTGTGTACCGCAGGCCAGGGACAAGTGCGGGGAAAATTAATCCGTCTTTGGATAATTGCGTGCGCCAGGCCGACAAAAATGCCCAGATTGTGACTGACAGGATCGGCGGTTCTTTTATCATTGTTGACACCCAGGACTACGCCGGACGCGCCAGCCCAACGGGCTGTCAGATTGCTGTCAATACCGCTCTTCAAAAAGCGATCGCGAGCGAAACGTGCGCTGACTATACCATTCGTCAGGTTAACGGCGCCGACCATTTTGATATGAATTTTGTCAAATGTCCTTAAAGGATGGGGCGTAGGGATAAAGGCAGTTTTATGCGGAAAAGTTTTTTAAAAAACAAGGGGTTTGCCACACTGGAATATACGGTGCTGATCATTCTTCTTTTATCGGCGCTGATCGCCATGACAAGCCTTTCCAAAACCCGGCAGGGCGCGTATTTGCAAAGTGCCCTTCAGGGAGAGATGAGAAAGGCCGGCGAAATTTTTGGGCTGGGACGTCAGTATAACCCCAAAACAACCATTGACTGCCTGTATGACGATAAAACAGGCGTGTGGTATTCGCAGTCCTGCTATGAGAATGAAGCCTACCGATGTCAGCAGAATGGCGGGCTGGACTGCTGGCAGCCGGCTGAACAGGCCTGCACCCTGGGTTGCGCACGCTAGGCGTATCATTTTCTTGTAAATCCTTTCCTTTCCTCAGAAAATAATTAAAATAAATATAGGAGATAGATAATGTTATTCTTTCTTTTTTTGATTTTCATCGCGGTCACGCTTTTTTTATACGGCGGGATTCCTTTTATTATCAAAACCACGATGGAGGTTAATAAAAAACGCGCCAAGAATTTTGCCCGCGAAATGGATCGCACCATGATCCAGGAAGATATCCGCAAGGTGTCTATCAGTTACATTGTGGGCCCTTTTGTTCTGGGTGTTGCCGGTTTTGTGCTTTTTCAAATGATCGGCGCTGCCATCGGCGCGGTTATCGGATTTATTATTCCGAAGGTTTATGCCAACATGCTTATTCAGCAGCGTAAAAAGCAGTTTGAGAGCCAGCTCATTGATGCGCTCATGATCATGTCGAGCTCTTTTCGCGGGGGCCTGAGCCTGATTCAGTCCATGGAGGCTGTGGTTGAAGAAATGCCGGAGCCTATCCGACAGGAATTCGGAATTGTTTTGGGTGAAAATAAAATGGGTGTTTCCCTGGATGAGGCGATGAACAGGCTTTATAAACGCATGCCTTCGCCCGCACTTCAGCAGATGGTCAGTGCCATTCTTCTGGCACGCGAAACCGGCGGCAACCTGCCGCTTATTTTTTCGCGCATTGTGGGCACTATCCGTGAAAGAAAGAAAATTGAAGAGAATCTGTATGTTTTAACCCTGCAGGGCAAATTGCAGGCTGTTGTCATGAGCGGGCTTCCGATAGGGTTTTTCTTTATGGTGAATGCCACCAACCCCCAGTATTTTCGCATGATGACAACGACAGAAATCGGCCGAACTCTTTTGATTATTTGCGCGTTTTTGTGGGTTATTGGAACAGCGGTTATTATAAAAATAAGTTCGTTTAAAGACGCCTGACAGGCTGGAGACGGCAATGCTTTTTTTCATCTTTTTTATCCTGATTTTTATTTGTGCGTCGCTTGGCGTTTTAACGTTTACTCCGTTTGCTAAAGAAAACCGCCCGACGTTAAAATTGGGTGATCTTGGCCTTGAAACAACTCCCCAGTGGCAAAAACAAAAACCCAAGAGCAACCCTTTTGCGTTTATCCGCAACCTGGCGCATGTCAACAAGCCCCTTGTCACGGGTAACCTTCGGCTTCGGCTGATCCGTGATTTATCGGTTGCGCACGTTGACATAACCCCGGAAGAATTTTTGCTTATTAAGCAGCTTTTCGTTGTTCTTTTACCTGTTGTTGTTATAAGAATAATTCCTCCAGAGATGTCTTTAATGGCCATTTTTATGTCCATGGGGCTCGGCTATATTTTGCCGGACATGTGGCTCAGGGGAAAAATTAAAAAAGTGAAAGACGATATTGTGAAGCTTCTGCCGGATACGGTTGACCTTTTGGGGTTGTGCGTAAACGCGGGGCTGGATTTTATGATGGCTTTAAAATGGGTTGTCGAAAAATCAGCCGTGTCGGTCTTGACGAGCGAGATGAACAATATCCTGCAGGAAATCAGCGTCGGGAAACAAAGGCGCGATGCGCTTAAGGATTTGGCGCGTAAATATGACTTACCGGACCTTTCCACTTTTTCGCGCACATTGATTCAGGCCGACAAGATGGGAACGTCTGTTTCAGAGGCCTTGAATATTCTTTCGGAAGACATGCGTATGGCGCGTTTCCGCAGGGGAGAGGCCATGGCCATGAAAGCGCCCTTAAAAATGCTGGGCCCGTTATTGTTCTGCATTTTTCCGGTTGTCGGAATTCTTGTCGGCGGCCCGATATTCCTCGATTTTACGATGAACAACCCCTTAAAAAGCCTGGCGCATTAAGAAGCTCACGGTTGGCAGCAGGAAAATCATGTCGCTGATTTTTCAAGCAGGATGGGGAAAATGTCGTCGAGGGCCACAACGCCGGCCTTGACTTTTTCAATGGCGTCCAAAGCGAGCGGCTTAAAGCCGCTGCGGATGGCGATTTTTTCGAGCTCTGCCATGGGTAAGTTACGGACAATGGCGTCGCGAAGCTCATCATTAAAAAACACAACTTCAAAAATTCCCATACGGCCCAGATAGCCTGTTCCCCGGCAGTGGTCACACCCGATGTTTTTGTAAAATACCAGGTCTTGAAAGGCAGCGGCACCGCCCTCTGCGTTGATGTATTGCACCTCCCCCTCAACAGCTGGCTTTTTGTTGGCAAGAAAAGTTTCCGGGGGGATTCCGCATTGCTCACAGAGCTTAAGAAGAGACTGGGGATTGACTTTATACGGCATCCGGCAGGTTTCACAAAGTTTGGGCACAAGCCTTTGGGCTACAGCGCCGCACACAGCGTAAGAAACCATGTATCTTTCCAGCCCCATGTTAATAAGGCGCATAACCGTGCCCAGGGCGTTAT
>JADFYI010000015.1:0-13853 GCA_015233145.1 Candidatus Omnitrophota bacterium
GGAGAGGAGGTGGGTGTGTGGGGAGGGGGGGGGTGGAGGGGGTGAATGGGAGCCGGGGGGGGTGGGGGGAGGGGGAGATGGACGGGGCGCGGGGGGTGATGGGGGGTGGAGGGGGCGGGGGGGGGGCGGAGGGAGGGGGGGTGGGGTGTGGGGCGAGCGGTGGGGGTGCAGTTATTGACAATCTCTTTAAATAAGCCAAAATATATAACACCGCGGAGGTTCCGAGCAATGAAACACCGCGGAGGTTCCGAGCGCCTTATTTAATAACGGGATCCTACACGGTGTGAAAAAGCGGTAGTACGCGGTGAGCCGAAGGCTGGGCAATACGAACATATGAGGTTATATATGAAAAAATTTATTTTAAGTTCGGTTATTTTCTTAGCATTGACAGTTACGTCCTTGGCCGCTAATCCGCCTGCCATTGAAATGAACCAGGGGGATTATACGGTTGACAATATCTGTCAGGGCAAGTCAGGGACAACCGTTCAGAAATCGTTTTATGATGCCGCAGGAAAGGTCATTAAAATCAAGGCCGACTGTCTGGACGGTCAGTTTAACGGCCTTGTGAAAAAGTATAATGAGAATGGAAAAATACGTCTCAAGGCCCATTATGCCAAAGGCCAGCTCAATGGCAGGGTTCAGCTGCATGATGGTAACGGGAATTTGATTTATTATTTTGACTACACGAATGGCTCTCCGGGGCCTCGCATGCACTATGATAACAAGGGCCAGGCTATCCAGGTTAATTAACACAGGGTGACTTGCATGAAAAAAACTCTTGGATTACTTCTTTCGTGTCTGGCGCTGTGCGGCTGTTTGAATTCGAGTGAAAAGCTTTCCATTAACGACGACAATTCCGGGATTATTGAAACCCACCTTAAAGTGCACAGCGGCACGCTCCAGATGATCGACACCATGTTCGGCGGCATGATGGAGGCGTTTTCCAAGATGGGCAGTCAAATGCAGGCCCAAAACGGATCGCAACAATCACCTGTGCCGCCGCCTCCCGCATCCATGGCTGAACAAATGTTTGCGGATAAAGAACAAATCATGAAAAAGTTTTCCAAGGCCGGGGTCAAGGCGGAACTTTTGTCTTTTGAGTCGCAAAAAAAGGATGACGGGCTTTATGTTGATTATAAAGTGAAGGTTGACAATGTGCTTCTTTTGATGAATTCCGAGGCCCTGGGCACAAAGGTTGACGTTGTCCGTAACGAAAAAGGCGATTGGTATTGCCGCCTCAAGCAGGATGAAAAAAAGATCAGCGAGTCAAAAGGGAATTTGAAGAGTTTTGAGGAATTTAAAAATTCTCCGCAGTATAAGGCCATGCCGCCCGAAATTCAGGCCAAGATGGCAGGCTCCATGATGGATTTTAAGGTGGAATTTACCATTGTTTTCCCGAGGCCTGTCAAATTTGTCTCCGGCGGGTTTGAAAAGATTGATGACAACACAGCGAAATATTCTTTGAGCATGAATTTTCTGGCAGACCCGACAGCCATGGAAAAACTTTTAGCGGCCAATAATGGCCAGCCGGTTGCGGCAACAGATGAGGGTTTTTTACCCCCCGCAGATCAAAAGTCTCCTGATGTTGCGTCCATGCCAATGGCTATGGGGGATGTTACGGCCCAGCCCCAGGTTGCTGAATCCTCGGCAGGGAGTTCTGCCCAGTCCGGGGCTGTGACTGTAAAGCTTAAGAACGGAAACATGGTCAAGGGCCAGGTTGTTGAGCGCGGCAAAGACTTTATCAGGATTAATTTTGAAGGAGTGCCGATTACCTATTATAATGACGAGATAGAAAAGGTGGAATGACCCACCAGCTTTTCAGCCATGGCAAGGGGAGTCTTTATGAAGAAAATTCTTTGTGTGGATGATGACCCGACAGTACAAAAATTGGTGAGTGAAACGCTTCTCCGTGCCGGGTATGATGTTTCCGTTGCCAAAGACGGCATTGACGCCATGAGGAGCATCAAAAAAGAAAAGCCCGACCTTTTGGTTTTGGATATCATGATGCCGGAATTAAACGGCTATGATGTTTGCCACAGCATCAAATTTAATCCGTCCTTAAAGGACCTTCCAATCATCCTTTTGACGTCACGCGACCAGGAGCTCGACCCGCGTTTGGGCTTGTTGATGGGGATTGAGTATTTGCACAAATCTGCTCCGCCAAAAGATCTTCTAGACAAGGTGGAAAAGATTCTTTCCAGGGGGTAGCCATGAAACCGGCCTTTTCGTTTTTTCTCGCCGCTATAATGATTTTTTCTGCAACCGTGTCTTTTGCCCAGGAGAATCTTTTTAAAAAAGATAATCCGGATATTGATAAGTATAACTTTGCCAAAAGTTATATCATGGCGCTGAGTTATTACAGCCGCGTGGCAGAACGCCTGAAGCTTGAAGATAAGGACTCATTAAATTCCAAGTCTGATATAAAGGCTGTCCGCGAACTTGTAGACCACCGCACGTTGGATAATACGGAACTGCGTATCGCCAAAAACTACCTGACGAAGTACGAAAATTCTTCGAACGCCTTTATCCGCAAGGTTTCTTCCGAAACAATTATTGTTTATGAAAAACTTCTTCAAATGAGCGTGAGAGAGCGAACGCTGTGGCAGTCTTTTTACGTTTATAAAGCCTCGGGCAAACCTGAGGATTTTAATGAGGCTGATTTCACCTCCCGGCATATTGCGTTGGCCATGGAAAAGAAAGAAGTGGCCAAAGAGCTTGTGACCCAGACTGCGTTTGTGGCTAAAATCCTTTTAAGTGCACAGAAGTGCGACAATGAAACCTGTAAAAATCTGGCCCTGACCAAAGATGAACGTGATCGTTTGGTGGAAAGGCTGGATGCTTTTGCCAATGGTTATATGGAGTGGGGCATGAAGCCAGGCCAGTCTACGCTTGAGGCCTCGATAGCCATCCTTCGTGAAGTCCTTGAAGATTCGATTTATTTAAGCCGCACATAGTTTTTCTCCAATCAGCATAACCGCGCAGGTTTTCTGCCTGTGGCAGCGGCCTAGTTTCTCCAAATTTCCAGTCTCTTCCCCTTGACAGGCACGTATTCAGATGCTATATTTCAGCATTATTTGCATATATTATGTAAAATAATGTAATACGTGCAAGTAACTTCGTCAAAAAAATCCAATAGAGGAGCAGGATATGTTTTTTTCTTCATGGAAGGCTTATAGCCTTGTTAAGCGTTTTTTTGCGCTAACCATTGTTGTTTCTTTGCTTTTGAGTCCAGCCACAACCTATGCCCAGGTTGCTTTGCCTTTGCCAGGGGCCATGGTTAATCCTTCCACAGCCTTTGTTCCTGTTTTGATGAAGGGCGTGCGTGTGCATCCTGAAAATCCGTTGTTGTTTGATTTTATTATTGATACAGGGGATAAGGCAGAGTACAAGGGTGATGCGAATTCTGTTCTTTTACGCACAGAAGCGGAAAAGTTGATGAAGTATTTTCTCGCAACCTTGACCATTCCTGAAAAAGACATGTGGGTCAACCTTTCTCCCTATGAAAAAGACCGCATGACATCTGATGCCCTGGGCCAGACGGAAATGGGCCGCGACCTTTTGGCGCAAGACTATATCCTTAAGCAGATCACAGCAACCATGATGGACCCTGAGAAGAACCTTGGGAAAGCGTTCTGGAACCGCGTTTATGCCAAAGCCCAGGAGCAGTTTGGCAATACGGATATCCCTGTTGATACGTTTAATAAAGTATGGATTACGGTTGATAAGGCAGATGTCGTTGAGCGCAACAACACGGCCTTTGTCGTTGGCAGCCATCTTAAAGTCATGCTGGAGAGTGATTACCTTGCCGCATCAAAAGCTGATGCTATGGCAGGGGCTAAATCTGATTCTGTCAAAGATGAGCTCGCCAAGCAGATTATCCGCGAGATTTTGATTCCTGAAATTGAAAAAGAAGTGAACAATGGCGCCAATTTTGCCCCGCTTCGCCAGATGTATTATTCCGTGATTTTGGCGTCATGGTTTAAAGATAACCTGAAAGAAGCGCTTTTGAACCAGGTTTATGCGGATAAGACGAAAACCAATGGCGTTGATGCGTCTGACAAATCAGAAAAAGACCGCATTTACCAGCAGTATCTTGAGGCCTACAAAAAAGGTGTCGTCAACCTTATTAAGGAAGAAACCGACCCTGCTACAGGCGAGGTTATTCCGCGCAAGTATTTCTCGGGTGGTATGGTGGCCTCAGTGCATCCTAAGGTGATTGATTTTTCACAGGCGCCCACAGGAGCCACAGACCCTAAGGGCGAATTTCAGATGTTTACAACAGATATTGCCCTTACCGATAGTTCGCAGGCTTCTGGCAATGACAGGCAAGTTCGTCTCGGGAACCGTTTATTTTTCAGAGATGTTATAAATAAGACGATAGCGCTGATTATGCTAAACAATAGCAGCTATGTTCCGGATTTCTTTAAAGTGCCGACAAATAGTTTAACACTTGACCAGAGAGCCATTATCTACAGGCTTGTTGATTTATATAATGGAGAACCAGGGCAGGCCAAACAACGGATTCTTCATTTCAGCATCGAGGGGAACGAAGCCGTGCTTAGCGATGGTGATGCCAGATCAGCAGAGTTTATAGATTGGCTAAGCAGATTTCGCGACAGGATGCCTGATGCTGATGAGGCGATGAGTGCGAGACAACAGGTGTTTCAGGCCTTAAATGAGATTATTGCCAAAGAATCAGGTGACATTAAAACTCAGGCCACTGTTTTTCAGGACGCACTTTCTGCAGGAAAAGCAGATTTAGTTGAAGTGAGAAATTTTGTGGCACAACACGGGCCCTATATTCCGTTGGCTGCGGAAGATGCTGCGCAGACGGCGGTTCTTCCCCGAACCAATCCGACGGAAACAGGCAGTTGGAACATATTAAGGCTTTTGGCCAACAACAGCGAAAAAAGATACAATTTAAGGGAGCTTTTTGAATTGGATCCCCGACGGGCAGAAAGCGCGAGCTTTAAGCTGAATGGGGAAATTGAAGTGGATTTCTCCAAAAACCTCCTTGATGAAAATGTTTTGAAAGCCCTTATTAGCCTTGGCAATGAAGTTTCTTTGCCTCAGGCAATTCAGCAGATGTTTAAGGGTGAAAAGATTAACGAAACCGAGAATCGTGCGGTTCTGCATACAGCGTTACGGAATGTGAAGCGCGAGGGCAATGGAAAGCTTGTGGCAGCCAATGGCCCGGTTTTCGTGGATGGCCAGGATGTGATGCCCAAGGTCATTGCAGTCCTTGAAAAAATGGAAGGCTTTACCAAAAAGGTCCAGTCTGGAGAATGGCGCGGCGCTTCCGGCAAAAAGATCAAAAATATTATTAACGTGGGTATTGGCGGTTCTGACCTTGGGCCGAAAATGGCAGCAGAGGCTTTGAAGCCCTACAAGGCTGGCGAGGCTGATGCGTATTTTCTCTCGAATATCGACGGCACGGCTGCGGCAGAGCTCATGAAGAAGCTGGATCCTCAGGAAACATTGGTTGTCATTGTTTCAAAGACCTTTACAACCCAGGAAACAGTTCAGAATGCCGAGACTTTAAAGAAATGGGTTTTGGATAGTTATGAGGGCGATGAGAGCGTTATCAAGAAGCACTTTGTGGCCGTTTCCACAGCCAAAGACCTGGTGAAAGATTTTGGCATTGACCCTGAAAATATGTTTGAGTTTTGGGATTGGGTTGGCGGGCGTTATTCGGTCTGGTCTGCAGTGGGTTTGACGCTCGCGACTTATATTGGTTTTGACAATTTCTTTGAATTTCTTGAGGGTGCGCGTGAGACTGACGACCATTTCAGGACAGAGCCGATCAGGACGAATATTCCTGTTATCAAGGCACTGTTGAATGTCTGGTACGGTAATTTCTTAGGGGCAGGAAGTTTTGCGATTCTGCCTTATGACCAGTATATGTCGTTATTTCCAGCTTTTGCCGAGCAGTTTTTTATGGAAAGCAATGGCAAGAGCGTTGACCGTGATGGCAAGCCTGTGGATTATGAGACGGGTCTTATTAGCTGGGGCGCGGCAGGAACCGACGGACAGCATTCTTTTTATCAGCTGATTCATCAGGGAACAAGAGTTGTTCCTGCAGACTTTATTGGCGTTATCCAAAGCCACAACGAGTTGCCTGGCCATCAAGATAAGCTTTTTTCTAATTTTGTGGCTCAAACTGAGGCTTTGGCTTTTGGCGCCACCACCGAAGAAGTAAAAGCAATACTGGAAAAAGATCCTAAATATGCTGGCAAGGATTTGGACTGGAATGCCATGCACCAGACCTTTACGGGCAACAAACCGACCACGTCCATCCTGATTAACAAAGTGACTCCCAGGAATTTAGGGGCTCTCACAGCCATGTATGAAAACCAGATTTTTACAGAAGGCATTATTTGGAATATTTTTTCGTTTGACCAGTGGGGTGTAGAACTTGGCAAGCGCGTGGCAAAAGACAAAGTTCTGCCTTTCCTTGACGGGACAAGGCCTTTTTCCGAGCTCTCTGTGGTTGGCCTTTCGCCTTCTGCGCAACGGGCCATTGGAAGGTATTTAGAAGTCAGAGCCAACGCTGACAAGGCGATGGCAGAGTATACTCCTGGTTCGAAAATAGAAAAATTAAGGCCTGTTGCCGAAACTCGAGCAGTGGCTTTTGGAACCAGCGGGGATCGCGGGAAGTTGCGAGCGTTTAACGAGAAGGGCGAATTTGATATTGAGCATGTGAGCCGCCTTGCCGAAGGGACAGCGCGTTATTCTGAGGCGGAAAAACCCGGGCAAATGGTTTTGATCGGATATGATCCCCGTGAAGGTAATCAGGAGTTCAGCAAACGGACAGCCCAGGTTTTGGCTGCGCATCGTTTGACAGCGGTTGTGATTGCAGATAATCCAACGCCAACGCCTGTGCTTGCCAAGTTGGCCGCAGATAAGAATTTTCTTGCCTACCTTGCCAGGAAGTATAACCTCAGGAATCCTCAAATCGGAGGTGTCGTTAATTTTACAGCCAGCCATAATCCTTATACAGATGACGGGTTTAAGTACTCGGATTATCACGGCGGCGCTGCACCCAAAGCTGTGACAGACAAGTTGACACAGTATAGTAACAAGGCTCAAGAATACGCGATTATGAATTATGAGGAAGCCCAAAAAAGAGGCCTTATTATTGAGGTTTCTCAAAAGGAAGCCATTGATTTTTATGTCCATCAATACCTGATGCCTGAACTTAAGAGAATGGGCGCTTTTGATGATTTTAAAGCCTTCCTTTCGAACAATCCTAATTTCCATCTTGTGATCGACGCCATGCAGGGTACTGGTGGTGAGTATATCAAAGAACTTTATGCTTCCATGGCCAGAGAAATGGGAGTGCCTGAGTTTTTTGAAGTCATTAACACTGATGCGGATTCAAGGTTTTCCAATGTTGCCGGTGAGCCACGTCCGGATAACCCTGCAAGCCGTCAGGGCTTGACTGACAAGGTGAAAGCATACGGTGGAAATGCTTTGGGTATTTCTGTGGATGGTGACAGCGACCGTTACGGTAACGTTGATCCTGACGGAACGTTTGTCGGGTCTAATGATTTGATTCCTTTAATGGCGTATTTCCTCATTAATGACCTCAAGCTGGAGGGCGCTATCGGTAAAACTGTAGCCACCAGCAATTTTGTTAATGCTGTTGCCGTGCACTTTGGCCGCGAGGTTGACGAAGAGGCCGTGGGTTTTAAGAATTTTGTGGCCCAGGTTGTCAGCAACAATCGTCAGTATGTTGTGGCAGGGGAAGAAAGCGCGCATGTGGCGGTAGGGCCTTTTATGTCCTCATGGGATGACGGCATTGTAGTGGGCCTTATGGCGCTTTGGATTAAGGCCAGGACAGGCATGTCGTTAATAGAGTATAAGAGGGAAGTTCAAAAACAGATCAATAAAAAGTTCCTGATTGAGACCATTAATCTCGGGTTGAACAATCAGGCGGCTTTTGACAGGATTAAGGAATTAATTAAAGATGTTAACGCGGAAATGAATGATGGCATTGCCTATCAAGATTTGACGATTGTTAAACAGATTCAGTCTTTGCAGGACAAAAAAGTGGTTGATGTGATCCGTAAAGACGGAGTCAAGCTTGTGTTTGATGACGGCAGCTGGATGCTCCTTCGTCCGTCGGGAACTCAAATTCTGACCAAGTTGTATGTCGAAACAGCCGGAGAATTTGCGACTCCCGACAGTCAGCTTTCCGAACGTTTTAATGTGTTAAAGCAGGTGGGCGAAAAGATTGCGGTAGGAGGGGATTCTGCGCAAATCACTTCTGAGCTTGCGCAAAGGGCGGATGATTTTGAAGACGAGGCATCTGCGCTCTCTTCTGATGCCGCCATGATCGTTGACCCCAAAACATTGGAATTGCTGGGAGAGCCTCAATATTTAGGTGGGCGCAATATTGTGTATCATTTTGCCCATAATTACAGCTTGAATGTTTTTTTCAACCCTGCAGATAAGAAAACCTATGCCGTGATGAGCCGGGGTGTTGGCTCAAAACAGTACAGGATATCTTACGAGGGCTGGGATGCCACACGCACCTGGGCAATGATTATTAATGACATGAATACCGTTTATGCTGCGGAAGGTGAGGTTCAAAAGCCTGATCGGGCCATGGTTGTTGATTCGAAAACATTACAATTATTGGGAGAGCCTCAATATTTGGGCGGGCGTAATATTTTGTATCAGCTTACCCGCGGTTACAGGTTAAGTGTTTTCTTTAATTCTGCCGACCAGAAAACTTCTGCAGTCCTGAGTAAAAAAGAAGGCTCAAAAGAGTACAGAATCGTTTACGACGGATGGGATGCCACGCGCAGCTGGGCAACGATTGTTGCTGATATTAATGCCAAGTATACGGCTATGGGGGTGGCTATGCCATCAACCACTGACGTTATCATGGATCCTGAGCAGTTAGAATTGATCTCTGAAAATCAATTTATGGGCCGGGGAGAGGTACTATTGAGCCATGGATACAGGATAGCGACCCATACATTTTATTCTGAACTAGGGTCAGCTACGCAAATACGCTTATTCGTGCCAGGTCATGAGTCTCCTTTTTCCATTAACAAGCAGGGGGAAGTATTAGCTCCTCAGGTTGCACAAGATTTGAAGGGTGTGCTTCTTCAGATTTATCAGCAGGCAGGGCTTAACATAGGCGATAAAATAAACAAGGATTCTGCGCAGACACCCGGTGGTATTGACTTAAACGCCGAGAAGCTGAACATGAACGTCAAGAAAGGCGGCCAGGGTGTTCAAATGAATTTAGACCCGGCCATGATTGAGAAGTTTAAGAATTCTGACTTTACAGGCTTAAAGCCGGTTATCATTAACGTGGTTCCGGTCACAAGCATACTGCCTCTTTTGGGTCTTGAAGTTAGCCAGGAACAAAAATTGGCAAGTATTTAATTCGTGAGTTTTCTAAAACCGCGCAGGTTTGGTCTGGTTATTTTCATGGCCTAACCTGCGCGGTTTGTTGCCATAGGCAACGGCAGATCGCGCTGAACGCGACGCGGTTTGAATGTGTTGTGGTATAATACCGCCCATGAATCAGGCCTTTGCCTCTTGTGAACTGCGCGTTGTAGAAGCCTCTGCCGGCTCAGGGAAAACCTACGCCCTTGCCAGGCGCTATGTTCAGCTTCTTCTCGTGAATGCCCGTTCAGGCGACCTATCGCTTCAGCCTGCGTTTCGTTCCATCCTTGCCCTGACTTTTACCAACAAAGCCGCTTTTGAAATGAAGGCGCGCATCCTTGAGTTCCTCAAACGTATCGCCTTTAAAGATTTTTCCTCACAAGAAGTCATTGAAATTCTCTCACCGCTTAAAATAAGCCCTGATGAGGCTTCGCTGTTGGCCCGCGGGGTTATGGAAAGCTTGATCCGCCATTACAATTATTTTCAGGTCCAAACCATTGATAAGTTTATCAACGCGCTTTTGGTGGGCTGTGCTTTTAAAGTGGGGCTTACGGCCAATTTTTGCATCAAGACCAATCCGCGCGCGTATATCGAATATGCTTTGGATGAAGTTATTGATTCTGCCTCACAAACTCCGGCTGTTCGCCGTTTGTTTGAGGATTTTATTGACCACTATCTTTATCTGGAAAACCGTTCCCAGTGGCTTCCCAAAGACGGCATCCTGGAAATCCTTACCAATCTCTTTTCCGTGAACGATACCTACGCCTTGCCGTTGGCCATGCAAAGCATGCCGACGGAAGAGGTGATCAAACAAAAGAAGGTTATTTTAAGCCTTGTGAAAAGCCTTTATGACAAAGTTCCTCATGAAGACCTGCATGCCACGTTTGTAAAGTCCATGACCGGTTTTCTGGAGCGGCATAAGGAGGGCTTTGATTTTGACATCCTTTCAGACTTTTTTCAGCGCGAGGACATCCCGGCAAAAAAAGATGCGGCGTTAAGCGGGGAAGCCTATGCGCTCTGGGATAAAATTCGAAGGAGCATCCGGGAGCTTGCCCAGATGGAAGTTTTTTGCCTGTACAATCCTTACCTTGTGATTTTTGACAATGTGCGTGAAAAATACGAGGCCGCCTGCCGCAAGGAAGATGTGCTTTTCCTCTCCGAGTTGAACCGCAAGGCCAGGGCCATTTTTGAGGAAGGCCTGACGCCCCAGGAACTTTATTACCGCCTTGCCTCAAGGTTCAGGCATTACCTTTTGGATGAGTTTCAGGATACGAGCCGTCTGCAGTGGCAGAATTTATCCATGCTTCCGGGGGAGGCCCTTTCAACCGGCGGTTCGCTCTTTTATGTGGGTGACAAAAAGCAGGCGATTTATGGGTTTAGGGGCGGCGAGGCCGGGCTTTTTGATACAGCGAAAACCAGTTTTCCGGTTGAGAATGTCCAGACAGAAACGCTTTCCACAAACTGGCGAAGCCACAAAGCCATTGTGGAATTCAACAATACTGTTTTTGCCATGGAGAATTTAAAAAGTTTTGTCCGCGAAAAGGATGAGGATGACGATGGCAAGATCAAAAAAGACGCCATAGGATTTTCTAAAGACGATGTCACGGCTCTGGAAAGCATTTACGGGAATGCAAAGCAGTCGTACAGGCCGGAACATGCCATGGGTTATGTGCGCATGGAGTATGTTGATGCCCAGGGGCGGGAAGAAAAATTTGATATGGTCAAGGCCCGTTTTCTTGGCCTTATGAAAGATTTTAAGGAGCGGGGTGTGCTCTGGAGGGATGTCGCGGTTTTAACGCGCTCCAACAGCGAGCTTCTGGAAATCACGCGCTGGCTTTTGGAAGCCGGTGTGCCGGTCACCTCCGAACGCACGACCGACATCAAAGAACACTCGCTGATTCGCGAAGTGGTGGCATTTTTAACGTTTATTCATTCGCCGCTGGACAATGCCGCGTTTGCAGAGTTTATTTTAGGGCAAATATTTGTGAGTTTTTCCGGCCTTTCTCTGGAAACTCTCAGGGAGTTTGTGCTTAACGAGCGCCGGAAAAGCACGAAAATCCGTGAGCCGTATCTTTATATGGCATTCCGCACAAGTTTTCCGACGGTATGGGAAAACTGTATCGAAGAGTTTTTTAAAACCAGCGGGCTCTATCCTTTGTATGAGCTGGTGGTGAGTTTTTATGGGAAAGCCAAACTGCTTTCGCAATTTCCCGAGGCCCAGGGATTTTTTATGCATTTACTGGAACTCATCAAGAATAGAGAAGAAGAATACTGCGACCTGGGGGCTTTTTTGGCGGACTATGAAGGCATGGAAGGGGAAGAGCTTTATGTCAGGCTCACGGGGCGCAATGCGGTTCGGCTTTTGACATTTCATAAATCCAAGGGGCTTGAGTTCCCCATTGTTATCCTGCCTTTTTTGACCATGAAAGTGGATGTGGGTTCTGGCGGCGGTGGAGATAAAAAGCAGGCTTATGTTTTAAGGGAGGCTAATGGCGAACTTCAATTTTTGCGCCTGAAAAAAGATTACGGCAAGTATTCCGAGGAGGCTCTGCTTATTTATGAGGATGAGTATAAAAAGAATTTCCTTTCGGAACTGAACATGATTTATGTGTCACTCACGCGCGCCTCGCGTGAAATGTACGGATTTTTGCCGTCAAAGGCCGGCAGCTCAAGAAATTTGGCACGCAAGCTTATAACGGCCGGCGTTTGGGGCCAGGTGCCTGATTCTTTGCCTGTAGCGAATATAACAGCCCCTGCGGCACTGGCCTTAAAAGCCGGCGCTGACCGTGACTGGATTACATTTTTAAAAGATGAGTTTATGGCTGACAATGAACTTTCTCTTCGCCGAGCGCGCGAAGAAGGGGGCAGGCCCTTGTATCAATAATTGATTTTAGACAGGGCAATACGCACTATGAAAAAAATATTTACCATAGATTTTACAAAAAGTTTTATCGACGAGCTTTCAGCTTATATTGAGCGTGAGTTTACGGCTCAGGGCCGCAGCTTTGATAAAACAGCCATTGTTTTTGGCGGCAAGCGGCCGGCGCTGTTTCTTAAAAGGAAACTGGCCCAAACCCTTGGCCAAAGTTTTGTTTCCCCGCGCTTTTTTACCATTGATGAGTTTATGGATTATGTGGCCAATCGCGGGGAGAGCCTTCAAGCCGGCCTTGAACTTGACCGCAGTTTCACGCTTTATGGCCTTGCCAAACGCCTGACCCCGCAGCTTTTGAAAGGCCGGGAATCTTTTGCCCAATTTTTGCCCTGGGCGCGTGAAATCCTGGATTTTATTGAACAGCTGGACCTGGAGGCTGTTGACAACAGTGCCCTTTTGGCCATTCAACAAAACGCTGCCATTGGTTACGCGGTGCCGGAAAGCATTAACGACCTTTTAAAGAACATCAAGCTTTTGCGGGAAGCGTTTCACCATGACCTTAAAAAAAGGGGGCTTACTTTCCGGGGATTGCAATATTTGCGCGCTGCCCAGGAAGTTAAAAAACATTCCTGGGAAGAGTTTGACGACGTGCTTTTTTGCAACCTTTTTTATTTTCATCAGACCGAGGAAGATGTTGTCCGGTGTTTTTATGAGAAGGATAAAGCCCGGCTTATTTTTCAGGGAGATGAAAGGAAATGGCCTGTTTTAAAGCGGATAGCCTCCCGCATGGGCTGTGAGCTTTTGGAAGGCGGGCAGCCGACGCCTACGGCATTCAAGCTTCATCTCCATGCCGGGTTTGACGCCCATTCCGAGGCGGCCATTGTCAGAGGCATTCTTTCAAAAACAAAAGATTTCGACAAGACTGTCATTGTTTTGCCTAATACGGAAAACGTGGTGCCTCTGTTGTCAGAGCTACCAGCGGATTTTTCAAACCTCAATGTGTCCATGGGGTATCGCCTAAAGAGAAGCAGCCTGTATTTCCTTTTTGGCTTCATCATGAAGGCCCAGCTTTCCCACCAGGGGGAGCGGTATTATTCCAGGGATTATCTTAGGGTCTTGACCCATCCTTTTATCAAAAACCTGGCGGTGTTGGGCAATGGCGTTTTGATGCAGGTTCTGGTGCATAAAATCGAGGAGGCCCTGACCGGGCGCGTTCGCGCCAACATTTCCGGGAGTTCTTTTATAACGCTGGATGAGGTGTTAAGCGACGATGAGATTTTTGAACTTGCGGCCAAGGCCCTGCCGGCAGGCGTTCACTCAAGCGCTCGCGAGCTCAAAGAATCGCTTTTAAAAGTCCATGAGATCTTTTTCGCGGGCTGGCAAAAGGTTTCGGATTTAAGCGCGTTTGCCGGTTGCCTGGGGACAGCGCTTGATATCCTCGTTGATAAAAGTTTCTTAAAGAAATTTCCGCTTAATATCAACATTGCCTCGCGCATGTATGATGTTATTCGTGAGTTTGAAGATGCGGCGTTTCATAAGGAGCTCTTTTCTTTTGATGACATTGTTCGTATTTTTG
>JADFYI010000015.1:13987-29352 GCA_015233145.1 Candidatus Omnitrophota bacterium
TGCCCAAGCTCGACATCCGCTCAAGCCTTGTGCCCCGTGAAGTTATGATCTCTTTGAAGCTCGACCGGCTCGAACTGGAAGAAGAGATCCAGCGGTATCAGTTTATGCGGGTTATTTCCTCGGCTAAAAACGTGCATCTGGTTTATCAGGAGCGCCCCGACAAGGAGCGGAGCCGTTTTATTGAGGAACTGGTTTGGGAAGAAGAGAAAAAAAGAAACGCGCGCATGGATTTCCCTGTGGAACGCGCGGCATTTGCCGTCCAGATTAACCCTCAGCTTCGCAGTGTGCCCAAAACACCGGCCCTGCTGGATTTTTTGGGCAGTTTCCGGTTCTCAGCGACGAGTATCAATACCTACCTTAAAAATCCTTATGAGTTTTATGCCAGCTATTGCCTGGGGTTAAAAGAGAATGAAGACCTTTTGGATGAGCCGGACGGCCGCCAGATCGGTAATTTTATCCATGAGCTTTTAAAAGAAGCTTTTACGCCCCTTTTAAAAAAACCGTTTGTGATGGATGAAGAGGCTTCCCAACGCCTTAATAAGCTTTTTGAGAAAAAATTTGAAGCGGAATTCACGCGTTCCATGCGTTCTGACGCGTTTCTCCTTAAGGCTGTGATTGCGCACCGGCTTAAAGTTTTTATGGATAAAGAACAAGACCGCGCGCCGTTGGTTTCTCAAATTTTACATATTGAACAGGCCTTTGAGTCGGCTATTCCCTTGAGCGGCAGGGCGGTCCGCTGTTATTCTGTTGTTGACCGGGTGGACCTTTTAAAAGACGGAACCGTGTGCCTGATTGATTACAAGACCGGCGGGAATGACAGGCTTCCTAAAAAAGATTTTGATGCGTCTGGCGGGCTTTCGCGGGAACTGATTTTCAAAGACGTTTCTTCCTTCCAGATGCCGCTCTATTATTATTTTCTTTCCATGGCTTATCCGCAAGCGCGTATTCAAACTCAGCTTTACCATTTGCGCGAGGCCAGGCTTGAGGCTTTCCCCAAAGCTCCTGTTGCCGCGCATGAAGAATTTTTAAAGCCCTACCTTAAAGCCCTGGATTTCCTGATAACGGAAATCATGGACCCCCAAAAGCCTTTTATAGACGATGATCTTGCGATTTAAAACAGTTTTCTTTTCGATAACCCTGTTTTGCCAAGCAAGGTCACCGCGTAGGTGCCGAGCGCCTTATTTAGTAATGGGCTCCTACGCGGTGTGCCGAAGGCAGTGGAATATGCCAATAAAAAATCGCGACTAATCATTGCGGTCAGAAAACCCTTATATATAATTAAGGAAAGGCTGTTGTTGTTATAGTAAAAATTGAACAGAAAAAGTGTTGAAAAGCCATGCCTAAAACTATCCTTATTGTTGATGATGAAGAAGTTGTCCTTGATATTGCCAAACGCAAGCTCTCTCAGGAAGGCTATGCCGTGATTGCGGTTGAGGATGGGGAGGCCGCGCTCCAGGTTTTGCGTGAGGGGCAGGTTGATCTTATTATCCTCGATATTGAAATGCCCAAGCTTAACGGCTATAACTTTATAGCGGAACGCAAAAAGATTCCCGGTGCTGACCAGGCTCCGGTGATTGTTCTTACGGCCTATGATTCCATGGAGCCTATTTTCCGCCGTCATGGCATCAGAGGATATTTGAACAAGCCCATTAAATTCCAGGATCTCCTTTTAAAGGTGAAAGAAGTCTTGGAAGAGGGCCCTTCTCCGATAGTCTCCCCATAGTCTGCAAAAAGCTTTTGAGGCTTTCGGTATGATCAAAGATAATTTAAATGTTGTGCTGTCGAATATTAACGCGGCATGCCTCCGTTGCGGGCGAAAACCGTCGGATGTCACTCTTGTGGGCGTGACAAAGTTTGCCGAGGTCCCGGCCATCAATGAGGCGATTTCCGCCGGGCTTTCTCATATCGCAGAAAATAAAGTCCAATCCGCCCAGGAGAAATTCCCCAGGCTTGATTTGAAGGGCGCAAGTATTACGCGCCATTTGATCGGGCATTTGCAGACGAACAAGGTGAAAGATGCCCTTGAAATTTTTGACCTGATCCATTCTGTTGACAGTTTTAAACTGGCCTTGGAAATTCAAAAGCGCGCTGTTCTCAGAAATAAAGTGTGCGAGATCCTTGTTCAGGTGGATATTGCCAGAGAAGAACAGAAATTCGGCCTTCCTGAAGGAGAACTCGATGCGCTTGTGGCACATTTAAGCGAGTGCTCTTATGTGAGGACCCTGGGCCTCATGTGCATGGCGCCTTTGACAGAAGATAAGGCACTTATTCGTTCAGTGTTTCATCGGCTGAATGACCATTTTAAACGGCTTCAAAAGGCCTGGAGCGGCTCAGAGCGCATTGCCATGAAACATTTATCCATGGGCATGAGCCACGACTATGAAATCGCGGTCGAAGAAGGTGCTACCATGGTAAGGGTCGGCACCGCAATATTTAAATAATACCGGGCGCCATAAATGGCGCCCCTACGAATCGTAGGGGTTTGATTTATCAAACCCTGGTTAAGGAGAAGAGAAATGCATATCGCACTTATCGGCTGCGGCAACATGGGCGAGGCGATTCTCGCCGGGCTCCACAAGAAAAACAAGTTTAGCGTTGTAGAACTCCGCGCCGAACGCCGCCAGCAGTTAAAAAAGAAGTATCGGATTGCTTTGACTGATGTGCCTGGCGCAGTTAAGAACGCGGATGTTGTTGTTTTGGCGGTCAAGCCGCAGGATTTTTTGCCTCTTTTGGACAGCCTTGCCAACTGTTCTTTAAAGAATAAACTTATCATTTCCATCGCGGCCGGAATCACCACGGCTTATATTGAAAAGGCTTTAAAGCAGCCTGTGCGCGTTGTGCGCGTGATGCCAAATCTTCCGGCGGTAATTGGGGAAGGCATGACAGGCTTGAGCAGGGGCAAAAAAGCAACGCCTGCGGATATCCGCAGGGCCGTTCAAATTTTTGCTGCCATCGGAGATACGGTTGTTGTCAGGGAAGGCATGCTCAATGGCCTGACCGCGGTGTCAGGCAGCGGGCCTGCGTATGTTTTTCTTTTTGCGGAGTGCATGATGACGGCAGCGCAAAGGCTTGGGTTTAAAGAGGCAGAGGCAAGGCTTTTGGTTTATAAAACGCTTTCAGGCAGCGCGCATATGCTGGCCAAAAGCCAGGACAGCGCCGAGGCGTTACGCCAGAAGGTGACGTCCAAAGGCGGAACAACAGCGGCGGCTGTTGATGTGTTTATGAAAAGAAATATTACAG
Source organism: Candidatus Omnitrophota bacterium (assembly GCA_015233145.1). Lineage (GTDB taxonomy): Bacteria > Omnitrophota > Gorgyraeia > Zapsychrales > Fredricksoniimonadaceae > JADFYI01. The sequence continues at coordinate 17,228 of JADFYI010000015.1, forward strand.
GCATGTTTGACGCGGCCCTCAAAGCCGCGAGAAATAGAGCTAAAGAATTATCCAAGTAACCAAACCGCGGAGGTTTAGTTTAGTTATTTAAATGGTCCCTGCCTGCCGGCAGGCAGGTAACCTACGCGGTTTGCGAAGCGGCACTGCGCTAACGCGGTTGGCCGAAGGCGGAGAGCGGATTAAATTTAATAAGGAGAATAAGCATATGTCTACAGTAGGCATTATCGGCGGGAGCGGATTGTATCAGATCGACGGCATTCAGGATTTAAAAGAGGTTGAGGTGAAAACGCCTTTTGGCAATCCATCAGATAAATTCATGACCGGAACCCTGGAGGGAGTGTCGGTTGTTTTTTTGCCGCGACATGGGCGGGGGCACAAAATTTCTCCCACAGAGATCAATAACCGCGCCAACATATGGGCCATGAAAAAGCTGGGGGTGGAGGCCATTATTTCCGTGTCCGCCGTAGGGAGCCTTAAACTGGAAATGAAGCCCATGGATTTTGTTATTCCTGACCAGTTTATCGACCGCACAGCGCCGCGCCGCCATTCGACGTTTTTTACCGACGGCATTGTGGCCCATGTGGCGCTGGCAGAGCCGATTTCCGAGGAGGTTGCGGATGTTTTATACAGGGTGTGCGAAAAGCTGAAGATCACGGTGCACAAAAACGGGATTTATCTCAATATGGAGGGGCCTCAGTTTTCAACCAAAGCCGAGTCAGAGCTTTACCGCACCTGGGGCTGTGACATTATCGGCATGACAAACCTTCCGGAAGCCAAACTCGCGCGTGAGGCCGAGATTTCTTACGCGACTCTCGCCATGGTGACAGACTATGATTGCTGGCATCATTCCCATGGCGCGGTGACCGTTGAGATGATTATCGAGTGCCTGATGAAAAATGTGGATAACGCCAAAAAGATTTTAAAGACAGCTATTCCTAAAGTCGGGAAGATCAAGAAGTTTTCCGCAGCCTCAGCCCTGAAAAATGCCATTATTACGGATCCTAAACTCATCCCGGACCAGAAGAAAAAGGATTTAGAGATTATTATCGGGAAATATATTAAATAGCATAGGAAAACCGCGACGGTTTAGTCTTGGAAAACCGCGGAGGTTTAGACCGCGCAGGTTTAGTTTTGTTGTTTAAATGGTCTAACCTGCGCGGTTGGCCGAAGGCGGCAATAATAATAACCTACGCGGTTTGCGAAGCGGCACTGCGCTAGCGCGGTTGGCCGAAGGCGGCAATAGGCTTGAGCGACGCGTCGATTGGCAGAGGAGGTCTTCGTGGTGAACCCCACAACTACCTTCTCCTGACATCACTTGCGCGCTACTTGACAAACCCCCTTTTTAAGATAAAGTATCTCACCGCGAAGGTGATTTAAAAGGAGTCTTTTAAATCATCCCGAAGACCACCCGGGAGCCTAACAGGCTCCCGGGGTTTTTGGGATAGTAGAAAGAGCATAAAGATTCGTTATCGTAGACGCGGTGTGCCAAGGCGGCAATAAGATTATGGATTATCAAAAAACTTTAAATTTACCCAAAACCGATTTTTCCATGAAGGCCGGGCTCGCCCAGAAAGAGCCTCAAATGCTTTCCCAATGGCTGGCCCAGGGCCTTTACGCTAAAATCCGCGCCGCGTCAAAAGGAAAGCCCTCCTTCATCCTTCACGACGGGCCGCCGTATGCCAATGGCAACATCCATATCGGCCATGCCCTGAATAAAATTCTTAAAGATATTATTATCAAATATAAAACCATGCAGGGGTTTGACAGCCTTTATATCCCGGGCTGGGATTGCCATGGGCTTCCCATTGAGCATGCCCTTCTTAAGGAATTGAAGGCCAGGAAATCAGATGTGAATTGCCTTGATGTCCGTAAAAAGGCCCATGATTATGCCATGAAGTACGTCGGTATCCAGCGCGACCAGTTCAAGCGTTTGGGAATCATGGGCGAGTGGGAGAAGCCTTACCTCACGCTGGACCCGCATTATGAATTCTGGATTTTAAAGATGCTGGCCGAGCTTGCGAAAAAAGGGTTCGTTTACCGCAGTTTAAAGCCTGTGAACTGGTGTTTTGACTGCGAAACCGCGCTGGCCGAGGCTGAGGTTGAGTATGAGAACCACACGTCTCCGACAGTGTATGTGCGTTTCAAGGTTAATAATCCCCAGGCCCTGGGGCTTCCCAAAGACAAAAAAGTTTCGCTTTTGATTTGGACAACAACACCCTGGACGTTGCTCGCCAATGTGGCCGTGGCCGTAAACCCGCATTTTAATTATGTCCTGGCCCAGGTGGGTGAAGAGATTTTGATTCTTGAAGAAAACAGGGCCATGGCATTGTTGACAGCCCAGGAGCATTCTTGTTTAAAACATGTGAAGGGCAGCGAACTGACGAAGCTCGTTTACACGCATCCTTTTGACAAATTAAAAGACTGCGTTGTTGTGGCCGCGGATTATGTCACCAAAGACGACGGCACAGGCCTTGTGCATACAGCGCCGGGCCATGGGCAGGATGACTATCAGACGGGCCTTAAGAACAAACTTCCCATCCTGATGCCGGTCAATGACCGCGGAGTTTTTACATCCGATGGCAAGCCTTTTGAAGGCCAGCATGTCCTTAAGGCCAACACAGCCATTATTGAAGATTTACATACGCGCGGGCTTTTATTCCAGACCGAGAACATCCAGCATTCCTATCCGCATTGCTGGCGCTGCAAGAAGCCGATCATTTTCCGCGCCACCTACCAGTGGTTTTTGAAAATTGACCACAACGGCCTTCGCACAAAATTAAAAGAAGCGATTCAAAAAGATGTGACCTGGATTCCCGCGGCCGGTGAGGAGCGTATCAAGGCCATGGTTGAAACCCGCCCTGACTGGTGCCTTTCACGCCAGCGTTACTGGGGGGTGCCGATTCCGGCGGTGCGTTTCAAGGGCCGTGACGAGCAGTTTTTATATCCTGAGCTGGTTGAGCATGTGGCCGAGCTTGTGAAAGTGCACGGCTCCAATGTGTGGTTTGAGAAAGACATCAAAGACCTTCTTCCCAAAGGATTTAAGCCGTCCGACGGTAAGATTGAAGACATGGAAAAGACCAATGACATTTTGGACGTCTGGTTTGACTCCGGCGTCAGTAATCGCGCGGTTTTCAATGAAATGTTAAAGCTGCCGTTGCCGGCTGACCTTTATCTGGAAGGCTCTGACCAGCATCGCGGGTGGTTCCAGTCCTCGTTAATTCCAGCAGTCGCGGTTGACGGACATGCCCCTTATAAGGCTGTATTGACGCATGGCTTTGTGGTGGATGGTGACGGCCGCAAGATGTCAAAATCATTAGGCAATGTCATTGCGCCGGATGATGTGATTAAAAATAACGGCGCTGATATTCTTCGCCTCTGGGTGGCATCGTCCAATTACAATGATGATATCCGCCTTTCCAAAGAAATCATGGACAGGCTTATTGATGCCTATCGTAAAATTCGTAACACAGCTCGTTACCTGCTGGCAAATTTGGATGGGTTTGACCCGTCCCAGGACAGGGTTGAGCCTAAAGACATGCTCTTGGTTGACCGCTGGGCCTTGAACCGTTTGGCGGGCCTTGTTGAGCGTGTGACGCGTGCTTATGACGCGTATGAATTTGCTGTTGTTTATAAAGAATTATATTCTTTTTGCAATGAAGATTTGTCAGGCTTTTACCTTGACATCCTAAAAGACAGATTATATACTTGCTCCGCTAAAGCGCTCAAAAGGCGCTCGGCACAGACCGTTCTTTATGATATTGCCGACAGTTTGAGCAAAATGGCAGCGCCGATATTGGTCTTTACTTCCGACGAGATGGCTGGCTTTTTACCTGGCGTAAAACCCGGGGCAGGCATTCATCTTGCGGCCTGGCCCAGGGTTTCCGAAACCTGGAAAGACGCGGGTGTTGAAGAGCGTTATGCGTTTTTTATGGAATTTCGTCCTTTTGTGCTGAAGGCGTTGGAAGCCAGGCGCGCAGAAGGCTTGATTGGCGCAGGGCTTGAAGCCAGGGTTATTCTGCGGACAGCCAGTGCCAGGGACTTTGAATATTTTAAAAAGCTTGCGCTTGAACTTCCCATGCTTTTGATTGTGTCACAGGTTCTTATAGAGGAAGCGAAAGACATTGTTTCACCGGTTGGCGGGACTTTTGCTCAAACGGAAATTATGATCCAGAAAGCCGATGGCATGAAATGCCCGCGCTGCTGGAATTATAAAAGTGATATAGGCAAAGATAAAGATCACCCGGAAGTTTGTTTGCGTTGCGCAACAGCCGTGAAAGGCGAAGACGCAAAGATTAAAGAATAATATCAGACATCAAGAATTGACCTTTAAAGGAGCTCACCGCATGCCTGACAAAATGAACGCGCAGAAAAAGGATTTTTACAGGAAGCTTTTGCTTAAGCTGAAGAGCCAGATTTTAGGCGACATCAAAAGCATGTCCGATGAAAATGAAGGCGAACAGGGCGATAAGGGCGATGTTTCCGGCCATGCCATGCATATGGCTGATGTCGCGACCGACATGTATGACCGTGAGTTCAACCTGTCGTTGGCCTCCAATGACCGCGAAATCCTTCAGAGGATAGACGCGGCCCTGGATCGAATTGAAAAGGGCATTTACGGCCTTTGTATGAAAAGCGGAAAGAAAATTTCCGAAACTCGCCTAAAAGCCATTCCGTACGCCGAGTATTGTTTGGAAATCCAGGAAGAGATGGATCGCAAGGGCGCGAGATAATATCTTCTGGTGTCAGCATGGTTGAAAAAGAGCGTTCTATCCTTGATATCCTGACCTGCCTTTTAACCGTTTCAGGCGTTATTTTTTTTGATCGAATCTCCAAAATATTTTTTTCCAATTTGCTTCATTTAGGGGAATCCCTGCCCGTTGTCCGCAAGGTGTTTCATTTCACGCTTGTCCATAATACGGGCATTGCCTTTGGCCTTTTTAAAGATAACGGCATGGTTTTCATTATTATTCCGGCTATCGCCATAGGGCTTTTGGCGTATAATCTTTATTATTACCATAAATTCGGCGACATTGACCGCTGGTACATTGCGGCATTTTCCCTGATTTTAGGGGGTGCCATCGGCAATCTGGTGGACCGCATTTCCGTGGGGTATGTGATTGATTTTATTGATTTTCGCATCTGGCCTGTCTTTAATATTGCTGACAGCGCTATCACGGTGGGCGCCATTATTATTCTTTTTAAATGCTTTCCTTTAACAAAAGAAAAGAAGAGTAAGAAGATAAGGATTTTTTAAAAACCAGGGGCTTTCCATGTTTCCCGTCCTTTTCCATATCGGCCCTGTTCCTCTTTATTCCTACGGCCTCATGCTTGCGATTGCGGTTTTGACGGCGAGTGCGCTCATGTCGCGTGAGGCTCTTAAAATCGGCATTGCCAAAGACGTGATTTACGACCTTGTGTTTTGGGTGGTCTTGTGCGGTATTGTCGGCGCCCGCATTTTTTATATTTTTCTGAATGGCCATTATTTTTACGGGCATCCTTTGGAAATGGTGATGCTCCAAAAAGGAGGCCTGGCCTGGCAGGGAGCCTTGTTTGCTGGATTTCTTTCAGGGATTGTTTATATCAATCAAAAACGCCTTCCTTTGGGCAAAGTTTTGGATTTGTCAGCGCCGTATATTGCCCTGGGCCAGGCGATCGGAAGGATCGGCTGCTTATTGAACGGCTGCTGTTACGGCCGGCATGCGGATTGGGGACTCTACTTTCCGGTATGGGGTGAGCGGCTTATCCCAACCCAGCTTTTCATGTCTTTGGACCAGGCCGCTATTTTTATCGTGCTTCGCCTGCTGGCGCCTCGATCTAAAAAAGACGGGCAGGTTTTTGTCTGGTACCTGATGCTCGCGGCCATGGAAAGGTTTGTGATTGAGTTTTTCCGTGCCGACCATGACATCCTCCCCGGGGGGTTAAGTATTTTTCAATATGTGTGTGTGGCTCTTTTTCTAACCGCAATTTGGCTCAACCTATGGCTATCGAAACGCTCACAGTAACAGAAGACCACAATGACTCGCGCGTGGATGTGTTTATTACGCGTGTCATGCCTGAGGCTATTCCTTCCCGCATGTTTATCAAACGCCTGTTGGAAGATGGCCGGGTGACATTAAACGGCCAAAAGGTGCGGCCGCGCGACAAGGTGCGCACGGGCGATACGGTTGTGGTGGATATTCATCTTGATGATTACCCTGACGACAGGATCAAGCCTGAAGACGTTGGGCTTAACATCATTTATGAAGACGACGACATTATCGCGCTCAACAAGCCCTCGGGCATGAGCGTGCATCCGGCCAGCGGGAATTACGGCGGAACTTTGGTCAACGCGCTGGTGCATCATTTTGGCAAGCTTTCGGATGTGAACGGCGAGCGCAGGCCCGGCATAGTCCACCGCCTGGATAAAGAGACTTCTGGAATTATTCTTGTGGCCAAAACCAACATGGCGCACGCGCGGCTTGCCCGGCAGTTTGAAAAGCATACGATTGAAAAGAAGTATGTTGCCCTGGTTGAAGGTGAGATCCAGTTTGAAGAAGGCCGGATTGACGCGGAAATCGGCCGGCATGCAAAATTTCATGACATGCGTCGGGTTTCGCCCCAGGGAGAAGGGAAAGCCGCGATAACATATTATACGGTTATAAAACGTTCCCCAAAAATCACATCGGTTGCGCTTTTTCCTGAAACAGGGCGCACGCATCAGTTGAGACTGCACATGCGCCATATCGGGCATCCTGTCTTAGGGGATGAAAAGTATGGGAAAAAGAGCAGTTTCTCAAGGCTGGCGCTTCATGCCCAGGCCATTTTTTTTGAACATCCCATAACCAAATTACCCATGGAACTTTCCGTTCCAGTCCCGCCTGAATTTTTGCCGTATCTCTAAGCCGCACGTCACCGCGGAGGTGCCGAGCGCCTTATTTAGTAATGGGCTCCTACGCGGTGTGAAAAAGGGGTAGTACGCGGTGTGCCGAAGGCGGCAGGACTCGCAGGGTCGAATGTTTCTCTTTTTTAGATTACTTCTTTACTTCATTTCAAATGTTTTTATAATACTATCAGTGAAAAAATTTTTTATGGGGGGGACTGTTTTTTATGAAAAATTCCGGCAAGACAGCGTTCATATTTTTAATTCTTATCATTGTTGTGCTTTTGTGCGGGGTTTCGATCAGTCTTTATCTTCTTTCCAAGGAAACCCAAAACCGTAAAGATACGGAAATATCCCTTGAAGACCTGCGTGTCAAGGCGGCAAAGGTTGAAGCAACGCTCAAAGATGCCCAGAAACAGATTGATGTCCTTGAAGGAAAAAACAAGGATGCCGACGATAAAATTAACAATCTCTTAGATGAGCTTTCTGTTGAGAAAGGCTTGCGTGAAGAGGTCAAGAGTGAAAACAAAAAACTGAAAGATACCCTGGAAACCGAGGCCAAGAGCAAGATTGATATGCGCGAGAAGCTGAGCAAAGACCTTGAAGATGCCCAGGCCAAACTTAAAGATTATGAGACCCAGCAGACCGGGCACAAGGCTGAGGTTGATGCCCTTCAAAAGAAACTTTCCGATCTTGACGATAAAAACAAAGACCTTGAAAAACAGCTCAAAGATATAACCGAAGGCATTGCCGCGCGCCAGACGCGGACTGAAATTATCCCGGTTCCTGGCCAGTCCAAAGAAGAGAAGGTTGAGCTTGACCGCATTGTGATAACGCCTGACTCTGCCAAAGAAGGCAAGGTTTTAAATGTGGATACGGAAACGGAATTCCTCATTTTTGACCTTGGGTCCAAAAACGGCATGAAACAGGGCGATGTGATGTCGGTTTACCGCGGCAAGACCTATTTGGGCGATGTTAAAGTTTCGCGCGTGCAGGAAGAGATGTCTGCGGCTGATTTCATTCCGCCGTTTTCGTCCCGTAAAGTGCGCAAGAACGACCAGGTCGTTCCCAAGAGATAGTACGCACGTCACCGCGAAGGTGCCGAGCGCCTTATTTAGTAATGGGCTCCTACGCGGTGAGCCGAAGGCTGGGCAATCTGCATGTATTTTAGAGTTCCTTCCGTAAAAAAGCTTAAAGGGGCGGTCAGCCTGCCTGCCTCAAAATCCTATTCTATCCGTGCGTTTTTTGTTGCACTGTGCGGCGGAGCTTCACGCATCCGGGGTGTGTTTGATTCTGATGATGCCAGGGCAGCCAGGCGTGTGGCAAAGACTTTAGGCGCTTGTGTTTCGCCTTTTTCCGGCGGGTTTTCCATCCGGGTTCCAGAATTTCTTCAGAAGAAAGAATTTCTAAAAGTCGATGTGGCGGAGTCGGGAACGTCATTACGTTTTGTCCTGCCGCTGTTGCCGTTTTATGCAAAAAAAGCCAGGATTGAAGGCCGGGGCACGCTTAAGGGCCGGCCTAATCATCATCTTTGTCAGGCGTTGCGCAAGGCCGGCGTTAAGATTCAAGGTGTTGGCCTTAAAGAATCCATCCCGATCAGTTTTGAGGGAGGCGATTTATCATCCGGAAAGCGTGTGATTGACGGGTCTGTCAGTTCGCAGTTTATTTCCGCGCTTATGATTGCAGGGCCCAAGGCCAAAGGTAATACCCGCCTTGTCATGTCAGGGCAGTTGGTGTCCGGGGATTATGTAACCATGACGCGTCAAATCTTGAGCCGCGCCGGCGTTGACGTGCGCCGGATATCGGACCGGGAATTTTTGATCAAAGGCGGCCAGTCCTTTAAAGGCCTTAAAGACTTTTATGTCCCTTCTGACTATGGCATGGCCGCGTTTTTTATGGCCGCCGCAGCACTACTTCCTTCGGATGTCGTGTTAAAGGGATATTTTGATGATCGCTTGGTTCAATCAGATGCCGCGATTTTGCCTTTTCTAAAAAAGATGGGGCTAAAACTCGTTAGGACCTCAAAGAGCTTGAGGATTAAAGGCCCTTACTCCCTTAAAGGCGGAACATTTTTCCTGAAAGATTGCCCGGATTTGGTGCCGATCATGGCTGTGACAGCCATGTTTGCCAAGGGTGTGACTCGCCTAAAAGATATTGGGCATGCAAGAGTTAAAGAATCCGACCGTATTACGGACTTAAGGAAAGAACTTCTGAAGGTTGGGGCCTGTATTACAGAAAAGAAAGATGAGTTGGTAATTTATCCTGACCCGCAGAATTACAGGGGCGGGGTTGTTTTGGACCCTCATCATGACCATCGCCTGGCCATGGCTTTTGCAGTTTTAGGGCTGAAGCTGGGGGTGACGGTTAAGGATGTGGAATGCACAGCCAAGTCTTATCCGGGTTTTGTAAAAGCGTTAAAAGAATTGTATTAATATTCTTTTTTCCTGTCCGAACCCTTCATTTTTCAAGCAGTTAGACACTTGCTATCGGAAAAACCCTTTGACACTCATTTTCTTTTCATATAATATGGCTTGAGTATTTTCCCATCCACTTTTCATTTAATTTAAAAAGGGCAGTTATGATTCAAAAATTATTCAAATTTTTCAAAAATCTTGTCGATAATTTCATGGGGTTTTTCTCAAACGACCTTGGCATTGACCTTGGCACCGCGACGACTCTTGTTTTTGTGAAGGGTGAAGGTGTGGTGCTTTTAGAGCCTTCTGTTGTGGCCATTGAAAAGTCAGCCAACCGTGTGGTCGCGGTAGGGGAAGACGCTAAAAAAATGATCGGCCGCACGCCGGAAAGCATTGTGGCGATACGCCCCATGAAGGATGGCGTTATTTCCGACCCTGAAGTGACCGAGCAGATGCTCAAGTATTTTATACGCAAGGCCCAGCCGAAAAAGTTTTTCAGGCGCCCGGTGGTTGTTATTGCCATTCCGCCGGGAATCACAGAAGTTGAAAAGCGCGCGGTTATTGATTCAGCCGAGCATGCCGGGGCAAGGGCCGTCATTTTGATTGAGCAGCCCAAGGCGGCTGCGATCGGTGTCGGGCTTCCTGTGCAGGAGCCGGGCGGCAACATGATCATTGATATCGGCGGCGGAACAACGGATTTTGCGGTCATTTCTCTGGGTGGCATTGTGTATGCCAAGTCCATCAAGGTGGCTGGCGATGAGATGGATATGGCTATTATGGAATATCTTCGAAAGACCTACAACCTGATGATCGGTGAGCGTACTTCCGAGGAAATCAAGATTCGTATCGGTTCAGCGTATCCTTTGGATGAAGAGCTCTCCATGGACGTGCGCGGCCGTGATTTGATTGCAGGATTGCCTAAAACCATTTCCATCACTTCTGTGGAAGTTCGTGAAGCGTTGGCTGATACAGTGCAGGCGATTGTGGATGCCTCAAAGTCGACTCTTGAACATACGCCGCCGGAACTTGCGGCTGACCTTATTGACCGCGGAATTGTGATGGCTGGCGGAGGATCATTACTGCGCGGGCTTGACCGCCGGATTGCGGAAGAAACAGGCTTGCCGGTTCATGTGGCTGAAGACCCGACCACGGCTGTTGTTATGGGGACAGGCGAGACTTTGAATATGCCGCCTGCCATGCGCCGCCGGCTCATGTCGCATTCGAAGTTAGATTTTTAAAATCACTCCTAATGGGGTAATTTATCGTAGGGGCTCGATTTATCGAGCCCGAGTTGTCCTCATGTTCAAAAAATTCCCCAAACAATTTATTTACACCCTCATCATCCTCGTTCCTTTTGTCCTTTTATTTTTTAATTCTCCTTTCTGGCACAACGTGAAACTAACGCTTATGGGCACGGCAACTTCTTCTGTCGCTGTGGCGCGCTGGCCGGTGAAGGAGCTGGAAAAGCTTTTAAGCTATCACCAAACCTGGGAAGAAAATCAGAAGTTAAAGAGTGAAAAAAGCGCCCTTAAATCGCGCATGATCCAGCTCGAGGAGCTTATGCGCGGCAATGAGCGCTATGAGAAGCTGTCCCGTTACCGTGACCGTAACGGGTTTTCGTCTGTGACAGCCCTGGTTGTAGCGAGAGACCCCGCAAACTGGAACTCATCGCTCATGATTGACAAGGGTAAGGCCGACGGCATCCGCCTGGGCATGCCCGTGGTTAATGCCGACGGCGTCGTCGGAAAGGTTGCCGAGGTGGCGCAGAATGTTTCCAAGGTCATCCTGGTCAACGACCCGGGCTTCAGTGTGGCTGCGGTCAACCGCCGTTCGCGCGTGAGCGGGCTTTTAAGCGGATCCCTTTCCGGCAAATGCCGCATGTTTTATTTACCGGAAAACGCGGATATCAAGGAAAAAGACGAGATCGTCACAGCGTCTTTGAGCGCCGCATTCCCCGAGGGGATTCTGGTGGGCGAGGTGACCCAGGTTTTTCCAACAGGCTCCGGCCCCCGCGCTGAAGTCCGCCCTGCGGTTGAAGTGTCGAAGATCGAAGAAGTCCTTGTTATAAAATAGAAGAATACCAAAGGCGGCAATAATCGAAATATGCGTCAGATCCTTATCATCCCCATCCTTTGTTATTTTGCCCTTCTTTTGGAGTTTTGTTTTTTTAATCTTTTTGGCCGATGGGGAGACCCCCACCTTTTATTGCTTCTCGTGATTTTCTTTAACCTTTATTCCGGCATACGCTTTAGCCTCTGGGCATCGTAAAGCGCGGATTGGATGCGGGCGTCAATCGTCAAAACAATATCTTTTCCGCCAACAGGCTCCCGAACACTCAAGAGCCTGACCTGCTGGCCGCGGCTGTTAACCTCAACCTCGCGCCCGCCGGGAATGCCCCTTAAGTTGTCATCATACGCTTCCTCAACACCCGTATATCCCACGCTTTCCGGTACGCTATAACCGTTATCTTCAAGCTCCCGCACTTTCTCAGGTGCGGGCCTGGAAACATAACCCAAAATATGCCCTCCCACAGGCCCCAGAAGATATCTGCGGCGGTAACGTTCCAGGACAACCAGCCCGGGATGAAGATATGTGTTTTCTTCAATCATAATCACCTGAGGACGCGTAACTCCCGCAGCCACGACCACAGGCGAAAAGGAGGCAAGACGGTTTTTCTGAAAACGGCGTTCCAGCACCTCGGCATCTACTTTCAGCACTCCGGCTAGAAAATTAAAAAGGGCGTCTTTTTTTTTGATGTCATGAGGGATTACGGCCCCATCATAAGATTTTGTGCTGTCCGCCAAAATCTTGCTGTTGCGGTCCAGAATGCGGCCGCGGGTCCCGGAAAAAGG
>JADFYI010000016.1 GCA_015233145.1 Candidatus Omnitrophota bacterium
GGACTCGGGGGAATTATTTGACAATTCAGCATCAACGCCCCGATTGGTGGCGCGAAAGAGGTTGACCCTGCTTATAAGAGCCTTCGTTCCTATCTTTCCCGTATTGATACTGATATCCGTGAGCAGGCCGAGCGCGAGAACCAGGCCAGGCTTGAGGCCCAGGTTGAACCTGTTTACGGCCAGGCCGTGGAGCTTTATCATGCCCGGGATTTTGAGGCAGCCCGGGCCAAATTTCTGGAGGTCGCCAAGATCCTTCCGGATTATAAAAAAGTTAAAACTTACCTTTCGCACATTAATGACGATATCCGCGCTTTTAAGAAAGAACAGGAACAGGCTCGGTTTGTTAAAGTAGAGGCCACTTATCAGGAAGCCTTGATTGCTTTTAAAAATGACCAGTTGAGTGATGCTGCCCAGAAGTTTGGCATGGTCGAGCAAATGTACCCTGACTACAAGGCGGTCAGAAAGAACATTGAAAAGATCAAAGAAGAGACGGCCAAACGTGCTGCCCAGCCCCCAACAGAGGCCACAGCACTATCAGGAGCAAGCGCAGTGCCGGCAGTTTCTTCCCAGGCCCCGGCGGTGTCTGCTTCTCTTGTGAAAGAAGAAACACCGGCGTCACCCGAAGACCGGGCTTTGGCGCTTTATAAGGCAGCCGTGAGCCTTTATAAGGACAAAAAATATGATGAGGCCGGTGCCAAGTTTGAAGAGGTTGAGCGCCTTGAGCCCAATTATCGTTCAACAAAGAAATATCTTGAGGTGATCAATCTTGAGCCTTCTGAAAAAACTTCTGTGATAAAAGAGGCGGCAGCAACCCCGCAAGTTTTAACAGAAAATTCTCCTCAGAAAAGTCCGGAGCCTGTTACCGTGACACATGAGGCGGCTGTGGCAAAGCCTGCTGAAAAAATGGAAGTCAAGGCTTCCAAAATGCCTGCCACTGACACAGGCTATGCCCAGCTTGTGGGCAAGGCTGAGCCTGTTTATCTGGAAGGCATCAGACTTTTCAAAGAAGGGAAATACGCCGAGGCCAAAGTCAAGTTTACAGAAGCCAGGATCATTATCCCAGACTACAAATCATCAGCGCAATATCTTGCGTTAATTGAAAAATCCCGCAATGGGTCTGTGACGCCTCAGGCCGCCGTAACTATGGACCGGGACGCCGCGGCGATTAAAGAGCTGGCTGGGCGTTCTGAAGCCCTTTACCGCCAGATCAAGATGTTGTCTGAGGATAAGGAAGTGGCAAGCACGGCGCGTACCTTTGCCCAGGTTGACCGTATCATTGCCAATTTGGAGGCAGAGCAGAGACGCCTGGCTGATGATATTGAACGCAGGGCCCAAAAAGAACGCGTCGCGGCTGAGCGCGCCCAGGCCCTTCAAAAGAAAATGGCTATTGTTGACCAGAAAAAGTCTGAAGAGCAGAAAGAACAGCTCCGTAAAGAGGACCTGGAAAAGAAGGCCCGTGATTCAAAGGCACATGAGGTGGAAATCAAAGAAAAACGCCTGCGTGAAGACCATGAGCGTGAAATGATGCTCAAGGCCAGGCAAAAAGAGCTGGAAGACAAGGCCGAGAGGATTTATCAAACTGTTTTAACAACTTATCGTGCCAAGAATTATCCTGAGGCCAAGAAAAATCTTGAAGATTTGGGAAAACTTATTCCTCATTATAAAGACAGCGATAGGCTTTCAGGCAAGATCGAGCGTGAGGAGGGCGAGGCCGCGCTTGTTCAAAGTGAGACCAAAGACCGCACTGACATTGCGAAGCTGGCGGAGCAGGCCAATGCCATGAACCTCGAGGTGCTTTCACTGTCCCAACAGCATAATTATGAGGCTATTAACCGGAAATTTAATGATCTTGAAGGGGTTTTGACGCAGATCAAAGGTGTGAAAGAACGGATGATGACCCGGAGGAATGAATGGACTGCAAAATGGGAAGGCCGCGCCCGTTCTCAGGTCCAAAAGAGGAGTTATCCGGTTCGCACAGCAGATGTTTTTAAATCCGAATTTGATGGACGCACTGTCAAAGGCCAGGCCCGCATGCTTTTCAATGACGGCCAGCAGCTTTATTCGGCAGAAAAATTTCCTGAAGCGCGGGTCAAGTTTTTAGAGGCGCAGAAACTTGATCCGAGCTTGATTGCGGCGGCAACGTATGTCAGGCGCATTGACCGTGTCCTTGCGGATAAAGATTTTGAGAATCAGAAAGCCAGGGATAAGGCAGAAACAAGAAATTTTGAGAAGAAAGAAGAAACTAAAGAAGGTGTCACCGCGGAAACCGATGACGCAAAGAAATTAAATGTTGAAGACCGCGCAAAACTTCTCATGACCGATGGCACGTCTCTTTATAAAGCGAAGCGCTATCGCGAGGCCAGGATCAAGTTTGAAGAATTAAGCCAGATTGGCGATGAAAAACAGGCGAATTATGCGAAGCGTTATTTAAAATTGATTGAGAAGGAAATAGAAAACGAGCGGGTTAAAGCCGCAAAAGAAAAGGAAGACGAGGAGGCCCGTTATCTTCGGGAGCGCCGTGAACGTGACCATATGGGCCTGGATCAAAGCATCAAAGCCGGTGGCAAGCCGATTGCGTTGCCAGCAGCCCGTCCTGAACAAGACGCCCGTGAGCTCGAGATCAAGCGTCAGCAGGAATTGAGGATGATTGAAAAAGAAAATATGCAGGAACGAGAAAAAATGATTGTTGCAGATAAGGTTCAGGAAAAGTCTGCAGCAAAAGAAACAAAGATTGAACGGAAAAAGTATCAAGCCCTGGGCCAAAAAACCCATGCCGTGATCGAAGAGAGGGAGCTTCCCTCTGCGTCGGCCAGTAAGCCGGAAGCCGCGCCAAAGGCCGTTGAGCCCAGGAAAGAAGAACTTAAAAAAGAGGAGCCTAAGAAAGAAGAGGCTGAAAAAGAAGAAAAGCCTGATCCTTTGAAAATTCAAGCGGACCGTGAAAAGGCCCGCCAGCAGGCTTTGCAAAAAAAGCGCATGGACAAAGAAAGGGCCCGTCTTTTGGCTGAGGAGAAACGCCGTCGTCAGGCGATTGACCAGGAGAAGGCCCGTATTTTAAGGGAAAAGGCCAAAATAGAAAAGACAACGGCAGAGCAGGATCGGGCCAGGAAAACAAACCAGGAAAAGGCGATTGTCAATTACCGGGCTCGCAAGGAACTTTTGAGTTCTGAGAAGAATGTGTCAGCGCAGGCGGTAATGCCTGTGCCTTCCGTGCCAGTAGTTTCTCCTAAGCCTGTTGTCGCGGCACCTGTGGCGCCATCGTCGATAGTGCCGCCTGCAGTGACGCCTGTTCCACCACCTGAGCTGCCGAAGCCTGTAGCTGCCCAGGTTAAGGATGTGACAAAGGTTTCTGACAAGGCCGCTGTTCTTAAGGCTTCGGTTGAAGAGGAAAAGCATCTTTTAGCCCAGCAGCGCGAGGCCATCCGTCATGATTTTGAAGTTGGTGTTGAGCGCCTTTATAGTGATGCGGTGGCACTCTTTAAAAAACGTCAATATGAAGAGGCAGGCCAGGATTTTCAACAAGTGAATGATTTAATCCCCGGGTATAAGAAGACCGGCGACTATCTTCGCCAGATTAATAAAACGACTGAGAAGAAAACGGTTGATGTGCTGCAGCCCCCTCCACCCGCTGTTGACCAAAATCGTGCCAGGAGTATTTTAGAGGCTCTCGACACCTACGATACCAGCGCTAAAAAGTGATTCTCTCGCCGAGCAAGAATTTTAGTGTGAATGACAGATAAAACAATAAGAAACCGGAGCAGGAAAGATGAAAGTTGTTAAAATTGTTTTTATTTCGATCGGGGCCTTGCTGGCCGTTGCCGCGCTGGGGTTGTATTTCTTTTTAAAATCAGTAGATATCAATAAATATATCCCGCAAATTGCCCAGGAAGTCAAAAAAACCATTGGCCGTGATCTTGTGGTCAGCCGGGCTGATTTGAATTTATCATTTGATGGCGCGTCATTTGAAGCCAGGGGTGTTTCATTGTCAGACGACACCAAGTTTTCTTCGAAGCCGTTTCTTTTGATTAACCGTGTACGGATTGGCGTGGATCTCAAAGCGTTTATTTTTTCACACAAGATTCAGGTGACAGAGGTGAATCTTTTTGAGCCAAAGGTCACGATCATCCGCAATAAGGACGGCCAGTTGAATGTTCAGTCCCTGATGCCGGCGCTACCTTCAAAGAATGCGGATGCGCAGGCGAAAAAAGAGGCAGCGTCCGCCTCTTCAGCCGCACTGCCTTTGGTTTTGGTGGATTCGCTTGAGGTTTCTAATGCGGAATTGTCCTACATTGATGAAACATTTTCCCCCCAACTGGCACTGGCGCTCAAAAAGACAAACATATCGCTCCATGGGTTTTCATTGACCGATGCGTTTCATTATACCCTCAAAGCAGCGCTCTTTTCTGACCCGCAAAATATTGATCTTGCGGGCACGGCCACGCTTGACCTTGCCAGCCTATCTTTGATGATCCAGGAATTAAAAATTGATGCGGATTTTGACAAGTTTAATTTATCCGAACTTGAAGCCGCGCTGCCTATGATCCAACCGGCAGGCTTAAAAGAATTGAAAGGGAAGCTGGACATTTTAGTCGCCAAAGCCAAGGCCGGGGCTGACGGGCTTTTGTCACTTAAAGCAGAGGCGACGTTAAAGGACGGGCAGGTTTTGTCTTCTCTTTTGCCGCTGCCAGTGACCCAGATTGGGGTCAACACAAAGGCGGATGAAAAAAACGCCAGCATCACCATGACAGCCATGTTTTCCGGCGGGCAGATTAAAGAGCAGGGGATTTTAGAGAACTTCCTGACAGTGCCATCCATGAGCGGAACTTTTTCGGGCCAGGATATTGAGCTGGAAGCTGTGACGCAAGCCTACAAATTACCGGCCAAAGCAACGGGTAAGGCCTCATTTGATGGCAAATTTTCATTTTCCGGGAAGGCGCCTCAAGATATCCTGGCTTCCTTTAAGAGTGACATGACATTTGGGTTAAAAAATGGAGTTGTTGAGGGTGAAAATCTTGTGAAAGCCAGTTTAAGTAATATCCCGCTTTTGCCCAATTTATGGGATACAATCCAGCCCAGCCTTTCTACTCAAACACAAGAGGATGCCAAAAAAGGAGTTACAGTTATTGAACAATGTGATGGAGCGGCAAATATGAATGCCACGGAAATCACGTTGTCCAGGTTTGAACTTGTGACCCGTGATATTGTTCTGAACGCCAGCGGATCAGTTCCGCTGGCTTCATCCATGAATATCAAGGCGGATATTCTTATTCAAAAACAATTGGCCGCTGTCCTTATAGCCAAAGCACCGGATTTAAATGGTTTAAAAGAAGACACCGGGACTCTTCGTATTCCTGTTTCTGTATCAGGCCTTCTTCTGCAACCCCAAGTGCATCCAGATGTGGAGTATTTGACCAAGAAAATAGTGGCTAATCGCGGGCAAGCGGAATTAGAGAAAGCTCTTAAGAAAAATCCTCAAGTGCAAGGTGTTTTTAACGCCCTTTTTGGCTC
The DNA here is from genome assembly GCA_015233145.1 of Candidatus Omnitrophota bacterium. Lineage (GTDB taxonomy): Bacteria > Omnitrophota > Gorgyraeia > Zapsychrales > Fredricksoniimonadaceae > JADFYI01. The sequence goes on from JADFYI010000016.1 coordinate 5,506, forward strand.
AGGAGAAACGTCATCCTCTGCCGGGGCCCAGGATAATGCGCCATCTTCGCAAACTCAACAGCCCCAACAGCCTGTAGCGACCCAAAAGGCTGTAGGCGCGCTTTTTAACGCGATTTTTGATAAGAAGAAGTAGCCTTTGATATTTCTTAAAAACTTTGTTGACAGGGTTTTTGTTGCCGTCGAAATTTTTTCTTGTCACCAGGATATTTAGTGGGTATACTAATTCAACTTCCCGTCTTTATTAATGGATAAAGAAAAAAATTATGGCTTTTGAGGAAGAATATCGCCGTCATGCACGTATTCAGGAAGAAACTCCGGTTCGCTGGCGTTTGATAGGCAGCGAACGACAGGGGGAGGGATTGGTTCGGGATATCAGTGTTTCCGGAATCTTGCTTGAGGTTCAGGAGCCTTTTTCTCTGGATAACAATCCGGTTTTTACGATCCAGGCGATTAACAGTTCAGACGAGTTATTTATTCCTGAGAGGGCGCGTTTGGTCTGGACAAAAATGATGAAAACCCAGAAAGACAGATACCTTTGCGGGCTTGAGTTTATCCGTCCGCCGGAATCGATTGTGGCGCAGATTGCCCAGCGTGTGGAAAGTTTTCTTGCCAGGATCGCGGAAACAGGGGATATTAATATTCTGCGGAATTATTTGAGAAAGCGAGAGCGTTAGGAGGGGAAGGACGCTCTGGATTAATAATTAGAAAGTGACGAGGGGATTATGGCAGACGAAGCAAAAAAGAATAAGTGGTTAAAGATTCTTGGCGGTGTTGTTATGGCAGGCATGATTGGTTTCATGCTTTGGCTGTGGGTTTACAACTATCTGACTTTGCAAAAAGTGGCCATGGTTTCAGACAAGGTTATGGTTAAGCAGGGAGAGAATTTTCACTACTATATTAATGAATACAAGGTGACCAAAGTTGAGCTTGATGAAACAACCTCTAAGCTGACCCAGGTCAGCCAGGAGCTTGAATCAGCCAATGTGGAGTTGTCCAATACACGCGGAGAACTCACTCAGGTTCAGCAGTTGAATGACCAGCTGAAGGTGAATATTCAGGGTTTGGAGCATTATAAATCTGCGGCCATGGCCAAGGGCGAGGCTCTTGAGAATATGATTCTTTCTTTTAAAAAGAAAAATAAAGAGCTTGACCATAACCTTCAGGCTGTCCGCAAAGAGCTTTCAACGTTTCAGCCGGACATCGGCGATATCAATGAAGGCCGCAGCAAGCTGGAACTTTTTAAGAATCATATCCGGATGGTCAAGAAAAATATGAATGCGCTTAAGCATCAGGCCTATGAGGCCAAGGTTGCTGCTCAAAAAGAACGTGATCGTCTGGAAATGCTTTACGGAAATAATGGTTATCTTATGAAGGACGGCCAGAACAAGTCTGTGACCTCGTTTGATCAAAAGAAGGTTGAAATCGACGTAAAGTTTATTAATAAATAATGTCACCAAAGGATTTCTAACAAAGCGAAGTTGTGTTTCTGACGACTTCGCTTTGTTATTTTCAGGATGGAAACAAAATCTTTCTCAGAACAAAATCTGCATTTTAATGGGTTTCCCTTTCATCTTATTCGTTCATTGCGCAGAACCCTGGAGTTGCGGGTCACGGAAGAGGGTGTTTTTGTAAGAGCCCCCAAGATGATGCCTGAGGCCAGGATTTTTAAATTCATTCAAGAGAAGTCCTCGTGGATTGACCGCGCCTCTGCCCGTTTACGTTTTCGCCGGAGTGTTTTAGAGAAGAAATCGTATGAGGACAAGGAAACTTTTTTTGTCCAGGGGCAGGCCCGGACTTTGCATATTAATAGGGAAGCGGGAAAATCAGGCTGGCCGCGCTTGATTCCTTTGGATAATGGCTGGCAGGTGAATTTAAGAACCGGGATGCCTGAGCCTCCGGAATTTTATGTTCGGCAAATGCTCGTGAGGTGGTATCAGCGATTGGCTGCAGATGTTTTGCCTCGGAACGTCAGGATGCGGGCGGAGGTGATCGGCGTTCCTACTCCTAAGGTCGTTGTCAAGACCCATAAAAGGTTATGGGGCAGCTGCAATTACCGGACACACATCTTGAATTTAAATTGGCAGTTGATGGCATTTCCTCAAAAAGTTATTGATTATGTTATTATTCATGAGTTGTGTCATTTAAGGCACGCCAATCATTCGAAATGTTTCTGGGCAGAAGTTGAGAAATATTGCCCTTCTTACCGCCAGGAGCGTTTGTGGCTCAAGGCGCAGTCGCATCAATATATTCTTCCGTAAGGAGCGGCTTTGGCCTTAAAAACGATTTCTTTAAAAGTGACCCCGGGTGCAAAAAAGAATTTCTTTAAAGAGGAAGGCGGAGTTGTTAAAGTGTATCTGACCTCTCCGCCCGTTGAGGGGAAGGCCAACCAGGCGTTAGTCGAGTTTTTGGCTGAACATTATGGCGTGCGCCGTTCTCAAATCTCGATCATAAAGGGATTGAAAACACGCAATAAAGTCATTAATATAGAAGTTTAAATAAAAGAATATTTTTAATAATAAGAGAGGGCGTTATGTCTTTGGAGCAAAAGATTAATCAGGATTATATTCAGGCCATGAAGGACAAAAATCAGCAAAAGTCCGGCGCTTTGAATTATTTACGCGCCATGATCAAACAGGTCAAGGTTGACAAACGCCTCGAGGCTGTTGATGACAACGAGGTCATAGCTGTTATTAAAAAGCAGATCAAGCAGCGCCAGGATTCGATTGAGCAGTTTGAAAAAGGCAACAGGCAGGATCTGGCGGATAAAGAAAAGCTGGAAGTTGAGATTATGAAGGTTTATTTGCCGCTTGAAATGTCGGCGGATGAGATTAAGGCAGTCATTACAGCTGTTGTTGAAGAGCTCAAGGCAAGCTCCATGAAAGACATGGGGGCTGTCATGAAAGCGGTTCGTGAAAAAGCCGGCAGCCGTGCCGATGGGAAGCTTGTTAGTGAGCTTGTCAAAGAAAGGCTGGGTTCTCTTTGAATTTAACTTCTTTGAAAAAACTTTTTGCTGCCAGCTTTTTGTTCTTGATAACATTTTTCCTGGCATTGTTTCTTTGGCTTCCCAGGCATTATGCCGTGCCTGTTATCATGTATCATAGTATTGCCGTTGCTTCTGATGAGCCGCTCAATAACGTCCGTCCGCAAATATTTGCCCGTCAGATGGCGTATCTGAAAAGGCATGGCTATAAAGTTTTGTCGCTGGATGAATATGCCAACGGCATAAGAGAAGGGAAACTGTTTCCTCATAATTCTGTTGTGATCACTTTTGATGATGGGTTTGAGGATAATTATACGAATGCGTGGCCAATTCTTAAGAAATACGGGTTTCCGGCCACAATTTTTGTCCCTACGGATAGTGTCGGCAGATCTGGCCGTTTGACCTGGGCTGAGGTTAAGGAAATGTCTCTCAATGGAATAACCATGGGGAGCCATCTTAAGAGTGAAGTTTATCTGCCATCGGTTCCAGTGGAAGTCCAACGCCAGGAGCTTTGGGAAAGCAAAAAAGTTTTGGAAGCAAACCTGGGAAGGCCTGTCCTTTATTTGGCTTATCCTGTCGGCGGATTTACGGATGGGGTGAAAGGGCTTGTCCAGGATGCGGGTTATAAGATTGCCTTTACAACCAATCGCGGGAATGATAGCAGCAAGAAACACGACACGTATGCGTTAAAAAGGATACGTTTGAAAGATACTGATACCAGTCCTGATTTATGGCTGAAGCTTTCCGGTTATTATAATTTATTAAGACAACCTAAAAATGCATACTAATTTTTTTAAAGGAATGTTATGAAAAGTACGGCAGGTTATCGTTTGGACAAAGATGGCGCGTTCATCATTGACAATTTCAACGCTGCAAGGCCTTTTTCAAACTTTTTCCCTGGCATCGCCGGCGTGTGGGGAATCCCGATGTGGGTTTTTTATGTGAATCGCGGCCAGGGGATTGCCTCTTTTGGCATTGAGTCCAAAGACAAAGCCATTATGGAGTTTCAACCGGCCAATAAATCATACCGCTTGACATCGAATGAAGGCTTCAGGACATTTTTGAAAATTAAAAAGAATGGAGCCGAGAAATTTTATGAGCCGTTTCGCAATCCTGCTTCTTCACCCTGGAAAATAACCCAGAGCATGAAAACGACCTCGCATGACATGACGATTGAAGAGGTTAATTCGACGTTAGGCCTTAGCGTGACAGTAAATTATTTTACCATGCCTGAGGAGCCTTTCGCCGCACTGGTGCGCCACGTCACAATTCAGAACCTTTCCAAAAGCGCTTTGTCGGTGGAAATGGTTGATGGTTTGCCGGTCATTATTCCTTACGGCCAGAATGACTGGATTATGAAGAACATGTGCCGTACCATTGAAGCCTGGTATAAGGTGCGCAACCTTGACCGGAAGGCACCGTACTTTCAGCTTAACGTGGAGGCCGCAGATGTCCCCCAGGTCAAGCATATCAAGGAAGGGAATTTTTATTTTGCGTTTGACCCCAAAGCCAAGGCCGGCGCACTTCTTGAGCCTTTGGTCGAGGCTGCCAATGTCTTTGGCCAGGCCACAGACTATTCGGTAGCTGAGAATTTTATGGGAAAGTTTGCTCCTGCCAAAGAACCGCAAACAGATAATCGCACGCCTTCAGCCATGAGTTTTACAAAATTTTCTCTTCAAGGGAATGGGGTTAAGGATGTTGTGAGTGTTATCGGTTTTGCGCGCAGCGTGGATGAGCTTAATGACTATGTTCATAAAGTGACGTCCAAAGGTTTTTTTGAGGCCAAAAAGGCCCGTAACCGTGAGATTATTGATGAGATCAAGGCCTTGGCTTTTACCTGCAGCGCTTCGACGGAATTTAATGATTACTCCGGGCAGACGTTTCTGGACAATGTTTTACGCGGCGGGCTGCCAATAAGCCTGAAAACAAGTGAAGGCGAGGCCGTGTTTAATGTTTACAGCCGCAAGCACGGGGATCTGGAGCGCGATTACAATCTTTTCAAGCTTTCCCCAACGTTTTTATCCCAGGGGAACGGCAATTACCGCGATGTGAATCAAAACCGGCGTAATGATGTGTGGTTTAACCCTGATGTGAAAGAGAGTACGGTTGTTAATTTCTTCAGCCTCAGCCAGGCTGACGGATATAATCCGCTCATTGTCTGCGGCATGATGTTTATGGCGGAAGATCCGGCCAAGATTGAATCTCTGGTTTCCCAATTTATCAAAGGCGAATGCCCCGAGTCTTTTAAAACATTCCTTCAGAAAGGTTTTATGCCCGGGGATCTCTTTCATTTTCTTGCGGTTAATAATATAAAGCTTGCATGCTCTCCGATGGAGTTTTTGGCCGGGGTTTTGGGGATATGCCAGAAGTATGAGACGGCCCAGCATGGCGAGGGGTTCTGGTCGGATCACTGGGCCTATAATCTGGATTTGGTTGAGAGTTATCTTGCCGTTTATCCCGAGAATCTTAAGGCCCTCCTTTTGGACAACAAGCAGTTCACCTTTTACCATAATGCTGTTTATGTGCTGCCCCGCGAAAAACGCTATGTCTTGACTTCCAGGGGTGTGCGGCAGTACGCCTCGCTTCACGAAGGGAAAGAAGATAAAGACCGGGGCCACAAGCTTCGTATCCGGTATGGGGAAGGAGAGGCGTACCATACCACTCTTTTAGTCAAACTTTTATGTTTAATTGCCAACAAGGCCGCTACGTTTGATCCGAGCGGCATTGGCATTGAAATGGAAGCCAACAAGCCCAACTGGTACGATTCCTTAAACGGGCTTCCCGGCCTTTTGGGTTCCTCGATATCTGAAACGTTCGAACTGAAACGTTTTTCCCGGTTTGCGCTGAGAGCCCTTAATAAACTTTCCATTTCCGGCGATATGCCTGTGAATGTTTATGAGGAGCTTGCAAATTTTATCACGGAACTTTCTTCGGTGATAGCGCGCAACCTTGACAATGTCGAGTACTGGAAGCATGCCAATGACATCAAGGAACGTTACCGCCAGAGCGTCCGCTCCGGCCTTTCCGGCGTTGAGAAAGATATTTTTATTCGGGATATCCGCCGTTTTCTGGAAGGAGTTATCGCGAAAGTTGACCGCGCCCAGGATTTTGCAAAATTTAAAAACGGTCTTTTCCCGACGTATTTTTATCACCAGGTCACCCATTATGAGTTTGTGGATGAGCGCCAGGCCGGACGGGAAGGAGCCCATGTGCGCCCCCTGGAATTTAAGCGCCACGATTTGCCGTTTTTTCTGGAAGGGTTTGTGCATGCGCTGAGGAGCGAGCAGGACCAGGCCAAAGCCCGGGAATTTTACCAAAAGATCAAAAAGAGCCCTTTATTTGATAAAGAGCTCAAGATGTATAAGCTGAACGCAGATATTACGTCGGAAAGTGAAGAAATCGGCCGCACCCGCGTGTTTCCCCGCGGCTGGCTGGAGAATGAATCTGCCTGGCTGCACATGGAGTATAAATATTTGCTGGAGCTCCTTCGTCGGGGCCTTTGTGAGGAATTTTATGAAGACCTGGCCACGATGTGTGTGGCTTTTATGGACCCGGCGCGTTACGGCCGCAGCGTCCTTGAAAATTCTTCTTTTATTGTTTCAAGCGCCCACAAGGATAAAAGCCTTCATGGCCAGGGCAATGTCGCCCGCCTTTCCGGGAGCACTGCTGAATTTATCCATATCTGGATGATCATGAATATTGGAACAGAGCCGTTCCATGTGAAGGATAACGGAGAGCTTGAGTTGAGTTTTAATCCAATGCTTAAAGCCACGTTTTTTACAAAAAAGAAATCAACAGTGCCTTATCGTTCCCGTGCCGGGAAATGGGAAAATATTCTTGTTCCACAAAACGCTTATGCTTTTAATTTTATGGGCCAGACCCTTGTGGTTTATCACAATCCGAAACGGAAAGACACCTTTGGGAAGGCCAGGGCTGTGATAGAGAGTATCGCCCTTCATTATTCAGCCAAGAAAATTCAACAGGTCAAGGGCGGCACAGTGCCTGCTCCCTGGGCCGAGGACGTGCGCAGCGGAAAAGTGGAGAGGATTGACGTTTATTTATGTTAGCCGCAACTTTATTCAGAACGCCGCTTTACGATGAACATCTCGCGCTGGGAGCGAAGATGGTTGACTTCGCCGGCTGGCAAATGCCCGTGCAATATCAAGAAGGCATTTTAAAGGAGCATGATGCCAACCGTAAGGGTGTCTCTATTTTTGATTGTTCCCACATGGGGGAGTTTTTGATTGAAGGAGACGCTGTCTCTTCCGGGCTCGACAGGATTGTGACCCAGCCGCTTGTGGACATGCCTTTAAAATCCTGCCGGTATGGTTTTGCCCTGAATGATCAAGGTAAAGTTATCGACGACCTTATTGTTTATCGCATTGCCGGACAGAAATGGATGATTGTGGTGAATGCCTCAAACATTGCCAAAGACCGCGCCCATTTTGAAGCTAACCTTGCCAGAGGCATTCGTTTCGAGGATGTTTCTTTTAAGACCGCCAAACTGGATCTCCAGGGGCCATTGTCTCGTGATGTGCTTTCTAAAACAGTTCCCGGAATCTCGAAGCTTGAATATTATACATTTGATGAGTTTGAACTTTGGGGCGAGAAGGTGATTATCAGCCGCACCGGTTATACCGGCGAGCTTGGTTTTGAAATTTATTATCCGTGGGGGGCGGCGTCAAAAGCATGGCAGACCCTTTTAAAAGACTCCCGCGTTAAGCCTACGGGGCTGGGTGTGCGCGATGTTTTGCGTATTGAGGTGTCGTATCCGCTTTACGGCCATGAACTTTCCGAGGATATTAGCCCTTTTGAGGCCGGCCTTAAAAAGTTTGTTGATTTAAGCAAGGATTTTATCGGCAAAGAGAATCTTTTAAGGCATGACAAAGAAGGCGGCGGGCGAAAGATTGTTCATTTTATTTCCCTGTCACGCCGTTCTCCGCGCCAGGGGCACTCTATTTTTTCATCTGACGGAAAAAAGATCGGCGAGGTTGTGAGCGGGACTTTTTCGCCTGCCGTGAATGCCGGGATCGGCATCGGATTTATAAAAAAAGAGTTTACGAGTATTGGCAAAGATATTATATTTGGGGATGAAAAGTTTAAGGAGCGTGCCGAGCTTGCAGCCCGGCCGTTTTACAAGGGCGGGTCTCTCAAACAGTAGTTTATAATATTTTATATTCTTAAGGGAGCATCACCATGGAGATTATTGATCATTATTTGTATACCAAAGAACATGAATGGGTTGATATCGACGGAAAAGTTGGCACTGTCGGCATTACGGAATATGCCCAGTCTGCGCTTGGCGATATTACTTTTGTTGAGCTGCCTGGCTCTGCCGACGAGGTTGAGCAGTTTGAGCGTTTGACCTCTTTGGAATCCGTAAAATCCGCGAGCGATATTTTTTCGCCCATCAGCGGCAAGGTTGTTGAGGTGAACGATAAACTGACCCAGGATCCCGGCCTCATTAATCGTGACTGCTATGAAAAGGGCTGGATTGCCAAGATCAAGATTTCCGACGAAGATGAAACGTCGAATCTTCTGACAGCCGATGAGTACAGCAATTATCTTGAAAGCCTCGACCGTAATGACGGCGGGGAATCGGCCGACGAGTAGCTCGCTTGCTTCAAGCAAGACTTTTCAGGAATTTCCCTTGAATCCCTATATTGCCAATACAGAAACTGACGTTAAAGACATGCTCAGGTCCATTGGGGCTAAATCCATTGATGACCTTTTTGTGGATATTAAGCCCGAGCATGCCCCCAGGTCTTTCAATCTTCCCGCAGGCCTTTCTGAGTATGAAGTCATGCGCAAGCTGACCGGGCTTGCACTTAAAAATTCCAATGAACTTGTCCCGTTTATCGGCGGCGGTTTTTATGACCACTATGTCCCAGCGGCGTCGAGCGCCTTGATTTCGCGAGGGGAATTTTATACCGCCTACACCCCTTATCAGCCGGAAGCGGCCCAGGGCACGTTGCAGGCGCTTTTTGAATTTCAGAGCATGATCTGCACCCTGACCGAGATGGACGTGGCCAATGCCTCTGTTTATGAGGGCGGCACCGCGCTTTATGAAGCCATGATGATGGCAATCCGCATCACAAACCGCACCAGGATTGTGATTGACGGCGGAGTCAGCCCCATTTACCGCAAATTGATCAAATCTTACACGCACAATCTTCATTTTGAATTTGTGGAAACGCCTGTGGCCCACGGCCAGAGCGACCGCGCGGCTTTTGAGAAATTGCTGGACCAGAATACCGCTGCCGTGATTTTGCAGAATCCAAATTTTTTCGGGGCGGTCGACGATCACTCGGATATTATTGCAAAGGCGCATGCCATTGGCGCCCTGGTTGTGGAGAGCGTTTATCCTTTGTCGCTCGGGCTTTTGAAAACCCCCGGGGCCATGGGTGCGGATATTGTGACAGGAGAAGGCCAGAGCCTGGGATTGCCGTTGAGTTTTGGCGGGCCTTATTTGGGGTTCATGGCCACACGCAGGAAATATATGCGCCAGATGCCGGGGCGGATTGTGGGAGAGACTGTGGATGGCGAGGGCCGGCGGTGTTTCGTCAACACCCTTCAGGCGCGTGAGCAGCACATCCGCCGGGAAAAGGCAACGTCCAATATTTGCACGAATGTGGCCTTGTGTGCCATTCAGGCAGGAATTTTTATGGCACTGGTCGGCAAGGAAGGCTTTAAGAATCTGGCGCGTTTGAATTTTGACAAGGCCGAGTTTGCCCGTCAGGAAATTGCAAAAATCAAAGGTGTTGAGGTCAAACGTTCTTCGCCAACGTTTAATGAATTTACAGTAAGCCTCCCTAAAGACGCCAGTGATGTTGTTGAGGCCATGATTGCCAAGGGGTTTGCGGCCGGGTTTCCTCTCGGGCGTTATTATCAGGGTATGGAAAAGTATCTTCTTGTTGCGGTCACTGAAAAGCGGACCAAAGATGAAATTTTAGCTTACGCTGCGGCGTTAAAAGAAGTTGTTAAGCCATGAAACTGATATTCGAAAAAAGTGTTTCTGGACGCCAGGGGTTAAAGCTTCCCGTGTCAGATGTCCCTGTTCAAGGGGTGCTTCCCGGGAAGTATCTTCGTTCTTCTGATGCCCAACTTCCTGAATCTTCAGAGCTTGATGTGGTCAGGCACTTTACACAGCTTTCCCAGCGCAATTTTTCCGTGGATGCGAATTTTTATCCGCTCGGGTCGTGCACCATGAAGTATAACCCGAAGTTTACGGAAAAAGTCGCGGCCTTGTCTGGATTTGCCGAGCTTCATCCGCTTTTGCCCCAGTTAAGAGGCGGCGAGAAATATGCCCAGGGGGCGCTCGAGGTTCTTTTTGAGGCCGAGCGCTGGCTTTGTGAAATTACAGGCATGAAAGCCTTTACCATGCAGCCGCTTGCGGGTGCGCATGGGGAGCTCACGGGCATTATGCTTGTGGCCGCCTATCATAAGGCCAAGGGGAATAAGAAGAAATATATTATTGTTCCGGACTCTTCGCATGGAACAAACCCGGCGAGCGCCGCGATTGCGGGTTATGAGATTATTTCAGTCCCTTCCGACAAAAAGGGCGTTATGGATCTGGAAAAGCTTAAAAGTGTCCTGACGGATGAAGTCGCCGGCCTTATGATGACCTGTCCCGACACTCATGGAGTTTTTAATTCCCAGATTACCGAAATTTCGCGGCTTATCCATTCTGTGGACGGGATCATGTATTACGACGGCGCAAATCTTAACGCCACCATGGGGCGGTGCCGCCCGGGAGATGTGGGGTTTGATGTCGTGCATTTGAATTTGCATAAAACATTTGCGACTCCTCATGGCGGCGGCGGCCCTGGAGCCGGGCCTGTCGGTGTCGGGGAAAAGCTTCTGAAATTCCTTCCGGTTTCGCGTGTTGTCAAAGGCCCTCAAGGGATTTTTGCCTTGAATTATGATTATCCTGATTCTATCGGGTATATTGCCTCTTTTTATGGCGCATTCGGCGTTATCCTTAAAGCGTATGCTTATATGCTTTTATTGGGTCAGGACGGGTTAAAACAGACCAGCGATCATGCGGTCTTAAATGCGAATTATATTTTAAGCCGCCTCAAAGGCGCTTACCAATTGTCTTTTGACCGCGTGTGTATGCATGAATGCCTTTTTTCAGCATCCAAGCAGGTGGCGAGGGGCGTTCATGCCATTGATATTGCCAAATTTTTGATTGATAAGAAAATGCATCCGCCCACAGTCTATTTCCCCTTGACTGTGAAGGAGGCGATTATGATTGAGCCCACCGAGACAGAAAGCAAAGAGTCCCTGGATGCGTTTGTCGAGGCCATGCTGGAGGCTGACGCACTTTCCCAAAAAGACCCGGAAGCTTTTCATGCGCTTCCCAAAACCATGCCGATTTCACGGCCGGATGAAACAAGGGCCGCCCGGGAAGTCAAAGTGAACTGTTTTGGTTGATCTATGACTTTTAAGGACATTTCTTTCCATGATCCCTCAAAAAACCTGGATTATGACGATGAATTATTGCGCCAAGCGGATAAAGGCACTGGGGAAGAGGTGCTTCGTTTTTGGGAATCACCGCTTTATTTTATTGTTTTGGGCCGCACAAGTTCTGTTGAGACAGACGTGAATGAGCCGGCGGCGTTATCTGATGGCATCCCCATTTTACGCCGCTCATCAGGAGGCGGCACAGTCCTTCAAGGCCCCGGGTGCCTTAATTTTTCTTTGGTTCTTTCTAAAATCAGGCGGCCGGAGCTTGAATCTATTCAGAATTCATATAAATGTATTTTAGAATTAATATTAAAAAGAATGGAAGAGCTGCAGGTTCAAGGAGATTTTCGCCCTGTTTCTGACCTTGTATTAAAAAGTAGTGAGAAAAAGTTTTCCGGCAATGCCCAGCGCCGTGGCCGGACATATATTCTTCATCATGGCACCATTCTTTATAATTTTAACCTGGAATTGATTTCCAGGTATCTTAAAATGCCTCCTAAACAGCCTGAATACCGCCGGGGCCGGACTCATCATGACTTTGTGACCAATATTCCGGCTGCTGCATCAGGCTTAAAAGCTGTTATAACAAAAGCTTTTATAGATTAAATTCGAGTTTTCTTTTTATCCTTTAATGTTAGAATGTCAGCATCAAAAAGGGGTGAGTGTGCGTTCGAAGGTTTTCATTTTTTTGATTTTTTTTGTTTTTTTCTGTGCGTCTGGCTTTTCCGCAGAGAAGCCAGTTAATGCGCAGCCTCAAGTCGCCCCTCCGCAATCCGCCCATGAGCAATATCTCAAGTATTTTGAAGAAGTTTACAAGGTTATGGGGGATCATTATTATTTTGACCTCAAGCGTTCGGATTTTGACCGTTTTTTAAAAGCTTTTGATGATAAAATCTATCCCAGCATTCTTCTGGAGAAAAAAAGCAACGATTATATCCGCTGGAGGAGTTCCGCATATCTTGTGGATTTTCTTAAACAGCCGGATGATATTTTTTCCCGTTTTTTGCCGCCCAAGCCTGCGGAAAAGTTTGCCCAGGAAGTTTACGGCCAGAAGCTCGACTTAGGTATCGAGGGACATTTAGAGCTGCCGGGCTTTGTGGTTGATTTTGTGGAGCCGCGTTCTGACGCTTATGATAAAGGTTTGCGCGAAAATGACCTTATTGCCCGGCTGGACAATGATGATCTCCAGGCGATCGGCGAGGCAAAAACTAAAGAAAAATTAAACCCTCTTGTGGGAACCAAAGTCAAGATTGATTATATTGATGCCATGGCCCGCAAGCCTCATGCTATTGAAGTCGAGAGCCGCGAGTATTTCAAGCAGACGATTTTTCAGAAGCCAACAGGGGTAAAAGATGTTTACTGTCTTCAGATCCAGAAATTTAATCAGGGCACACCTGAGGATATGACCCGGTTTTTGGCTGTGCTGGCTCCCAAGAACCCTAAAGGTTTGGTGTTGGATTTAAGGGGCAATCCCGGCGGCCCTCCGTTGGCTGCGCGCGCGATCTCGTCATTTTTTCTTCCGAACGGCCAACAGCTGGTTTATTTTGAGGGCCAGCACCGCCCAAGGGCTGATCTGGATATTCCGGTCTTGCCGCCGGCGTATCATTTTGACTGGCCGATTGTGATTCTGGTGAATAAAGATACAGGGAGCGCCTCAGAACTCTTTTCCGGCGTTATGCAGGATAGAAAACGCGCTTTGATTATGGGGGAAAGGACTGCCGGGCAGGTGCTTTTGAAAAGTTTATTTGATTTATCTGACGGCTCAACCCTGGCTCTTGTGACAGCGCGCGGCCATTTTCCTGATGGCAGGCCGTTTCCTTTTGATGGCGTACTGCCTGATGAGCAGATGAGTTCTGAACACAACGAAGAGATGATTAATCTGGCGGCAAAATACCTTTTTTTGAAGGCTGAAGGGAAAATGTAACTGCATCAAGGGTGGAGAGGTGATCAAAGAATGTTGTCTGGCGCTGTTTTGATAAAAATTGTGATCGTTCTGCAGGTTCTTATCGCCCTGATTGTGGTGGTGGTTTTGAAGTTATTTTTAGACCGGGAGCTTTTGCGTAATGCTTTGGAGGGCCTTCATGCTTTTCATCCGCTGAATAACAGCGGCATTTCAGAAATTGTCGTGATTTCGGCCGGCAAGGTATCTTTTGATGATGAAACCCGGTTAAAAAGTGTTCTTAAAGAAAAATTTCCTGCGGCAGAGATTGTCATGTTGCAAAACACGAGCCTTGGGGGCGGGGTTATTGTTCAATGCGGAGAAACGATTTTTGATCACAGCCTTGCGGCCCGTTTTAGAGAAATGTTTCATCAGGCATAGGTATGCAGAAAAAAATTTTAGCCATTATTCCGGCATTCAACGAGTCTGGCAATATCGAGCGGACTGTGCAGGATGTTCTGGCCCTTGGGTTGGGCATCCAGCCTCTGGTCATTGATGACGGCTCAAAAGATAATACAGCTGACCTGGCCCATCGTGCAGGGGCTGAGGTTGTATCTCTGCCCTTTAACCTCGGGATTGGCGGCGCTGTGCAGACAGGTTACCGCTATGCCGAGGAGAATGATTTTGATATTGCGGTGCAGATTGACGGAGACGGGCAGCATGATGTGGCCTGTTTGGCAAAATTGATAGCCCCCGTTGTTGACGGCGAGGCGGATTTATCTGTCGGCAGCCGTTTTCTTGAGCCGCAGGGAGGGTTTCGCTCCTCAACCATGCGCCGCATCGGCATCAATTTTTTTGTGAGGCTTATCCGCCTTTTAACGAAGTTGCATTGTACAGACCCTACCTCAGGCTTTCGGGCCTGTAACCGCCGCCTTATCCGCCTTTTTTCAGCGCATTATCCGGTTGATTTTCCAGAACCTGAAGCCATTGTCATGGCCAGGTGCTTGAGCGCCCGAATTGTGGAAATCCCGGTTGTGATGCATCCGCGCAAGGCTGGAATAAGTTCCATTGGGAAATTAAAGTCGCCTTATTATATGATCAAGGTGACGTGTGCCATCATGCTTCAAATGTTGAAAGACAGAAAGGGTTACCGTTTATGGGAATAAAACTTTTGGCCTGCGGGCTGTCTGCGGTTGTTTTTCTTTTTGTCCTGGAATTGGTTCGTCGTGAAAAATTGACGTTTAAATATGCCTTTGCCTGGCTTTTTTTCTCGTCTTTGGGCGTGTTTTTTTCTGTTTTTCACGGGTTGCTTTTTTCTTTGTCCCGCCTTTTTGGCTTTGAATTACCGAGTAATTTTATTTTCTTTGGGCTTTTAAGTATCTTTATTGTCATGAGTTTGCTTCTTACGGTATTTTTGTCCCAGCAAAACAGGCGCAATGACCGTATGGCCCAGAAAATCGGCATGCTGGAGCTCGAGATTCAAAAACTCAAGGAAAGAAAGAATTAAACGTGATGCCTTTTTCACCTGCTGTCAGTGTTATTATCCCGGCATATAATTGTTCAGGCACGATTGCCGGCACTTTAGAGGCGTTACTGGCCCAAACTTATCCTGGCGTAATTGAAATTATTGTTGTGGATGATGGCTCTTTGGATTCTACCCGTGATGTTATCAAGGGTTTTCAGGGCGTAAAATACCTTTATCAGGCCAATGCCGGCCCTGCCAGTGCCCGCAATTTAGGCGCGAAGAATGCCTCAGGAGAGGTTTTGTTTTTTACAGATTCCGATTGCGTGCCTGAAAAAGGGTGGATTGAAAAAATGCTTTCCGGGTTTGAGGCCACGGATATTGCTGTTGTGGCTGGGAGTTATGGCATTGCAAATCCACAGGATGCGTTGGCCTGTATTATTCAGCAGGAAATTTTTTTTCGCCATACATATCTTATGCCAGAATTTCCCCAAGCGTTCGGGAGCTACAATTTCTCAATTCGCCGCTCTGTTTTTGAAACATTGGGAGGCTTTAACACGGATTACCGCAGGGCCAGCGGGGAAGATAACGATTTAAGTTATAAAATCCTGGCCGCAGGCTTGCGCATCAGGTTCATGAAAGACGCGGTTGTTCTTCATTACCACCAGAATAGTTTTAAAAAGTATCTTAAAGAACAGTTTCGCCATGGTTTTTGGCGCGTCAAGATGTATATTGACCATCCGCGGATGGCCAAAGGGGATGATTACACGTTTTGGAAGGATATTGTTGAGGTGCCTCTGGCGGGAGGCGCGGCTTTATCTTTGATTTGGCCGGGGCCGAAGATGTTTCTGGGGCTTGCGGGATTTTTTCTTATTTTTGAAATTATTGCGGGTTTTTCGATAATGCGCAGCAAGGGCCTGGGCTTGGGGGCTGGCATGGTTTTCTTTTTCAGGGCATTTGCCCGTGCAGCCGGTTTTTTTATTGGGGCCGTTTCTTTTATTAAATACTTTTTATTTAGACATAAAAAAATATAGAAAAAAACTTGCGGCACTGTTTGATCATGTTAATATAAATGTGTCTCAAAAAATCTTTTTAATTCTAACCATATAAAAACCTTTATTTTCCGTCGATGGCTAAAAAAGAGACCGCAGAACAAAAACTGTTGAAGATCATTGAGGCCACTAAAAAAGCCCAGGATACTTCATCGGGGAATGCTGTGGCGGCTGTTGACAGGAAGTCTTCCGGGAAATTTGCGGTCAATGTTCAGCAGCTTAATCATTTGCTTGTGGTTGGCGTTATGGCCAGCCTTATTTATCTTGCCTATGAGGTTCACAGCGGCATGTTGCTTTTAGAAAAGAACGTTTCTATTTCCGGCGAGGTTCAAATCCCCAAGGGGGCGCTTAACCTTTTTGTTCCCCAGATAAGGACTGTTTCTTATTATCTGGATAAAATCAATGAACGCAATATTTTCCAGCCCTTTGAGAAAAAAGAAACAGGAGAGCAGGGGACAACCTCAGCGAAAGCGAATCTTGAAAAAAAGATGAAGAAGTATAAACTTGTCGGCGTTGCCTGGTTAGATGTTCCTGAGTCTGCATCTGTGATGATGGAAGATACGGCGACCGGAGCCACGCAGTTTTTGAAAGAAGGACAAAAATTAGACGATGTAACCATCAAGACCATTTATACAGATAGAGTGGTCGTCGGTTACGAAAACGAGGAGATGGTCATCAAGCTATGAAACCGCAAAATATCCTATCCAAAAAAATTGTCGGGGTTTTCGCATTGTCTGTCCTTGGCGTTGTGATGATGAGCGCGGCTTCTGTCTCCAGAGCAGAAGAAAAGGCGACCCGTCCACAGCCGATTCTTTTGTCTGAATCCAAGGAGAGCCTTGAGGATCGTCTTAACCGCAAGATTGCTCTTGATGTCAGGGACATGAACATCGTCGACGTCATCAAGTTTCTTGCCACTAAAGGCGAGTTTAACGTTGTTATCAGCCCTGCGGTTGACGGGCGCACGACAGTGCTTCTAAACAATGTTGCGATCAAAGACGCCATGGATATTGTTGTGATTTCCAATAAGCTGGCTTATTCAATTCAGAATAATATTATTCAAATTATGACCGCGGTTGAGTATGAAGCCATGTATGGCAAGGCTTTTGGCGATAAGACGCAAGTGGCCACATTCCGTTTGCAATATTCAAAGCCAAGCTATGTTTTGGCAGCGCTTGACAATGTGAAAAGCAATGTAGGGAAGATTATTATAGATGAAGACACGGGATCCGTGGTTCTTATTGATACGCCTGAATCTATTGCCAAGATGAAAAAAGTTGTTGGGGAAATAGAACAGCCTGTAGAAACAATTATTTATAACCTTCAGTATGCCAAGGCAGATGTGGTTGCTGATAAATTGCGCATGAGGATTGATGCCAAATCTGTCGGCTCTATATCAGCCGACGAGCGTTCTAATCAGCTTATTGTCCGTGTTTTCCCTGGCCGCAAGGATGAAATCGAGAAAATCATCCGCCACCTTGATTCGCCCACCAAAGAAGTTTTGATTGAGGCGAGAATCCTTCAGGTTATTTTGAAGCCTAATTATGACGCTGGCGTTGATTGGTCTGTTATTACAAAAGATAAAGATGTCGGCCAGATACAATTTGCCAATTCTTTTAGCAGTGGCTCTGATAACCTGGCTTCAAATTATGGCCAGGTTGGCTTTGGAACAGTGGATATCAATAAATTTGTTCTTAAATTACGCTCTTTGGAGCAGGTCAGCGAAACAAAAATTCTGTCCAACCCGCAAATCCTTGCTATTAATAATGAAGAGTCCCGTATTCATATTGGCGATACTGTTCCTTACATTATTTCAACGGTTTCAGGAACAGGTGACAATGCCATTACCAGTGAAGATGTTCGTTTTATCGATGTCGGGTTAAAGTTGAATGTTACGCCATCCATTAATGATGACGGCATGGTGACCATGCGTTTACGCCCTGAGATTTCTTCGGTTGTTGACAAGATTACTTCCAAGGGCGGCGGCATTCCGCAAGTCAATAAGACAGAAGTGGAAACAACCCTGGTTGTGGAGGATGGCACTACTATTATTATGGCCGGCCTTCGCAAGGATGACAAAACTCATTCTAAAAAAGGGTTTCCGATCCTTATGGATGTACCGATTATTGACAAGGTTTTCAGCCGTGAGGCGGATGCTGTGACATCGTCGGAGATCGTGATTTTTATTACGCCCCATATTTTAACGGGCAAAGAAGATTATAAGTTTTCAAATGGGAGTATTAAGCCGTCGAAGTCTTATAACTAATACTTTTTAATTTAAACTTTTATATGAGGTTATTATGAGGATATCCTGGACGAATTTGGCAAAAACAGCGCTGGGTTGTTTTGTTGTTTTTTGTGCTTTAGCAATGTGGTCGGGATTGGCTCGTGCCGCTGAAGCCGCTGATAATGCTCAAGTTGACGCCGAATCCCTCAAGAAGGAAATTGAAAAACTCAAGAATGAAAAAGAATATGAAGCCAAGCGCGTTGAAGATATGCGCGTGGAGCGGGAACAGTTTATTAAAGAAATACGCCGTGTTGAGAATTTAAACACAAAGTACACCAAAGAAATTGAAGATGTTAAAGGGCAAATGGCGTCGCAGGAGCAGTCTTTTGAAGATCGTTTGAAAAAGATGGAATCAGATATGGCGGAAACAAGGGATATGCAGAAGCGGGCCCCTAAAGTTGATCAAGTGGCTGCCCCCGCAGTTCCTCCGGTTGAGGTTGAAAAAAAGGCCAATGAGATACTTCAAAAAGGCGGCGACCTTGATCCTGAAGATGAAAAATTTAAAGAAGAATTGGCGCGCGCCCATTACAATATGGGTAATGTTTATTTTGAGCGGGGTGAATATCAGCGCTCCGTTGTTGAGTATTATCAGGCCGTGGACCTGATGCCTTATGATGCTGACGCGCATTATAATCTGGCCTTTGTCAGCGGAGAATATATTGGCGACCAGGAAACCGCGCTCAAGCATTATCAGTGGTATTTGTATTTGAAGCCCAACGCATCAGATAAGAAACTGGTTGAAGAAAAGATGGTGGGCGCCAGACTTCATGCGAGAAGCAAAACTGCAAGTCGCGTGGATAAGCCGGAGCAGACAGGGAATCTTAATGTCGGCCGTTAAAAGTTCTTTTGAAAGTTTATTTTTGGTCTCAAAGGTTGTTTTTTAATAATTTAGATCTAAATATAACAGGCTTTAAAGCGCCTTTAAAACAACCGAATCTGTTTTTAGAGTTATTAAATTTTTTATGTTCCGCAAGGTAAAAGCTGCGGAGTGGTTGTTCAAAGGAGTGACATGAAGACACGAGTAAATCTGTTCTTTTTTCTTTCCTTTCTCGGGTTATTTCTTTTAGCGCCTCAAGCCTCTCAAGCTAATAATCTTACAATTACTAATGTCCGCATGGGCACTCGCGATGTCGCGGCAAAGAATTTAACTGTTTTCTTTGATGTTTCCTGGGAGAATTCCTGGAAAAATAAAATCAATCATGATGCTGTCTGGCTGACTTTGCGTTTGAATGATACTCAAGCGCCTTCCTCTGAGAAAAAACTTTGTTCATTAACAACAGCAGGCCTTAATCCCAATGGTTCCGGATCCGGAACCAATGCGGATGTTGAAATTTACGTTCCCGCGGATAAAGTTGGTGCTTTTGTCCGACGGGCAGCTAATAATCCCACAGCATCCATGAGTTCAAAAAACGTGATGCTGACGGTTAATTATGATTCTTGCGGGTTTAATGAAAGCAGCCAAATTGCGGTTACTGTTTTTGGTTTGGAAATGGTTTATATTCCCGAAGGATCTTATTATGCGGGTGACTTTTCTGCCAGTAATGCGTCGTTGCACCAGGGTTCGGCCGATGTTAATCCCTGGCATATTGCGAATGAAAATTCTTTGAATGTTACGAATGCGGCGTCAGGTGGTTATTATTATGTTTCTGCCGGCAATCCCGGCGAGTCACAAACCGGCGCTGCCTTTGTGATTCCTGACCAGTTTCCCAAAGGGTATAAGTCGTTTTACGCGATGAAGTATGAGATTACGGAAGGCGATTGGGCTGTGTTTGTCAATTCGCTCAGCCCTGCAGCGCGGATTCATCGCGATCTTACTGATAATTTGCACAAAAATTCAGATGCCGTCCTTTCTCGTAACACCCTGGCGTGTTCAGGCTCTCCTTTGCTTTGTGTTTCCCAGCGGCCATCGCGGGCGCTGACTTTTTTAGGGTGGCAAGATTTGTCTGCCTTTTTGGATTGGGCAGGATTGCGTCCGATGACAGAGCTTGAATTTGAGAAAACAGCGCGAGGTCCGTTCATTCCTTTTAAAAATGAGTATGCATGGGGGAGTTCTAATATTACGGCTGCCCAGGCCATTTCTGGCACTTCTGAGGAGAATTCCAACGAAACAGTGATAACGCCTTCGGCCAATGCAAATTTTAACAATGTGGTGTTTTCGGGTGGGGATTCCGGGCTGGGGAGCCAGTATCAGTCAGGGCCTTTGCGTGGGGGTATTTTTGCAACCACCACCACCACCAGAGAACAATCCGGGGCCGGCGATTTTGGCGCCATGGAGCTTTCCGGAAATGTGAAAGAACAGGTTGTTTCTATCGGGAACCCTGCAGCGCTTTTATTTACAGGGCAGCAAGGTGACGGCAATTTAACAACAGCATCCGGATTTGAAGGCAATGCCAATGTTTCTGGCTGGCCAGGCATGGATGTGGATGTTTCAAAAGGGGTTACTGGCGATGCGGGTTCTGGCCGGCGTGGAGGTTCTTTTGCCGATGCCGCCAATTTACTTAGAATTTCTGATCGCACGGAAGCGGCCTTGATGGCATTGGCTCCTGACGCTTTTACTGGCGGACGAGGGGTTCGTACATATGACGGCCCTTAAACCGTTAAAAATCTAATAACCAAGCCTTTTTCTATGATAAAAAATTCCTTTTTTGCTGTTTTGTTCTTATTGGCCTCTACGGCTTTGGCCTGCGCTAACAATTTACAACTCAACAACTTTGATGTGTCATCTACAAACACATCCGCGCATACCATGACATTTAATTTTGATTTGAGCCAGAGTAATAGCTGGCGAACAAACATCTCGCATGATGCCGCCTGGATTTTTATGAAATATTCCACAGATGCCGGGCAGACATGGCACCATGCGAGCATGGCAGCCAAGGGTGTTAATCCCGCAGGCTTTACAGCGCCTTTGGGTTTTGAAGTTTCTGTTCCTGCGGACCTTAAGGGGTTCTTCTTTCGTCGGAGTAATACGGGATCAGGAGATGTTTCAGCTAAAAGTGTTCATTTTGTATGGGATTACGGCCAAGACGGCTTAAGTGATGGTGTTGCCAAAGCCGCTAATACGCTGACGCGTTTATATGGTTTGGAAATGGTTTATGTTCCAGATGGGGCTTTTTTTGCCGGTGATGGCGCAAGCTCTTCTGATTTCAGGTTCAAGCAGGGAGTGTCAGATGACAGCCCCTGGTATATTACGAGCGAAAACGCAATCACGACAACAAATACCGCTTCAGGAGGATTTTATTATCAAGGCTCAGGTGCTGCAGGGGAAAATTCCAGCGGAGCTGTCTTTTTGATACCCAATTCTTTTCCTAAAGGATATAAGAGTTTTTATTTAATGAAATACGAACTGACTGAGGGGCAGTGGGTTTCTTTCTTCAATACTTTGACCCCGAACGCGAAGTTGAATCGCGATATTACGAGCGCGGTTCAGGGTGGTAAAAATTCCCAGGGCGTTGTCAATCGCAATACCATTGAGTGGGACTCTTCCAATCCTTTATTGAAAGCAACAACCCTTCGCCCGTCGAGAGCCATGAGCTACATTTCCTGGCCCGATGCCGCTGCTTATGCGGATTGGGCAGGGCTGCGCCCAGTGACAGAACTTGAATTTGAAAAAGCCGCGCGCGGCGTTGATATTGCGGCTGTGGCTGACGAGTTTGCCTGGGGCACAACGAGTAGCAAGGTTGCTGCTGCCGATGGAATCTATCCGCCTAATCAAGATGAGAACGGAACCGAAGCCATTTTTGATGGGACAGTCAATTTAAACCGTAATTCCTTGGGATTTACAACCGGAGATGGCCGTATCGGCGGGCCGGCTGCCGGACAGCCTGGGCCGCTTCGTGTCGGTATTTTTGCGGAAAATTCCACAAGCCGCGTTTCCAGCGGCGCAGGGTATTATGGCAATATGGAATTGTCTGGAAATTTAGCAGAGCCTGCAGTCACTGTCGGCCGTACGGAAGGCCGCCAATTTTTAGGAACGCAAGGCGATGGTGAATTGGCTACTCTTTCCGGATATGAGGGCAATGCCACCAATGTTGACTGGCCTGGCATTGACCCGCAAGATGCAAGGCGCGGAGTTGACAAAACCGTTGGGATTGGTTATCGTGGCGGCGATTTTCAGTCCGCGAGCTTGCGCACTTTTCAAACATCCTCACGCGTTTTTGCCGCGAAAGATCCCGATAGCGCGGGGCTTAAAGAGCGCTATGACGCCTCAGCAGGGATTTTTTATGGTGGCCGGTTTGCCCGGACATCCCCATGATTGTTTTTCCCGTCGAGAAAATTTCTTTTTACTTTTGAAAAAGTCGTGTTAAAATCTTCGATAAATTTTATTAAATATTCATTGAAGTTATAGTAATTAGAAATAATAATATAGTTATAAAATTTCACTATACAGACCAGTTTGATCCCTGGTGATGACACTAAATAGCCAACAGAAAAACAAAATGACGTTCTATCGTTGTGCCTTAACATTTATTTTATTTATAATAATAAATGTTTATTGTGCATTTACGGCCACACTCTCTTTTGCCCAGTATGCGGGTGGCTCTGATTCAGGCAGCGCAGAAACAACGATTGGCAGCGATATATTTACCGGTGGCTCTCAATCCGGTTCGGGCAGTGCAACAACAGGTTCTGCAGGTTCTCTTTCCCATGGCGATGCCACGCATATTTCCAAATGACACCCTTTGGCCATCAGATTCCAGCCAGGTGTAGATGTAATA
>JADFYI010000017.1 GCA_015233145.1 Candidatus Omnitrophota bacterium
GCGTAGGGGCGCAATTTATTGCGCCCGGGACGCAGGCACCTGGTAGGGGCAATAACGAAAGCCAGGAATTGGCCAAGCAGGTGATCCGCGAGGTTGTGATCCCTGAAATCGAAAAAGAAGTGAATGAAGGGCAAAATTTCGCGCCGCTGCGCCAAATGTTTTACGCCATGATTCTGGCGTCGTGGTACAAGCTGGCGTTAAAGGATGCCTTTTTAAATCAGGTTTATGCGAACAAGAACAAGACCAGCGGCGTGCTGTCGGATGACCCGGCTGTTAAAGAAAAGATTTACAGCCAGTATCTGGACGCCTACAAAAAGGGTGTATTCAACTACATCAAGGAATCAACAGATACCGCCACGGGTGCAGCCATTCCCCGAAAATATTTTTCCGGCGGGTTACAGCTCATGAAAGACCCGGCGCAGTTAATTGAGCGCGCTCAAGAATCCGCGCCTGGCGATGAGACTGAGACAATTGGCGACATGGCCCTGGTTTCTGCAAACGTGACAAAACAAGATTCAGCCATGGCCCACAACCCCCAAGCCGCAGCTGCTCAAAATTTAGAGGCCCTGTTACGTTCAGCGCATGAATTGCTGAATAATCCTGACAAGAAAGTTGTCAAAGATGATCCCAAGGCTGTTCAAAAGTATTTGGACCGGTTACGCCAGGATGACATATGGCCGGAACATCATGAGAATATGTTATCGCCTAACGGGTTAACGGATTATATCTCAGGAGCAAAAAGCCTAAGGGCTGTAGACACGGTGGAACAGGATTTACGGAACGGATATCTTTCCAGCCTTATTGTGGCTTTGCGCATGGGGTATTTATACAACTGGAACCTTGACCAGGTCTTAAATTTTTTCAGGAATATTTATAATGGGAAATTCAACGGGCTTGTCCAGCTCATGGATTTGCTTTCCAAATTACGTGAGAACGGCTGGAAGGAAGTTTCTGGTATTGCCAATCCAGAGTATATTTTAGCGCAAAAACATGCAGGCTCTGATCGCAACAGGATCGGAGATATCAGCAAAGAAAATGTTCAGAATCGATTCCGTATTTTTGGCGCACCCGCCCAAAAGGACGGCGATTTTCTTGTGATTGATTTGTGGGACAGCCAGGTGCGCCTGGGGAACGGGCAAGTGACAGGCGATGGCCGTTTTCAGGTCAAGAGGCTCACGCATCTTTATCCTGGCAAAAATATTTTAAAAGCCGGGATAGGGAATTCCGGTGTTCTTTATTTGTTTGTTTCGCACGTTTACACCAGAGGGGAACTTTTAAAGCTTGATAATGTGGATGTTTGGGATGTCCGCAGTGGCGCACTTAAAATTGATTCTTATGGCCCTGGCTGGACGCCGGAAGAGAAGGTCAATCTTTTTATTGATTCAACAAACGACCGCGCCCAGGCAGCCGATCTCCTGCAAAATCTTGATATGGGGCAGAAAAGAAATTTTAATCCGGCCTTGTTAAGAGTGTCACAGAGCCACACCTCAAGGCATGGCGGCCTTCTTTATATATTATCCCCCCTGAACAGAACCAATTGGGTGGCCAGTTTATCGATTTCTTATCGGGCAGGAGTGACCCGCTTGTCACTGACTTTTGTTGCAGGCAAGTCTTACAGCGCAACAATTCCCGGAGTTAAACCTATTAGCGCACAAGATGCCCTGGCCGTATTGTCTGATGCCGCGATGATCCCCAGCTGGGAGCCCATTTTGCGTTCAGCGGAAGTCCTGTTGAATAATTCTGACATAACAGTGACAAAGGCTGATCGGACGGAAGTCCGTGTGTATCTCGATGGTTTGCGGAAGATGGAAAACAAAAAAACTCCCTGGGCAGGGTATTACGAACAGGTGTTATCAACGGAAGGGCTTATTGATTACATTGCAGGGGCTAAAACACTGGAAGGTTTGCTGGCCAGCCAGGGTGAGGAGAATATGAAAAACATGCTTTCATATTTTCTGGTGGCTTTACGGGTTGGTTATCTTCACAAATTTGATCTCGGGCAGGTTCTCAAGCTTTCTGGAATCATGTTTTTTGGTAAATTCAAAGAGACCGGCGCGGCTTTGTTTGATTTGTTGTCGCAACTGCGTGAGGGCCATTGGCAGGAAGTGCCTGGCATTGCCAATCCAGAGTATGTTTATATGCTGAGATATACCGACACCACCTTTGATCCTGTCACCGGGATAGATACTGATAATGTCCAAAACCGGTTTCGTATTTTTGGCGCGCGAGGCCAGAAAAGCGGCGCATTCCTTCTTGTTGATTTATGGGACCATGTGGGCTGGCTGGCAGAAGGCCGGTTGGACAATAATGGCAAGTTTGTAGTAGCCAGCCTTGGGTATCATCATTCCATGGGGGATCTTTTCAAGGCAGGACTTGCAGATCCGCATGCTCTTTACTCGGCATTTTCAGGTGAACGTCAAACAGAAATGCCTCTCACTGCTTCGCCTTCAGGAAATGGCCGTTCTGGGCTCAGCCTTACCCAGGCCCTGGTGCGGGTGTATCAGGCCCGGGACAATCTCGGCGGTATTGACTTAAACGCCAAAAACATGGGGCTGGATGTTGAGCGCGATGGCAAGGGCAGGGACATGACATTCGATCCCGCACTGCTTGAGCAGTTTACCCAGGGTAATTTTTCAGGCGTTGTTCCGGTGATTATTCGGATCATGCCCATTCAAAGCCTTCTAAAATAAAATCAGAGAAAATTAGGGGCATGGCTTTTTAAAGCGCGTTTATTATTAAATGTGCTTAAAAAGGTTGTGTCCCTTATTTATTTTTATATATATAATAAACTTCATGTCCCAAAACCTTAAACTTAAAACAATCGTTTTTATCCTGCTTGCCTGTGTTTTTTGTTTATCGGGAACCCAGGATGCCGGGGCCGCAACAAAAAAGATCGGGATACTCCTGTGGGCCAAAGACCTGCGCAATCTCAAAACGCTGGAAGGCTTTATGGCTGAACTGCGTGAGGAAGGTTTTAAGCCGCCGGAAATAGAGGTCATGATTAAAAGTGCGGACGCCAACCGGGCCCGGGCCATGAAAATTTCACAGAAATTTTCCGCCATGAAAATGGATCTTTATGTGGGCATAGGGACATCGCCGGCCCTGGCGTTAAAAAAAGAGATTTCCGACCGTCCGATTGTTTTCGCGCTTGTTTACGACCCTGTGGCCACAGGTGTTGTCGAAAGCTGGCAGAGCCCCGGGAATAATGTCACCGGGTCTTCCAATTATATTTTTATTGGCGATGTTATCGACGTTGTCAAGAAAGTGGTCCCTTTAAAAAGCCTTGCGGTTATTTATTCGCCTGGCGATAAGAATGCCGAGGAGCAGTTAAAGCAAGTAAAAGAAAATTCTTTTTCTGAAGGCGTCCGGGTTGTTCCTGTTTCTATTGCCAGTCAGGATGAGGCGTTCACCGTGTTAAGGTATTTCAAGGGCCGGGTTGAAGCGGTTTATCTTTCCGGCAGCGTTGTTGTTGAAAATGCCATCCCCTTGATTGTCGAGGAAGCGAAAAAAGATCATATTTTGACCGTGTCCCATTTGCTGGATTATACAGGCAAGGGTGTGCTTTTAGGAGTCGGCAAAGATTTAGGGCATGTGGGGCGCACGGCAGGGCACCAGGCCGCCATGATTCTTAATGGCGCAAATCCGAAAAATATCCCGATTGGAAAACAAAAAGACACGGAAATTTTTATCAATATGACAACAGCCAGGGCCTGCGGGATCAATATTCCTGATGAGGTTCGCCGGTCTGCCGAAAAACTGATTGAGCAGCAGCCGAGAAGAGAGGGACACAAGAGTGCTCAATAAGTGGTTTGAAGAAAAATTACAGGTAAAATTTCTGGTGATCGTCATAGCCACTGTCGCTATTTTCGGCCTGACTGCGGCCATGATTGTTTGGGGTAATGAATTCGGGCTTTTAAAAGAATCTCTCCATCGCAAGGGCCATACCCTGGGCGCTTATATCGCTGATATCAGCCGGGAATCGATTATCAGCAAAGATTCCATTGCCCTCGACCATATTGTCAAGAAAATTAATAACGACCCGGAAGTCCTTTATACTGTTATTTACGGCAGCCGGGGAAATTTGCTTACTGATTTTTTCTCCAGCCTTAATTTTAAAATACCGGAAATTAAAGGGGTTCTCGCGGCGCTGCCCGACAATACTGAACTGGCGGATGTTATCACCGGAATAAAAAAATATGTTCCTTTTGAAGAAGTCACGGTGCCGGTCATGGTGGATAAAGAAACCGTGGGCCAGGTTGTCATCGGCATGTCTGAATATGAGGTCCGTGAAGATATCAAAAAAACCATTGATATCATTATTCTGGCCAATGCCATTGCCTTTTTTATTGCCGCACTGCTTTTGCTAAGGCTGCAGAGTATCATTGTGTTCCCGATCAAGGAAATGGCAGACCTGACCGCCGAGGTTTCGAAAAAAAAGGATTATTCGTTGCGGACAGATTTCCGTTCACATGACGAATTGGGCCTTTTGGCTGCGGGGTTAAATGAAATGCTCGAACAGATCCAGAAGCACGAGAACGAAATCGAGGCCCACCGCAGGTATCTTGAGCTCGAAGTCCAGGAACGCACCAGGAAACTCGACAGCGTCAGCCAGGAATTGGGCCTTGAAAAAAGCGTTGTTGAACGCATTAACCAGGAACTTTCCAGCGAGCGGCACATGGTTGTCACCATGCGGGAAGACCTGAAAAAAGCCGACCAGGGGCTTAAACTTGTCCAGGCCCAGCTGGTACAAGCTGAAAAAATGGCTTCATTGGGTCAGCTGGCCGCAGGGGTGGCCCATGAAATTAACAATCCCATGGGGTATGTGTTGAGCAATCTGCATGTCCTTGAAGGGTATATCCAGGATTTGGATAAAATTCTTGAGATTTACACAAAGCTTGAATCGCTGCATGCCGCTTCGCCCGATTCGCAGGAGCGCGAAATTTTAAACAGCCTTGAGTATTTAAAAAAGGACTGCGACCTGGGGTATATGCTCAAAGACCTGCATAAAATTATCTCTGAAACAAGTTCCGGGGCAGCGAAAGTGGCCAAAATTGTGACAGATTTGAAGTCCTTTGCCAGGATCGGCAGTGAAGAGCTGATGCCTGCGGATATCCATGAGGTCATGGATTTGTCGCTCAATATTGTTTCCAATGAAATGAAGTATAAGGTCGAGATCAAGAAAGAGTACGGGCAGGTTCCGCAGGTTTTATGCTACCCTCAACTTTTGAGCCAGGTTTTTATGAATCTTTTTATCAACGCAGGGCAGGCCATAACAACAAACGGCCGCCTGACGTTAACGACGTGGCAGGAAGGCAAATTTGTTGCGATAAGGGTTGCGGATACGGGATGCGGAATCCCGCTGGAAGTCCAGGGCCGTATTTTCGAGCCTTTTTTTACCACGAAAGAAGTGGGCAAGGGCACGGGCCTGGGGCTTTCCATTGCGTATGGCATTATTCAGAAACATCAGGGTGAAATCACGGTCAAAAGCGTGCCGGGAGAGGGCGCGGCTTTTACGGTTAAAATTCCTGTTGATGGGCCGCGGCCCGCATAACGTTTTTTGAGGAGCAAGGCATGGTTAATTTCTCCCAAAAGCTTTTTAAAATTAAAGATTTAAGCCGGATTCTGGCGGATAGCGCGCCTTCCGAGAAGCGGCTTAAAAAAGTCCTTGGCGCCGGCGACCTGGTCCTTATGGGCATCGGGGTCATTGTCGGGGCCGGAATTTTTGCGACTGTCGGCACGGCGGCTGCCGGCGATGCCCTTCGCCCGGGAGCCGGGCCAGCGCTCATCCTGTCTTTTGCGATCACGGCTGTGGCGTGTGCTTTTGCAGCCCTTTGTTATGCGGAAATGGCCTCACTCGTGCCCATCTCAGGCAGCGCCTATACTTATTCCTATGCCACATTTGGCGAGCTGGTGGCCTGGATCATTGGCTGGGACCTGATTCTGGAATACGGGGTGGGGAGTGTCGCCGTGTCCCTGAGCTGGTCAGGGTATTTTCAGAGTTTTTTGCGCAGTTTGGGGATTGATTTTCCGGCGTGGGCCACGATTGATTTTCGTTCCGCGATCCAGGGCTTTGAGAAAGCCGCGACATTGTTAAGCAGCGGAACGCCTTACGATAAACTGACTCCGGCCCTGCAGCATGCCTGGAATGCTGTGCATGGCGCGCCGCATATTTTGGGCTTCCCGGTTGTTTGCAACCTTCCGGCGAGTTTGGTGGTCCTGATATTGACGGCCATCCTTGTGCGCGGCATTAGGGAAAGTTCCACGTTTAATATTGTGATTGTTATTATTAAGCTTCTGGTTTTGGCATTTTTTATCGGTGTGGGGGCCTTTCATGTGAAGCCCCAAAACTGGACGCCGTTTGCCCCGAACGGCTTTGCCGGCATTAAAGCCGGGGCTGCGATTGCCTTTTTTGCCTATATCGGTTTTGACGTCGTCTCCACGGCCGCCGAGGAAACCCGCAATCCCAAAAGAGATGTCCCCATCGGGATTTTGGGGTCGCTTGCGGCCTGTGCTTTGATTTATATGAGCGTGGCCGCGGTTTTTACAGGGCTTGTTCCTTTTGCCGCGCTTAAATCCGCAGTCTTGAATGAAAAAGCCGGGTCGCTTGCGTTTGCCATGAATTATGTGAACCTCGGATGGGCCGCCGGGATTATCGCGATGGGGTCCATTGCCGCACAGCTTGCGGTTCTTCTTATCCTGCAAATGGGCCAGTCGAGAATCCTTTTTTCCATGGCCCGCGACGGCCTTCTTCCGCCGGCCCTGGCCAGGGTGCATCCCAGGTACAAGACCCCGCATGTGACCACAATTCTCGTGGGCTTGATTGTGGCATTTTTTGCCGCGTTTACCAATATTGAAGAGATGGTGGATTTGACGAATGTGGGAACACTTTTTGCCTTTACGCTGGTGTGTTTAGGGGTTATTATTCTTCGCGTCAAAGAGCCAAATCGGCACCGGTCTTTTTCTGTTCCGTTCAGCCCTGTCACGCCGCTTTTGGGTGTTGCGGGATGTGTTTTTTTGATGACAGCGCTTCCGGGGGTCACATGGCTCAGGTTTGTGTTATGGCTGGTCACGGGGCTGGTTATTTATTTTCTTTACAGCATTCATAACAGTTTATTACATAAGAAATAAGAAGCATGTTGAGATCCATTTTAAAAATCGTTCTTATCTGGTTTGGGATACTGGCCGTTTGTTTTTGTGTGCTTGAAGTGTGTTTTCGTTTTTTTCGTAATGAACCAGACCCTCTGGCCGCTGTCAGCCAGAAAAGCCCGCAGTATCTTTTTACTCCTTCCAGTTCTTTTCGCAGTTTGTCGTCTGTCCCGGGGGAGTTTGACTATACCGCGCACATCAATCGTTTCGGGTACCGGGGGAAAGATTTCCCCATCGAGAAGACCAAAGGGACGCTGCGTATTTTCGCTGTAGGAGATTCGTTTACTTTCGGAGTGGGCTCCAGCGATGAGGAGACGATTTCGGC
Source organism: Candidatus Omnitrophota bacterium (assembly GCA_015233145.1). Lineage (GTDB taxonomy): Bacteria > Omnitrophota > Gorgyraeia > Zapsychrales > Fredricksoniimonadaceae > JADFYI01. The sequence goes on from JADFYI010000017.1 coordinate 7,472, forward strand.
GTTACTTGAGAAAGATTTGCAGGCCGAAGGCTTTAGGGTGGAGGTTGTGAACGCCGGCATCGGCGGCACATCTCCGGTCACAAATTATGTGAATTTAAGGGACATTCACCTTAAATACCAGCCGGATATGGTTGTTTACTTTTTTGACCTTACGGATTTATGGGACGATTGGTATAGTGAACGTCACGCGGTTTTCGGAAAAAATAATGATATCGAGCGGTTTGACCCGATGTTTGTCAATGGCCAGAGGGATTGGTGGATTACGGCAACGTATTACAGCGTATTTTGCCGGTTTTTTCACAACAAGGTTGTCCGCTCCTGGCGCAAGATGCAGGTTTTGGGCATGGACAAGTATTTGAAGGCCGCGTCCGAGGGCCGGCGGGCCAAGGCGGTCATTGCGACACAAAATCAAAACGCTTCCATTGAATATGATGGCGTTCTTTTTATGCGCGGGCATGACCGTGAAGCGCTGATCCGCCAAAATTGGCAGCGGACAGAAAAATATCTGACAAAAATAAGGGACATGCTTCGTGCCCGCGGGATTCCTTTGGTGATTGCCATGTATCCTCACGGCATTTATGTCGACGGAGACCAGTGGGGCAAGGGGAGGCTGACCTGGGGCTTTGAAGCGGACAGGCGTTACGATGATTATCTGCCTTTTGAAATGGTCAGGGATTATGCCAATCGCAATAACATCCCTTTTATCAATACTCTGGATGCGTTCTTAAGGGCACCGAAGGACAAGTATTTTTTTGACTGGGACGGCCATATGACAACCGCCGGCAACCGTATTGTGGCGGAAGAATTAGCGCACAGCAGTGTATTAAAAACGTTGGTCGCGCGAGAGCCCTCAGCGTCAAGGTAGCGAGTTTTTTATACCGCAAGGACGGAGGAATAGGCTGATGCTGTGTTACGACATTCTGCGTTTTGTCCTTCGATTGCTTATCCGCGTATTTTATCGGCTGAGGATCATCAATAAAAAAGCTGTCCCGCTCTCGGGCGGCGCCCTTATTGTCGCCAATCATCTTTCCTTTATAGACGCCCTTTTTATTATTGCCTCAACCCCTCGTCGTGTTCGTATTGTGACGAGCAGGGACATTTATAATATCCGCTGGCTGCGGCCGTTTTGCCGTATGGGGGGCGCGTTTCCCCTCTCTCCGAAGGATCCTCTTAAAGAAATTTCACGCACTTTGGGTCTTGTGCGCGAGGCCATCCGCAACGGCGAGCTGGTTTGCATGTTCCCCGAGGGCGGGCTTTCGCGTACCGGCAACACCCTGCGCTTTAGCCGCGGCATGGAACATATCATGCGAGGTATGGATACCCCGATTATCCCGGCTTATCTTGACCGCACATGGAACAGCATCTGGGGATTTGGCGGCGGAAAGTATTTTTTCAAACGCCCGCGTTCTTTCCCACATCCGGTGACAATCATGTTTGGCGATGCGCTTCCTTCCTCCACAAGCGCTTTTGATGTCCGGCAGAAAGTCCTTGAAATCGGCAGCCAGGCCTTCCGTTACCGCCTTGAAGATAAAATGACCCTTCCGGAAATGTTTTTTATTGAAGCAAAAAAAGACCCGTTTAATGCCTGCATCGCAGATTCGTCGGGGAAATCTTTAAACCGCTGCCAGACGTTTGTTGTGGCCTATGCGCTCACAAGAAAGTTGCGCCCCCTTATCAAAGGGCAAAAGTTTGTCGGATGTTTTCTTCCACCATCGGTGGGTGGGGTTCTTTCCAACCTGGCGCTGGGAATTCTTGGAAAAGTTGTGGTGAATTTAAATTATACCGCGCCCCTGGCAGCCCGCGCGTCGGCAGCAGAACAGTGCTCAATGAGCCAGTGCATTACTTCACGCGCATTTCTTGAGAAGTTGCAGACAACACTCCCTTGTGAGGCAATTTATATCGAGGACCTGGTCAAAGAATTGAGCCCTTTTGACAAGCAGAAGGCCATGGCCCTTCTTTTTTTGATGCCGCATTTTCTGGCGCACCGCCTGATTTTTAGAAGCTGGCGCTACCTGAATAATGATGAGCTTGTGACCGTGGTTTTTACCAGCGGCAGCACCGGAAACCCCAAAGGCGTTATGCTGACCCATTCGAATATTACGGCCAACCTGGAGGGCGTGCACCAGGCCTTTCAGATCCGCCGGGGCGATACGCTCATGGGGATTTTACCCCATTTTCATTCGTTTGGTTTTACGGCGACGCTGTGGCTGCCTTTGGCCAGCAAGTCGGCGGCTGTTTATCATACAAGCCCCATGGACGCCCAGATTATCGGCGAGATGGTCAGAAAGCATCGCGCGACGCTCATTATGGCCACCCCGACTTTTATCAGCGCCTACACCAAGCGTTGTGATCCGGGTGATTTTAAAACCATCCGTTTTTCCATTATTGGCGCTGAAAAAATGAAGCCTGCTGTGGCCAGGGCATTTAAAGAAAAATTCGGCATCGCCCTTCTTGAAGGTTATGGATGCTCTGAGCTTTCGCCCGTTGTCAGCCTTAATTTTCCGGATTATGAGGGCCTTGATATGTTTCAGAAAGCCCAGAAGCCAGGGACCATAGGCTGCCCTTTGCCGGGTGTCGCCGTAAGGGTTGTGAACCCGGAAACCTTTGAAACGCTCCCCCCGGGGCAGGAAGGCCTGCTTCTGGTCAAGGGCCAAAATGTGATGAGAGGGTATTTGCATCAGCCCGAAAGGACGCGCGACGCTTTTCATGAAGGCTGGTACAAGACCGGCGACATTGCGTTTTTGGATAATGACGGGTTTATTACGATCACCGACCGGTTAAGCCGTTTCAGCAAGATTGCCGGGGAAATGGTGCCGCATATCCGCGTTGAAGAAGCTATTCATGAAGCCCTGGAATCCTCGGAGGCGGTGGGCGTTGTGTCGTCAGTGCCTGATGACAGAAAAGGGGAGCGGCTCGTTGTCCTTTATGTCAAAGATTTTGATATCCCCGGGCTTTTGGAAAAGCTCAAGGCCTCAGGACTCCCGAATTTATGGATTCCGGCGAGGGATATGTTTTTTAAGGTGGAGGCGATTCCGGTTTTGGGAAGCGGCAAGCTTGATTTGACCGGCATTAAACGTTTGGCAGAGTCTTTGGCGGAAAAATAAAGGAATTGTTTGATGAAAATGAAATTGGCTGTCAAAGACGCCCGGTGCCGTGTTATTCGCGCGCCGTTAAGCTCTCCGTTCCGCATTGCCACAGGCCAGCATGATTTTCTGGAAAATGTTTTTTTGACTGTGGAACTTAACAACGGCATCAAAGGTTTTGGCGAGGCTGCGGTCGCCACGCATATTACCGGTGAAACAATTCCGCAGACGCTGTCTAATTTAGAAGATATCGCCAGGGCCTTTCGGGGCTGCGATGTGTCAGAGCCACTCGCGCTTCTGGGGGCCATGCGCCTTAAGTTGAAAGGCAATCACGCGGCCCTGGCCGCTGTGGAGATGGCGGTGCTGGACGCGTTGGCCCGTTATTTACGAATTCCTTTCTGGAAACTTTTTGGGCCTAAAGCCTCGGTAGTGGCCACAGATATTACGATTGTCATCGGCACGCTTAAAGAAGCCGAGGCTGGCGCGAAAGATTTTTACAAGAGGGGCTTTCGCTCGTTTAAGATCAAAGTGGGCCGGGATATTGACCTGGATTTTAAACGTGTTTTGGCAGTTCAGCGCCTGGCGCCGAAAGCCGCTATTATTCTTGATGCCAATCAAAGTTTTACAGCAGATGCCATGCTGGTTTTTTTAAGGCAGTTGCGCGCCAAGGGTGTTGCTACCTCCTTGATCGAGCAGCCGGTGCCTAAAAAAGATATTGAAGGCCTTTCCAAAGTCACGCGTCTGGCGCGTACGCTGGTGTGCGCGGATGAAAGCGCGGGATCGATTCTCGACGTTAAAAAGCTGATTCGAAAAAAGGCTGTGACCGCAGTGAACATAAAATTTATGAAAACCGGTATCCTGGAAAGCATGGAGATTGCAAGCTTTGCCCGCCAAAACGGCCTGGGGCTTATGATGGGTGCTATGATGGAAAGTTCCCTTGCCATTACCGCGGCCGCGCAGTTTGCCGCAGGGCTGGGATGCTTTCAGTTCATTGATCTTGATACCACTTTCTTTATTAAAGGCAAAATGGCCCGTTCGCCGTATCTTGACCGGCGGGGTGTGTTCAGTTTTTCGGAAACGAGCGGCGGCATTGGCATTACGGTGTAAAGCGTTATGTTGAAACATCCGTTATCGATTATCAGTGTCCTTCTTTCTATTGAAGTTTTAATTTTGTCTTTAAGCAGGCACGAGCGTACAAAGGCGTGGTTTGATTTCTTACCACCTGTGTTCTGGATTTATTTTCTTCCCATGCTCGCGGCGACCCTGGGTGTTGTTGACCCTAAAAGCCCGCTTTATCAACTCGTCATAACGCATCTTCTTCCGGCGAGCCTTGTTCTTTTGCTTCTTTCGGTGGATGTGCGGGCTATTTTGCGTTTGGGGCCTGTGGCCTTGCTCATGTTTTTTATCGGCGCGGCAGGCATTATGGCCGGGGCGGGTGTTTCATTTTTTGTTTTTAAGCATTGGGTGGGCGTGGATTTTTGGTCAGGGTTTGGAGCGCTTTCGGCATCCTGGACCGGTGGCAGTGCCAACATGATTGCGGTCAAGGAAGCGTTGGGCGTGCCCGACAGGATTTTTGCGCCCATGGTGATTGTGGATACCGTGGTGCCGTATGTCTGGATGGGAACTTTGATTGCCCTTGCCGGCTGGCAGGCTGCGTTTGACACATGGAACCGTTCTGACCGCACGATCCTTGATGATTTGACCCGGCGTTCTGCGGCTGTTCCTGCCCGGGAATATCAGAGGAACAGTTTTCGGATGATGGTGATTATTATTGTCTTGGCAGGCTTGGGAAGTGTTGGCGCACAGGCGCTGGCAAATATCATGCCGCAGGTCAAAAATGTGCTTTCGCCGTATGCCTGGACGATTATCCTGGTTTCTCTGGCAGGCATGGCGCTTTCGTTTACACCGGTGAAGAAATTGGAAAGCTATGGCTCCACAAAAATCGGTTACTGGCTTTTGTATTTTGTTTTGACCGCGATCGGGGCCAAGGCCTCTATTGCCAATGTTGGCTCGGCTGTCCTTTTGATTTTGGCAGGGTTTCTGATTGTTGCGGTTCATGTGGTTTTTTTGATGTTAGGCGCGCGCTGGCTCAGGGCGCCGTTGTTTCTTGTGGCAGCATCCAGCCAGGCGAATATCGGAGGAGTGGCTTCGGCGCCGGTTGTGGCTGCGGTGTATCAGCCGGGCCTGGCGTCTGTGGGGTTGCTCCTTGCGATTTTAGGGAATATTGTGGGAACGTATCTGGGGATTTTGTGCGGGCAATTATGCCGGATGCTGTCGTAGAAATGTTTCATGTTAACTTCGGACACATTCTTTCGGCTCTGCTGTTTCCCATTTGTTGCACAGAGAGCAAGAGCAAATGTTAAAAGGAGTTCTTGTGCGTGTAAGCCTGTTGTTAAGCCTTTTTTTAATTCTAACGGCTGGAGTTTATGCTGATGAGGTGATTTATTATCACGCCCCGTCTGAGCTTCCTTATGTGAGCCCTGGCATGAATTCTGCCGGGTTCTGGATCGGCCGGCACCCTCAAGCAGACAGGCTTGTGATGAATTTTTCCCAGGTTGAGGCCTTTAACGCGAATAATAGAAAAGAGGGGCTTGTTGATGACCTTTTAAAGTTTCCTGATAAATATGACGGCGCGAAACTTAAAAAAGAGATTGGCGATATTGTTGAGAGTTTTAAGTGGAGGGAACTTTACAAAAAAGACGGCACAAAGATTGATGAGTCTTTTTCCGCGGCCCAGGTAGAGATTTCCAATATCTCTTCGATTCCTGCAAGCGTGAATGTGCGTTACGGCTTTATCAGCCAATGGGCAGACGAGCGCCTTTTGCCAACCGATGAGGTCTTGAGCGTTAAGGCCGCAGATGTGGATTTTGACGAGCTTCAAAATAGCGGTTTAGAGCCAGGGACACCTGTTGTCATATTGCATCAGGATAAAACCGGCGGATGGCTTTTTGTCAAAGATAGAGTTGCCTCAGGCTGGGTGAGAGCGGGCAATGTGGCCTTGGCAACAAAAGATATTTTTAATGAGCATTTACGCCGCCGGGATAGTATAGTTGTAGTAGGTGCCAGGGCAGATATTTATGCCGAACGTGAGCGGCTGCATTTTGTGGCTGCTGTCAGGATGGGGACGCGGTTTCTTTATAAGAACACGGTCGGCCGCGTTGTTGAAATTGCTTTTCCTGTGCGCCAGCCTGACGGGAATGTGAAATTTGTTTCAGGATTTATGTCAGCGGACGATGTGAGTCTGAGCCCTCTGCCTTTGACCGCGCGCGTCATTTTAACTCAGGCCTTTAAGTTGCTGGGTGCGCCTTACGGCTGGGGTGATGCGCACGGCCGCCAGGATTGTTCACGGTTTATTGAGATGGTGTTTGCCTCTGTGGGTGTTGAGATGCCGCGCAATTCCGCAGAACAGGGCAAGGTGGGGATTTCTTTAGCAGAGTTTGATGACGCCGTGGCAAAAGAGGCGCGGTTAAAATTATTGAATGACAAGGCCTTATCAGCGCTCACGATTTTAAGGCTCAAAGGGCATATTGTGCTTTATCTTGGCATGGTGAACGGCGTGCCGTATGCCATTCATGAAACCTGGGGTTACCGTGAGAAAACACCTGAAGGCGAACGGACGCGCGTGATCGGCCGCGTGGCTGTGACTGATCTTTCGCTGGGAGACAGTTCATCCAAAGGTTCGCTGTTAGATCGTATTATTGACGTGCGATTAATTGACAAATAATCAACAAAACCCACCCGACCGCGCAGGTCGGACCTGCGCGGTCCGCGAAGCGGCAAAGGAGCAGTATGGGACATTCAACGACATTTAAAGATCAGCGCAAAGAGCTGCGTATCAGCTCAAACTTTGCCGCGAGCATCAGCATTGGCTCCCAGCTTACGGTTCAAGGGCAGCTCAAGGATTTATCGTTTAAAAGTGCATTTATCAAAATTAAAAATAGTATTTTCCTGCAATCGAATGATGAAGTCGGGCTTGTGATCCAGTGCTCTTCCACGAATGCTGATGATGTTATTGAAAGCGTTGCCCGGGTATCCCGTATTGTGGTAGGGGAAGGGATTGCCGTGTATTTTACAAAAATGAATGACATCTCAGCGGCAAGGCTCAGAAAACTTCTCCAGGATTCCACCGGTTAAAAATAAAATGCACAAACGCCATTCGTGTGCTATACTTTCCGCGATGTTTAACTGATCAAAAACTTCCCGCCGCCAGAAGTCCTGGTGCGCAAACCTTCTAAGTAGAGTTCCTTCACTATATTAGACCCTGGGGTTGTTTTTGAGAGATGTGCGCAAAGAGCGCTCCGGTTCTATTTCGCCCCACCGGGTCAACATTACGTTTAGTTACGTTTAAAATTTGGGCGATTATCTCCTGGCCTTTGAGCCGGAGACGCTGGCGTTATGGCTTGCCAAGCAGAATGAGTCTGCCTTTGGAGCCAAAAGCCATGCAATTTACAGAAAGAAGAATCAAATGACAGAACAAACAATAACATTTCATGGCCTTGGCATTGCGCCCAAAGTCCTCGAGGTTCTCGAACGCATGAAGTTCAAGAGCCCGACACCCATTCAGTATAAGGCAATTCCGATTGCCGCTGAGGGTAAGGACGTTATGGGTGTGGCCCAGACCGGAACCGGAAAGACACTCGCCTTTGCAATCCCCATGGTTCAGCGCCTCGCGCAGAATCCCAATGGGGACGGGCTTGTGATCGTTCCGACCCGCGAGCTTGCGATCCAGGTTGATGAGACCATCCGCAAAGTGGCTCCGCCGTTTCATCTTTATACGGCGGTCCTTATTGGAGGGGCCTCCATGGGCGAGCAGATGCGCGCGCTGCACCGTAATCCGCGCATTATTATCGCAACACCCGGGCGCCTTATCGACCATATGGAGCGCCGCACGATAAGCTTAAAAGGCGTCAGCGTCCTTGTTTTAGATGAAGCTGACCGCATGCTCGATATGGGGTTTGCCCCGCAGATTGAGCGGGTCCTCATGGACGTTCCCAAAGAACGTCAGACCATGCTTTTCTCGGCAACAATGCCCAGAGAAATCATGTCGATCGCGACGCGTCACATGAAGCTTCCGGTGCACATTGAAGTAGCGCCTTCCGGCACAGTGGCCGAGCGCGTTATTCAGGAACTGTTTATCGTCAAGCAGGAAGCCAAACTTATTCTCCTCGGAAAAATTCTCGGGCAGTATCATGGTTCCGTGCTTTTGTTTTCACGCACCAAGCATGGGGCGTATAAAATCAGCCGCGCTATCCGCGCGATGGGGCACAACGTGGCCGAGATCCATTCCGATAAAACGCTTGCCCAGCGCCGCAATGCGCTCGACGGCTTTAAGGTGGGACGTTACCGTGTGTTAGTGGCCACAGATATTGCTGCGCGCGGGATTGACGTTAAAGGCATTGAACTGGTCCTCAATTTTGATTTGCCGGATGATGCTGATAATTACGTTCACCGTATCGGCCGCACAGGCCGTGCCGGTATGGAAGGCCGCGCTATTTCTTTTGCGACACCTGACCAGGCAGAATCTGTTCATGCCATTGAAAAATTAATGCGCGGGACTATTCCGATTGCCAAGCATCCTGAAGTGGTTAATGAAGAATTTTGGTGGAAGCCAAAGCCGGCCGGGTCTTCCGGCGGCAACAGGTTTGGCGGCGGACGCAGTTTCCGCAATAAGACTTTCCGTCCAAAGTTTGGCCGTAGACGATAATTTGACAAGGATTCTTGTCAATTTATCAGGATAATTTAATTAAAGGGTTATCCCTAAAGGACACAGCACTTAAAAAATGTTGTGTCCTTTGTTTTTTGTGCTAATTTAATCTTTACATCTTTTAAAAATTTAAGGAGGAAGTTATGAAGAAATTCTGGTCAGTTTTGGTTGTGGGAGTCATGATGTTTATGGCTGGCAGTGTTTTTGCGGCCGATGACGCGGGCTTTGTGGCGAGCAAAGGCGGGGAAAAGTATCATTACGCAACTTGCCCTGTGGCCAAAAAGATCACGGCCGACAAGCTTGTGAAATTTGCGACCCCTGAAGAAGCCATAAAGGCTGGCTATAGCGCCTGCAAAACCTGCAACCCTCCGCCAACCGCCGGTGCTCTGGTGGCTACCAAAGACGGAAAAGCTTACCATAAGCAGAATTGCCGCATGGTTGCCAATATGGATGCCGCGAACAAAGTTTATTACAAAGACGCTGCTGCGGCTGAAAAAGATGGGTATAAGGCCTGCAAGGTATGTTTTAAGGATGCAACTCCTACTCCTCAGCCTTCACCGACCGGGAAACCTGCTACCAAAGCCAAGAAATAAAAGGTGTCATATTACGCTATGGCGACAAGAATAAAAAACAATGTTTATTGGGTTGGAAAGGTGGACTGGGAGCTGCGGCATTTCCACGGCCATGAGCTTTCAACACATCATGGCACGAATTATAATTCGTATCTCATCAAAGAAGAAAAAACAATTCTCATTGATACAGCCTGGGCGCCTTTCTCCAAAGAGTTTGTGCACGGCCTTGCCCAAGCTGTAGATATCAAAAAGATTGATGCGATTGTCATGAGCCACGGCGAGGTCGACCATTCCGGCGCCCTTCCCGAGCTCATGGAGATGATCCCGGGCACGCCGATCTATTGTTCGCCCAATGGCGTAAAATCCCTTCAAGGGCATTATCACCAGGACTGGAATTTTAAGCCTGTGCGCACGGGTGAGAAGCTTAGTATCGGCAACGGCAAAGAGCTTATGTTTATTGAAGCGCCCATGCTCCATTGGCCGGACACCATGCTGACGTATCTCTCCGGAGATAACATTCTTTTTTCGAACGATGCCTTTGGCCAGCACCTGGCCACAGACAAGCTTTTTGCAGACTCGATTGACCCTTGCACGCTTTGGGAAGAGCTTTTGAAATACTATGCCAATATCATCGCGCCCTGGTCCAAGATGGTGGCCGTCACGTTAAAAGAGTTAAACGGGCTTAATCTTCCGATAGACATGATTTTGACAGGCCACGGCGCGTCCTGGCGCGGTGAGGATGTTCAGAAGGTCATGGCTAAATATACGGAATTTTCCGGTGAGTATAAGGAAAACCGTATCGCTGTTGTTTATGACACTATCTGGGGCGGTACGCGCATCATGGCCGAGGAAATTGCCAAAGGTATTCGCGAGGCTGACAGCGAGGTTGCCCTTAGTGTCATGAATCTGGGGAGTTCTGATAAAAATGATGTGGTTGCGGATGTTTTTCGCGCCAAAGCTGTCTTGGTTGGTTCTCCGTCGCATAACAAGGGCGTGCTCACGTCTGTTGCCGGTTTTTTAGAGGAAATGCGCGGGCTTGGGTTTAAGGCTAAAAAGGCCGGGGCGTTTGGCTGTTACGGCTGGTCGGGTGAGGCGCAGAAACGCTTAAACGATACGCTTAAAAGTATCGGGTTTGAGGTCCTGGATGACGGCATTAAGAACATGTGGGAGCCTGATGCCAAGGCTGTTGAAATGTGCCGTGCTTACGGCCGCGCATTTGCCGCGAAAGTCAAATAATCCAAAGGCCAGAAAAATTGTTATCGCGATTTAAGAAAAGATTTCAAAAGAAAATCGGGCAAACGCCGGATGAACAAAAAGCCTCTGTGGCCCAAAGTTCTGTGTTGGCCGCGTGCGGGCTGACGGGCGGCAAGCTTGTGATTGGCATCATGACCGGAAGCCTGGGGATTCTCGCCGAGGCGCTTCACTCCGCCCTTGACCTGGTGGCTGCGATTATCACGCTTTTTGCTGTGAAGGCCTCTTCCATTCCTGCAGACCGTGACCATCCTTACGGCCATGGCAAGGTCGAAAATCTTTCAGCGCTTTTTGAGACGCTATTACTTATCCTGACGTGTTTTTGGATCGGCCGTGAAGCCATCAAGCGGCTTGTGACCGGCCAGGTTCATGTTGAGGTCACGTTCTGGTCGTTTGCCGTCATGGCGGTTTCCATTATCGTTGACATTTCGCGTTCCCGTAGGCTTTTTCAGGCAGCCAAGAAATATAACAGCCAGGCGCTTGAGGCGGACGCGCTCCATTTTTCAACCGATATCTGGAGCTCAGCAGTTGTTATTTTGGGTCTGGGGTGTGTGGCGTTAAGCGATGTGTTTAAGGGCGCTGACTTTTTGCATTATGCTGATGCGATTGCCGCGCTTGTGGTTGGCCTTATTGTTATCCAGGTGAGCTTAAAGCTGGGTGTCCGCACCATTAACGCCCTTTTGGATTCCGCGCCCCATGGCCTGGGCGAAAAAGTGATTGAGCGCGTGGAAAGGATTCCCGGCATTGTTAATTGCCATAACGTCCGCGTGCGCGCGTCGGGCGCTCAGGTTTTTATTGACCTGCATGTCCTTATGGACGCCGAGCTTCCGTTGCGCGAAGTGCACCGCCTTACCGAACTTATTGAGGGGGTTATCCACGAGATTTCCCCGGGAGCAGATATTACGGTTCATCCGGAACCGCGTTAAAATTTAACAGTCTGAAGGAGGCTGGTATGAAGATGGGAAAAATTATCGCTATGATGATTACAGTCTGTTTTTTAGCAGGGAGTGCCCATGCGCAAATGAAAAAATTGTCTGTGGATGATGTTATTGCCCAGCTTTCCGCTCCAGTAAGCCTGGAGCCTGCGCAGGTAAGCGCCCTTAAGCCCATCATGGAGAGTTTTCAGGCACAGCACGACCAGATCGTGCAGGATTTAAAGCCAGGGGAGAATGTTCGTGACGCCCGTCAGAAACTGCGTCAGCTGGCTGATGAAGAAAACCAAAAAGTCAGCGCAATTCTTTCTGAAGATCAAATGCTGACGTTAAAAAGCCTTTCAATATGGAGAAGGCATCAGATGGGCAGGAACCCTCGCGCAACACCCAGTTTGCCGCCGCCATTTATACCAACATTACCTGCGGCCGGACCAAATACCCAGAATCCGCAGAAATAGCGCAGCCTCTTGTTTTATTAGTATTTGTAGTAAATACTTATACTTAATAAAAAAACAACCGCGACGGCTTGAGTAGCATTTTTGGCTCTCAACCGGCGCGGTTTAGGCAAGGTATGCGTAACGGTCTTCTCTCAAAAGCAATTTGTTATGTCACGCTTTTAACATTCATTGTTTCAGGCGTGGCGCCTGTCTATGCCCAGGGCCTTTCCCTGGGCGCCGGAGCAGGAGTTTTGCCTGAGCCTGGCACGCGAATAGCGTTAAGCCAGAGCTTTAACCCGCCGATTCTCAAGGGCCTTAAAGTTTACGCTGACAACCCCCTTAAGTTTGATTTTATAATGGACGCAGGGGAAGACGCTGTCTCTTCCCAGGCCGCATCACGTTTAATTAAATATTTCCTTGCCTCACTCACCGTCCCTGAAAAAGATCTGTGGGTCAACCTTTCTCCTTATGAAAAAAACCGTATCATCCCCGACGCCTTTGGCCAGACAGAAATGGGCCGCGACCTTTTGGCTCAGGATTATATCCTCAAACAAATCACGGCTTCCGCGCTTTATCCCGAGGGTGCGTTGGGGGAGGAGTTCTGGAAAAAAGTTTACGCGAAGGCCCATGAGAAATACGGGATCGCCGGCGCGGATATTCCGGTGGATACGTTTAACAAGGTGTGGATAGTCCCTTCAAAAGCTGTGGTTTTTGAACGACAACTTTCGCAGGGCAAGAAAGCAGTTGCGTATGTTGTTGAAAGCAAATTAAAGGTTATGTTGGAAAGCGATTATCTTGCGCAAGAAAAAACCGTAGGGGTTCAATTTACTCCAGTCCCCGATCAGGGGATTGAACCCGGTATGCATGGGGCCATCGAACCCGGTATCCCGGGTGCGATGAATCGCACCCCTACGCAAGAATTCACCAAAGATATTCTCCGTGAAATCGTCATCCCTGCCCTTGAAACCGAGGTCAATACGGGTAAGAATTTTGCTCAACTCCGCCAGCTTTATAATTCTCTCATCCTGGCCGCCTGGTATAAAAAGAAAATCAAGGAAAGCCTTTTGACCTCTGTGTATGTTGACCAAAAAAAATTGCAGGGCGTCAATGTCGAAGACCCTGCCATTACGCAAAAAATCTGGGCGCAATACGTTGAGGCTTTTAAAAAGGGCGCTTTTAATTTGATCAAGGAAGAAAAAGACGCCGTGACAGGCGAGGCCGTTCCCCGAAAGTATTTTTCGGGCGGCATGGACTTTGCCCAGGGCCTGGTGTCAGCGCTTCAATTCAGCCGCGATGAGGCGATGCTCCCGGAAGAGAATAGAGAAGAGCTGGTGGTGGAGGCTGATTTTAAACCATCGCAGGCCCCAAGAGCAGCCTTGAGTGAAAAAAGGCCTTGGCCGCCCATGGAGGAGCTGGGCCTCGCAGATGTCCAGCCGTTTTTAACAGCGATCGGCGTTCAGAAAGGCGACAAGGTTGTTGATGTCGGCACAGGCTTTGATTGGAGGCTCGCGCATCTGGCTGTAAAAATGGGGGCGCATTACATCGGGTTTGACCTTCATGATGATCTTTTGAAAATCAGCCGCGGAGAATTGGAAAAATATAATATTCAGGAATTCGGCGGGAGCGCTGAGTACCGGACAGGAACATTTTCTCTCGGGTCATCCACTTCAAGCCATATTCCTGATCACACGCAGGATTATGTTCTCATTTTAACCGGAGCATTGTCAGATCCTCATCCTGAGTCAGACCCTGACCTGGTTTTGAAAGAAGCGTTGCGGGTTGTGAAAGACGGCGGAAGGATTGTTGTCGGGACTTCGGGAGAAGGCTATTTGGAAGAGCGCAATTTGAATCAAACGTTAACGGATGTTTTGGCGTCAGAAGGTGTCGAGGGGCAGGTAGAACTTGTTAATGACGACAAGGTTTTTTCTTCCATGAGCCGCAATACTTTTCGTGAAGCCACCTTGCGCGAATTGATGCATGTTTATCAGGTTAAATTTTCTTTTGATGCTGACCAGGCCCAGGCTTCTAAAGTCGCGTCGCTCTACTGGCTTAACGGCCTAAAGACACTGGATCGTAACACCATTCTGGAAACCGTTTTTGGACGGCATTTTTTGGCCTGGTCAAACCGGGTCGTTCAAAACAGGGGCAGTGAAGACGATAAAAATAACGCTGCGCAGTGGCTGGCGCGCAATGAACAATTCTTAAGTGTTTTGAATGACCCTGCCAAAGACCCCTGGATTGAGGCTTTGCGGATCATGTCGGCGGCAGGTGTTTATCCAGGAACGCAATCGTTAAACCTTTTCGGTGAGGAAGTGCGGCGCAATCTCGGTGATAGCCAAAGAAGGCTTGTCCCCGCGATCGGGCTTTCTTTTGCAGGGTATGTCAATATGATAGCAACCCTGGGTGATGACAGAGTGCGGGAATTGATATTATCAGAGGCTTTCCGCAATCTTGATAAAACCGCGCGTATGAGCGAACTGGTAAGGTATATTTTGGCGCTACAGTTGCCGTTGGGTACGGACAACCTGGCAAAGTTTTATACGGCTTTGCCCAAAGATGTCCGCGCCATGGTCGCGAGGATCGGCCTGCCGATCGATGTTTTTCTTCAGATTGAAGACGCTTTAAAGAATGACGCGGTAAGGCTTTTTATCGCGGACATGGAAAAAGAAATCCCGCACGACAAGGCCTTGCGTTTGGCCATGCTCATGAGAAAAATCCTGGATTTGAGACTGCCTCTGGGCACAACGAACCTGGGCCAGTTTTTTTCCGCCCTGCCCCGGGAATTGCAACTCAAGCTATTGCTGGTTGATTTGCCGTTAGCGGATTTTGAGTTGTTTCGAGAAGGGGTGAGATCTGAAAGTATCCAGAAATTTCTGGATACCGGGGAGTTTCAAAGCATTTCCAAAAGAGAAAGGTTATCGGCTCTTGTCACAAAAATGCGTGACCAGGGTGTTGCCCTGGAAAGCAGGAACCTTAAAGGGTATCATGAGGCCTTGCCGCTTAAATTAACGGACAGGATCAACAAGGATGATTTTTTGCATTTAAGCGAGGGGCAAACACCGGCAGGGTCAGCCTCGCTTGATGTTCTTGATTCTCCGGAGCGCCGGGCTGCTCAGGAAGCTGTTTTTGGAAACAACATTCAGGCCTGGCGCAAGCTTTTGAGTGAATCTATCGGCAAACCGCGCGATGTGCTTGAGGCTGGCCGCTGGTTATGGGCTAACACAGAGTTCCAGGCAGCTTTAAAAGATCCTTCAAAAGATGTTTGGCAGGAAAGCATTAAAATCATGGTCAAGGAAGGAAAATTTCCCGGGACACGGTCATTTCGAGAGTTGAGCAGGGTGGTGAGGTCCATGGCATCCAAAGATTTAAAGCCGCGCTTGCCTCTGGTGGAACTGCCTTTAACTTCTTACGTTGATATTGTTGTTGCGCTCAAAGACTCTCGGGTTAAAGAGCTTGTCGCGCAAACAGAAACGCTGGACAAGGCCTTGCGGCTGGCATTATTAATGCGGGCCATGGAGAATTTGGGTTTTCTTCTTGAAAAACCCTACCTGTCGCATTTTTATTCAGCCCTGCCCAGGGATGTCCAACGCCAAATGCTGAAAGTGCAGTTGTCAGCCGATGTTTTTTGGAAATTCAGGGATATCCTTAAAGAAAAAGCGATTGTTGATTTTCTGGATGCCGAGGCTTTCTTAAGAATACCGCTTAAAGACAGGCTTCGCGGTTTAATCGATAAAATGTCAGCCGAGTTTGGCCTGGAAGGCGGCGGCCTGACAGGATATTATACAGCCCTGCCCCCAGCCTTGACGGAGAAGATCAGTAAAAACGATTTTGCGTATCCCGGTGCTGACAGTGCGCAGGCTGCCACTGACCTGGGTGGTATTGATTTTAATTCTGATCAAATGAGCCTTGAAACCCTGGGTCTGGGTGCCGCAGCTATAAAGTTTAATATCAGCCCTGCCTTACTGGGAGAACTGCAAAACGCCCCTGGCCTTGAGGCCGTGATTGTGAACATCCACCCCTTAACCGCGCTGGCCTCTTTTTTAGAAATTAACTAAGCCTGCCTTGTGTTATAGCCCTTAAGAAACATAAATTTTGGTCTAAAACTTTCGCCAATCCAGGAAGGCCGCAGGAATGTCTCCGACGCGAATTTTGGAGTGAGCTGATCAAGAAGTTTGCTATTCTTGCGAATTCTAAACTTGCCAGCGAACGCAACGCTGAGCGTCGGAGATATTCCAGCGGCCTTCCAACCCTTTTTAGTATTTCATATCCCATCGATGCGAGCCTTCTTTCGTGATTTTTGTTTTGATTTTGCAGTTCCATAAAATTGTTGACAAAAGGCAGACAATAGGCCATATTTAGGACAAGTATGTACGATTGGGATGAAGTTAAAAATGAATCTTTGAAGCGAGAACGCAATATTTCCTTTGAGGAAGTCGTTTTTTGGATTGAAAATGACGGCCTATTGGTTATCGAGGATCATCCCAATCCATTAAGATATCCCGGGCAGAGGGTTTATATAATCAATATTGAGGGGTATGTATATTTAGTTCCGTTTGTGGAAGAGGAGGGTGTGGTTTTCTTGAAGACCGTTATCCCCAGTCGTAAGGCAACGAAAAAATATTTAAAAGGAGCGTCTGATGAGACAGCTTAAATTAACCAAAGATGAGCAGGATATTCTTCGTTCTTATGAGCGGGGAGAGTGGCGTCCTGTGAAAAATATGCAGGCAGAGATGTTGCGTTTTAAAGAAATGGCCAAGCGTTCATTGCGTAAAGGGCGCAGGATCAATATCAGGCTTTCTGAGCAAGATGTCCATAGGTTGCAAATTTCTGCTTTGCGAGAAGGAATGCCCTATCAAACTCTTATTGCCAGTGTTTTGCATAAATATGTCTCAGGCCGTTTAATGCCGCGATAGCCCCTCTTTTTTGTTGCATTTCATAATATTTAAAGATAAAATACAAAACTTTTAAGGAAAGATGCATTTTCCTCCTTTAAGAGCTTTCCCTTAAGAATAAACCAAAACAGATAAAAGATTTCTTTTCAGAGCAGGTGTGTATGTTGACTGGCAGTTTACCTAAAAAGCAAGGCATGTATGACCCGGCGTTTGAGCACGACGCGTGCGGGGTAGGGTTTGTTGTGGATATCAAAGGCCGCAAGTCGCACGAGATTGTGAAAAACGGCATTAAGATCCTTGAGAACCTCTCCCATCGAGGGGCCTGCGGCTGCGACCCGTTGACCGGTGATGGCGCCGGCATTTTGCTCCAGATGCCTGATAAATTTCTACGCAAAGTCGCCTCCCAGGAAGGCATTGACCTTCCGCCGGCAGGTGATTATGCCTGCGGCATTGTTTTTTTGCCGAGCGAACTTGAGTCGCGCAATATTGTTGAAGAGTGGGTTGAGCAGATTGTGCGCGAAGAAGGCCAGCGCTTTTTAGGCTGGCGCAGCGTTCCTTATGATAAAAAACAGGCCGGCCGGGTGGCGAGGTCTGTTCAGCCGGAGATGAAGCAGATTTTTATCGGCCGCGGGCTTCATACGTCTGCGGAAGAATTTGAGCGCAAGTTATATGTGTTGCGGAAGCGCTGCTGGACCAGGGTTCACCAGTCCACCATTCATCAGCATAACTTTTTTTATATCTGCAGCCTTTCTCCCAAAACCATTGTTTATAAAGGCCAGCTTATGGCCGAGCAATTAGGGCCGTTTTTTGCCGACCTTTCCGACACGGACGTGATCTCCGCCATGGCCCTGGTTCATTCCCGTTACAGCACCAATACTTTTCCAACGTGGTCGTTGGCGCACCCTTACCGCATGCTTGCGCATAACGGGGAGATTAATACCCTGCGCGGCAACTTAAACTGGATGCGCGCCCGCGAAGCTCAAATGGCGCACGACCTTTTCGGCAATGATGTGAAAAAGATTTATCCGATCATCGGGCCTTACGGCAGTGACTCTGCGTCGTTTGATAATGCGCTTGAACTTTTGGTCATGGCCGGCCGTTCTTTGCCGCACGCTGTCATGATGATGATTCCCGAAGCCTGGGTGGGCAATGAGGCCATGAGCGAAGAAAAGCGCGCGTTTTACGAATATCACGCGTGCCTGATGGAACCCTGGGACGGCCCGGCATGCATTGCGTTCTCCGACGGCCGTTATGTCGGCGCGGTTTTGGACCGTAATGGCCTGAGGCCTTCCCGTTATACGGTGACCAAAGACGGGCTTGTGGTTTTGGCTTCCGAAACCGGGGTTTTGCCGATCGAGCCGGAGCGTGTTTTAAAGAAGTGGCGCCTTGAGCCGGGTAAAATGTTTCTGATCGACACCCTCGAAGGCCGCATTATTGATGATAAAGAGCTTAAAGAATCCTATGCCAAGAAACAGTCTTACGGCCAATGGCTCAAGGATAATATCATCGACATTAAGGACCTGCCTGAGCCAAAGAAATACAACAGTCTCAATGACAAAACGCTTTTGGAACGCCAGCGCGCGTTTGCCTTTACCCAGGAAGACCTGAAGATTGTTTTTAAGCCCATGGTTGAAAACGGTGAAGAAGCCACGGGTTCGATGGGGGCTGATAATCCTGTGGCTGTTCTTTCCACCAGGCCGCAGCTCATGTTTAATTATTTCAAACAGCTTTTTGCGCAGGTCACCAATCCGCCGGTAGATGCCATTCGTGAAGAAATTGTGATGGCGGAGAATGTTTATCTTGGCTCTGAAGGCAATCTGTTGTCGGAAACGCCTGAGCATGCCCGCCGCCTGCGCCTGGCGCGCCCGATTCTAACAGCCTCTGAGCTTGAAAAAATTGTTCATATCAATGTTCCTGGATTTAAGGCAGCCACATTCCCGATTGTTTTTAAAAAGAGCGAAGGGGCCGCTGGCCTCGAAAAAGCGCTCGATGAACTTTTTGCGCGTTGTGACAAGGCGGTGGCCGAGGGCACGAATATCCTCGTCCTTTCCGACCGTGACGTCAGCGAAAAAAAGGTTCCGATCCCGGTCCTTTTGGCCTGTGCCGGGCTTCATCACAACCTTATTCGTAAAGGCACCCGCACAAAGGTTTCCATTGTCCTTGAAACCGGGGAGGCCAGAGAGCTTCATCATTTTGCAGTCCTCATCGGTTATGGCGCCAATGCCATTAATCCTTACCTGGCTTTTGAAACGATTGAAAGTGAAGTTAAAAAAGGGAATTATACAAGCGGCCTTGATTACGAACACGCCGAGAAAAATTATATCAAGGCGACCCGTAAAGGGCTTTTTAAAATTATTTCGAAGATGGGCATTTCCACGATTCAGTCTTACTGCGGCGCCCAGATTTTTGAGGCTGTGGGGCTTGGCCAAGAGCTGGTGGAAAAATATTTTACAGCCACGCCTTCGCGCATCGGCGGCATTGATATCGCAACCGTTGCTGAAGAAGCCTTGCGCCGCCATAATCAAGCCTACCCCAAGGTGCCGTATGATAACAGCCTTCTCGATGAAGGAGGGTATTACCACTGGCGCAAGGACGGCGAATTCCATCAGATTAACCCAGAGGTCATTGCCACCCTCCAGCACGCTGTGCGTACCGGCGATTATCAGCTTTACAAGAAATATGCGAAACTTGTGAATGACAACGACAAGGTGATTGCCAATATCCGCGGGCTGATGCAGTTTAAGAAGGGCAAATCCATTCCTCTTTCAGAAGTGGAGCCGGCCAAAGAAATTGTGAAGCGTTTTGCGACCGGGGCCATGAGTTACGGCTCGATTTCCAGGGAAGCCCATGAAACGCTTGCCATTGCCATGAACCGGCTGGGCGGCTTTTCAAACACAGGCGAGGGCGGCGAAAATCCGGATCGTTTTAAGCCGGAT
Organism: Candidatus Omnitrophota bacterium; assembly: GCA_015233145.1. Classification (GTDB taxonomy): domain Bacteria; phylum Omnitrophota; class Gorgyraeia; order Zapsychrales; family Fredricksoniimonadaceae; genus JADFYI01. Next base: position 27,279 of record JADFYI010000017.1, read on the forward strand.
GCTAACGGCGACGTCCGCCGCAGCCGCATCAAGCAGGTGGCGCAGGGGCGTTTTGGCGTGAATATTGAATACCTGGTTAATTCCGACCAGATGCAGATCAAAATGGCGCAGGGGGCCAAGCCCGGCGAGGGCGGACAGCTTCCTGGGCATAAGGTCACCAAAGAAATCGCAGGCACCCGCGGCACAACCCCGGGCGTCCAGCTTATTTCTCCGCCGCCGCATCATGATATTTATTCGATTGAAGATTTGGCCCAGCTTATCCATGATTTGAAAAATGCCAACCCCAAAGCGGATGTGAGCGTCAAGCTTGTTTCGGAAATCGGCGTGGGCACGGTTGCGGCCGGAGTTTCCAAAGGCAAATCCGACCATGTGCTTATTTCCGGTTACGAGGGCGGCACAGGAGCCTCTCCGCAGACATCCATAAAAAATGCCGGGTTGCCCATGGAATTGGGGATCGCGGAAACTCAGCAGGTTTTGGTGATGAACGATTTGCGCGGCCGCATCCGCGTTCAGACGGACGGCACGCTTAAAACAGGCCGGGACGTGGTTATCACGGCCATGCTCGGCGCGGATGAATTTGGTTTTTCCACAATTGCGCTTGTGGCCATGGGATGCGTGATGCTTAGGAAATGCCATCTGGACGCCTGCTCTGTAGGGATCGCGACACAAGACCCGGCGCTCAGGAAAAATTTCCGCGGGACCGCGGAACAGGTGGTCAATTATTTCACCTTTGTCGCTGAAGAAGTGCGTGAAATTATGGCTGAACTCGGGATTCGAACTTTTAACGACATGATCGGCCGCGTGGACTTGCTTGAGGCCAGAGATGTTATCCAGTTCTGGAAGCTTAAAGGGATTGATTTGACCAATATTTTACATCGAGCGGATGTTCCCAAGGACGTGCCGATTTACCATTGCCTCAAGCAGGATCATGGGTTGGAGAAGGCGCTTGATAATCAGATTATTGCCAAGTGCCGTGAGGCGATTGAAAAGAAAACCCCGGTGTCTTTTGAGATGGAAGTAAAAAACGTCAACCGCACTGTCGGAACAATGCTTTCGAGTGAAATTGCG
>JADFYI010000001.1 GCA_015233145.1 Candidatus Omnitrophota bacterium
CGCCGCAGAGCGCATTTAAAATTTATTAGGATTTTTCTATGGTACAAAGAATTTTTTTGGCCTTGTTGTTTTTTTTAAATTTATCATCCGTTCAGGGGAGCGAAAACATGAAACTCACAAGCCCTCATTTTCTGTCTCAGGGAAATATTCCTTCCAGGTTTACCTGCCAGGGGGAAGACGTTTCTCCGGCGCTCGAGATTTCCGGCGTTCCAGAGGATGCTAAAAGCCTTGTGCTTATTGTGGATGATCCCGACGCGCCGATGGGAGTTTGGGACCATTGGATTGTGTTTAATATTAACCCCAAGACAAAAACAATCCCTGACAATACCATTCCCGGGCTGCAGGGGAAAAATAGCAGCGGAGGCGTCCTTTGGGGCGGGCCGTGCCCTCCTTTTGGGACGCATCGGTATTTCTTCAAGATTTACGCCCTTGATGTTATGTTGGAATTAAAAGAAGGCGCAAAAAGGCCGGCTGTTGAAGGAGCCATGCAGGGGCATGTCATTGATAAGGCGGAACTTGTGGGGCTTTATAAGAAAAGTTAGGAGATTATGGAAAATTTTTTTCCTTTGATGATTTCTTTTGTTGAAGAAGCAGGAACTCTGGCTTTGAAATTTATTGCCCACAGCTCGCCGTCCTTAAAGCCGGATTCATCCGTAATTACAAGGGCTGATAAGGCCATTTCAACCCTTGCGCATAAAAAACTCGCGGGGCTTGTCAAGACCGGGGAACACTTGCTGATTGATGAAGAAGACCCTCAACGAGGGGAATATCTCAATCAGGACACCTTAAGAAGAACACCCTTCCTTTGGTCTATTGACCCTATAGATGCCACGCGCGCTTATGCCAACCGCATGCCGCACTACGGCATTTCCATTGGCCTTATCAAGAATTTAAAGCCGTGTTTGGGCGCAGTTTACTTTCCTTCCTTAAAGGAACTTTTTTACTGCGACGGGCAGGACGCCTATTTTGTTCAAGAGGCATTTACATTACATGAGAAAAAGACCCTGATTGCGCCTGTGGATGAAACCATTTCCAGCCGTTCGGTATTTATTGTCACGGATAATATTATAGACGATTTTGAATGGCGTTCCGAGGATTGCCGGATCATGATCCTTTCAGCAGCGGTTTGCGAGTTTTGCTGGCCGTCGATTGGCCGGGGGTGTGGTTCTTTATCAAGGGTGCATTTGTGGGATATGGCTGGTTCCTGGCCGATTTTTGAGAAGGCAGGGCTTAAAATGCGTTCATTTGAGACGGGAAAGCCTTTGGAGAAAATTGACGCGTCACTATTTGAAACCGGGCATATGCCCTGGCGGCTTAAGGGGTATTATATCCTTTCGTCTGAAAAGAATTACCCTGTTCTTCACGATAAGCTTCGCGAGAAAATTCACGCTAAGAGTTGAGTCCTTGATAAAGGGAGAATTTCCATGTCAGAAGAACACCTTCGTTTTATGGAATCAGCTCTTAAAGAGGCGGAAAAGGGGCTTTCGGAGGGCGGCATCCCGATTGGCGCGGTACTGGTGAAAGACGGGGTGATTATCGGCCGCGGCCATAACCGCCGGATCCAGGAAGGCTCGAGCATCCTTCATGCGGAAATTGATTGTTTACAAAAAGCAGGGCGTTTAAAAGCAGCGGATTACCAGAAATGCGTGATTTATACGACGCTGTCTCCTTGCGACATGTGCGCCGGGGCGATTCTCCTTTATAAAATCCCGGTTGTTGTGGTTGGTGAGAATGAAAATTTTAAAGGCCCGGAAGAATATCTGCAAAGCAGGGGAGTAACGCTGGTGAATTTAAATTCCGACAAGTGTAAGCAGTTTATGAAAGGTTTTATTGCCAAAAAGCCAGGCCTTTGGAGTGAGGATATCGGTGTATGATATTAGATGATATCAATTTCTTAAGGCAGTACCATTTGCCGATGACGGAACAGATTTTAAGTTTTTTAAAGAAAAACAATCCGCTGGATTTTACTGTCAAAGAAATTGAAATTCAAGGCCGCGACCTTTTTGTCCGGCCTTCGGAATACCTGACCAAGGCGCCGTCAGAGCTCCGTTTTGAGACGCATCGCATTTATGCGGATGTCCAGTATGTTGTTCAAGGGGTTGAAATGATGCAGCTGGCCAAAAACAACCTTTCATCATTGACGGATTATGACACAACAGGGGATTGCCAGTTCTTTCAAGCCTCTGGTGTTGTTTCAGATATCGTTGTTTCACAAGGCCAGTTTATAGTTTTTTTCCCAGGGGAGGCGCATCGGCCTTGCTGTTATTATGATGGAAATCCCGCTTCTGTGAAAAAGCTTGTCTTTAAAATCAGAATGAAATAATCCCTTTACATGGTTTTTTTATTTTGTTATATTTATCGCCTCAACTTTTCCCTCGGGATTGACTTCTAACGTTCTTTTTTGATATTTTTTGGGCCTCTAGCTCATCTGGTAGAGCAAGTGACTCTTAATCACTGGGTGGCCGGTTCGAGTCCGGCGAGGCCCATTTTTCTTCCAAAGCGAAAAACTTCGCCTACCCGAAAGGGCGGCGAAGTTTTTCTTTTTAGAAGAGAAAAATGGGCACTGGAAAGGATTCTTTCCAGTGCAAGGCAGAATAGTGATAAAAAAAGACCTTCTTACCCGTAAGGGAGAAGGTCTTTTTCTATTATTAGAAAAAGAATGGTGGAGTCCTGACGAGGCTCCATCCGAGAACCGCCATCCAACCGGCCGTCCAACCGCGCAGGTCGGACCTGCGCGGTCGAGTGGGTTTTGTTGATTTTTTGTCAAAAAATAAGTGTCTCCCAGACCGGGGAGGTATGGATTTAAGTCGTCATTCATCACATCGCGCCCCCCATCGCAAATGTGAAAAACCAAGTGTAAAGGAAGCGCCGTGATTGAAGAAACACAATGCGACGAATAAGCAGATCCTGATTCCCGAAGGGAGATTTTTTCTTTTTTTACATCCCGTGCTTGACTCGGAAAACAGATTGCCGTATACTTTTAAAATCTCAATTTTAAAAGAAATTTTTTTAGGAGTTTATTGTGCCGTCCCCAAATCCTGATGTGAACGCGTTAAAGGCCAAGGCCCTGCAGTTTCGCCGTGACATCCTTGAAACCCTTGAGCTCGCCGGCTCTGGACACCCGGGCGGGTCATTGTCTGCGGTGGAGATTTTTGTCACCCTTTACGGCCAGGCCATGAAGCATGACCCGAAAAATCCTCACTGGGAGGATCGCGACCGTTTGGTGGTCTCCAAGGGGCATGTTACGCCTGTGGTTTATGTTACGCTGGCCAATTTCGGTTATTTCCCCAAAGAAGAATTAAAAACATTCCGCAAGTTTGGCAGCCGTCTTCAGGGGCATGTGCATAAAAAGGTTCCTGGCGTTGAGTTTAATACCGGCTCATTAGGCCATGGGCTTTCTTATTCTAATGGCGTGGCCCTGGCCGCAAGGCTTAAAGGCAAAGATTTTAAAACTTATTGCATTATGGGTGACGGCGAGATCCAGGAAGGTTCGGTTTGGGAAGCTGCCATGAGCGCGGCGCAGTATAAGCTTGATAATGTCTGCGCGATTGTGGATTATAACCAGGTCCAGGAAAATGGCCTTATCAGTGAAATCAAGGGTCTTGAACCTTTGGTCGATAAATGGAAGAGTTTTGGCTGGCATGTGATTAATATTAACGGCAATGATATTCTTTCTCTTTTAAAGGCTTTTGAAGACTTTAAGGCCACCAAGGGCAAGCCAACAGTCATTATTGCCAACACGCTTAAAGGCAAGGGCGTTCCTTTTATGGAATTAAAAAGTGCCTGGCACGGCAAGGCGCCCAACAAAGAACAGCTGGCTGAGGCCCTAAAGGTTGTCTATTAATATGGAATTAAAACCCGCACCCACACGAGACGGTTTTGGCGAAGAGTTGGCCCTGGTAGGCAAGGCTGATAAGAATATTGTTGTTCTTTCCGCTGACCTTGAAGATGCCACGCGCGCAGAGTATTTTAAAAAGGTTTGCCCGGAGAGGTTTTTTACCTTGGGGATTGCTGAACAGGATATGATCGGCACGGCCGCCGGGTTTGCCAGTGAAGGCTTTGTGGCGGTTACAAATTCATTTGCTGTGTTCCTGACAAACCGTGCTTACGACCAGATCCGCATGGATGTCTGTTATAACGATTTGAATGTCAAGCTTGTGGCCAGCCACGCCGGGGTAACGGTTGGGGAAGACGGCGCCAGCGCTCAGTGCCTTGAAGATTTTGCGATCATGCGTGTCCTTCCCAATATGAAGGTGGTCTGCCCGGTTGATGTGATTGAAGCCAAAAAAGCCACCAAAGCCATGCTCGCGGAAAAAGGGCCTTTTTATTTAAGGCTTTCACGCGCGCCATTGCCTGTTGTGACCAAAGATTCCGATGAATTTGTTTTTGGCAAGGCCAATGTTTTACGCGACGGCAAAGATGTGACGCTCATTGCCTGCGGTGTCATGGTGTCTGAGGCCCTGAACGCGGCCAATGAATTAGCCAAAGAAGGAATTCAGGCCCGCGTGGTCAATATGCATACGATTAAGCCTTTGGATGTTGATATGATTATGAAGTGCGCCAAAGAAACAGGCGCCATTGTCACGGCCGAGGAACATCAAATGAACGGCGGGTTAGGCAGTGCAGTTGCCGAGGCGGTTGTTCAGAAAATGCCGGTGCCCATGGAAATGGTGGCGGTTAAAGATTCTTTTGGTCAGTCAGGAACGCCGGAACAGCTTTTGGCGGCGTATCATTTAAAAGCGGTTGATGTGGCGATTGCAGCCAGGGCTGTTATTCGGAGGAAAAAAGCCTAGATTGAAGCGGCAAAATTTTTGATGAGTTTGCAAGCCTGGCTGATTCCTTCGGCCAGGCTTTTTTTATCGGTAAGGGAAAGCTCTTTGTTAAAAGGTTTTTCTCCAAGAATATCGGCGACAAAAAGAAGGGCCATGGCTTTTTTGCGGGCTTTGAGGCTGGCATTTAAGAGCGCGAAACACTCCACCTCAATAATGTCAGCGTTAACTTTTTTAAAGGCCGGGAGCCACTGGTCTTCGAGAAAAAGAGAGGCAAAGCTGGCGCAGGTAGAAGTTGGAATCAGGGTTTTTGCTTTTTTCAGGAAAAGCTCGAGCAGTTTCTCGTTAGGAGAAACGGGGGCGGATTCGGTTGCGCGTCGGTTTAAAATATCGCTAAAGCTTTCCCATCCGTAGGCGGTTGAGGGGATAACCAGGCTTCCTATATCGAGCCCTGCTTTGGGGTTGATAAGTCCGCAGCTTCCCAGGAAAATAATGTTTTCGCAAGGGGTGTCTTCAAGGTAAAGGACGCTGTCGCCAACGAGAGCTGCGCCGATTCCGGTTTTAATAACCGTTAAATGCGGGGATGAGCTGGAAGCAAAAAGTTTGCCGTTTGTGAGCCCCTTGATGCCCAAAAGTTCAAGCGACTTTGAAGGGACAAAAGGCAGAAGGACACAGGTTTTTTGGACCTGGTCTTTGTCAATGCCGAAGAGAGATTTGAAATGGGGCATATCAATTCCTGTGTTAAAATATTTGATTGAGTTTAACATAGAGTGAGTTGTTAAGTCAAAATTGATTGAAAGATTGGCCGAAGTCGGCAATAAGGAGACGCTATGAAATACGTTAATTTTCCAGGAACAGAAGAAAAGGTTTCTGTTTTGGGGCTCGGAACCTGGGTTTTTGGGGCAGAAAATTGGGGGGGCGCTGACGAGCAGCAAAGTTTTTTGGCGGTTGAGAAGGCGATGGAGCTTGGTGTGAATTTTATTGATACCGCGCCTTTTTACGGCAATGGCCTTGCGGAAAAAATAGTGGGGCGCGCGATCAAAAAGTGCAGGGACAAGGCGTTTATTGCCACCAAATGCGGCCTAATCAGGGAAGGCGGATGGGTGTCTCACAATCTTTCCCCGGAATCCATTTCAAGAGAAATTGAGTTGTCCCGCCAGCGCCTTCTCGTAGATGAGGTTGACCTTTATCTTTGCCATTGGCCGGATCCGGCGGTAGCTATTGAAGATACGGTCGAAGCTCTTTTAAAACTTCAGAAACAAAAAAAGGTCCGTCATTTGGGCGTATGTAATTTTGATTTGAACCTGCTAAAAAAGGCGCTCCGTGTGGGGCCGATTAAAGTTTTGCAGGTGCAGTATTCTCTTCTTGAAAGGGAAACTGAAAAGGAATTACTCCCTTTTTGCCTGGAAAAAGGCATTGGGGTTATGGCTTATGGTGTCATGGGAGGGGGTATTCTTACCGGAAAGTATTTGGAAAAGCCTCAATTGGCTAAAAAAGATGCACGCCGGATGTTTTATGCCTTTTATCAGGGGGAAAAGTTTGAAAAATCTCAAAAGCTTATTCATAGATTGCAGGGTTTGGGGCATCCTTTGAATCAATTAGCCCTTAACTGGGTGCGTCAACAGCCTGGTATTATGACAGCGCTGGCCGGTTGCCGCAATGTGGCCCAGGTTGCAGAAAATTTTGGCGCGATTGATTGGGATTTGTCGTCGGACGAGTTGGAGCGTATTGGGGAATTGGAAAAATTTTAGTTGACAAATCGTAAGGAAATGCTACATTTACTACTAACATAGTAGGAAAGGTAGTGATTGAACAATGAAACTTTCAACCAAGGGCCGATACAGCGTTAGGTTAATGATTGATCTTGCCATTCATGGTGGGCAGGGGGCAGTTCTATTAAAAGACGTTTCCAGGCGCCAGGATATTTCCGAGAAGTATTTTGGACATTTTGTTCCTTTATTAAAGAGTGCAGGATTGATTAATACAACACGCGGCTCACGCGGAGGGTTTTCTTTGGCCAGGCCGGCAAGCGAGATCACCTTAAAGGATATTATTGTTGCAGCAGAAGGGGCCATAGATTTGGTGGGATGCGTGGATAATGCCTCACAGTGCAGGCGCTCTTCAGGGTGCGCTGCGCGGGATATCTGGTTAGAGGCCACCCGCAAAATAGAAAAGATTTTTGAAGGGTATACCTTGGCAGAGGCGGTCGAGCGCCAAAAAGCCAAGACAGAAAAAAAGAATCATGTGATTTATCCGGCATTTGGGGTTTAAGAGAGTTTTATGTTTAAAAAGAATAATTGCAGGAATTTAATGAATTTGATGTGTCCTCTGACCATGACGGGCGGCGGGTGTATGTGAAGAAAAAACATACAACCAGAAACAACCCCCGCCGCTGCAAAAATGCAGTGGCTGTTTTTTAGACAGAGGAGATAAAAATGGGTACCAGGATATTGAATAAAAATATTGTGAACGATGCCATTATCAAGGATATCAGCGACTCTATCCACGGGTTAAATTATGGGACAGTCACCATTACAGTTCATAATGCCAAGATAGTCCAAATTGAAGTCTCTCAAAAGAGCCGTTTCGACGATGTCTGGACGGTTCAGGAAGGAGGCGGAATTTAAAACAAAAAAGTTTTCACGTTTACTGGTCTTCCAGAAAAACGTTCTTTGAGAAAAATTAAGAATAATTTTGCAAGGTATCACCAGACCACTGGGAAATTCCTGCTTTAGTTGAACTAAGGAGTTTTAAATGAAGAGTAAACGTAAAATTCAGACAGTGGTTTTGGGAGTGATCCTTTTGACAACCGCGGCTACGGCGAATGCCGGAGTGCCGCTTAATAATGTAGAAGGTGTTGGGGGCATCGCGTTTAACCCCTTGGCGTATACAGCCGGAACGCCGAATGGTATTATCAGCAAACCTCAGCTGGGTTTGTGGCGGGTCAGGCTTAATAAGGCCAAAGCTGACTGGAATTCCGAGAGCGTGGCAACAACCCTGTTTGACCGTTTGGAGCTTTCTTACGGTAATGAAACAGTGTCGGTCAATGGCTTGGGAAAGAACATCCATAAGGATAATATTGGCGCAAAGGGTTTATTAGTGAAGGAGAATACCGGAGACATCAAGTGGATTCCTGCGATATCGGTAGGAACGATTTATAAGCAAACTTCTTTTGATACGCCGGGTGTTGATAAAAATGGCTACGATTATTATGCTGTAGCCACCAAGCTTATTACGGAAACCCCTAAGCCCGTGCTTTTATCAGGCGGTATTCTTTCCACGGATTCTCGTGCAACAGGGGTTTTTGGTTTTGACAAGAAACGTGACACGACATGGTTTGGTAATATTGATGTCCTGCCGCTAAAGGATGTAGCGGTTGGTTTTGAGTATAAACAGGGCGCTGATTTTGGTGCCTATAAGAATGCTAATTATTATGATGCCCATGTGGCCTGGTTTGCAAACAAGAACCTTACGTTGGTCGCGGCTTATGTCAATGCCGGCGGTCAGAAGTCAGCGAGTAAGATTGGGCTTGGCGATGGGTTTGTCTTGAGCGCGCAGTACGCTTTTTAATAATGGTTGGCCGGGAGGCGAACACCTCCCGGCCAAAAGATAACAAGGAGAAATACCGTGGCAAACGCAGATTTTAAGAAAAATTTAAGAAGAGAAACAATTGCTCTTCACGGCGGGCAGGAGCCTGACCCAACCACAGGGGCCCGCGCAGTGCCGATTTATCAGACAACATCGTATCAGTTTAAAAACAGCGAGCACGCGGCCAACCTTTTTGGCCTTCGTGAATTCGGCAATATTTATACCCGCCTGATGAACCCCACGAGCGATGTGCTTGAAAAGCGCATTGCCGCGCTGGATGGCGGGGTGGGCGCATTGGCTGTGGCGAGCGGCCAGTCAGCGATATCCCTGGCCCTTTTAAACATAGCCCAGAACGGGGATGAGATTGTTTCCGCGGATAACCTTTACGGCGGAACATACACGCTGTTTCATTACACGTTTAAAAAGTTCGGCATCAAAGTGAACTTTGTCAAATCCAATGACCTCGCGGGTTTTGAAAAAGCGATTACACCTAAAACCAAGGCGATTTATGCCGAGTCGATCGGCAACCCCAAGCTTGATGTGGCAGACCTGGAAGGGATTTCCAAAATTGCCCATAAGCACGGGATTCCCTTTGTTTTGGATAACACGGTTTCTCCGTACCTTCTTAAGCCGTTTGATCATGGGGTGGATATTATTGTTTATTCCGCAACAAAGTTTTTAGGCGGGCATGGCACGTCCATCGGCGGGCTCATTGTGGATTCCGGGAAGTTTGACTGGACCAACGGCAAGTTTCCGCTCATTGCCGGCAAGGACCCCAGCTATCACGGGATTGATTTTGTCGAGGCTCTTAAGCCGATCGGCAACATTGCCTATATTATCAAGGCGCGCGTCACACTCTTGCGCGATTTGGGGCCTGCGCCCTCGCCATTCAATTCGTTTTTGCTTTTGCAGGGGTTTGAGACTTTGCACTTGAGAATGCCGCGCCACTCGGAGAATGCATTAGCCGTCGCTAAATATTTAAAGAAGCATCCCAAAGTAAGCTGGGTGAATTATCCTGGCCTCGAGGATAGCCCGGAAAAGGACCGTGTGAAGAAATATCTTCCCATAGGTTCTGGCGGGATTCTTGGCTTTGGCATCAAAGGCGGGCTGGAGGCCGGAAGAAAGTTTATTGATTCTTTGCAACTTATTTCGCATTTGGCTAATATTGGAGATGCCAAAACACTGGCCATTCATCCGGCGTCAACAACGCATCAGCAGTTGTCGCCAGAGGAACAGTTGTCAACAGGTGTTACACAGGACTTTATCCGTGTGTCAGTGGGCATTGAGCATGTTGGCGATATCATTGCGGATATCGAACAGGCATTAGAAAAAGCATAAATCGGGGGTTTTTATGAGCCAAATATATAGTGATATTACAAAAACTGTTGGCCGCACTCCTTTGGTGAAACTCAATCGGGTTGCCGAAGCCTCAGTAGCCACCGTGCTTGCCAAAATTGAGTCATTTAATCCGCTTTCAAGTGTTAAAGATCGTATAGGTCTCGCGATGATCGAGGACGCGGAAAAGCGCGGTGTTTTAAAGAAAAATTCCGTGATTATTGAACCCACCAGCGGTAATACCGGGATTGCCCTGGCGTTTGTCGCGGCAGCAAAAGGGTATAAGCTGATTTTAACGATGCCTGAAACCATGTCCATTGAGCGCCGTCAGCTTTTGGCGATTTTTGGCGCCCAGCTTGTGTTGACACCAGGAACAGAAGGCATGAAAGGCGCTGTCAAAAAGGCGGAAGACCTTGTGAAGGAAACGCCGAACGCTGTTTTGCTGCAGCAGTTTTCCAATCCGGCTAACCCCGAAATTCATCGCAAGACCACGGCTGAAGAAATCTGGAATGACACCGATGGCCTGGTGGATATCTTGGTCTCAGGGGTGGGAACCGGCGGAACGATTACCGGTATTGCGGAAGTCCTTAAAAAAAGGAAACCATCTTTTAAAGCCATAGCTGTTGAGCCGATCGATTCGCCTGTTCTTTCAGGCGGGAAGCCCGGGCCTCATAAAATCCAGGGTATTGGCGCCGGATTTGTTCCTGAAGTCCTCAACCGAAACATTGTTGATGAAATTATTCAGGTGAAGGCAGAAGATGCCGGGAATTACGCCCGGAGCTTGGCCAAACTTGACGGGATTTTAGTGGGCATTTCAGGAGGGGCTGCTCTTTGGGCAGCGATGCAAGTTGCTAAACGTCCCGAGAACAAGGGCAAGACGATTGTTGTGATTTTACCAGATACCGGCGAGCGCTACCTTTCGACATGGTTGTTTGCTAAGGATTCTTAGCAAACAACCTCTGAGGCTACGTGAGCCCTAACAAGGGCTCCCTAGCCGAATGAGGTTATTGTAAGGATTCTTAGCCCCATGGTGGATGTTGAAGGTTTAAAACAAAGCGTTAAAGCGCAATTTCCTTTTTTGGGTTTGAATAAAACCCAGGAAATTGTCCGTCTTGTTTTTGAGATTTCAAAAAGAGACAAGGCCCTGCCGCAAGAAGTTTTGACCGCAATCCCGCAAGATGCAAAAACTTTTCCTGCGATCAAGCGCTGTTTATTAGAAAAACGATTTCCCGAAGCCCTGCGCCATGGGGAAAAATTTTTTGGCGCTTTTTCAGCCCTTGAGCTTAAGGAGGGCGTGTCTGTTGATACAACCCAGCCTTTTTTTATTTCCCCTCAAAATATTTATGTTGAAGAATCGGTTTCAAACTCACATTTGGCCGAGCGTTTGAAGAAGTTATTCCCATCAGCCAAAGTGACTTCCATGGCCAGTTATCGCGAATTTCTTAATCGAGAAAACTTTTCGGTCAGTTCTTATAATTCAAGGGCAAAGAATTTCTTTGTTGTTCAGGAGCGTTTTGATTTCTTTAAGAAATGCCCTTGCACGCCGGGAGTGGTGGGATGCGGTTACCACAATGTCAATCTCGGATTTGGATGCCCGTATGAATGTTCTTATTGTTTTTTGCAAAATTATACCAATGCGCCTGGCATTGTTTTTCCCGCGAATTTGGATGATTTCTTTGAGGCGTTTAGAAAATACCCCCAGAATATTCGTGTGGGCTCTGGAGAAACCACGGATTCCCTTGTTTTTGACCATATCACTGAATTTTCTCCCCGCATTGTTGATTTCTTCAGGCTACGGACGAAAAGCATTTTTGAATTCAAGACCAAGAGCGCCAATGTCGGGCTTTTGTTGGGCATAACATCATCACCCAACATTGTTGTCGGCTGGTCGGTTAACCCTCAGCTCAAGGTTTTGGAGAATGAATATTTTACTGCGCCTCTTTCAGAGCGCCTGGCTGCAGCCAAAAAATGTTTTGAGGCTGGCTACAAGGTGGCGTTTCATTTCGACCCTGTTTTTTATTACCCAGGATGGGACAAAGATTATGCCAAGGTGGTAGAGGCGATTTTTTCATTTGTGAAGCCTCAGGGCATTGCCTGGATCAGTTTGGGAACCCTGCGCATGACGCATGAGCAGAAAAAAGTGATTGAAAATCGTTTTCCTCTCGCTACAATCCTTAATGAAGAGCTTTTTGAAGCGCTTGATGGGAAGATCAGGTATCCTTTTTTTGTCCGTCGGGATATTTATCGTTTTATGGCAGATTGCATCAAGGCCCATGACGAAGAAGTTCCTGTGTATCTCTGCATGGAGCCTCGGGAGATGTGGCAGGCGGCAAAACTAAAAGTATGTATTTTACCCCAATAATGTGGACACCGTGCCGAAGGCGGAATAAGGACAGGAGAATAATATGGCAACACCGATAAAGGTTTTAGACCTTCCGTTTAAGAAAATTGCGATATTCGCTGCTGCTACGATTGGCGCGCTTGTGATTTTTGCGATTGTGGTTGGCGCAATATTTTTTGCGATCAGCTTTCGCACGTATGAGAACAAAACCGAGGGGTTTAGCATTAAGTATCCTGGAGACTGGAAAGTGGTGGAAAGAAACCAGCCTGGGGCGATTGTGGGGTTTGTTTCGCCTAAAGAAGGGCCTCTGGACACGTTTCTTGAAAACATTGCCATTACAAAGACTGATCTTTCTAAACGCCCCATGACCATGAAGGAATACACAGACCTGACTATCAAGCAGATGACTGCCATTTTTAACAATATTAAGGTGGTGGAGTCAGCCGACCTCTTACTTTCCCGCCATCTGGCGCATAAGTTTGTTTTCTTTGCCGCAGGAGACAGGCCTTCGACGATTGTGGTTTATGGGTTTATTGACCACGAGACGGCTTACAATATTACTTACGTCGGCAATGCCAAGCGGTACGCCCAGAAGGATAAGCCCCTCATTGATTTTATGATGAACACGTTAAAGGTCATGTTTTGATTGTTCTGCCACAAATTCCTCACGAAGTTCGGCCGGTGTGTCCTCATTTCGGGAGTTGCGGGGGCTGCCAGCACCAGGATATTTCTTATCACGAAGAGCTAAGGAATAAAGAATCAGGCCTTGTGTCATTGCTGACACAAAAGGTCAGTATCTCTTTAGACGCATTTTCCCCGATTGTTCCATCACCTCAGATTTATCATTACCGTAATCGCCTGGACCTGAAGCTTGTGAAAAGAAGAGACGGCCGGGTTGATATCGGATTTTCTCCGGAACGAAAAGCGCCGGTTCTTGAAATCGAAGCATGCCTGATTGCCATGGAGAAAATTTCCCGTTTTATTCCTCGCCTTCGCCTGGAGGCCTCAGGGAAAATCCCTAAAGATTATAGGATGGCCAATTTGACGGTCCGTTGCGGTGATGGAGGCGATGTCCGCTGGGGCGGCATTGGCCGCAGGTCTTTAAGGCTCGCAGAAGCGGATCATTTTTATACGGATATTTTAGGCCACAGGATTTATTACTCCCTGGACACTTTCTTTCAAGCCAACCTTTCCATCCTTCCGGAACTTGGCAGAATTATTCGGGCACTTCCTGTTTGGGACAAAGAGGCTGTTTTTTTTGACCTTTACGGCGGAGTAGGGCTTTTCGGAATTCTGGTGCATGATCTGGTTGCCAGGGTTGTTAATATTGAAGAAAATGTTCATGCGGTCCGGATTGCGGAGCGGAATGTCAGGGATAACGGCCTTAACAATGTCGAGGTATTGCCAGGGCGAATAGAGGATGTCTTGCCGAAGATGCTGAATAACGCAAAATCAGCGGATAATATTGTGATGATAGACCCTCCGCGCGCGGGATTAAGCGACAAGGCGATCCGGCTTTTAAACAGCCTCGAGCGTGCCAGGCATCTTTTGTATTTATCGTGCAATCCCCAAAGCCTTGCTGAAAACCTTGTGGGACTGAGCCAGGGGCACTGGGCCACAAAATTTGTCCAGCCATTGGATTTCTTCCCGCGCACACGCCATGTGGAAACATTAGTTTTATTGCAGAGAAATTAGTATGTTATCAAATTAATCGTTAATAGCGGGTGCCCCGCTATTAACGATTAATTTTATAGCGTACTAGCCTGCAAGATTCAGGAATTCTTCTTCTGTGGAGCAGCCCAGGTAGGGGTTGTTTTGTTTTAAGTTTTTGAGCGTGTCTGTTGTGAGCCTGCCGTAGTTGTGGCCTGGCCAGATGAGGGTGGAATCCGGAAGTTTTTTAATGAGTTCAAGGCTTTGAAAAAGTTCTACAGTGTTTCCTCCAGGAAAATCAGAGCGGCCAATGGCGCTGATAAAAAGCGTGTCTCCTGTAAAGAGATTTCCTTCTGCTAAAAAACACTGGCATCCCGGCGTATGGCCTGGCGTGTGCAGGCATTCCACGGTAATGCCTCCGATTCTTATTTTTTCATGATTTTCAGTCTTTTTGAGAAGCCGGCAGTCAGGGGTATAAAAAGGAGCCTCGCGTTTGGAAAGGTAGACGGGTATTTCCAGGCGGTCAACAAGGTCAACAACGCCGCCAACGTGGTCAAAGTGCCCGTGAGTAAGAAGAATGGCCACGATTTGCAAGTTGTCTTTGGCCGCAAGGTCCAGAAGGACATCTGTTTCTTCTGAAGGGTCAATAATGGCGATTTCCCGGGTTCCCTTGTCACCTAAAAGATAGTTAAAATTTTGAAGCTCGCCGAGCTCGATTTGCTGGATATAAAGATGGTCTTTCATAACAGGTTTTCCTGGTGTGTTGACGTTGTAATGTTTTGATTATATCTTCGACTCACGGTTGACACAAGTTTTAGCAATATTATAATCAGAACACCGAAGGCGGCAGGAGGTTATATGGCTCTTCTCGAATCCATTAAAATTCCTTTAGGAACACAAATGCCCTCCTTTTCTTTAAAAGACACGGCGGGAAAAGTTTTTAAAAGCAGTGATCTTTATGCTCACAACGGACTTTTGGTTTTTTTTACCTGTAACCATTGCCCTTATGCCCAGGCTGTATGGCCCAGGGTTATTCGTCTTGGGGCTTATGCCAGCACCATTAAAATCGGGGTAGTGGCCATCAATCCGAATATTAATCCGGATTATCCTGAAGATTCTGCGGAAGGCATGGTCAAAAAGATCAAAGAATTTAAAATCCCGTTTCCTTATCTTGTGGATGATACCCAAAAGGTTGCCAGAGATTTTAAAGCCCAGTGCACGCCGGATATTTATCTTTTTAATAAGAACAAAGAACTTGTTTATCATGGCCGTATTGACGATAATTGGAAAGAGGAAGCGGCTGTGACGCGGGAAGAACTCAAAAGCGCTATGAGCAATCTGGTTTCCGGCCAGGGGATTGACAGCAAACAGTACCCGTCTATGGGGTGTTCCATCAAGTGGTGTTCTGAATAATGAGGAGACTCTTTTGCACAGAAGCAAGTTGGAACAATTAGGAGAACGGCCTTCTGTTGTGGTTTCAGCCCACGCCGGATTTTGGAAAAAGCTCCTGGCTTTCTTAGGTCCGGGGCTTTTAATTGCTGTGGGGTATGTGGATCCCGGGAATTGGGCTACTAATCTTTCTGCCGGAGCAAAGTTCGGCTATAGCCTTTTGTGGATTGTTTTACTCTCCAATTTTCTTGCCATCCTTTTTCAATTTTTTTCCTTAAAACTTGGGATTGTCACAGGGCGCGACCTGGCGCAATCATGCCGGGATCATTTTTCAAGGCCTGTGACGTTTGCCCTTTGGATTTTGTGTGAAGTGGCCATTGCCGCGTGTGACCTGGCTGAGGTGATCGGTTCAGCCATAGCCCTTAACCTTTTATTCGGGTTGCCTTTGGTTTTGGGGATTATTTTTACAGGAATTGATGTCCTTATCATATTGATGCTGCAGTCCCGGGGAGTTCGTGCCTTTGAGGCCCTTATTGCAGGCCTCATGGCCATTATCGGGATTTCTTTCTTTTATGAGCTTTTGATTGCCCACCCTGGATGGGGCGGGGTATTGGCTGGTTTTGTTCCTTCTGCCAGGATTGTCACAGAACCAGGCATGCTTTTTATTGCCCTGGGGATTTTGGGGGCAACTGTGATGCCGCACAATCTTTATTTGCATTCCAGCATTGTTCAAACGAGAGCGTTTAAACGTGATGATGAAGGAAGGTCTTTCGCGATTCGGTTTGCGAGCATTGATATTCTTCTTTCTTTATGCATTGCGATTTTTATCAATGCCGCGATATTGATTTTAAGTGCCGCGGCTTTTCATGGCACCGGGCATCAGAATATTGTGGATATTAATGACGCCTATAAGCTTTTATCGCCTATGCTGGGCGCTTCTTTTGCCAGTGTTGTTTTTGCTGTGGCGCTTCTGGCATCAGGGCAGAGTTCTACGTTGACAGGAACCCTGGCCGGCCAGATTGTGATGGAAGGCTTTTTGGATATTCGCCTGCAGCCGTGGATCCGGCAGTTGATCACACGTTCAGTTTCCATTATCCCTGCCATTTTGGTGGCTGTTGTGATGGGGGCCAGGGGCATTGGCGCGCTTCTTGTCCTCAGTCAGGTTGTTCTTTCCTTCCAGCTCGGATTTGCCATCGTGCCGCTGGTTTTTTTTACCAGTGACAAGAAAAAGATGGGGCGATTTGTTAATCCAGTTTGGCTGCAGGTTGTGGGGTGGGGTTCGACGGCAATGATCATTCTCTTAAACCTTTATCTTTTATGTCAGGCGGTGGGGTTATGTACCGTAAAATCTTGATTCCCTTGGACAATTCATCGACAGATAAAGTTATTTTGAAGCATATTCGCATATTGGTCCGTGAAACCAAGTCTGCTTTGGTGTTTGTGCACGTGGCTGACGGGGTTGTGGCCCGTGTGCAGAATCAACTTAATCTTGAGGATTCCGAGGAAATAAAGAAAGACAAGGCTTACCTGGATGGTATTGTTCAGGAATTTGTTAAGGAAGGCTTTGATGTGCACCAGCATCTTCTTAAGGGAGAGCCGGTTGACGGGATTCTTGCCCTGGCCAAAGAAGAGAACGCGGATCTTATTGCGATGGCGACTCACGGACACCGGTTTTTGATGGACTTCATTTTGGGGAGTGTTGCTGATGGGTTGCGTCACAGGGCCAGTATTCCGATACTCATGATTCGTGCTGACCATCCTGTGAAGAAAGACAATTAATTCCAGGCTTATATAAAATCGTTTTCAAAAGATTGCAAACCTTTGCCCCTCCGCTATAATGCCTCTATGTTCATTTATCCCATCCGCCTTAAGATAAGGAAAAGACATGTTTGAATTTTTAAAGAATATTTTTCGCAAAGAGAAATCAAAGACCATTCTGGTGATTGATGATTCTGAAGTTGACCGCACCCTGGCTGAAAGGATACTTTCCCAGAGGCATTATGTTTTGACTGCAAATTCCGGCGATGATGGCATTCGCCTGGCCTGTGAAAAACGGCCGGATGCGATTCTTCTGGATTTTATGATGCCTGGCATGAACGGCCCGGAAGTTTGCCGGCGTTTGAGGGATGACGAGCGGACAAAAACTACCCCGATTGTTTTTTTAACGAGCATGGATACGCCGCAGCATCTTTTGGAAAGTTTTCAGCAGGAAGCTGATGCCTTTTTGGCAAAGCCGATAAATCCAAGAGACCTTTTATGGCAGATTGAGCGCGCGCTTCATCCGCCGGTTTTTTAAGGGTGTTCAGATTTTATAGGGGTATTGATGCGTAGGGGTTCAATTTATTGAACCCTGGATAAGGAGAGAAAAGAGATGTTAGATCTTAAGTTTATTCGGGATAATGTTCAAGCCGTCCAAAAAGGCCTCGCTGCCAAGAACGCCAGGATCACTCTTGATGAGCTTCTGGCGCTGGATGAAGAGCGCCGTAAGATTTCCATGAAAGCCGATGAGCTTCGCAGTAAAAAGAATGAAGCCAATGATGCCATATCTAAGCTCCTCAAAGAAAAGAAAGACCCCAAAGACACGATTGCGTCCATGAAATCCATTGCCACAGACATCGATGCCTTGGAGCCGAAAATAAGAGAGCTGGATGAAAAAATTACCAATATTCTTCTTTTTATCCCCAACCTTCCGTATGCGTCGGTTCCCGTGGGCGGGCCTGAAAACAACAGGGAAGTCCGTTCTTGGGGCCAGATGCGTAAATTTGATTTTAAGCCCAAGGATCATATTGCCCTGGCAGAATCCCTTGATATGATCGATTTCAAACGCGCCACCAAAATCAGCGGCGCGAATTTTATTCTTTATAAGAAGGCTGGCGCACTTTTGGAACGCGCGCTTATCAATTTCATGTTGGATTTGCATACCCGGGAACATGGGTATATAGAAGTTTTTCCTCCGGTCTTGGTCAATGCCGCGTCCATGACCGGCACAGGACAGCTCCCTAAGATGAAAGATGATATGTATTATCTGGCAGGGGATGACCTTTACCTTATTCCTACGGCCGAGGTTCCTGTCACGAATATTTATCGTGATGAGATCCTGGATGAAAAAGACCTTCCCATCTATCACACTGCGTATTCTGATTGTTTCCGCAGGGAAGCTGGTTCTTATGGCAAGGATACCCGGGGGCTCATGCGTGTGCATCAGTTTAACAAGGTGGAGCTGGTCAAGTTTGTAAAGCCTGAAACATCCTATGACGAGCTTGAAAAACTTGTGAATAATGCGGAAAAGGTTTTTCAACTTTTAAATATTCCGTACCGCGTGCTTGAGCTGGCCGCGGGGGATATGAGTTTTGCCGCTGCCAAATGCTATGACCTTGAGGTTTTTGCTCCGGGCCTGGATAAGTGGCTTGAGGCGTCAAGCTGTTCGAATTTCGAGGATTTTCAGGCCAGGCGCGCAGGCATTCGTTACAAGGGCAAAGACATGAAAAAACCTGCCTTTGTGCATACCTTAAACGGCTCAGGTGTTGCGACTCCAAGGACAGTGGTGGCCATTATGGAGAATTACCAACAGGCCGACGGCACAATTGAAGTGCCCCAGGTTTTAAGGCCCTATATGAACGGCCTTGCCGTGATTAAAAAATAGAGAGGGAGGAACATGAAGGATACTCTTTTTTTAATTCTTAAATTTGTTTTTGCGCTCATTATTCTTCCGGTTGTGGTGGCATTGACTTTTGCCTTTCAAAATGAGCTTGCGACTTTTGAACCTGCGCTTCGCCATACATTATGGCAGGGCATGGTAACGTATGTCCTTCTTCGCTTTTTTGTTTATGACTTCAGCGCAGTCTATGCCTTTGGCCAGGGGATCGTGACATCTGTTTTTCAGTTTTTGAAGCCTTTGGTGAATGCGGCACCGTATGTTTTGCCGATTTATACCATCCTTGTTCTTTTGGTTTATGCCGTAATTTCTGTCATGGGGAAACTTTCAGGATATGAGAGCGTTTTTATTTTTCTTTTTGCGTTTACGTTTACCATGCATATTGTCCTGACCGCCCAGGACCTTTACAAGAAGGATTCCATCGCCGGGAAGCCGAATTACTTTTTCAGCATGATTTTGGTGTATATTTTTGATGTTTTTTTCATGGCACTTCTTATGAGCCTGATTCTCAAAGGCTTTTCATTTACCCATTTCTTCCAGGGGTTGACCGGCACATCCGCCGACATTTATCGGATGATATTTAAACAGCTTTTTTAGGCCTTCCCTTTTAAAAGTTGTCAAAATTTAAAAAGGTTTTATAATTACTTCGAAATTTTTGGAGAGATGCCTGAGTGGTTGAAAGGGACGGTCTCGAAAACCGTTATATCGGGTAACCGATATCCAGGGTTCGAATCCCTGTCTCTCCGTTTTTTCACCTTTGGTGAAAAAACAAAGCAATGGACAATAGAACAATAGATAAGGGCTCCATTGAAAAGAAGGGTTTTTACTATCGGTGTTATTTTGTTTTGGGGATGCTCCTTAGTTTTTGCTGAGCCCATGTTTGCGCCAACCAAGGAGCAGGCCTTTAAATCACAGTTAATTGCTATTGTTGAATATAGCGGCTATCAATTGTTGGGGAAAATCGATTATTTCAGCGGGCCGGTGGCACGATACAAAATTATACGGATACTTAAGGGCGCTAATGTCTCCAAGGCTTTAGATGTCCGGTATGATTTTACTGACGGTTCAGCCTGTCTGCCGGAAGTTGGGTGGAAATTTTCAGAAGATTTGATGCCGAAAAAAGGTTCAAGATGGATTTTGTTTTTGAATGAAGATTCTCCAATGAAATACTGGGCGACATACAGAGGCCCTTTTGGCCGTTGGAGCGCTGATTTCAAGAACACCCTGGAAGTTGAGAACGCTTTGAGTAAAGGGCAGTTGAAAGGAGATTAGCATGGCATTAATTCACTGTCCCGAATGCAATGAACAAATTAGCGATAAAGCCTTGGCTTGCCCCAAATGCGGACATCCGAGAATGTCTCAATTGATGGGATGGCGGGCGTTAGGGTTTGAATGGAAAACCAAAGAAGAGGTTTTTGGCTGGCCGTTGATCCATATTGCGGTTGGATTTGACAAGAAAACAGGGCGGTTGGCGGTTGCGCGAGGCATTATTGCCATTGGGCAGTTTGGGATAGGCGTTATTACTCTTGCTCAATTCGGGGTCGGACTGTTATTTGGATTAGGACAGTTTGTCGCGGGTTTTTGTGTGATCGGCCAATTTGCATTTGGCATTTTTTTCGGTTTGGGGCAAATTGCCACGGGAATGACAGCCATAGGGCAGTTTGGTTTTGGGCAGTATGTCCGCGCCATGGCGGGAATCGGCCAGCATTTATGGACAATGAAGATCAAAGATCCTGAGGCCGTTGAACATTTTAGAAAGTTTTTTGATGTTTTAAAGCTTCATGCAGGTTGAATTTTGAGTTAGCCTCACAGAAGGTTACAGCCTTGAGAAAATAGCAGGGCATAAAAGATCAAGCCAGCGGTCATGAGGAAAGTCAAAACAATATCCACTGATTTGTTTTTTGAAAGCACTGCCATGGATAAAAAGAGCGGGAAGACCGTTGACATGTGCCGGGCACAACTCAATAACCAAAAGATGGAATAAATATAGAAAATGAAAGAAAGAGAATAAATAACATATGAAAGACGTACTCGTTTCATAGTTATAAAAATTAAAATTAAAGCCATGAAAAAAGAAACCAGTTGTGGGCCCCAAAGAACAAGACTATCAATGGATTTATCAATGAATGTCCTGTTTATCAAGTCTTTGATATTATCCATGATTGGAATATAATGAACATACCATTGCGTCTTCTTGAAATATATGAATTTCCACCAATCGTCAAATATCAGTTTATTAATAAGCAGATAAATAAAAACCCCTAGACTCAGCCCCAATACAACGAAACTTCTATTGAACAGGTCTTTTGCCCAAGGCCCATAAAGTTTATTTTTTATTATTTCTAGAATATTGACTTCCTGCATATATTCCACAATGAGTATAATTCCTAAAAAAGGCCCCGTATTAGGACGGGTCAACACGGCCATCATCGCAAGAATTCCAGAGTAAACCCAGGCTTTCGTTCTCAGGAAATAAGTCGCCCCCACAAATAAAGCCAGAAACAGGCCCTCGCTAAATGTGATACTGAGGAAAAAAGAAAAAGGATATACCAATAAATATTTCACTGCACGCCAGGCCGTGTCTGAGTCATAGTCTAAGGACGCCAGCTTGTATAAAAATAATCCTCCAATAATAAGACTTAGGTTAGATACCAGCAGGCCTGCCAGGAAAAGGTCATGAACTAAGCCGCCAAGAAATCTTATAAACAGAGGGTACAGGGGGCCAAAAACAATGAGGGACTGCCTATCAACAGGGGCAGATGCGGGCGGATATCCTTCCTGGGCAATAGAAAGATAATGGTAAGAATCCCAATGGTTCCAAAGTCCGTTCATGGATGGCCAAAAAGGATCTATCTTGTGCTGAAAAAAGATCAAACCAGCATAGGCTGTAAAGAAAATTATCAGGCGTGAAGCAATAACAATCAGCGCAATAGAACCTAATATTTTTAAGTCGGCTTTGTGTTTTTGAATGATTTCTTGTATCATCGATCAGTCAGGAAGAATTTTAATTTTAAATAAAAATCTGCAGAAATTTAGAAAATTATAACACAACAATCCATTTTATGCCCCTTTTATGTGGTCTCCGGCGCGGCATCGCGTATCTCGCGTTATCCGACGAGAGAATATGCCTTCTGCAGGGCTGATGAATCCGTATGCAAAGATGCCGAAGGGTTTTTTGATATTTTAAAGCTTCATGCGGGTTGAATTTTGAGTTATTAATGGTATATTAACTTGCGAATTTGAAGTCAATGATTTCTCGAGTGGAAATAAATTTTTTAAAAGAATATTTGAGTTTTTAGGCGAGACATCTGTTTGCCGTCAAGCTGTAAGCTTGTCGATGCCAACAGATGTCTCCAAAAATTCTGTAGAAAAAGACATTGAGGAAACTCCAGTCTGCCCGTCAAACTGATGGTTTGTCGTGGCAGACTGGAGTCTCCAAAAATGTCGGAGACATTTTTGGAGAGGTGGCTGAGCGGCCGAAAGCGGCGGTCTTGAAAACCGTTGACCCGCAAGGGTCCGTGAGTTCGAATCTCACCCTCTCCGCCAGATTAAAACATCGTTATGTAAATAACGATTTGACATAGAGTTACGATAATCAAGCCGTTATTGCGGAAAAAGTCTTCATGAAAAAAATCATGATTTGTGCGTCGATACAACAGGGTTTAGGTCTTTGGTTTATTATCTTATTTTTTGTTTTCGGAAATATGCCGGTGGTAAAAGCGGAAGATATTTCTGCCCTAAATGGGGCAACGTATACTCATCATTCTGATTCAGCGATGCTCAAATCAGACGAGGAACTCGTTATCCAGGGGGACACGCTTGTCTGTAGGAATCGAATCACATGGGCTTCGCCCGACATCGCTGACTCCATTGCAACGGGAACCAACGGATTTCGTCGTCAGATAATTGGAGAATGGGGAGAAATTGCTCGGATGCCAATCGTAGGGAGTGAAGCCCGTTGGCATAACTCTGAGGGGGAGTATATCTTTACAATTAGTGAAGACGGCAGCAGCATAACCAAAAAAGAGAGTGGTGGAAGTAGTGTCTTTGAACGTAGCGGCACCACCCCTTCAGCCGACAAAGTCCAAGCGCATGGCGGCCATGCCTATCCGGCGGACTGCGGGCCGACAGAACCGAACCGGACGGCTCCGATAACAACGGATCTATGTCCAGGGAATCTTGTGGCCATGACCTACTTTTGCGGCGGGAATACCGGATGCCCTTACGTGTGTTGCCCGAAGGGGCTTCCTTATTTAAACCATTGCGATTGCAAATGCTATGCGACGACAGATTTCGAATGCGGTTCGCATTCAGTGTGTCAAGTTCAACAAAGGCAGCAACACTCAATAACCTCTTCGCTGAATTGGTGAGGTCCAGAAGAGTAGAGTGCGTTGCCGATGCCCAAACGATGCCCTAAAAATGGCGAGCCGTTGCGTTGCAACGGCTCTATTTTGTTCCTCATAAGCCCGGCTAAGAATAAAAATTCTTGCCGGGCTTATTTCGTCACAAACCAGGAGATAGCCATGCTGTTCAGGGGGTTTTTTATGTCCGCGCGCGTCCTGTTTTATTGTTTACAGCGGAAAGGCCAGGTGAGCCTTTGAACTTAAAAAGTATTTTGTTTGCGAGCAGGAAAAAATTGTCAAAATGTTTTATAATCATAAAATAAAGCGTCCACTTCGTAAGCCCGTAGAGCATTAATGGAGACAGGAGTATCCGCAGTCCTAGAGGCTTTCGTATCCGCCCTTTTTCCAAGAATAATGATTTTCTTATTTCAGGGGCCACACTTTCCGCCGCATCTTTCATGTCCTTTTCAATAGATACGCCCGTCCTCCTTAAGCTTAAATAGTAATCGCTTTTATGGTGGAACAGCATGCAAAAAGCGGAATCAAGGAAGCTTTTATGTCTTACGCTCACACAGTCCAGGATGGCAACTTTTTTGTTCACAAGAACGCTGGCCCAAAGCCATTCAATGCCCCAGGCTGACCGGTTTGCGATGAGATAGGGCAGTATCTCTTGCAGCAGTAACCCGGATTTAAAAACAGGACACATGCCTTCAACAAAATTGACATAACGCAACTCGCATCCCCAGTGCCTCGTTGTGATCCAGTGGCCGATAAAGCCGCCTGAAATTGAAGGCTGGCCGGCATCCAGGCCATAGTGATTAAATTTCTCAAAAAGGCGATTAAACGCATCTGTTGACGAAATAATGTCGTCATCGGCAAGGCAGACATATTTATAACAGGAAACCTCTTCATGATATTTCTCGATCGCCAGAAAGATTTTCTGAAATTTTCCAACAACCTGGGTTTCGAGATAATAATCCGCATCACCCAGATATTTCCCGGATTCATTTCCGTAATAAATTAACAGAACATCAAACAACCTGTTTTTACCTTTGATCCAGGAACGGTGAAAAGATCTGTCTCCGACTGCCGCGATGATCAGGTTTTCCTTCATGAAAAGTCTCCAGTAGCTCCGCTTCAGTGCCAGGGTTGTGTATCATAAATCTTAGTCACACAAAATGAAAAATACTAACAAAAATAATTGGCACTTGGAAACTTAGGGTCCATAAGTGGTTGTAATGATTCACAGTAAAGGCCGACTGATATTTGTTTGTGAATGAAAAAAAGAGCCTAAACCAGGGAGGAAAATTGTTTACAGTTAGCGCTTTTCAGAAGGCATACAGCGGTAAACGTGTCTTGGTCTTGGGGCATACCGGTTTTAAAGGGGCCTGGTTAAGTTTGTGGCTTGCGCAAATGGGGGCAGATCTTGCGGGATTTTCCAAGGATATGCCTTCAGAGCCGTGCCTTTTCAAAGTCCTGAATTTGAAAAAGAAAATGAGACATGACACAGGAGATATTCGCAATCACAATCAACTGGCCAAAGTCTTTCGCGCCTTTAAACCGGAAATTGTTTTTCACTTAGCGGCGCAACCAATCGTTCGAACAGCCTATCGTGAACCAAAACTCACCTTTGATACAAATTCCGGAGGGACGGTCAACGTCCTTGAATGCATTCGCCAGTCACCAACAGTCAAGGCGGCCGTCATCATCACAAGTGACAAATGTTACGAAAATTACGGGATCAATCGCGGTTACCGAGAGGATGACCGGCTCGGAGGGGAAGATCCCTATAGCGCTTCCAAGGCTTGCGCCGAGATCGCTTTCAGCGCTTATTTTCGTTCATATTTTTTTCAAAAATTGTCCCCCATGATCGCCACAGCCCGCGCCGGGAACGTGATCGGCGGCGGGGATTGGGCCAGCGACCGGATTGTCCCGGACTGTGTGCGCGCATGGAGCAGCGGTAAAGTCGCCATGATCCGCAGTCCGCATTCCACCCGTCCCTGGCAGCATGTTTTGGAACCGGTGAGCGGTTATCTCTGGCTGGGCGCCTGTTTATTACAGAAAAAAAGCGGGCTAACAGGCAGTTCGTTTAATTTTGGACCCCGGCATCATGCCAGCCGCGATGTGAAAAGTTTGGTGGATTTGTTTTTGTCTTTTTGGGGGGCGGGTTCCTGGAATTATATTCCGTCCAACGGAAAGAAAGAGGCCAGGCTGCTTAAATTATCACCGAGGAAGACTGCAGAAACGCTTTTTTGGAAGACAGCGCTTTCCTTTGCCGACACGGTCAAGTTCACGGCGTTGTGGTACCAAAAGTATTATTCGAAGAAAATTGACATGACAGAGTTTAGCTTGGGACAAATTGAATCTTATATTCAAAAGGCCAGGAACCAGGAATTGCCTTGGGCAGGGGGGGTGTCTTATGATCGATGGCGTTCAGCTCAAACCGTTGAAAATTATTCGTGATGCGCGCGGTCAGGTTATGCATATGATGCGCTGCGATGACGGGGTCTTTACGCGTTTTGGCGAGATTTATTTTTCTGTGATTAATCCGGACGTGGTCAAGGGTTGGAAAAAACATCAGAAAATGACCATGCATTTTGCTGTACCGGTCGGCGACATAAGGCTTGTCATTTATGATAACAGGCTCGGAAGCCCGACGAGAGGCGAGGTTCAGCAGATTTTGGTAGGGGAGGAGAATTACCAGTTGGTGTGCATACCCCCGGCAGTATGGTACAGCGTTCGCTCAGAAAATGATCATTGGGCCATGATTGCCAATTGCAGTGATATCCCTCATGATCCTAACGAGATTGAGGAGGTCCCGATTGGAAGCGCGGATATCCCGTATGTGTGGACATAGTTCTTGCTAAGGAGTTGTCATATGAAAGTCGTCATATTTTGTGGAGGGATGGGAACGCGCCTTCGTGAAGAGACAGAGTTCAGGCCAAAGCCCATGGTTGAGATCGGCGGTCGTCCTATTCTGTGGCACATCATGAGAAATTATCTGACCCACGGGATTAACGAATTTATCCTTTGCCTGGGGTATAAGCAGGAGTATATCCGGCAGTATTTCTTGAATTATGAACATATGAACAATGACTTTACTATTCATTTTAACAGCGATACCAAGGTCCTTTTCCATGAGCGGCATACCGAAGACTGGCGCGTTACTCTCGTTGATACGGGGTTAAATACGCCCAAGGGCCGCCGTTTAAAAATGGTGGAGCCGTATATCAAGGAAGATACTTTTATGGTGACTTACGGCGATGGGGTTGGGAATATCAACATCCAGGCACTGTTGGACTATCATAGGGAGCAGAAAAAAATAGCAACGTTCACCGGTGTCCATCCGTTATCCCGGTTTGCAACCATCCAGATGGATGATCGGGGAAAGATCAAATTATGGAAAGAAAAAAGGCAGATCGAGGAATATATCAATGCCGGATATTTTGTTTTTAACCGCGATATTTTTCATTACCTGGATAAATATGAGGAGCTGGAAATGGCTCCCATGGAAAAATTGACGGAGGAAGGCCAGGTTGCCATGTACCGGCATGAGGGTTTTTGGCAGTGCATGGACACGTACCGTGACCATCAATTACTGGAGGGATTGTGGAATGACGGTAATGCGCCTTGGAAAATCTGGTAAAAAGACCTCTAAAAAGTCTAAACTTTATTTTCGAACTTATGTTATACTGACAAAAATTAAAAACTTGATAAAAATGTCAGGAGGGCTGTCGTCCGCCTTATGTTTCGAGATAAAGCGATTGAGACCATTGACAAGTCTTCTTTGGAACGCCTTCAGCTGGAAAACTTAAAGAAGACCATTTCCTGCGCGCAAAAGACGCGTTTTTATAAGAACCGCCTTTCGAAAACCCGGATCAAGTCTCCCGACGATATCCGTTCCCTTAAAGATCTTCAAGATGTCCCTTTCACGACTAAAGACGACCTTCGCGCCTGTTATCCTGACGGGCTTTTGTCTGTAGATAAATCCGATGTGGTGCGCCTTCACACCTCAAGCGGCACCACAGGCATGCCTACGGTTATTTATCACACCCAGGCGGATTTGGATTACTGGACTGAGCTTGTTTCCCGGGGGCTGACCGCGTGCGGCGTTACCAAAAGCGATATTTTCCAAAACATGATGACCTACGGGCTTTTTACCGGAGGGCTGGGGCTTCATTACGGCGCTGAACGCCTGGGCGCTCTTGTGATCCCGGCCGGAGCAGGAAACACCCGCCGACAATTGCAACTGATGAAAGATTTTCACACAACAACCCTTCATGCCACACCCAATTACATGCTGCATATCATGCTCAAGCTCGCGGAGTTTGACATTTCGCTTAAAGATTTGAACCTGAAAAAGGTTTTCTTAGGGGCTGAGCCTTATACGGAAAACACGCGCAAGAAGATTGAAGAGTTTTATCATATCGACGCCTATAACTGTTACGGCCTAAGCGAGCTGAACGGTCCGGGTGTTGCTATGGAATGCGAGCATAAAAGAGACCTGCACATCTGGGAAGATTCTTATATCGTTGAAATTATTAATCCCGACACAGGAGAAATCCTTAAAGATGGCGAAGCGGGCGAGCTTGTGTTAACCACCCTTAAAAGGGAAGCCACTCCTCTTCTGCGTTATCGCAGCCGCGATTTAACCAGGATTCTGACAGATACCTGCCCCTGCGGACGGACGCATCGGCGTATTTCCCGCATTACCGGACGAAGCGACGATATGCTCATCATTAACGGCGTTAATGTTTTTCCGTCACAGATTGAAGAAATTCTGATGAAGCGCCCTGAGGTCGGGACGAATTATCAGATTGTGGTGGATCAGCGCGAATCTTTAGACAGGCTCAGTATTAAAGTGGAACTTTATGCCAAGCTTTTCGAGGGGGATATCAAGGTTCTGGAAAGGTTAAGAGATTCCATCGCGCATGAAATGAAGTCAACGCTTTTGGTGGGCGTCCATGTTGAGCTCCATGAGCCAGGCAGCCTTCCTGTGAGCGAGGGCAAGGCCAAGCGCGTGGTGGATGAGCGAAAAAATTAAATACGAGGGGTATATGGCCAAACAAATCAGAGTATTTTTGGATAACAAACCCGGACGTCTGGAGAAAGTGACGGGTGTCCTTGCTGCCAAAGGCGTTAACGTCCGTGCCATGCTTATTTCTGACAGGGGCGAATTCGGGATCGTCAAGTTTTTGGTGGATAAGCCGGATTTAACGATTGTTGTCTTAAAAGACGCGGGGTTTGCCGCGGCTGTGAAAGAAGTGGTTGCGGTGAGGCTCGATGATAAAATCGGCCGGCTTCATGACATGATTGAATTTTTATCTTCGCGCGGGATTAATATTTCCGATGGTTACGGGTTTGCCGGCCACTCGGTATTTTGCCTTGAAACAGAAGGGTTTGAAGAGGCGGCAAGGCTTTTAAAGGAAAATGGGTTTTATGTTTTATCCGACCAGGAATTATACGAAACTTAAAAATGTCCAAAGCCAGGGATTTTTCTTTAAGAGATAAGTTTGCAACTTATAACAGCATGGAAGTTGTTGAGGTGGCCCAGGGCTTTGCGCGCGCCAGGCTCGATGTCAAACCTCAGCATCACAATGGCCTTGGGACTGTTCATGGGGGCGTGTTGTTTACTTTGGCAGATCTGGCTTTTGCGGCTGCTTCAAACTTTGGTGAAGACACGGTTGTGGGCATTAATGCCAGCATGTCTTTTTTTAAGGCCGCGTCCCAAGGGGTTTTGTTGGCCGAGGCCAGGGAAGTGACCCGCAGCGCAAAGCTGGTGGCTTACGAGGCCAAGGTTACGAATGATTCCGGTGATATTATCGCTGTTTTTCAGGGGACAGGGTATATCAAAAGCAACTCCAGGGTGCAGAAATAAAATTATAAAAGAGAGGAAAAGCTTATGCTTGGCATTGATGACCCTCAAGTGTGGTTGGCCTATTTGGCGTGCATTTTAAGTGCTCTTTTTTGTGTTGTTTATGGAATCATGAACTGGAATAAAGGCGATGAGCCGTTGCATGCAGAAGACAAAAAATGGGCTCAGGATGAAAAAGCCGCTGAAGAACAACTTTAACCAGAGAGGATGATTATGGAAAATGTGTTTCTTTTGACAATGGTTGTTCTTGTCTATCTTTTTATGATCGCTTTTCTGGGGTATTACGGTTACCGCAAGACTAACAATGCCCTGGATTATCTTGTCGCTGGCCGCAACACTCATCCTGCGGTCATGGCCCTTTCTTATGGCGCCACGTTTATCAGCACCTCGGCCATTGTAGGGTTTGGCGGTGTGGCGGCCATGATGGGGATGGGCCTTTTATGGCTCACGTTTCTGAACATTTTTATAGGCATTATTATTGCGTTTATTTTCTTTGGCAAACGAACCCGGAAAATGGGGCACAATCTGGACGCGCACACGTTTCCTGAGCTTTTAGGGAAGAGATACCAGTCGCGCTTTGTCCAGGGATTTGCCGGACTTGTTATTTTTATTTTTATGCCTCTTTATTCAGCCGCAGTCTTGATCGGCGCGGCCCGTTTTTTGGAAACAACGTTTCCGAACATGCTGAATTTTAATGTCGCTGTTTTGATTTATGCGCTTATTATTTGCGCTTATGTTTTTGCGGGCGGCATCAAGGGGGTTATGTATACCGATGCCCTTCAGGGCGCGATTATGTTTGTGGGGATGCTGATTTTACTTGTGATGTGTTATGCGAATCTGGGGGGTGTCACCGCTGCCCATCAGGCATTGACAGCGATAGCAGACAAGGTTCCTGAGAAACTCGCGGCCCAGGGGCATTTGGGCTGGACAAGGATGCCGGCCCTGGGGTCTCCGTTATGGTGGACCATGGTGTCCACGATTGTGATGGGTGTTGGGATCGGGGTTCTTACGCAGCCGCAGCTGGCTGTCCGTTTTATGACGGTTAAAAGCAATAAAGAGATTAACCGCGGAGTTGTGACCGGCGGCATCTTTATTTTGATGATGACCGGAGTGGCCTATATCGTTGGCTCATTATCCAATGTTTATTTCTTGCGGAATCCGAAGTTCGGACAGATTGCCCTTAATCTTACCCAGGGCAATGTGGATAAAATCATGCCTCTTTATATTAACAATGCCATGCCCACATGGTTTGTCTACGTTTTTATGCTGACGCTTCTTTCTGCGGCCATGTCAACTTCGAGTTCGCAATTCCACGCCATGGGAACAGCCTTTGGCCGCGATCTTTTTGAGAAAATATTTCTAAAAGGCAAGGGGTCAAAGCATACAGTTCTTCTGACAAGAGTCGGGATTTTGGTGGGGGTTTTGATTACGGTTATTCTGGGATTTAAACTTCCCACAAGTATTATTGCCATTGCCAC
The DNA here is from genome assembly GCA_015233145.1 of Candidatus Omnitrophota bacterium. Classification (GTDB taxonomy): domain Bacteria; phylum Omnitrophota; class Gorgyraeia; order Zapsychrales; family Fredricksoniimonadaceae; genus JADFYI01. The sequence goes on from JADFYI010000001.1 coordinate 30,424, forward strand.
AGCCATGTTTTTTGGCCTGTGCGCCAGCACGTTTTTACCGGCCTATGCCGGCGCCCTTTTTTGGAAAGGGATGACAAAAACAGGGGCCATTGCCAGCATGTTTGCCGGTTTTATCGTAACAGGGCTATGGTTTTTGTTTGTTCACAAGAAAGAGTCTGAAGCGTTGGGGCTTTGCCAGTTGCTTTTCCAGAAACCGACGTTGGCCACTTTTCCATGGACTGTGGTTGATCCAATTATGATTGCGCTTCCCATCTCTTTGGTTGTTGCGGTTGTGGTGAGTGTATGTACAACCCGACTGCCAAAGAATCACATAGAAGCATGCTTTAAGTATTTCTAAAAAGTTTCTTTCTGGATAGTATTAGCTGAAAAATCTTTAGGGAATAAGTGTGCCTTTTTTGTATAGAATGACAAGGAAAGGCGTAGAATGTCACTGGGTTGAATGAATTTGTTTTTCTATTAATAATATGTTATCTTTCTAGAACTTACGGATAATTCTCATATTACAAATAGAAAATCTTATATTCCCAACAGGTTTTAAGGAGAGGGCGATGCATTTTTCTTACTTTCATAAAAACAGGTTGTTTTCAAAAACACTTTCGGTTTTTCTTATTATTTCTTTCTTGGTAACGCTTGTCATGCCGTCCATAACGGCCCATGCCCAGGGATTGCCGGATTTACCTGCTGCGGGGACATTTGTTAATCCAGGCCCTTCATTTACGCCAACCATAGTCAGAGGGCTTACATTGCATCCGGAGAACCCCTTACGCTTTGATTTTATCATTGATACGGGTGATGCCGGCATGGATGGTGAGGCATTTAAACAGGAATCAACCCGGCTTATAAAATATTTTCTAACGTCGCTCACAACGCCCGAAGATGAACTTTGGGTGAATTTGTCTCCTTATGAAAACAACCGAATCATTCCGGAATCGTTTGGCCAGACGAATATGGGCGCTGATTTGCTGTCCCAGGATTATATTTTAAAGCAGTTAACAGCCTCATTAATGTATCCGGAAAAAGATTTGGGCCGTAAATTTTGGGACAGGGTTTATGACAAGGCCCAGAAAAAATACGGGACGACTGATATCCCCATGGACACTTTTAATAAGGTCTGGATCGTACCGGAGAAGGCCGTTGTTTATGAGAATGGTCAAAGTGTTTTTGTCATAGAAACGCACCTGAAAGTGATGCTGGAGCAGGATTTTATTGCTTCTAAAGCTGCAAAAGACATAGGTTCGCAGCCAACAGATAACGGGCCTCAAAGTTTTAATGTGCAGGCCGAGGCTTCTGAAGTTATCCGTGAAGTTTTGCTTCCTGAAATTGAAAAAGAGGTTAATGAGGGAAAGAATTTTGCGCCTTTAAGGCAAATCATCAATTCCATGGTCCTTGCAATGTGGTATAAGGGCGCCTTGAAGCAAAGTTTGTTAGGTCAGGTTTATGTTGATAAAAATAAGACCAGAGGTGTTGACGCTCTCGATAAGGACGCGAAATCTAGAATTTATAATCAGTATTTGGAGGCGTTTAAAAAAGGGGTCTACAATTATATAAGAGAAGATTATGACCACTACACCCAGGAAACAGTGGCCAGAAAGTATGTTTCCGGCGGGTTTAAAACCCACACAGATATGGCCATGATGACGGATGTTGTCCAGCGCTCGAAATTGAGCGGTGATTTTCGTTCGTTGCCGGTTTCTGTGCAGCAAAGGACGCTTACTCCCAAAGGAAAAGATGTTCAGGTGACCTGGGATGCTGTTGACCTTACCCCTGGTGATCATGCCATGGCTAGTGGTGTTGCTCTCGTTGGAAAACCACGTGTCGCGCAAATCCAGGATTTGATGGCCAGACTGAAAATAGAGTGGAGAAAAAAAGGCGGGGGAAACTTGCCTAAAATTGCGGTGATATCCGACTACCACGGGGAAGTTAAACTGTTTCTTGATTATATTGCCGACATCATATCACAGGAGATATCGAAGAAAGTTACTCTGGATGCAGAGGCGTTTCCTCAAAAATCCATGACTTCTCAGCTTGAAGAGCAGGGTGTGGATTTGAAAACTATTGATGTGACGTTCTATCTTTTAGGGGATTTTCTTGACAGGGGCGATTTTGGCGTAAAAAGTTTTCTCGTCGCAAAAGAATTGATTGATGAGGGGAAAGGATTTTATGTTACGGGAAATCATGACCTTTGGGCGTTTATGAATCTCATGGGTTTTCATTTGCCGGTTTACAAGGGGTACAATTATTATGGCCATGAAAAATCAGCAAAACTTGTTGAAGCGCATTGGGATGATGCGGACATTGTCAATGACAGGGTGGGCTGGTGGACAGGAAAACTGGCTCAATACAATGAGGCTCAAAAGAAATTACAAGACGCGATTTTTGATGGAAATGCAAAAGATATAAGGGCGCGCCTTAAGGAAAATTATCTGAAGATCAGAGATCAGCTGACCGAGGAGGAAAAAGCCCTGTGGAGAGATTTGGTCGGATATTATTTTGAGACAACAGATGTTTATACAGGATTGAATGCTGTTGGAATGATGTCTGCTGATTGGTGGAATGAAAGGCTTATAAAAGTGAGGAGCATGCTGGAAAAAGGGACTCAGGCTGAAGTTGAACCAGCAGAGTTGTCTTTTTTCAAAGAATTGGAAGGATACACGGCCATTGCCGCAAACATAGTTAATGAGAGGCTGAATCAGGCCATGGAGCGAGGGGATTGGTGGTGGCAGATTTTTAATGATATTAATCATCAGAATTATACTTCGGTTGAATGGTGGGGTAAGGACTGGTCGTCACATAGCGGATGGGGAACAAGTGTTATTAAAGAAATTAATTTGCTGGAAGGTTCCTCATATTGGAATCAAAGCAATTACATTAATAATCCTCATCTTAAAGCGCTTGCAGATTTTTACAGGTCAAATTTTACCCTTTTTAGACGGGATATTTACGGCAATACTTACAGCCATGGCTGGCTTCCGGTGGATTCCAAAACAGGGGCAATAACTTTTTCCTACAAAGGCCGCCAATATTCAGGGGCTGATATTTGGGAGGGGCTCGAACTTATTCAAAATGATGTCAGAGATATGACAAAGCCTTTATCTGAGCTGTATGAGGCTCTTTTTTTAGTCAATTCATGGTATGCCGATGGGACCACAATCATAAAACCAAAGAATGTTTCTCATAATGTGTATGAACTTGGTCTTGAGAAAATTTTCTCTCAGCATGGCTTAAGAGTATGGCTCACTGGCCACAATCCTCAAAACACCCTTCGCCTGGAAGGCGTGCCTTTCAGGGTGAAACAAGGGGATTATGTCCTTGCCAATGTTGATAAAGGCCTTAGTTGGAAGAAATTTTCAGATGCCGGCGCTTCTGTCCTTGTTAATGAAGATGGCATTAACATGAGAGGTTATTCTGGCCCGGATTTTAGAGAAATAGTTGACAATCCTGATACCTTAACTATAAAAGGTGAGGGAGACGGGCGGTTTGTTGTTAAGAAATCCTGGCCCAATGTGGGTTTGCGCAGGGAAGACTTTCTTAGAATTACTGAAGTTCAGTTGAACGAAGAACTGGCGCGTCTTTCTGCGCCCACATCACCAGATGCCGCACAAAAAGAAACGCCTGTCGGCGGTATTGACCTTAACCCTGTGATGTTGAATTTTCAGATTAAACGAAACGGCCAGGGCGTTCCACTCCCGGTCAGTGACCAGCCTGTTCAGGCATTGAAGATTGATGGTTTTGCCCCTGTGATTATCAATGTTACGCCGATCAATGTGCAGATGTTGTTGGGCGTTAAGGCCGAGGTGAAAGAACCAGGCATTAATGTAAGTTTAAATTTCAGGTCATCAATTCGAGGGGGCAGGGGAGGAAAAACACTGCCCCGGGAATTGGTGGCCTTGTTGAACTAATTCTCCCCTTTTTAGTTTCCAGCTCTTCTAATCCTGCCTTGATTATTTTATCTCTATAAGTCATAATCGTTTAACTTCTTTTAATCAATTCCATAAAAATGTGTGGTTTTATGAAAAATTTAAAAACAAAAATGCCGGTGTTATTCGTAGGGCATGGTAACCCCATGAATGCCATCGAAGACAATGAGTTCAGTCGCTCATGGATCAAGGCTGCGAAGTCTTTGCCAAAGCCAAGGGCCATCTTATGCATCTCAGCGCACTGGGAAACCGATGACAGTACCTGTGTGACTGCCATGGAACATCCCAAGATGATTTACGATTTTTACGGATTCCCCAAGCCGCTTTACGAAAAGAAATATCCAGCCCACGGTTCACCTGAATTGGCAGCGTCGCTCCAGAAAATTGTGCGTAAGGCGCATGTTCAGTCAGATTTTGATTGGGGATTAGACCATGGCACCTGGGCGGTCCTCTGTCGGATGTTTCCTAAAGCAGATGTCCCTGTGGTCCAGCTGAGTCTTAACCGTAAAGAGGGGGCTGAGTTTCATTACAAGCTTGGCCAGGAGTTAAAAGGCCTTCGCCGTGAAGGTGTCTTGATTATTGGCAGCGGAAATATGGTCCATAATTTAGGGCGGATGAGCTGGGAAGATGCGGCTTTTGACTGGGCGCTCAAGTTTGATGAGCAGCTTAAACAGCTGATCCTGTCAGGCGACCATGCTTCGATCATAAATTATAAGTCGCTGGGCTCTGCGGCTGATCTTTCCATTCCCACAAATGAACACTATTTGCCATTGCTTTATGTTCTTGCTCTTCAGGAAAAGGATGATTCCATCACTTTTTTTGCTGAGAAAATAACATTGGGTTCCATTTCTATGCGATCCGTGAGAATCGGGTAAGAGTGAAAGACAAACCTTTGATTGACTTTACTTTTGATGTTTGATAATTTTTTATAATTATAATCAGTTTAAAATAAACCAAGGCGGCTTAATGAAGAAAAACAATTTTCTCGCATTATTTTTTATCACGCTGTCGACTCTGATGTTCGAAATAGTCATGACGCGCTTTTTTAGCCTGGTGATGTTTTACCATTTCGCGTTCCTGATTATTTCCATCGCCATGTTCGGCCTGACATTTGGCGCAATATTGGTTTATTTATTGCCGCGGCTCTTTATTACTGAAAAAGTGCAGCGAATGATGTCGCTCTGCTCTTTATTATTTGCAATAACAATAGTGGCCAGCTTTTTGTTCCAACTTCTTGTTATTCCCTTAATTGCGCAAAGAGGGCAGGAAAATACAGCGCTTTTCTTTACTTACGCCGTATTGTCAATTCCCTTTACTTTTAGCGGTATTACTGTCTGTCTGGCGCTAACAAAATTTCCCAGCGTGCTCAGCAGAATGTACGCAGCCGATTTAACCGGAGCGGCCATGGGATGCCTGGGGCTGATTGCGGTATTGGCGATCACCGATGCGCCAACCGCCGTATTTATCATTGCCGCCTTGGCCGCGATCGGGTCGTATTTGTTTGCTAACGGGAAAAATCTTTCGAAAGCGGCTGCTTTCACCGCTTGCGTTTTATTGCTTTTTTCAACAGCCCATTCCATCCTTGTCCATCAGCAAAAGTCGCTCCTTAGCCCGCGCTGGATCAAAGGACGAATTGCATCCAGGCCTCTGTATGAGAAGTGGAACACTTTTTCACGAATCGCGGTTTCCGGGGACCCTCTTTCAAAAGAATTATATAACGAATTAATCATTACAATCGACGATACCGCCGCGACACCCATCCTGAAATATAGTGGCGATGACAACGAGATCAAATTCCTTAAAGCTGACGTGGTGAATATCGCGCATTTTCTAAGGCCCCATTCCAGTGCGTTGATCATTGGTCCTGGCGGCGGCAGGGATGTGCTGTCTGCTGTGGCTTTTAAACAGCGCCAGATTACTGCAGTGGAAATAAACGGTGATATTCTTGACGCAGTTAACAACCGTTTCGGTGATTTTTCCGGCCATCTTGACCGCCTGCCGGAACTCAAATTTGTCAACGATGAAGCTCGCAGCTTTGTCGCCAGAACACCGGAAAGGTTTAACATCATCCAAACCTCTTTTATTGATACCTGGGCCGCCACGGCGGCCGGAGCAATGGTTTTTACGGAAAACTCCCTCTATACTGTCGAGGCCTGGCAGTTGTTTCTGAACCGCCTGGCTCCAGATGGCATTGTGACATTTTCTCGCTGGTATCACCGGGAGTTGCCTGCGGAAATGTACCGTTTGACAGCGGTTGCTGCCGCAGCGCTTAAGCGTAACGGCATCGATGACCCGAGCGGAAATATTCTGGTCCTGCGTCGGCGATACGGCGGGAAAGACGTTATTGACGACACCGGTGTTCTTTTGGTCGGCAAGCGGCCGTTTACGTCCGAAGAATTGAGTGTGATCGATCAACTCTCACCCTATCTTCACTTTGATGTCATTTTCAGTTCTCAAAAATCGGCTGACAGCATATTTACTCAGATAGCCCAGGGCAAATCACCCGACTTAATTCCAGGTCTAACCTTGAATATTACGCCATCTGTCGATGACAAGCCCTTCTTTTTCTTTATGTTGAAAGTGAAAGACTTTCTGACTTTAAAATCTTTTGATCAGGGGATGCAGACAGCCAACACCAAAGCGGTGTCAATTATGATTGTTTTACTTTTTACGGTTTTGGGCCTGTCATTTTTCTGTTTAATGGTGCCGCTTTTTTTGACCCACAAAGGGCAATCGCTGAAAGGCTCAGGGTCATTTTTCGTCTTTTTTGCTGCCATTGGATTAGGGTTTATGTTCATTGAAATTTCTCAGATGCAGCGGCTTATTCTTTTCCTGGGCCATCCGGTTTATGGGCTGTCGATTGTTCTTTTTTCCTTGCTTGTTTCCAGCGGATTGGGAAGCCTGTTCACCGACAGATATATTGCTGACTTCCGACGGCATCTGTTTTTCTCGGCCTGGTTAATTGCCGCACTTGCGGTGACTGGCCTTTTGACCGTGCCGGTTCTTTCGGTTTTTCAATCTTCCTCAAATCTGGTAAGGTTTTTAATATCCATTTTGATTCTTCTGCCCGCCGGTTTTCTTATGGGAATGCAATTTCCTTTCGGGATGAAAATTGCCTTATCCCGACAAGGAGCGATATCTCCCTGGCTCTGGGGAATCAATGGCGCGGCCTCAGTTTGCGCATCAGTTTTGGCTATGGTGATTGCGTTGGTTTTTGGAATATCAACGACATTCTGGATGGGGTTTGTCTTTTATCTGGTCGCGTTCTTTATTGTTGCGCGAAAATAGTCACAAAATTGTCGAACCATGCCGCACCCTCACCAGAAGGGTGGTTAACCTTTCGATATTAACTGCCAGGTTATTATTTCTATTTTTTATATTTGCTTGCCGTTTGCATGTTATTGAAAAGAATCGGAATGTAACATAAATCAAGCGATAGCAGCGTGTAAAATGAAATACGTGTTTCTTCAAACTTTTGGGTGCCAGATGAACGAGTACGACAGCGAGCTTGTGCGTTCGATTCTTGAAGACGCAGGGTATTCGTTTGCCGAGGCTGAAGAGGATGCCGATATTATTATGCTGAATACTTGTTCAGTCCGGGAGAACGCGCATCGCAAGGTTTTTGGCTATATTCATGAGATTCGTCATCGCCGTCAAGGCAAGCCCGTGTTAATCGGTATTTTGGGCTGTATGGCGACCGGGCTTCGGGATGAGCTTTTGGCAGATAAGAAACTGGCTCTGGATTTTGTGGTGGGGCCGGACAGTTACAAGCGCCTGCCCGAGATTCTGAAAAACGTTCAGGATGATCATGCCAGGGGCTATGATGTCACGCTTTCAGAATTTGAAACCTATTCGGATGTTGATCCCACCCGGGTCAGCGGTGTGAATGCCTGGGTTGCGGTCATGCGCGGGTGCAATAATTTTTGCGCGTTTTGCATTGTGCCTTATACCCGGGGGCGTGAGCGCAGCCGTTCTGTGGCCAATGTTCTTGGGGAAGTCAAGCGTTTGGCAGATGAAGGTTTTCAGCAGGTCACGCTTTTAGGCCAGAATGTGAATTCTTATCATCATGAATCAGAGGATTTTGCCGCGCTTCTCGATGCGGTTTCTAAGATTGAGGGAATCCGCCGTATTCGCTTTACCTCACCACACCCTAAGGATTTTCCTCAAAGCCTGATTAAGGTCGTGGCTGAGAATCCCAAGGTTTGTAAACAGATTCATCTGCCGCTTCAGGCTGGGAATGACCGGGTTCTCGAACTCATGAATCGCAGCTATACGGGTAAGGAGTTCAGGGATTTAGTGACTAATATTCGTAAGGCTTGCCCCAAGATTGCGCTCACCACAGATGTGATTGTTGGATTTCCCACAGAAACCGATGCCGAGTTTGAAGATACGTATCGCGTAATGAGGGAAGTTGAGTTTGATTCTGCGTTTATGTTCAAGTATTCGCCTCGCCCTAAGACCATGGCGGCGAGGAAGTTAAAAGATGATGTTTCAGAACTTAAGAAGACTGCGCGTATTGTGAAGCTGAATATCCTTCAAACCGCTATTTCTCTTAAGAAAAACAAGGCCCTGGTAGGTGATATTCAGGAAATTTTGATGGAGCAGGCTGGAAAGATCAAGGCTGGCTCTGCTTATGGCCGTAATGATGCGAATAAGATCGTGACCTTGCCTCAGGGTGAGTTTAAGCCTGGCCAATGGGTCCAGGCCCGGATTGTCCGCGCCACGCCACATCAGTTGAAAGGGGAATTGAATTCCCCGACAAATTGATATATAGTATCCAAAATCATTATTATGATGATTTTTTGAGAATTTTAGCGTATTGGAGAGCCGTCCGGTGCATGTCAGTCGCTCGGACAGTCCTCGTTTCGCTGCCAAGGTTGGAATCATAGTTTTTGATTGTTTGTGGAGCAGCTCACTGCGGAACTCGCTTGGTGACATGCCCCCTCCGGCTCTCAAAGAGGCGTTTTAGGGCAGTACCTTATATTTATAATAAATTAATAACTTCTTATTAACGTAGATAATAATTATGCCAAATGTTCTTCCACTCACAGCCCCAGAGCTTTACGATAAACTTAAGAATATTAAGGTGGGGGGAAGTGTTTGCCAGTATTCTTTGAAGAAATGTGAAGAATATATCCCCCTGGTCAATGAAATCCTGCGTTTAAAGAAGGAAAAGAACGCGGTTATTCTGGTTCATTCCTATGTTACTCCGGAAATCGTTTATAGTGTCGCGGATTATGTGGGAGATTCCTATAAATTAAGCCGTGATGCCATGAAGTCCAAAGCCAGGGTCATTGTTTTTGTGGCTGTGCGGTTTATGGGAGAAACAGCAAAAATTCTTAATCCTGATAAAGAAGTCATTGTCCCGGCCAAAGACCCGGGCTGCACGCTTGCGGATTCTATTACTGCCCAGGATGTTCAAAATCTCCGCAAGCAGTATCCTGATCATACGTTCATGTGTTATGTGAATACTTCCGTAGAGGTCAAGGCCGAGTGCGATGTGTGCGTGACTTCGGCAAATGTTTATCAGATTGTCGAGAAATACCCATCGGACAAAATTTATTTTCTGCCGGACAAATTTATGGGCCAGAACCTTGTCAATGAAATGAAAAAACGCGGAATTAAAAAAGACATCAAGTTTTGGAACGGTGTCTGTTATGTGCATGAAGAGTATACGGCGGAGCAGATTTTTAAGGTCCGCAGCGAGTATCCTGATGTGAAAATTGTGGCACACCCTGAGTGCAACGCGGAAGTTGTCCGGAATTCCGACTTTGTCGGTGGTACAGAGCAGCTTTTGGATTATATGAGAAAAACCAGGGCCAGGAAATTCTTGATGCTCACAGAGTGCGGGCTCTCCTCACGGCTTCAATCAGAATTTCCTGACAAGGAACTTGTCGGAAGCTGCAGCTTGTGCAAATATATGAAGTCGAATGCGCTTGAGGAAATCCTTGAGGCCTTAAAGTCGCCCAAACCCAGCCAGGTCGTTAAAATTGATGAGCCTGTGCGTTTAAGGGCGTTAAAATCTCTGGAAGCCATGTTCCAATATGCTGAGATGAAGCCGTCGTCCAGGGTTTGTGAATAAAATATGCAATATGTAGAAACAAAAACAATTCTTTTTTCAAAGCCTTCTGATGAGCTGACCTTGAAAAGCGGGGTCAAGCTTGGCAGTATCAGTGTGGTGTATGAGACTTACGGCGAGCTTAACGCGCAGAAGTCCAATGCCATTATGATCCTTCATGCGTTTACGGGCGATGCTCATGCCGCTTTTTATCACAAAGGCGATGACAAGCCCGGCTGGTGGGATGCCATGATCGGCCCTGGAAAGGCCTTTGACACCAACAAGTATTTTGTGATTTGTTCCAATGTTATTGGCAGCTGCAAAGGGACAACAGGCCCGAGTTCTCTTAATCCTCAAACAGGAAAGCCGTATGGATTGGGTTTTCCTGTCATTACCATCCAGGATATGGTAACGGTTCAAAAGAAGTTGCTTGAGCATTTGGGGATAGCGAAGCTCTTGAGCGTTGCAGGCGGGTCCATGGGTGGCATGCAGGCTGTGGCCTGGGCGGTCATGTATCCTGAAATGCTTAATTCTGCGATTGTGATTGCCGCCTGTCATCGCCACACGGCCCAGCAGATTGCGTTTCATGAAGTGGGGCGCCAGGCTGTGATGGCAGATTCCGACTGGATGGCCGGGGATTATTATGGCAAGGCGGTGCCTAAGCGCGGGCTTGCGGTAGCGCGGATGCTTGGGCACATTACCTATATGAGCTGGATGTCCATGGAGCAGAAGTTTGGCCGAAAGCTTGTGGGTAAAGGAGAGCTCGGATATAACTTTTCCAAAGATTTTGAGGTGGAAGGTTATTTGGCACACCGCGGCCAGAGTTTTGTGGATCGTTTTGATGCCAACAGTTATTTATATCTCACCAAGGCCATGGATTATTTTGACCTTACAGAAGGGACCAGGAAACTGACCGAAGTTTTTAAGAACGTTAAATCTGACTTTCTGGTGATCAGCTTTACATCCGACTGGCTTTATCCGTCGCCTCAATCCAAGGAAATGGTGCGGGCCCTTAAAGCCAATGATGTTGAGGTCTCTTATGTGGAGCTTAAAAGTGATTACGGGCATGATGCCTTTTTGGTTGAGTTTGACGACCAAACGCGTGCGATTACGCATTACTTGGCCAAAGTTCAGCGGGAAAGGGCCAGCCAATGATCAGGCTTGATTACGCGATTATTGCCGATATTATTGAACCCAACGCCAAGGTGCTGGACTTGGGGTGCGGGAGCGGGGAACTTTTGGCTCTTCTTAAAGAGAAAAAGAATTGCCGCGGCACAGGCATTGAGATTGATGACAAAGAGGTTGTCAATTGCCTTGAGCGCGGTGTTTCAGTAGCCCAGGGTGACATTGATTCGGATCTGGATGTTTATGAAGACAACCGGTTTGATTATGTGGTCTTGAATGAAAGCTTGCAGCAGGTCATGAATATTGAAAAAATCCTTGATGAGGCGCTTCGGATCGGCAAACGGGTTATCGTCGGGATTCCTAATTTCTGCCATACGAGCGCGCGATTCCAGATATTTTTTGGCGGGCAGGTGCCGATAACAGAAAGCCTGCCGTACAAGTGGTATAACACCCCCAACGTTCGTTTTTTGAGCCTGTATGATTTTGAGAAATTTTGCGCTGAAAAGAATATTGCCATTGAGAAAGCCAGGTATTTTACGAGAGGCAAGGAAGTTTCTTTATTCCCCAATCTTTTGGCTCACGCCGGTATTTTCGTTCTTCAGAAGAAATTGTCGAAATAACCCTTGATAGTTTAGAGCGGAAAGTATGCAGGATAAGATTCATTATGATTTTTTGATTATTGGCAGCGGCATCATGGGCCTTGCCATGGCCCGTTTTTTAAACGCCGAGAACCCCAAGGCCAGGATTCTGGTGATTGATAAAGAGAAAGAGCTGGGAGAGCATTCTTCGGGCCGCAACAGCGGCGTTCTTCATGCCGGATTTTATTATACAGCCAACAGCCTCAAGGCCCGTTTTACGGTTGAGGGGAGCAGGTTATTAAAGGAATACTGCCAAAAAAAGAATATCCCCTTTAATGCCTGCGGCAAGCTTGTTGTGGCTATGGATGACAAAGAGCTTGAGATGCTCCACGAGCTTGAGCGACGGGGTAAGAGAAACGGGTCTAATGTCACATTGATCAGCGCTGAGGAGGCTAAAGAGTATGAGCCGAGCGTTTTTACGCATAAAAAAGCCCTTTATTCGCCGGATACAGCCAGCTTAGACCCTGTCAATGTCCTTCGGACCCTTAAAGACGACCTTGTGAAGGCGGGCGTCAAGTTTGTTTTCGAAGCCAAATATTTGACCCATAAAAACAATGTGGTTGTCACCTCCGCCGGAGATTTTGAAGCCAGAAAAATTATCAATTGCGCAGGGCTTTATGCGGATAAAGTCGCCCAGGATTTCGGGTTTGGCAAGAAATACACCATGATTCCTTTTAAGGGGCTGTATCTTAAATACAAGAAGAACAAAACCGATGTCCGGATGAATGTTTATCCAGTGCCGAATCTGAAAAATCCTTTTCTGGGCGTTCATTTTACAAAAACCGTTGATGGCACCATTAAAATCGGGCCAACCGCGATCCCGGCGTTTTGGCGTGAAAATTACGCGTTTAACTATCGCTTTCAGCCCAAAGAACTTTTAGAGATTGCCTTTGAAGAGTCGAGGCTCTTTTTTTCAAATGCCTTTGGATTCCGTGATTTGGCGTTTGAAGAGATCAGGAAATATCATCGGGATTATTTTATAGGGCTTTCCACGCGCATGGTGAGAAGCGTTGACCCCCAGGGTTTCGGCGAATTTACCCGTCCGGGGATGCGCGCCCAGCTTTTGGACAAGACCCGGCGTGAGCTTGTTCAGGATTTTGTGATTGAGGGGGATAAGAATTCCATCCATGTGCTTAACGCCATATCGCCGGCCTTTACCTGTGCGTTTCCGTTTGCTGAGTTCGTGGGCCGAGAATATGTTTGCGCTTCTTAATGGGCGGCATGAGTGAAAGTTCCAGGGGATGTCCTCGACAAAACAGTAATCAAGACAACCAGGAGACGATATGAAGAAATATACTATTTCCGTACAACCAACACCTAATCCTAATGCGCTTAAATTTGTTTTAAATGTTCCTTTGAAAGCGCGGGATACGGCTGTTTTTAAGACCAGAAAAGATGCTGACGCCGTGCCTCTTGCCAAAGCTATTCTCAAACTTGACGGCGTGACCGAGCTTTATTTTAGCGGAAATTTCTTAACAGTGACCCAGAACGGCGCAGCAGATTGGGATAAGCTCGAAAAAGAGGTTAAAGACACGGTGTTGAAATTGATGGATGCCCATAACCCTGACTTTGAGCTTTCTTCAGTGAAAAACGATTCCCCCAAGCCAGGAGGGGAATTGGCCAAGATTAATGAAATCCTTGACCGCACTATTCGTCCAGCGCTCCAGCATGACGGCGGCGATCTGGAGATTTTATCTTTAGAAGGAAAAACTCTCACGATAAGTTATCAGGGCGCTTGCGGCTGCTGCCCTCATGCGGCCATGGGAACGCTTTACGCGATTCAAAACATTTTACGCGACCAGTATGATTCTGAAATTCTTATCGAAATGGCCTGATAGGGGCTCTTGGTTATGCCTAAAGAGATTAATAAATCTGTACCAGAAACCAGCCTGACCGGCGATTATAAATTCGGTTTTCATGCGGACCTGGAGACTGACAGCGCGCCAAAAGGTTTAAACGAAGACATCATTCGCCTGATTTCCAGAAAGAAGAATGAGCCTGAGTTTATGGTGGACTGGCGGCTCAAGGCGTATCGCCATTGGCTGACCATGAAAGAGCCACATTGGGCGAACTTTACCTATGGCCCCATAGATTACCAGGATATCTGTTATTATTCGGCCCCTAAAAAGAAAGGCGACGGCCCCAAAAGCCTGGCTGAGGTGGATAAGGAAGTTGTCCGGACCTTTGAAAAATTGGGCATCCCTTTAGGCGAGCAAAAGCGTTTGGCAGGGGTTGCCGTGGATGCGGTTTTTGACAGTGTGTCTGTCGGCACGACCCATCAACTGGAGCTTGAGAAGGTGGGCATTATTTTTTGTCCGATTTCCGAGGCCCTTCAAAAACATCCTGACCTGGTAAGAAAGTATTTAGGGAGCGTTGTTCCTCCTACAGACAATTATTTCGCGGCGCTTAATTCCGCGGTTTTTACGGATGGATCATTTTGTTATATCCCCAAGGGCGTGCGTTGCCCCATTGAACTTTCAACTTATTTTCGCATCAATGCCAAAGACACGGGCCAGTTTGAACGCACGCTGATTGTGGCTGAAGAAGGCTCTTATGTTAATTATCTGGAAGGCTGCACTGCACCGGTAAGAGATGAGAACCAGCTGCATGCTGCTGTGGTTGAACTTGTGGCTTTGGATAATGCTGAAATCAAATATTCAACGGTCCAGAACTGGTATTCCGGCGATAAAGAAGGCAAGGGTGGGATTTATAATTTTGTGACCAAGCGCGGAAAATGTTTGGGCCATAACTCCAAAATTTCATGGACTCAGGTCGAGGCAGGGAGTGCTATTACCTGGAAATATCCCAGCTGTATTTTGCAGGGCGATCATTCGGTGGGCGAGTTTTATTCCGTGGCCTTGACCAATAATCGCATGCAGGCTGATACAGGCACTAAAATGATCCATATCGGCAAAAATACCCGAAGCACCATTATTTCTAAAGGGATTTCTTCCGGGCATGCTAATAACAGTTATCGCGGGCTTGTGAAAGTTTTGCCGTCAGCGGAAAATGCCAGGAATTTTTCCCAGTGCGATTCCATGCTTGTGGGTAATAATTGCAGCGCCAATACGTTTCCTTATATTGAGATTGAAAATAACAGCGCCACTATGGAACATGAGGCCACGACATCCAAGATCAGCGAGGAGCAGGTGTTTTATCTTCAGTCGCGCGGCCTGAACAAGGAAGAAGCCATTTCTTTGGTCATTAACGGGTTCTGCAAGGAAGTATTTAAGGAATTGCCGCTGGAGTTTGCAGTAGAGGCAGTTAAGCTTTTGGAAATGAAACTAGAAGGCAGCGTGGGTTAACTGATTTGCATGATAAGGATGTGATGTTGGCGACTGGAATTTTTCGAGCGGTGTCGGTCGAGTGAGCGGGTATGGTTTTGTCGTCACTTGAGTGACGACAAAGAGCGAACGAGACCGTCAAGTGCCGGCCGCCACGCTGGGACGGCCAAACGTCCGCGAGAAAAATGTAAGAAGCCAACAGATCACATTTTAAAGAAAACTTCAGATAGTTTTTAATGGGAATAATATGCTAAATATTAAAAATTTATACGCGAGTGTTCAGGGCAATCAGATTTTAAAAGGCGTGTCTCTGGCCGTTAATGCCGGTGAAGTTCATGCGATTATGGGGCCCAATGGCTCCGGGAAAAGCACGCTTTCCAGGGTCGTGACAGGCCATCCCCAGTATACTGTGGATGGGGGCGTCTTGGAGTATGACATTGGCGGGCAAATGACGAATATTATCGGAAAAGAGCCTGATGAACGCGCGCGGGAAGGCATTTTCCTGGCTTTTCAATATCCCGTTGAAATTCCCGGGGTTCCGGCCTCTGAGTTTTTAAGGGCTTCTTATAATGCGGTGGGCCGGCACCATGGCCTTGAGGAAATGGACCCTATTGATTTTGACGTGTTTGTCCGTGAGAAGATGAAGGTCTTGGAAATGGATGACAAATATCTGGACCGTGCCTTGAATGTGGATTTTTCAGGGGGAGAAAAGAAGCGCAATGAAATTTTACAGATGGCTGTGTTAAACCCGCGCCTGGCACTTTTGGATGAGACAGATTCCGGGCTTGATATTGATTCCATGAAAATCGTGGCCCATGGGGTAAATACGCTGCGCAGCAAGCGCAATGCCATGATTGTGATTACGCATTACCAAAGGCTGCTCAATTTTATCAAGCCTGATTTTGTGCATATTCTGTATCAGGGAAAAATCATCAAGTCCGGCGGCCCTGATTTGGCCTTAAAGGTTGAAGATAAGGGTTACGATTGGCTTATCAAGTGATTAGGCGGGCAGGGTGACCTTTGGGACATGTCAGTCGCTCGGACAGTCCTCACTTCGCCGCCAAGTTTGGAATTATAGGTTTTGAATATTTGTGGAGCGGCTCGTTGCGGAACTCGCTTGGTGACATATCCCAAAGGTTCCCTGCTTTCTAAACATATGAGATGAGCTACAGTTATGAATACAGCATTTGATTCAACACAACTTTTTAAGAGCCTTTCCCAGGGCCGGGAAGAGAGTTTTAAGGCCCTGGCGGCTTTGCCCTGGCCTAATTTTAAAGACGAGGATTGGAAGTATACAAGTTTGAATGCCCTGGCGCAGGCATCCTGTGTGCCGTCATCAAAACCTTTTGTCTTTGAAAACTGTCAGAAGTTTCTTACAAACGCGCCGTTGATAAAAGAGAATGTGAATCCTGGCGGCCTTTTTAAAGCCTTGAATCGTATTTTCTCACCGTCATGCCAGATGATTGATATTCCCCCGGGCCTTGAGGTCAATCTTCCGCTTAAGATCGTGTACGCGCTTAATGCTTCCGATAACGGCAAGGCCTTTTTCCCTGGGCTTACGATAAGGCTTGGCAAAGGCGCACGGGCCAGGATTTTGCAAATTTTCTCATCCCGTAACGCCGCGGGAATTTTGATTGATGATGTGAACGATATTATGCTTGAGCCGGAGGCTGAACTTGAGCTGGTCCAGATTTTTCTTAATGATGCTCAAAGTTTTCAAATTTCGCATACGCATGTCCACCAGAAGAAAGACAGCCGTTTAAGGATGTTCCAATACACTGACGGGGCCAACGTGTTCCGCAATAATTTAAATGTTGTGTTAGATGCCGAGGGGTCAGAAACGGTTTTAAACGGCTTGCATGACTTAAAAGATATTCGCCAGGCAGACAGCCACACCTTTGTGGATCATGTGGCGCCCAATGCCAGGAGCAACCAGCTTTATAAGAGCATTTTGGATGGGGAGTCGCGTTCGGTCTTTAACGGAAAGATCCTTGTCCGCCGGGAAGCCCAGTTGACTAATTCCTACCAGCTTAATAAAAATCTTTTGTTGAGCCGGGATGCCAGGGTGGATACCAAGCCCCAGCTCCAAATTTATGCTGATGACGTGAAGTGTTCCCATGGCGCCACGATCGGCCAGCTGGATGATGAACAGCTTTTTTACCTTCAGACCCGGGGAGTCGGTAAAGATGATGCCAGGAAAATGCTTATCCGGGGCTTTGTGGACGACGTGATTAATCAGGTGAAAGACTTGGGATTAAAAAAGTCTCTTCTTGAAGCCATTTCTTAGGAGTTTGACTTATGCTGGATATTCAGAAAATCAGAGAAGATTTTCCCAATTTACGCGCGCATGGCCGCGATGAAAAGCCGCTGGTGTATTTTGACAACGCCGCGACAACATTTAAGCCATGCCAGGTTATTTCTTTGACCCATTCCCATTACTGCCAGCGTACGGCTAATATTCACCGCGGCGTGCATTATTTAAGCGAAGTGGCCACAGCCGAGTATGAATCAACACGCGAGAAATTGCGCCGTTTTTTTAATGCTAAAAGCCTTTACGAGATCATTTTTACCAAAGGCGCCACAGAATCCATTAATCTTGTGGCCCACAGTTACGGCCGAAAATTTATTAAGGCCGGGGATGAGGTGATCATTTCCGAGATGGAACATCATTCCAATATCGTGCCCTGGCAGATGCTGCGTGAAGCAACAGGCTGTGTGCTTAAAGTCATCCCCATGAACGATCAAGGCGAGCTTTGCCTGGACGAATTTCAAAAGCTTTTAACGCCGCGCACAAAAATACTTTCCATTGTGCATGTTTCCAATTCCCTGGGGACTGTGAATCCTGTCCGGGAAATGATCAAGCAGGCCCATGCCGTGGGTGCTGTGGTGCTTTTGGATGCGGCGCAGGGGGTTACCTATGAGCCCATTGATGTCCAGGCATGGGATGCGGATTTTCTTGTCATGTCAGGCCACAAGATCTTCGGGCCAACGGGTGTGGGTGTCCTTTACGGCAAGGAAAAGCTCCTTGAAGCCATGCCTCCGTATCAGGGTGGAGGAGATATGATTTTGAGCGTTACTTTTGATAAAACGATTTATAACCGTTTACCGCACAAGTTTGAGGCCGGAACCCCTAATATTGCCGGGGTCATCGGCCTTGGCGCGGCCATTGATTATGTGAGTGCCTTGGGCTGGAAAGACGTTATGCAGTATAAAAAAGAACTTTTGGCGCACGGCACCAAGGTTTTAAGCGCTGTACCGGGGATAAAGTTTTTTGGCACTGCTAAAAATAAAACAACGATTTTCTCTTTTACTATTGGCGACATTCATCCTCATGATTTAGGAACGCTTCTGGACAGGGAAGGGTTTGCCATTCGTACAGGCCATCATTGCACCCAGCCTGTGATGAAACACTTCGGGATTCCCGCAACGGCCCGGGCGTCACTGGCGTTTTATAACACCAAAGAAGAGCTGGATGCCTTTGCCAAGGCACTTATTAAAGTCATTGAGGTTTTTCAATGAGCGAGCATTCTGACGAGCTTTATCAGCAGGTCATTTTAGAGCATAACCGCAAGCCGCGTAATTATGGCAAGCTTGCTCTTTCTACCCATGAAGCCGAAGGTTATAATCCGTTGTGCGGGGATCATCTGTTTGTCCGCGCGAATGTGAATGCCGAAGGCGTTATTGTGGATGTGGCTTTTGAAGGCGACGGGTGCGCGATTTCCAAGGCCTCGGCTTCGCTCATGACCGCAGCGGTCAAGGGCAAAAAGGTTGAAGAAGCTAAAATACTTTTTGAAGAGTTCCGCCGCCTGGTTTTGAAAGAGATTGACCCTGATAAAGACCCCCATCACTTGGGCAAACTTACCGTGTTTTCCGGCATCTGGAAATATCCCTCCCGCGTCAAATGCGCCATCCTCTCCTGGCACACCCTCAAAGGCGCCTTGGATAAGGAAAAGACAGTTTCTACTGAATAAGGCTAAGAATATCCTTTAGGATTGGAGACCGGCAGGTTTTTGAATTCCCCCAAGAGCCGCACTTCACGAATCAACTTGATTGAAAATTTCTTTTCCACCATAGCCATCATTTGAAGGGTGAGGGCCAGGACGTCTTCGGCCTTTGCGTTGTCATCGCGGGTGATGATATTGGCATGGTTTTTGTAAGAATGGGCGCCCCCAACGCGAAGGTCTTTGGCGCCGGCTTGATCCAAAAACCATCCGGCAGATTGTCGGGGGCCGGCTTTGGACGTTGGCTCAACATTGCGGAAAAAAGAACCCGCAGACGGCGAGTCCTGCCAGCGGCCGTGTTTTTCTTCACGGGTGCGGATTGTTTCTTCGCGTTTCTGGAGCATGGTTTTTGTATCGCCGGAAGGAAGTTCAAACTCAGCGTTGAGAATAATATCGTTTGAATGTTTGATATCAGAATCGCGGTAAGAAAAAGAAATCGCGCTTTTAGGAACGCTGATAACAGTGTTATCAGGTTTTAAAAGCGTTAAAGACACAAGGCTGTCTGAGATTTGTTTTCCATAAGCCCCGGCGTTTCCGGCAATAGCACCTCCGACTGTTCCGGGGATGCCGCTAAAGGTTGTCATGCCGTCCAGCCCGGCGTTAATGGCAAAGCGGGCCAGGTCATCAAATTGTGTCGCGGCATCAACGGTTAAGCGGTTTCCTTTTTGTTCGATAAGAGGGGTGTTTGTGGTATATCGAACAATAATTTTATCAATGCCGTTATCCGAGGCCAGGATGTTGGAACCAAAGCCCATGACCAGAAAAGACGCGTGAATTTTGCGAAGAGCCTTGATTGCGGCCGTCATTTCTTGGGCGTTTTGGCATTCGATCATGGCCTTACAAGCCCCCCCAAGTTTAAAGGTGGTGTGGTCGCGTAAAAGCGCATGGGGTGTCACTTTGATGCCGAGTTCCTGGAGAATAGAAAGGTTCATGTCAGATCTTTGGGCTTGGGAAAATGATCTTTTCCTCAGGGTTGTCAAATGATGTTATAGGAGCGTCGGGATAGCTCGCTTTAATTTTAGCAATAATCTCGTCAACAAGATACCGTGGCACAGAAGCGCCTGAGCTTACTCCGATGCATTTTTTTTCAGAAAGAATTTTTGTGTCAAGCTCGTTGGCATTGTCAATGATGATGCTTTTGACACCAAGCTGTTCGCCCATTTCGCGCAGGCGGTTGGAGTTGGAACTCTTTGGTGACCCGCAGATAATGATAAGGTCGCATAATTTGGCGAGTTCCTTGACAGCATCCTGCCGGCTTTGGGTGGCATAACAAATATCATCTTTTTGCGGGCCTGTAAGCCGTGGGAATGCGGCGCGCAATTTGAGGATGAGCTCGCGCGTTTCATCCACAGAAAGGGTTGTTTGGGTGATAAAGGCCACTTTTTTATGGCGCGGGATGTTAAGTTTTTCAATATCATGGACATTCTGCACAATGTGCAAAAGGCTGTCTTTGACATATCCGGCAGTGCCGACAACTTCTTCGTGGCCTTTATGGCCGATTAAAATGACATCAATATTTTCCTGGGAAAATTGAATGGCCTCGTTATGGACCTTTGTGACCAAAGGGCAGGTGGCGTCAATAAAGTGAAGATGCTTTTGTTTTGCTGTCTCAAGGACCAAAGGAGGGACGCCGTGGGCGCTAAAAACGACCCGGCCGTTATCAGGCACCTCACGGATGTCATTGACAAAAACGACACCCCGTTCCTTAAAACTGTTGACGACGGCGGTGTTATGCACGATTTCGTGATAAACATAAAGAGGGGTGCCGTATTTTATGAGCGCCTGTTCAACAATATCAATGGCGCGGGCGACCCCTGCACAAAAACCTTGAGTCCTTGCGAGCAATATTTGCATTGATGCCTCTATTCCGTTAGAATGCTTTTGCATTATAACATTCATTAATCTTGAGTAAAGAATATGCCTAAAATCCTTCGTCGAAAAACACCCGCTGTCAAAATCGGTAAAGTTTTGATGGGAAGCGACCATCCAATAGTGATCCAGTCTATGACAGACACTCCGACTGCTGATGCCGATGCCACATTCCATCAGACAGTCGAGCTTGTGGAGGCCGGGTCAGAATTGGTCCGGTGGACGATCAATGACGATGCGGCCGCCCAGGGGGCCATTAAGGCCATAAAATCTTTGCGGGCTTTTCATATCACGACTCCCATTATTGGAGATTTTCATTTTAATGGCCATGCCCTCTTGACAAAACACGGGGAGCTGGCCGAGCTTCTGGACAAGTACCGTATTAATCCCGGCAATGTCGCATCTGCCAGAAAGGATGACGATAATTTTTCTTCTATTATCAAGATCGCTGTCAAAAATAACAAGGCTGTGCGCATTGGCGTCAATTGGGGCTCTTTGGATAAAGACCTTTTGGCGGATTTGATGGATAAAAATGCGCGTTTAGCAAAGCCGAAAACAATCAAAGAAGTCATGTACGACACCGTGGTTGAAAGCGCCATGGACAGTTGCCACCGGGCGCTTGACCTGGGGCTGCCTAAAAATAAACTTGTTGTGAGCGCCAAGCTTTCCATTCTTCAGGATACTGTTGAAGTTTATCAAAGGCTTGCGGAACTTTGCGACTATTGCCTTCATTTGGGTTTGACGGAAGCCGGCGGCGGGGTGCGCGGGGTCACGGCAAGTGTTGCGGCTCTGTCAATACTTCTTCAAAAGGGGATCGGAGATACGCTGCGGGTCTCATTAACACCGGAGCCTGGCGTGTCACGGGCCAAAGAAGTCGAGGTTTGCCAGGAAATTTTACAGGCCATGGGATTTCGGTTTTTCATTCCAAGTGTCACGAGCTGTCCGGGATGCGGACGGACCAAGAGTATTTATTTTCAAGAACTTGCGCAATCTATCCGGGACCATATTTCTTCCCGTATGCAGGAATGGCGTAAGGAATACCCGGGTGTTGAAACTCTTAAAGTTGCGGTCATGGGCTGTGTGGTGAACGGCCCCGGTGAAAGTAAGCATGCGGATATCGGCATCAGCCTGCCAGGAGCCTTTGAAGAGCCCGTGGCTCCGGTTTATATCGATGGAGAAAAGATTTTGATGCTTAAAGGCGATAAGATTAAAGAAGAGTTTATTCAGATTCTTGAGAGTTTTGTGGCCCGGCGTTTTGGGAAATGACCTGCTTTGCCCCTGGCTAAACGAGCCCCACGGTTTTGACAATCTTCCGTTTTTCGAACAGGACATATTCTTTATAGCCAGCCGCCAAAGCCCATTCGCGGCCGTTATCCATGTCCATGCCGACTTCTTCAGGGCGGTGGGCATCAGAACCAAATGTGATCGGAATCCCTTTCTGGCAGTAAATTTTTAAGTCATGCAAAGACGGGTAAATTTCTTTGGCAGGCTTGCGGAGCCCGGAGGTGTTAATTTCAATGACAACCCCGGTTTTCTTAAAAATACGGGCGTTTTCCTCAACTTCGTCTGTCAGGTCTTTTTTAGGATGAAAATTAAACTTTTTAACAAGGTCAACGTGGCCCAGGATATCAAAGATGCGGGCAAGGGCGCTTTTTCGCAGTAACCTGAAGTATTCACGGTAAACCTCATCCACATCACGGATGTCCCATTGTTTGAGTTGAATCGGGTCGTCAAAACCCCATTTATCAATAAAGTGAACTGACCCGATCACATAGTCATAAGGGTATTGGGCGAGCATCGCCTTGGTGCGGTCTTCGTAACCAGCCATGTAATCGGCCTCAATCCCGACACGCACAGTGAGCTCGCCGGAAAATTCAGCGCGCACGCTTTCAACCATGTCATGATAGATCGGAAGCTGGGAGTAATCCATGGTGATGGTGGGGTCTTTGTGGGACAACAGCGGCGCATGGTCAGAAAAGCCGATTTCCACAAGCCCTGTTTGGATGGCGCGTTTGGCATAGGCCTGCGGCGCGCCTGTGGCGTGTCCGCAAAGGGGAGTGTGCATGTGGTAGTCTGAAATAATAAGCATATTTTTTAAAGTTAGTAAGATTATAACACAGCCGTGCAATCGGGCAACGACGCACAGATAAATTTTCTTATTAAAGCCTTTCAGTTTGTCCTTTGACGAGTTTATCCCGGTATGTTAGTATGCAAAACAGTTTTTCTTTAAGTTATTTGTGTTTTTTATGAGGAGAGTGTTATGCCGGAAAACAAGGAAAAAATTTACCGCAGCCTTCTTGTCTCTATTGGCGAGAACCTTGACAGGGATGGCTTGAAGGCCACGCCCAAACGTGCTGCCAGGGCCTTTGAGCATCTGACAGTGGGTTATTCCCAGAATATTGATGAAGTCATCAATGGCGCGATTTTCGAGTCAGATAACGATGAGATGATTATCGTCAAGGATATTGAAATGTATTCCTTGTGCGAACACCATTTATTGCCGTTTTTTGGCAAGTGCCATATCGGCTATATCCCGCGAGGGAAAGTCATGGGGCTTTCCAAGCTGGCGCGTGTTGTGGATGTTTACGCCAAGCGGCTCCAGATCCAGGAGAACCTGACAAAACAGGTGGCGGACACGATTATGAAGTATACCAATGCTTACGGCGTCGGCGTTGTGATTGAGGCCAAGCATTTATGCATGATGATGCGCGGGGTTGAAAAACAGAATTCTGTCATGAAAACTTCCTGTATGCTCGGTGTTTTCCGTTCCCAGGGCACAACCCGCAGTGAATTCTTGAGTTTGATAAAATAATTTTATGAAAACAATAGTTTCGATCCATATCAGGGACCTTGCCCTTAAAGCGGTTATCGGCACTGAAGAGCGCGAGCGAAAAAATGCCCAGGAGCTTGTCCTTAATATCTTCTTTGAATATGACGCGTCTTTGGCTGTCCAAACCGATGCTTTGGGCCATGCGGTTGACTATCAGGCCCTTGTTCAAAAGATCAAAGGAAAAATAGAGCAGTCGAAATATTTTTTGATTGAACGGCTGGGGCAGGATGTTCTTGAGCTTATGATGGCGGATGCAAGAATTTTATCAGCAAAGGTCATTATTGATAAGCCTCAAGCTTTGGCAGAGGCGCGTTCTGTGGCTGTCCAGATGTCTATAAACAGGGAAGGCAGCTCAAAGGCAGCTATTTCAACAACAAGGTGTTATTAAGTTATGGGATGGCTTGTTTTTTTATTAATTGCAGCATTTCCGGTTGCTGAAGTTTATGTCCTTATTAAGGTGGCATCACGGATCGGTTTTGGGGATACGTTGTTTCTTTTGATATTTTCAGGGGTTTTTGGAGCCTACCTTGCCAGTATCCAGGGAAAAATAACCCTTAACAAGATGCAGGCCTGTTTAGCGCAGAACAAGCTTCCTACAAAAGAAATGATTGATGGCCTTCTTATTTTCCTGGGAGGCATTTTATTTATCATTCCGGGATTTATTAGTGACATTATAGGTTTTTTCCTGATATTCCCGCTGACGCGCTGGGTCATCCGTATGGGAATCCTGCATAGCGCAGAGGTAAGCCTTTCCAGGCGCGCTGCCCGGGGGGCTTCCCAAGGCCCGGAGGGTGTCAACAAAGGGCCTGTTTCCACAGAAGGCTTTAATAAAGGGAATGCCCAGGACGCCGAGATTGTTGAGTAATGCTTTTTGGCCGAAGAAATTTCTTCTAAATTTCTCTTGCAAAGGGTTTTTTTGTTGCTACTATAATGTCTGCTTTGACCGGAAAGGCATTATTTTATGAGACTTGAAGACACAATAGCCTTTATTACAGGATCTGCGCGCGGCATTGGCCGCGAGATCGCGGAAACCTTTGCCAAAGAAGGCGCATTAGTCCTCATTTCAGATATTAATGCCGAAGCCGCTCAAAAAACTGCTGAAGAGTTTGTCCAAAAAGGGTATAAAGCTGACCATGCTTCCTGCAATGTGACGAATTCAGCGGATGTCGAGCAATGTGTAGACAAGATTCTGGCCAAATACGGCCGTATTGATATTCTGGTGAACAATGCCGGCATTACCAAGGATAATCTTTTCATTCGCATGAAGGAAGAGGATTGGGATGCGGTTATTGCGGTTAACCTTAAGGGTACCTTTAACGCCTCAAAGTCAGTTTCAAAGGCCATGTTAAAGGCCCGTAAGGGAAAAATGATCAACATTGCCTCGGTTATTGGCGTTATGGGCAATGCAGGGCAGGCCAATTATGCGGCCAGCAAGGCCGGCGTTATTGCGCTGACCAAGTCTTTGGCAAGGGAGTTTGCTTCGCGCAGTATTAATGTTAACGCGGTCGCGCCTGGTTATATCAAAACAGATATGACCGACAAGCTTTCCGAGGATGTCAAAAACAAGATCCTCGAGAACGTGCCCCTGGGGCGGATGGGGTTGCCTTTGGATGTTGCGAATGTCTGTTTATTCCTCGCGTCTAAAGAATCGGATTATGTCACCGGCCAAACAATTCTTGTTGACGGCGGCATGGTAATGTATTAAAAGAGTTATTTAAGGAACGATAAAAAGGAGGCTATTCAATGGCTGTCGCAGAAAAAGTTAAATCTATTATTGCAGAACAACTGGGCGTAAAAATCGAAGAGGTCAAGCCTGAGGCATCTTTTATTGATGATCTGGGCGCAGATTCTCTTGATACGGTTGAGCTCATTATGGCTCTCGAAGAAGAGTTTAATATCGAGATCCCTGATGAGGATGCTGAGAAAATGACTAAAGTTGGCGACGCGATCAAGTACGTTGAGACAAAGACTGCCGCGTAAGCTTCCCTAATATATACTCAGTTCAGTTTCAAACCATGCCCCGACAGCTCCTATGTCGGGGCAAAATCTTTTTATAGGATATGGAATTTATGGAGAAAAGACGAGTCGTTATCACAGGAATTGGTGTTGTTTCGCCTTTAGGGACAGGGGTTGAGAGTTTCTGGAATGCCATGGTCAGCGGAAAAAGCGGTGTCAAGCGGATTACCAAGTTTGATCCCGCCCAGTTTGACACCCAGATCGCGGCTGAAGTTAAGGATTATAATCCGGAAACTTATTTTAGTTCCAAAGATGCCCGTAAAATTTCCCTTTTTGTGCAATATGCGATTGTTGCTGCCCGTGAAGCCATGAAGAATTCCAATTTTGTCATGGCCAATGCAGACCCTCATCGCGTGGGTGTTGTTATTGGTTCAGGCATTGGCTGTATCAAATCTGCGGAAGAGGAGTATCAGAAATTTCTGGAAAAAGGGCCTGGCCGTATTTCTCCGTTTTTCATTCCCAAGATGATTATTAATGAAGCGGCGGGCCATGTCTCGATTGATATCGGCGCCAAAGGGCCGGCGACATGTTCCGTAACTGCCTGCGCCACAGGCACAACCTGTATCGGCGATGCTTTTAAAATGATTCAGTATGGAGAAATTGATGCTGCGTTTGCCGGCGGAACCGAAGCGGCTGTTTCTATTTTAGGTATTGGCGGGTTTTGTGCGCTTAAAGCATTGTCAACACGCAATGACGCCCCCGAGGCTGCGAGCCGTCCGTTTGATAAAGACCGCGATGGGTTTGTGATGGGGGAGGGCGGCTGCGTTCTTGTTCTTGAAGAACTGTCTTATGCCAAAAAACGCGGCGCTCCTATTCTGGCCGAGGTCGTGGGCTTTGGCCAGACTTCGGATGCGTTTCATTCCACGGCTCCTGCGGATGACGGCGAGGGCGCCAAACTGGCCATGCTTAACGCCTTAACGTGGGGCGGTTTGAAGCTTCAGGACGTAAATTATATTAATGCCCATGGCACATCCACTTATTTAAATGACAAAATTGAAACACTGGCCATTAAAAAGGCTTTTGGCGATTATGCCGGGAAAGTGGCTGTCAGCTCTACCAAATCCATGACAGGCCATCTTTTAGGGGCAGCTGGTGCAGTCGAGTGCGCGGCCTGTGTTCTTGCGATCCGTGACCAGATTATTCCTCCGACGATAAACTATACGACTCCTGATCCTGAATGCGATCTTGATTATGTTCCCAATCAGGCGCGTAAGGCAAAGGTGAATTTGGCTATTTCCAATTCCCTGGGGTTCGGCGGCCATAACGCGACCATCGCGGTTAAAAAGTTTCAAGAATAACAAGGACACCGGAATATGAAAAATTACAAGATTGCCACGATCCCGGGTGACGGCACAGGCCCGGAAGTTGTCCGCGAAGGCTTAAAGGTCATGTCGGCAGCAGCCCAAAAGTTTGGGTTTAAATATGAAACTGTGAATTTTGATTTTGGCGGTGAAAGGTACCTTCGCATGAAAGAAGTTTTACCGGAATCCGCGATCAGTGATTTGAAACAGTTTGATGCGATTTTCCTGGGGGCCATCGGGCATCCTGATGTGAAGCCCGGCATCCTTGAAAAGGGCATCCTTTTGAAACTCCGTTTTGATTTGAACCAGTATATTAATCTTCGTCCTGTCCAGCTTTTTGACGACCGCTTTTGTCCGCTTAAAGGGAAGACCCCGGCGGATATTAATTTCACGGTTGTCCGTGAGAATTCCGAGGGGCTTTATGCAGGGGCGGGCGGAAACTTATTTAAGAACACTCCGCAGGAAGTGGCGATTCAGGAAAGCATTAATACTCGTTTTGGCGTGGAACGTTGCGTCCGTTACGCTTATGAGTATGCGAGAAAATACAGCCGAAAGAAGCAGTTGACTTTGTGCGGAAAAACCAATGTTCTTACTTATGCTTTTGATCTGTGGCAGCGCACGTTTAATGAAGTTGGCCAGGAATACAAAGATATTAAGACGGATTATGCTCACGTGGACGCCATTACCATGTGGTTTGTAAAGAATCCTGAATGGTTTGACGTTATTGTGACGGACAATATGTTTGGGGATATTATTACGGATTTGGCAGCCATGATCCAGGGCGGCATGGGCATTGCGGCTGGCGGAAATATTAACCCGGACGGAGTTTCGATGTTTGAGCCTATTGGCGGCTCGGCCCCCAAATACACAGGGCAAAATATCATCAATCCGCTCGCGGCTATCGGCGCAGGGGCTCTTTTGTTCCGTGAACTGGGTGAAGAAAAAGCCGCGACAGCCATGGAGCAGTCGATTCGCTTGGTTGTGACCACAAAGCTTAAAGACCTGGCCGCAGGCAAGATGGGGTATTCAACGACGGAAGTCGGAGACTTGGTTGTCAAAAGTTTATAAATGGGGTTTAAGGTTATGAAGAAGTATGTTGTTGCTATTTTAGGGGCGCGTTCCGCTGTCGGGCATTGTATGTATGACATTGTCAAGCAGAGGAATTTTCCTGTCAAAGAATTACGTTTAATTTCCCCGAGCGGTGCCAAAGGCGAGATGTTCGGCCTGCCTTTACTGGCGCTTAATGAGGAAGTTTTTAAGGGTGTTGATGTGGTTTTAAGCTCTCCGGGAGCTGAGATCAGCAAAATCTGGTCTCCTGTTGCGGCCAGGGCAGGCGCTGTTGTGATTGATAACACAAGCCAGTTTCGCATGGATAAAAATGTGCCCCTGGTTGTTCCTGAGGTCAATCCTGAAGATGTGAAGTGGCATAAGGGGATTATTGCCAATCCCAATTGCTCGACGATCCAAATGGTTGTGGCGTTAAAGCCTCTCCATGATTATGCCAAAATCAAGCGCGTTGTTGTTTCTACATATCAGGCTATTTCGGGTGCTGGTTCCGAGGCTATGGATGAGATGAGAAACCAGCTTAAAGGCGACCTCCTGCCCAAGAAGCTGGCCCATCAGATTTTGCATAACCTGATTCCGCAGATTGATGTCTTTACGGATAATTTCTATACCAAGGAAGAGATGAAGATGGTGAATGAAACCATGAAGATCATGCACGACGATGGCATCAGGGTCACGGCCACATGCGTGCGTGCGCCGGTTTTTAATTCCCATTCCGAGGCTGTGAATATTGAGACAGAAAAGAAACTGACCAGGGCCAAGGCAATTGAACTTTTGTCCAAAGCGCCGGGAGTCAAGGTTGTGGACGATCCGGCGAATAAGGTTTATCCCATGCCCATTCATGCGGATGGCAAGGATGAGACTTTTGTCGGCCGTATCCGTGAGGACGAGTCGATAGCCAATGGCATCAATATGTGGATTGTTTCCGACAACCT
The DNA here is from genome assembly GCA_015233145.1 of Candidatus Omnitrophota bacterium. Classification (GTDB taxonomy): domain Bacteria; phylum Omnitrophota; class Gorgyraeia; order Zapsychrales; family Fredricksoniimonadaceae; genus JADFYI01. The sequence continues at coordinate 59,463 of JADFYI010000001.1, forward strand.
CCGCAAAGGGGCGGCTTTAAACGCTGTGCAGATTGCCGAGAAATTGATTGAATACGGAATGATTTAAAAGATTCTTATGCGAACCTTCAAGCTTACTATTGAATATGATGGCGTTGATTTTCATGGTTGGCAGGTTCAGCTGAATGCCCAAAATACTGTTCAAGGCGAACTCGAAGCTGCTCTTTCCAAAAACTTTAAGAAAAAACGTGTTGTGGTGATTGGGTCAGGCCGTACTGATAAAGGCGTCCATGCCCGTGGCCAGGTGGCTCATTTTCGCATGAAGACAACGATGCCGACTGATGAGCTGATGCGGGCCATAAACCATAACCTTCCCTCCGGGATTGTGATTAAATCGGTGGAGGAGGCGGAGGCCGGATTTCACGCCCAGCGCAGTGCCAGGGGAAAGTCGTATTCCTATACCATCCTTAACAGAAGCTATCCTTCAGCGTTAGACCGTCAGCGGTGTTATTTCTTTCCAAGGAAAATCAATTTAGGCTTAATGCGCAGCGAGGCCAGGGCCTTCTTGGGCCGTCACGATTTTGCGAGTTTTGCCAATGTGGACCATTCCAGGACCTGTGAGACGATAAGGACTGTCCGCCGGCTTGAGATTAAGAAACGCGGCGATTTTATTGTGGTGACGATTGAGGCCGACGGGTTCCTTTACAAGATGGTCAGAAATATTGTCGGCACGCTCCTTCAGGTCGCCAGCGGCCGTTTTCCATCAGGAAGCGTTAAAAGGATGCTTAAAGAAAAGGACCGCCGGTCAGCCGGGTTAGCCGCGCCGCCCGAAGGCCTTTGCCTGGAGCGGGTGGAATATTAATTGACTTTCAGAAAAACTATGTTATATTTTAAACTCATTTGAAAACTTTGGTTTAAAGAAAAAACTTTTTTAAAGAGAGATAATATGGCAGTTCAGAAGACAGCATTACCGACACAAGAGCAGATCAACAAGAAATTTTATCTCGTTAACGCCGATGGAAAAACACTTGGCCGCCTTTCTGCCAGGATTGCGGCTATTCTTCGCGGGAAGAATAAAGCGGCTTTTACGCCGTTTATGGAAACGGGAGACAGCGTTATCGTTGTCAATGCCGAGAAGATTCGCGTGACCGGTAAAAAGATGACAGATAAGGTTTATGACCGTTATACCGGTTTTCATTCCGGTTTAAAGGGCGTCAAATTGCAGGATATGCTTGCCAAGCGTCCGAACAAGGTTTTAGAGCTTGCGATTCACCGTATGATTCCCAAGGGGAAATTGGGGATATGTCTTAAGAATAATTTGTTTATTTATTCCGGCAGTGAGCATCCTCACAAGGCTCAAAAACCGGTTGTTTTGGACATTTAATCGTTATTACGAGGAGCATTGACATGGTTGAAGTTGTTAAGTATTGTGCTACTGGCCGCAGAAAAACATCGATAGCCCGTGTGGTTTTAACGCCAGGCACAGGCAAGATTTTAGTGAACGGCAAGGGTTTTGAGGCCTATTTTCCGCGTGAAACGGATCGTATCCTTATTTTGATACCGTTTAAATTGACCAATCTTTTTAATAAGTTTGATATGGAAGTCAATGCGTTGGGCGGCGGCATTACCGGTCAGGCTGGAGCCATTAAAATGGCGATTTCAAGAGCCCTCACAATGTTTGATGCAACAACCCGTGCCGTGCTCAAGGACAACCTCTGCTTAAGGCGCGATTCCCGCATGAAAGAACGTAAAAAGCCTGGGCAGAAGGGGGCTCGCAGAAGATTCCAGTGGGTTAAACGCTAATTTTTTCGTCGAAAATGCCGGCGTTTTTCGCCGATAATTTCCAGCCTATTCCTTCAAAAGTTTATTGACGGAGTAGGCTTTTTCTTTTAATATAAAAACTCGTTATTTATTAATTATTAATATAGAATATCAATATATGATACGCGCAGGCATCGTCGGTATAAGTGGTTTTTCAGGAAAAGTGCTTTTGGACATCCTTCTTAAGCACACGGGAGTCCGTGTGACTTATGTGGCCGCACACACCACAACCGGCCGGGTGGATCATATCTGGCCTGAGTTTAAGAATCGGACAGACCTTGTGTGCGAAAAATACACCCTTGCGGGGGCTGTAAAAAATTGTGATGTTATTTTTCTGGCCCTTCCGCACACAGAGTCCATGAATACTGTCGACGGGCTTTTGGCCGCAGGAAAAAAGGTCATTGATTTAAGCGCGGATTACCGTTTGAAGAAAGTGTCTCTTTATAAGAAATGGTATCATGTTGACCACAAGGATTCTCAAAACCTTTCCAAGGCGGTTTATGGCCTGCCTGAGCTTTTCAGGGAAAAAGTGAGGAAGGCCAGGCTCGTGGCCAACCCCGGGTGTTATCCGACGGCAGCCATCTTAGGGCTTGCCCCCATGGTTTCCATATACCCCGGGAACATTGATTCGCTGACCATTGATGCCAAGTCCGGTGTTTCCGGGGCGGGGCGTAAAGTTGCCGAAGGCCTCATGCATTCCTTTGTGAATGAAAATTTCAAGGCCTACAGGGTTTTGAACCATCAGCATACGCCGGAGATTGACCAGTATTTGAGCCATTTGGCCAAACGGAATATGAACGTCACTTTTGTGCCGCATCTTTTGCCGATTGATTCCGGAATCCTGGAAACAATCTACATCAGGCTTAAAACAAAAATTTTTGATAAAAAACTTTTTGAATTTTACCGGAAGTTTTATAAGACAGAAACTTTTGTGCGTGTCTTGGATTTGGGATCGCAGCCGGAAATCAGAAACATTGTCAAAACAAACTTTTGTGATATCGGCCTTGCGGTGAGCGAGGATGGCAGGATGGTTGTTGTCACGTCTGCGATTGATAATCTCGTCAAGGGCGCAAGCGGCCAGGCTGTTCAAAACATGAATGTTATGTTCGGGTTTAAGGAGACTGAAGGGCTTTTATGAAGATTGTGAAGGGGGGAGTTACGGCTCCCAGGGGTTTTAAGGCAAATGGTTTTTGGGCTGGCATCAAGCGTTCGGGAAAGCCTGATCTTGGGCTTATTTTCTCCGATGCACCTTGTGTTGCCGCGGCCGTATTTACAAAGAATTCTGTCAAGGCGGCGCCTGTTATTGTCTGCATGAAAAATATCAAGAAGGGCGACAGCCGTGCGGTTATCGCCAATAGCGGCAATGCGAATTGCTTTACCGGAGAGTACGGCATCATGTATGCCGAAAAGATGACGGAAATCATTGCCACTCATCTTGATATTAAAAAAAGTCAGGTCTTGGTCATGTCAACCGGGATTATCGGCCGGCCGTTTCCTTATGAGAAAATCAAAGGGGCAGTCCCTGCCCTTGTTAAAGGGTTAAGTTCGAAAAAGGGGATCAATTTTGCCAAGGCCATCATGACGACCGATAAAAAGGACAAGCAGGCGGCGATCCAGGTCGAGATCAACGGCAAGGTAGTGACTATCGGCGGTTGTGCCAAAGGTTCCGGCATGATTGAGCCGAACATGGCGACCATGCTGGCTTCCGTTACCACTGACGCGGCGATCAGGCTTCCTTTGCTTAAGCTTGCGCTTAAACAGGCAGTGGATGTTTCCTTTAATTCCATTACGGTTGACGGATGCATGAGCACCAACGACATGGTTTCTGTCCTTGCCAATGGCAGGGCGCAGAATAAAGTCATTTCCGCCCAGGGAGAAGATTTTGAACTTTTTTGTGATGCGCTCAAGTATGTTTGCTTAAAACTCGCCAAAGACATTGTCATTGACGGGGAAGGCGCTGAACGCGTTTTTGAAATTACAGTCACCGGCGCCAAAACAAAAAAACAGGCCAAGACAGCGGCCATGAAAGTGGCGAATTCCAATTTGGTCAAGACTGCGGATTATACGGAAAATCCCAATTGGGGGCGTGTGGCCGCGGCGATCGGCGCTTGCGGGTTTAAGACAACGGAAGAGAACCTTAAAATTGATTTCTCTGTGAAAAAGAATTTTATTTACATTAATGCTGATCTGGGGTTGGGGGAGGCATCAGCGACAGTTTATACATGCGACCTTACACACGGGTATATCGACATCAATGGAAAATATAATTAAAAAAGCCAGCGTTCTCGTAGAAGCTGTCCCGTATATTCATCAATTCCGGCGTAAAGTTTTTGTCATTAAATACGGCGGGAGCGTCCTGCATGACGATGTTATCCGCCGAAGAATTCTTGAAGATATTGTTTTTTTAAGTTATGTCGGCATCCGGATCATCCTTATTCATGGAGGGGGTCCGCATATTTCCAACCGCCTGCGCGAGATTGGTGTCGAGCCGGAATTTCATAACGGAATCCGCGTGACAGATGAAAAGACGCTCAAGGTCGTTATCGAAGAGCTTGATCAGATTAATGCCCAGATTGTCAACGAAATCCGCGAGCTCAAAGGCGATGTCACGAGCCTGAGCGGCGATGAAAATCTTGTGCACGTTGAAAAGAAACAGGCTGACCGTGATTTGGGGTTTGTGGGCACCATTACGTCGATTGAAAAGAAACTTCTGGCCAGGCATTTGCGCAAGGGGCATATTACGGTTGTCTCGCCTTTGGGCATCAGTATCGAGCAGCAGCCCCATAACGTCAACGCCGATGAAGTGGCGAGCGCTATCGCATCATCCATGAGGGCGGAAAAGTTTGTGCTTTTGACGAATGTGCCCGGTGTCTTGCGCGACCCGAAAGACCCGAATTCTTTGTACTCGACATTGACTGTGGCGCAGGTTGAAAAATTGAAGAAAGAAGGGATTATTGCCGGCGGGATGATCCCCAAAGTCGATTCCTGCGTAGAAGCTGTCAACGGCGGGATCCCCAAGGCTCATATTATTGACGCGCGCATGGATCGTGCGCTCCTGCTTGAAATCTTCACAGATACGGGTGTCGGAACCCAGATTTTGCCGAAGTGATTTTTCCTGAAATGGATTGAGGCTCTTGTCAGATGACAAAAAAAGAAATTTTTGAAAATTATGATCAGTTTATCTTCCCGACTTACACGAGGATGCCGGTCATCCTTGTCAAGGGCAAGGGGAGCGTTGTCACAGACATTGACGGAAAAAAGTACCTGGATTTCTTTCCAGGCTGGGGTGTTTCCAATGTCGGGCATTGCCACCCCAAGGTCATGGCCGCGGTGAGGGACCAGATCGGGAAGATGATCCACGTTCCCAATAATTTTTTTCATCCCAACCAGGCCAGGCTGGCCAGGGAAATCGTGAACCAGACATTCCCTGGAAAAGTTTTCTTTTGCAACAGCGGCGCTGAGGCGAATGAGGCGGCCATTAAATTTGCGCGCATTTATGGAGAGGGCCGGCGGTTTGAGATTATTACAACCCTGAACTCTTTTCATGGCCGGACGCTGGGCGCTTTGGCTGCTACAGGCCAAACCAAGTACCAGAACGGTTTTCAGCCGTTGCCTGGGGGGTTTAAGACAGTTCCTTTTAATGATATTGATGCCTTGAAGTTTGCGATTACGGACAAGACCGTTGCCATTATGCTGGAACTCATTCAGGGCGAAGGCGGGATTAATATTGCCTCAAAAGAATATGTTCAGGAAGTCCGCCGGATTTGCGATGAGAAAAACATCCTTTTGATCCTGGATGAAGTCCAGACCGGAATAGGGCGGACCGGGGCAATGTTTGCCTACAAACATTTTTCTGTGGAGCCGGATGTCCTGACCATGGCCAAAGGACTGGGCGGCGGCATGCCTATCGGCGCGATGCTGGCCAAGAAATCCATTGCGCATATTTTAAAGCCGGGTATGCACGGCACAACCTTTGGCGGAAGCCCGATTGTGACCAAGGCAGCCATAGGGGTTTTTGAAGCCATTGCCAAAGAAAAGATGCTCAAAAATGCCAGGGATATGGGCGAGTATCTTGTCAGGAAGTTGACAGAGTTAAGCCATGAATTCTCTTTCATTCTTGAAGTGAGGGGCCTTGGCCTTATGATTGGCGTTGAGCTTTCGATTGAAGGAAAACCGGTTTTTGACGAATGCCTTTCCCAGGGGCTCATTATCAATTGCACCCAGGGAAAAGTTTTGCGTATTATGCCGGCCTTGAACATCACCAAAAAGCAGGCCGATAAAGCGCTCTTGATTTTAAGAAATGCCCTCCAGAAGGTGGCCCTATCATGAAGCCTGGAAAGGGACTTATGAAACGTGACTTTATCAGTTTAAAGGATTTCTCCTCAGGAGAAATTAGCAACCTTTTAAGCCTTGCCAAGCAACTGAAGTCCAATCCCCGCCACGGGTGCGATTTCTTAAAGGGCAAGTCTGTGGCCTTGATTTTCCAAAAGCCTTCGAACCGCACGCGTGTTTCTTTTGAAACAGGGATATTCCAGCTAGGCGGCAATGCCATTTATCTTGCGCCGGATGATATCAGCCTTGGCAAGCGTGAGCCGACAGCAGATATAGCCAAGACCTTGTCCCGTTATGTGGACGGCATTGTGGCGCGTGTGTTTTCGCACCACGACCTTTTGGACCTTGCCAAATACGCGACGGTTCCGGTCATTAACGCGCTTTCCAACCTTTCGCATCCGTGCCAGGTGCTGGCCGATATCCTGACGGTGCAGGAGAAGTTCGGAAAACTCAAAGGCATCAAGTTCGCCTATATCGGCGACGGTAATAATATGACGAATTCGCTTCTTATGGCCGGAGCTAAAACAGGGATGGCCATTTCCGTGGCCACTCCTAAAGGTTATGAGCCTGACCGCGGTTATGTCAAAGCGGCTGAAGATGCGGCCAAAACAACAGGTGCCAAAATTGTCCTGACGCACGACCCGCGCGAGGCTGTGAAAGGCGCGCAGGTCATCTATACGGATACCTGGGTCAGCATGGGGCAGGAAGACGAAAAGACTCAAAGGCTTAAGGATTTCGAAGGTTATCAGATTGATGAGAAACTTGCTTCTATTGCCGATAAAAATTATATTTTCATGCATTGCCTTCCGGCCCACCGGGGCCAGGAGGTCACGGCAGATGTGATTGACGGGCCCCATTCTGTTATTTTTGACGAAGCAGAGAACCGTTTGCATGCCCAAAAGGCGGTTATGATTTATCTGCATACGTTTAAACATCAATAAGAGGAGCGGTTGCTTTATGAAGAAAGTTGTTCTTGCTTATTCCGGCGGGTTGGATACGTCGTGCATTATTCCGTGGCTCAAGGATCGCGGATATGAAATCATTGCCGTGATCGGCGATGTCGGCCAGGGGGATGATTTTAATAAAGTCAAGGCCAAGGCCATCAAGTCCGGTGCTGTGAAGGCGTATTGTCTGGATTTAAAAAAAGAACTGATTGAGGACTTTGCTTTCCCTGCGCTCAAGGCCGGGGCCCTTTATGAGGGGAAATATAACCTGGCGTGCGCGTTGTCGCGCCCGTTGATTGCCTATCACCAGGTGCTTGTGGCGCGTCAAGAAAAGGCTGACGGCCTGGTGCACGGCTGCACGGGAAAAGGCAACGACCAGGTCCGTTTTGAAGTGACCTACAGGTTAATGGCGCCCAAGATGGAAGTGATCGCCCCTGTGCGTGGCTGGGAATTCAAGTCTCGCGACGAAGAGATTGATTATGCCAGGGCCAAGGGGATTCCTGTGACCGCAACGAAAAAGAGCCCGTACAGCATTGATACCAATGTTTATGGCCGTGCCATGGAAAGCGGTGTTCTTGAAGATCCTATGGTCGAGCCGCCCAAAGATATTTTTTATATGACCGAAGACCCCCAGAAGGCACCCCGTAAGCCTGGTTATGTGGAGATTGAATTCCTGAAAGGAATTCCCGTGGCTGTGAATGGGAAAAAGATGGCGCCGTTGCCTCTGGTTCTTAAATTAAATGAGATTGCAGGCAGGCACGGGGTTGGCCGTGTTGACATGATTGAAAACCGGCTGGTGGGGATCAAGTCGCGCGAACTTTATGAGAACCCGGCAGGCACGGTGCTCCATTTGGGGATTCGTGAAATTGAAAGCCTGGTGCTTGACCGTGACAGCCTGCGTTTTAAAGAAATTTTATCCCAGAAATACGCTGAGCTGACCTATAACGGGCTTTGGTGGACGCCGTTGAAGTCGCAGATGGACGCCTTTTTTAATAAGTATCATGAGCATACGACGGGTACTGTCCGCATCAAGCTTTATAAAGGGAATGCCATGGTCGTGGGGCGCAGGTCTCCCCATTCCCGTTATAGCGAGAAGATGGCCACCTATGGCAAAGGAGATAAGTTCGACCAGTCACTGGCAGAGGGTTTTATCAAGCTGTGGACTGTGCCGTTTCAGAAGCATCAATGAAGCCGGGGAGAGAAATATGTCCAAACTTTGGGGTTCGCGCTTTACAGGCCGTTTAAGCAGGCTTTCCGAGGAGTTTACTTTTAGTATTGCCTATGATTCCAAGTTGGCGCTTTATGATTGCATTGCGAGCATAGCCCATGCCGAGATGCTTAAGAAACAAAAGATTATTCCTCAAAAGGATGCTTTGGCGCTCATTAAAGGCCTTAAAAAAATTATGGCTGATATTGAGTCAGGCAAGTTTAAATGCGATCCCAAATCTGAAGATATTCATACCGACATTCAGGTCAAACTTAAAAAGCTCATTGGCAGCGCGGCTGACAGGCTCCATACCGCGCGCTCCAGAAACGACCAGGTGGTGACAGATGTCCGGCTTTACTGCCTGGATCATCTCGAAGGGATTCTGGCCCTGATCGAGGGGCTTCAGATCGCTGTTGTGAAGTTTGCCGACAACTATCAGGATGTCATTATTCCCGCCTATACGCATCTTCAGTCAGCCCAGCTTGTGCTTTTGGCGCATCATATGCTGGCGTATGTGGAAATGCTCGAGCGCGACAAGGGCCGCTTTGATGATGCGGCCAAGCGCATTGGCACAAATACTCTTGGCGCTTGCGCCCTCTCGGGGACAACCCTTCCGATTGATAGAAATTTTGTGACGCAGAAACTTGAATTTTTATCAACGTCAGCCAACAGCATGGATGCGGTTTCTGACAGGGATTTTGTGATTGAGCTTTTAAGCGATATCGCCATTACAGGCATGCACCTTTCCCGTATGTGCGAGGATTTGATCCTTTGGGTGACCAGCGAGTTTAACTTTATCACGCTCGATGATGCCTTTTGCACCGGGTCTTCCATTATGCCGCATAAAAAGAATCCGGATGTCCTGGAACTCATTCGCGGCGCGTCATCAAAGTTCCCGGGCCGCCTGGTTGAGCTTTTGATTCTCATGAAAGGGCTTCCTCTGACATACAATCGCGATATGCAGATGGATAAGCCGGCGCTTTTTGATTGTGTCGAAACGCTCGAAAACATGCTCGCCGTCATGGCCGAGCTCTTTGGCGGGATTAAGGTTAACCGCGAGCGTTTAAGCGCGCGTGTCAAAGACGAGTATTTCTTCAGCGTTGATATCCTCGACTACCTTGTGAAAAAGGGCCTTTCTTACCGTGAAGCCCACGACACGGTCGGCCTTATGGCCAAAGAGTGTCTGGATAAGGGGCAAAAAATTTCCGGGTTGTCTCTTTCTCAGCTTAAGAAGTATTCGCGGCTTTTTGAGCTTGATGTCAAGCGCCTTTTAACCCCCGAAGCTTCTGTCCGCGGGAAAAAATCATTGGGCTCAACGAATCCGGTCATGGTGTCCAGCGAAATTAAGAAATGGAAAAAGAGGTTGCATTAATGTACCGGCACCCGATCCACAGTTTTAAATATAAAAACAATGAGCTTTTTTGCGAGGGCGTCAAGGTCAGCGCCATTGTTAAAAAGGCAGGCACACCTTGCTATATTTACAGCCACACGACTATTGTTGAGCATTTTCGAAAGATAAAACATGCTTTTAAGGCTGTTGATCCGGTCATTTGTTTTTCCATGAAGGCCAACAGCAACCTCGCGGTCTTAAAAACACTGGTCAATGAGGGCGCGGGCCTTGATATTGTTTCCGGCGGAGAGCTTAAAAAAGCGTTATTGGTCAAGGCCAACCCTCAAAAAATTGCGTATGCTTCTGTGGGCAAGACCGACGAAGAAATTGTCGAGGCTATCCGCGCGGGGATTCTGCTTTTTAATGTGGAATCAAAACCGGAACTCCTCAACATTAACCGTATCGCCTTAAGGCTGAAAAAGAAAGTTCAGGTCGCGCTTCGGATTAATCCTGATATTGAGGCGCCGACCCATGAGAAGATCAATACCGGGAGCCTGAAAAAGAAATTCGGCATTGATTTAAAGACGGCCCGTGAAATCTTTTTAAATGCTGGGCAGTATAAGAACCTTTTCATTAACGGTGTCCATATCCATATCGGCTCGCAGATCACAAAAAGCGCGCCTTTTCTCGAGGCCATTGAAAAAGCGCTGGCGTTTATTGATGAGCTTTCCATGGATGGGGTGAGGATTGATTTTTTTGATATCGGCGGAGGGCTTGGGATTTTTTATAAAGACGAGACCCCCCAGACCGCCAAAGCGTATGCGGCAAAGGTGCTTCCGCTTTTAAAGGGGCGCAACTTCCGCCTTATTATGGAGCCGGGCCGGTTTGTGGTTGGCAATGCCGGTATTTTTGTGACCAGGAAACTTTACACCAAAGACAACGGCGTTAAGAAGTTCATGATTGTAGACGCCGGAATGAATGATTTTCTCCGTCCGAGCCTTTACGATGCGTACCATGAAATTGTGCCTGTGAAGAAAAACAAGGCAAAGCCCATTGTCTGCGATGTGGTGGGGCCTATTTGCGAGAGCGGGGATGTGTTTGCCCATGACCGGAAAGTGGCGGCCGCCAAAGACGGCGAATATCTGGTCATGATGAGCGCCGGGGCGTATGGTTATGTGATGTCGAGCAATTACAATGTGCGGCCGCGTGCGGCTGAGGTGATGGTGAAAGGCAAAAACTGGGCCATTGTCCAAAAGCGGGAAAGTTTTAATGACCTTGTTCGCGGCGCGAGCATACCGGGATTCCTAAAATGATAAAAATTCCTTTCTTAAAAATGCAGGGTGCTGGCAATGATTTTATTGTGATTGATCATAAGCCAGGCCTTGATTATCCGGCATTTGCCAAAAAAGTGTGCCACCGCAATATGGGGATTGGCGCTGACGGCGTTTTGGTGCTGGATGAATCCAGGTCGTGCGATTATAAGATGCGCATTATCAATTCCGACGGCTCTGAGGCTGAAATGTGCGGGAACGGCGCGCGCTGCATGGCGGTTTATATTGTCAACAAATTCGCGGTTGTGCCTGAGGTTTTTACGATTGAAACCCTGGCCGGCGTTATCAAGGGCTCTGCCAAGGGCGAGCTGGCTCATGTGAAACTTTCTGATCCAAGAGACTATCGGCCGAATATTGAACTTAAACTCGGCGACCAGAAGCTTGTGGGCCATTTTATCAACACCGGGGTCCCGCATACGATTGTTTTTGTGCAAGGCCTCTATGAATGCGACGTGAATGGTTTGGGGCGTATTATCCGCAACCATCAGTTTTTTTCTCCCCGTGGGACTAACGTGAATTTTGTTGAGAAATTAAAAGAAGGCTGTATTGCGCTGCGCACGTATGAACGCGGCGTTGAGGCGGAAACCATGGCCTGCGGCACAGGGAGCGTGGCTGCGGCGATTGTAGGGTACCTTCAAGGCCCGCAGCCGCTCGAGGCTAAAAATGGTGCGGCTATGCGCGTGGTGACCAAAAGCGGGGAGATGCTTGATGTGACTTTTGACCTTGATTTAAAAGAGGGGAAGCCCTCCGTTACCAATGTCTGGCTGAAGGGCAGCGGAAAAGTTGTTTGCAAGGGCGAATATTATTATTGATTAAAAATAAGGAGTAACCTTATGGATTTCAAAGGATGCATTGTGGCTTTAATGACACCGTTCACAGAACACAGTGTGGATGAGTGGAAGCTGGCAGAACTTGTTGATTTTCAAATTAAAAACGGCATCCGCGGCATTGTGCCTTGCGGGACGACCGGTGAATCGCCCACGTTATCGCATGAAGAGCATGACAAAATTATTGAAATCACAGTGGATGCCGCGCACAAGCGTGTTCCGGTCATTGCAGGAACAGGCTCTAATTCCACAGCAGAGGCGATCCGTTTGACACGCCATGCTGAAGAAGCCGGCGCCGACGCTGCGCTTGTGGTAACGCCTTATTACAATAAGCCGACCCAAAAGGGCCTTTATCTTCATTTTAAGGCTGTGGCTGACAGCGTGAAGATTCCGGTTGTTCTTTATAACATTGAGGGCCGCTGTGCGCGCAATATTGAGACCGAGACCATCAAGAAACTTGTGAAAGACTGCAAGAATATTGTTGGTGTCAAAGAGGCGTCAGGGAACCTCGAGCAGGCCAGGGCTGTGAAAGAAGCCTGCGGAAAGAAGTTTGCCCTGATTTCCGGGGATGATGCCTTGACAATCCCGATGATGAAGCTCGGGGGTGTGGGTGTTATTTCTGTTGTGGCTAATATTGCCCCCAAGGAAACATCAACAATTGTGAATTTGATGCTTAAAGGCAATGTTAAGGAAGCAGAAGAGCGTCAGGAAAAACTGATGAAGCTCATTAAAGCCATGTTTATTGAAACAAACCCCATTCCTGTGAAGACCGCGGCAGGCCTTATGGATATTTGTTCGCCGAAAGTAAGATTGCCTTTGTGCGAGATGGAGACGGCAAATCTTGAAAAATTAAAGCTTGTTTTAAGACAGTATAAGCTTATCAATTAGGACAGGGTTATATGATTAAGTTAGCCATTAGCGGGTGTCAGGGAAGAATGGGCCAGCTTATTTCTGATCTGGCATCAAAAAATAAGAATTTTGAAATTTTTGCCTTGATTGAAAGCCCTTTGTGTAAGGATGTCCCTGAATCATCTTATGGGGTTAAGATTTCCAAAGATATTAACGCTGTCAAAGGCGCGGATGTCCTGATTGATTTTACGCTTCCTGAGCCGACCATGAAGAGCCTGGAAGCCTGCCTGAAACATAATGTCCGCATGGTGATCGGAACCACCGGGCTTTCCGATGACGAGCGTCTCGCGATTCAAAAAGCGTCACAGAAGATTGCCATTGTCCAGTCCACAAACATGTCGGTGGGGGTTAACGTTGTGTTTGGGCTTCTTAAGACTATGGCAGCGTCGCTGAAAGGCTATGACGTGGCCATCACGGAAACGCATCATATCCACAAGAAAGACGCGCCTTCCGGAACAGCCAAGACCATGGCCGAGGTCATAGGCGAGGTCCGGGGCAAAAAAGTGACGGATATCAGTTCTGTGCGCGAGGGCGAAGTCGTGGGCTATCATAAAGTGACTTTTGACAGCCCTGTTGACACGATTGAAATTTCCCACAATGCCAAGAACCGTGGCATGTTTGCCGAGGGAGCCATTATCGCGGCTGGTTTCCTGGCGAAAAAGAAGAATGGTTTTTATAACATGCAACAGGTTTTAGGCTTGGTTTAAAGGAGCAGGTTTTTATGTCATTGAATTTTGAGTTTTCCGACCGTTTAAAACAGCTCCCGCCGTATCTTTTTCTTGAAATTGACAAAGCCAAACGCGCAGCCCTGGCCCAGGGGCGCGATATCATTAATCTTGGCGTGGGCGACCCTGACCAAACAACTCCTCAGGTCATTATTGATGCCATGAAAAAGGCTTTGGATAATGGCGCGAACCTCCATTATCCTTTTGACGCTGGAGTCCCGCAGTTGAGAGTTGAAATTGCCAAGTGGTTCAAGAAGCGTTTTTCTGTGGATCTTGAGCCTTCCTCAGAGATTTATCCCTTGATCGGGTCCAAAGAAGGGCTTGCCCATTTTCCGTTGGCGTTTATCAATCCCGGTGAAAAGGTTCTTTTAACCGAGCCGGCGTATCCTGCTTACCAGGCGGCCGTGGCTTTTGCAGGAGGGAAGATCCAGTACCTTCCCATCAAGGCCTCCAATGATTTTTTGCCGAAAATATCAGATATCGCGGAATCGAAAAACGCCAGGATGATTATTGTTTGCTATCCCAACAATCCGACTGCGGCTGTGGCGAATAAAGAGTTTTATGCCGAGCTTGTCAAGGTCTGCAGGGAAAAGAATATCATCATAGTGTCGGACCTGGCGTATTCCGAAGTTTATTACGACGGCGTGAAGCCGCCGAGTATCCTGGAAGTGGAAGGCGCCAAAGAGATCGCCATTGAATTCCATTCCTTTTCCAAAACGTATTATATGACCGGCTGGCGTTTGGGCTGGGCCTGCGGAAGCCCTTTGCTTGTTTCCGGCCTGGCCAAGGTGAAATCAAACGTGGATTCCGGCGTTTTTAATGCCATTCAGCATGCGGGCATTGCCGCGCTTAATATTGATCCGGCAGAAGTTGAAGATATGCGCAACTGTTATCAGGAGAGGCGGGATGCCCTCATTAACGGCTGCCGTTCCATTGGCTGGAAGATTGACTTTCCAAAAGGTGCCTTTTATGTCTGGGCTAAAATCCCGTCAAAATTTTCAGACTCTATGACCTGCGTCCAGGCGTTCCTGGACCAGGCAGATATTGTCATGACCCCTGGCGTGGGCTTTGGTAAAAGCGGGGAAGGTTATGTCCGCATGGCCTTGACTGTGCCTGTGGAGCGGATTCACGAAGCCGTGGGCCGCATGGCCAAAGTTTTACAATGATTTTTGGAGAACGCTTTTGTCTATTGTTTATCTCGGCTTAGGTTCCAATGTGGGGAATCGTGAAGAAAATATCCTCGCCGCTGTTAAAGGGCTTGAGGCGGGCGGCATAAAAGTCATAAAATTGTCCTCTATCATAGAAACAGACCCTGTCGGCGGACCCGTGCAGGGTCTTTTTCTTAATGCGGTTTTAAAAGCGGAAACGAGCCTTCCCCCTTTGGAACTCCTTAAAACGTGTCAGGGGATTGAGAATGCTCTTGGCCGGGTGCGCGTTGTCAACAATGGGCCGCGGACCATTGACATTGATATCCTGCTTTATGATGATTTGAAACTGAATGTCCCGGGCCTGGTTATTCCGCACCCCAGAATGTATGAGCGGGAATTTGTTACCCGGCCGTTACAAGAGGTTATATGAGAATAATAAAGACGATCAAGGCGTTAAGGCTTTGTCTGGCGGGTTTTCGGCGTAAGGGCAAAACCATTGGTTTTGTCCCGACCATGGGTTATTTTCACAAAGGGCATATTTCCTTGATGAAAGCGAGCAAAAAGGCCAATGACATTACCGTGGTGAGCCTGTTCGTAAACCCGTTGCAATTCGGCCCCCGGGAAGACCTGGCAAAATACCCGAGGGATTTCAAACGCGATTCCTTGATGGCCAAAGAGGCGGGAGTGGATATTCTTTTTTGCCCATCTCCCCGGGAAATGTATCCAGGGAGCCTTTTGACGCGCATCAGCGTTGCGGAAATGTCCCAGGGGCTTTGCGGGGCCTCGCGCCCGGGCCACTTTGAAGGGGTTGCGACTGTGGTGGGGAAGCTGTTAAATATTGTCCAGCCTGATGTCATGTGCCTCGGACAAAAGGACGCGCAGCAAGTGGCTGTCTTAAAAAAGATGGTTTTAGATTTAAATTTTCCCTTAAAACTGAACGTTGTCCCGACCGTGAGAGAGCCCGATGGCCTGGCCATGAGCTCAAGAAATGTTTACCTTTCTCCGTCGGAAAGGAAGGAGGCTCCGGCAATTTATCGTGCCCTTAAGGCGGCCAGAGTCCTCATCCTTTCGGGTGAACTCGACGCAACGAAAATAAATTCTAAAATAAAAAAGTTGATTCTCGAGGGGACAAGTGCTAGTATCGAATATATTTCTTGCGTCGATCCGGACAGCTTAAAGGCTGTCCGTCGGATAAAGCTTCCTGTGATGGTGGCTGTAGCCGTGCGGTTTTCTGCCGCGCGGCTCATAGATAATATAGTGGTGACACGATCAATTGGTTCTCCATGAAGCGTTCAAGCGGTAAATTAAAGTTAGGGATCGTCGGGTGTGGCGCCATCGGTTCCCGCATGGCTTTAAGCACTCGAAAAGAATTGAGAAGCCAGTTTATGCTCTCAGCGCTTTACGACATTGATGCCGCCAAATCCCGCAAGCTGTCCGAACGGCTGAAATCTCCGCGTATTGTCAAAAAATCTCTCGCAAGCCTCCTGTCTTCTTCAGATATTATTGTTGAATGCGTTAATACCAGCGGGACCGTAGATATTGTCCGCCAGGCTTTGATGGCCAGAAAAAGCGTCCTGGCCATGAGTGTGGGGCGGCTCCTTAACCAAAAGAGCCTTTTTTCTTTAGCTGAAAGAAACAAAGTTTCACTTTTTATCCCGTCAGGAGCTATCGCAGGCCTTGACGCGGTAAAGGCCGTGACCCTGGCCGGATTTTCCACCATAACCTTAACCACGCGCAAGCCCCTGGCCGGATTTGAGGGAAACCCCTATATTAAGGAAAAGGGCATTAACCTTAAGAACGCCAAAAAGGATGTTGTCCTGTTTGATGGGCATGCCCGGGAAGCCGTCAAATATTTTCCTCAAAATATCAATGTGGCTGCAGCGCTCCAACTGGCTGCCGGCCCGCGCTGTGTCCTTCGGGTTAAGATTGTGGCCGCTCCTAAATTAGCGCGTAATACTCATGAAATTGTGCTCGAAGGCCCTTTTGGCCGTATTGTGACCAGGACCGAGAATGAGGTTTGCCCGGATAACCCCAAGACCAGTTATCTGGCGGTCTTGTCAGCTATCCAGACGTTAAAACAATGCTATTATCAGGTTAAAATTGGCACATAGAAAGGGATAGTGAATTCTATGGAAATTGTTTATGGGGTTATTATTGGCATTGTGGTGATTTTCTTTATGGGCATCCGGATCGTCCGTCCCACACAGCGCGGGGTCGTGGAACGGCTCGGTAAATATAACCGTTATGCGGTTCCCGGGTTTAACTGGGTTATCCCGATCATTGAAAACATGTTTCTTTTAAATATTACAGAGCAGCTGATCGAGGCGTCTCCTCAGGAAATTATTACCAATGACAACCTGAATGCCAAGGTGGATGCCCAGGTTTATTTCAAGATCCGCCCGGATGAGATGAGTATCAAAAATGCCATGTACAACGTCCAGAACTGCCAGTATCAGATTGTTAATCTGGCGCGCACCACGTTGCGCAATATTATCGGGACATTAACGCTCAAATCAGCCAACAGCGAACGCGGCAAGATTAACGCCGAGCTCTTGAATGTTCTTCTTAAGGAAACCAAAGACTGGGGCATTGAGATCGTTCGTACGGAACTCAAGGAAATTGATCCGCCCAAGGATGTTCAGGAGACCATGAACAAGGTTGTGAAGGCGGAGAATGAAAAAATTGCGGCCATTGATTTTGCCACAGCCCGTGAGACTGAGGCTGACGGCGAGAAACGCGCCGAGATCAAGCGTGCTGAGGGTATTAAACAGGCTAAAATACTGGCGGCCCAGGGTGAGGCCGAGGCTATCCGGCTGGTGAATGAGGCTGCTAACCAGTATTTTGTGGGCAATGCCCAGCTTTTAAGGAGGCTCGAAGCCGTTGAAACTTCTCTACAGACGAACACCAAGATTGTTGTTCCTCCGGGGAGTGACCTGGTGAATGTTATTGGCGATCTGGCAGGTGTCGCGCCAATAAAGAAATAGGATGATCAAAAACACACAGTTGAAAGGGGGTGACAACATGGCTAAGAAAGTTGCAAAAGTCGGAGTGAAGAAGGAGAAGGGTTTTCTTTATTTCATCGACAAGGACGGAGACGTCTCTTCAGCGGTGATGGCCCGTGGCGCCAAAAAGGGTGGCAAACCCAAGAAGGTGGCTAAGGTCGGTATTAAGAAGGAAGCTGGCTTCCTCTATTTCATTGACAAGCAGGGAGATATTTCTTGCGCGGCAATGGTTAAGGGCGGCAAGAAAAAGGCAAAGAAGGGAAAGAAGAAGTAATTTTCCTTTTGTAGTCTTTTTAAATGGCCCTCGTTTCTGGAATAGAAACGAGGGCCATTCATTTCCTTGTAAGTGTCTTTGGAAATGAACGACGAAGTTAAAAAAGGAAAAAATGCAGTTAGATCGTATTGTCATAAAAAAAGCCAGGGAACACAACCTTAAAAACATTTCGTTAGAGCTTCCCCGTAATAAATTTATTGTGATTACAGGGTTAAGCGGCTCGGGAAAGTCTTCGCTGGCGTTTGACACGATTTATGCCGAAGGCCAGCGCCGGTATGTGGAGAGCTTGTCAGCTTATGCCCGCCAGTTTTTGGATCAGATGCAAAAGCCGGATGTGGAATCCATTGAGGGGCTCAGCCCCACCATTTCGATTGAACAAAAAACCACCAGCCGTAACCCGCGCTCCACAGTGGCCACTCAAACTGAAATTTATGACTATATGCGCCTCCTATTCGCGCGGGTGGGTGTTCCCTATTATAAAGGACGAAAACTTGAAAAGCAGTCAGCCCAGGAGATGGTGGCGCGTATTCTAAAGTTGCCTGAAGGAACAAAGGTTAATATTTTAGCGCCCATGATTCGCGGCAAGAAGGGGACTTATCCAGACATTCAAAAGCAGGTGATGAAAGCCGGCTTTGCCCGGTTGCGTGTGGACGGTGAAATTTACGGGGTTGAGGAAAAGTTCAAGCTCGACCGTTATAAAATCCATCACATTGATATTGTTGTGGACCGGGTGGTTGTTAAAAATGATGTGAAAAACCGTTTAACGGATTCTGTGGAAACAGCGCTTCGTGTGGGCAAGGGTGTTCTTATTGTTTCTTTTTATGATGACCAGCCGGATCTGATTTTGAGCGAGACGTTTTCTGTGCCGGATGAAGACATTAATCTTCCGGAATTGGAGCCCAGGACATTTTCTTTTAATTCCCCTTACGGCGCCTGCAGTGCGTGCAACGGGTTGGGGACAAAAATGGAAATTGATGTGGATTCCCTGGTCACAGACCCCCAAAAACCATGGGTTTCAGCCATTGTGCCCTGGAAAAAGGGACAGCGGGGGTACATGATGTATTATCGCGCTGTGCTTCGGGAACTGGCCGGGCTTTATGATATTGATGTGACATGCCCTTTTAAGAAACTTCCCAGGGATTTTAAACGCCGTGTGCTTTTTGGCGGGGAAGACATTATCTGGGGCAGGAAATTTGAGGGTGTAACCGGGTATCTTGAGCGCCTGTTCCGGGAAACAGACAGCGAGTGGCTTAAAGAAGAGATTGCCAGGTTTATGTCCGAGGCGCCCTGTCCGGTGTGCGAGGGTCGGCGTTTAAAAAGAGAAACCCTTATGGTGCTTGTGGCAGGCAAGAATATTGCCGAGATAACAAAGTTTTCTATTGTCGAAGCCAGGAAATTTTTTACCAAAATAGATCTTCCCAAAGAGGGAAAACTTGTTGCCGAGCCGATCCTCAAGGAAATTAACCGCAGGCTGGATTTTTGCATCAACGTGGGGCTTGAGTATCTGACGCTTGACCGACGCAGTTCAACGCTCTCAGGCGGCGAGGCCGAGCGCATCCGTTTGGCGACTCAAGTGGGCTCAGGCCTGGTGGGCGTTGTTTATGTCCTGGATGAGCCGTCGATCGGGCTTCATCAGAAAGATAATGAACGGCTTTTATCAAGCCTTCATGCGCTTCGGGATTTAGGCAATACCCTTATTGTGGTCGAGCATGATGAAGACACGATCCGCAAGGCGGATTATGTGGTTGACCTGGGGCCTGGCGCCGGGGAATATGGCGGCAAGATCCTTTACGCGGGGCCGGTGGATGGGCTTTTGACGTCACAAGAGTCTTTGACCGGGCAATATTTAAGAGGGGAGCTCAAGATCGAACTGCCGCTTCAGCGCCGGAAGATCGACCCGGCATACGCCATTACCATCAAAGCTGCCGGCGCACACAACCTGAAAAATATTGATGTGAGCATCCCTCTGGGGACATTTGTGTGCGTGACAGGGGTTTCAGGCTCCGGGAAATCCACGCTCGTGGATAATGTGTTATATAAAGCGCTTGCCCAGCGTATTTATAAAACCCGCGAAAAGCCAGGGGCTTTTCAAAAGATCGAGGGTGTTCAAAATATCGACAAGGTGATTGTTGTGGACCAGTCGCCTATCGGCCGCACGCCGAGGTCTAACCCCGCGACATACACAGGTGTTTTTACGGATATCCGTTCGCTTTTTGCCATGCTTCCAGAATCCAAACTGCGGGGGTTTCAGCCCGGCCGCTTCAGCTTTAATGTCAAGGGCGGCCGTTGCGAGGCGTGCCAGGGCGATGGGATCAAGGAAATTGAAATGCATTTTTTGGCGGATGTGCATGTGGAGTGCGAGGTCTGCCACGGCAGGCGTTTTAATGAGCAGACGCTGGGGGTTGAATATAAGGGAAGGAATATCAGCCAGATTCTGGAAAGTTCTGTCCAGGAGGCCTTAAATATTTTTGAAGGCATTCCCAGGGTGCGGCGTGTTTTGGAAGTTTTAAATGATGTTGGTCTGGGGTATATCAAGTTAGGCCAGTCTGCAACAACCCTTTCCGGCGGTGAAGCCCAGCGCGTAAAACTGGCTTCAGAACTTTGCAAGCCTGCCACAGGCAAGACCTTGTATATCTTAGACGAACCTACAACCGGGCTTCATTTCGCGGATGTGGAGAAACTCCTTACAGTGCTTCAACGGCTGGTAGACCGCGGCAATACCGTGCTTGTCATTGAACATAACCTTGAGGTTATAAAGAGCGCGGATTATTTGATTGACCTGGGGCCTGATGGCGGAGACAAAGGCGGAGAGGTTGTTTTTGCAGGAACGCCGGAGGGCATTGTCAGGCACGCGGGGTCTTACACCGGCAGCTATCTTAAGCCGTTCCTTTCAAAGTAAGTATTTTTTATATTTATATTATATAAATAGGCTATTCTTTTGTTATAATTTGCTCTATGCGAAAGAATATTCTTTATCACTGTTTTGCTGTTATTTTTGCCACAGCTTTAATTTCTTTTGTCCTTGAGGCGTCTTTTTCACCCGGCGCTTATGCCGCTTCCAATGAAAAAGAGCTTTTTGTTGTGGCCCAGCGCGCGTTCGAGGACGGGTTTTACGATGTTTCCATCCGTTATGTGACCCAGCTTCTCTCTGAATTCCCCAAAACTGATAAATATGTCGAGGCCAGGCTTTTGGAAGGTCAGTGTTATTTCTTTAAGAAGCAATTTTTAAAAGCGTTTACCGTATTTAAAGAAATTTCAGAGAAAGACACTTATAAAGATGCCAGCCTTTTCTGGCTTGGCGAAACGTATTTGAAAAGCGGCGATTATGACAAGGCGCGGGAGCAGTATGGCAAAGTCATTGAGGCTTTTCCCAATTCGCTCTATGCGCCGCAGGCCTATTATTCTTTGGCGTGGAGTTATTTTGAAAAAGCAGATTATGCCCAAGCCAAGAAAGCCTTCCAGCAGCTTAT
This sequence comes from Candidatus Omnitrophota bacterium, assembly GCA_015233145.1. Lineage (GTDB taxonomy): Bacteria > Omnitrophota > Gorgyraeia > Zapsychrales > Fredricksoniimonadaceae > JADFYI01. The sequence continues at coordinate 80,741 of JADFYI010000001.1, forward strand.
CGAAAAGTTTCCTTCGAACAATCTTACGGAAGATTCTGCCTTTAAACTGGGGGAATGCGATTATAACGCTGGACAATATGAAGGAGCTATTTTTCAATTTAACAAATATCTTCAAGGGTTTTCCAATTCGCAAAGAGCCTTTGATGCGACGTTTAACATTGCAGAATCTTACTACTACCTTGAACAGTATGAGCAGGCTGTTAATTTCTACAAAAAGTCCAAAGAGTTGACAAAAATCCCTAAAAATATTTTAAGCGCCGTCATTGGCCAGGGGTGGGGCCTGATCAAGCTGGCCAAATACGAGGATGCGTTAAAGGCTTTTACTGAAGCCGGGGATGTGGCCAAGGCCAATAAATTGGAAGAAGAAGACATTCTTTTGGGGAAGGCCAGCCTTTATGCCGCGGAAGAAAAGTTTTCCGACTCCATTGCCAGTTACACCGAGCTTGTGACGCGGTTCCCGGAGAGCCCGCGCGCTATTGAGAGTTATTTGGGCCGGGCCAATACCTATTATCATCAGAACGACTATGCGAAAGCCATTGCTGATTATAAAAAAATTATTGAGCTTTTTGGCGCGAATGCCCAGTATCAAAAGACTGTTGAAAAGGCCCAGTTTGGCCTTGCCTGGACTTATTTGAAGTCAGGCGCCATTGACCAGTCCATTGACAGTTTTAAGGGCGTTCTCGAGAAGGCCGACAGCAAGATTGTTAAAGTGAGCGCCCTGACGCAAATCGCAGACGCCTATCAGGAAGCCGGCCAGCTCGACAAAGCTGTGACGACGTATGACCGCATTCTCAAGGAATTTTCAGATACGCCTTATACGGATTATGTGCAGTATCGTCTGGGGGTGGTGCTTCTGAAGACCGGCAAGCTGGATCCCGCAATCATGGCTTTCCAGGCACTGCAGTCTAATTTTTCCAAAAGCAAGTTTATCCTCGAATCCAATTATTACCTGGGAGTCGCGTATTTTAAGAAACATGACTGGGCAACGGTTGTCCAGATTATCGAGCCTTTTGTAAAGACCGTGAGCGTGGATAACGAGTTTGCTTCGGAAGCCCGTTATATGCTGGGGCTTTCTTATTTTAATCTGAAGCAGTTTGACAAGGCCGGGGCTGTTTTTAATGAGATTATTAAATTATTCGGGAATCAGGAAGCCGTGGTGTTAAACGCCAGGCTTGGGATTGCCAAAATTGCCTATGAACAGGGGAATACCAAAGACGCATTAGCGGCTTTTAGCGAGATTGTTTTTCGTTCGCCCAAAAGTGACGCGGCCCTCGAGTCGCTCCTCTGGCAGGGGCAGCACGCGATGGCCACAGGCCTTTATCAGAGGGCCCTGGAATATTATTCGCAAATTTTAAATGGTTTCCCTGATACGGATAAGAAGTATCTTGTTCATTTTGAACTCGGCCGGGCGTATCACGCCCAGGGGCTTCTGGACAAAGCTTTGGAGCATTACCGTTTGGTGGATGCCGGGGCTGATCCTGATCTGGTGACCAAGGCCAAGCTCGCGATTGCCGATATTTTCTCGAGGGAGCTTGACCCGTCAAAGGCTGTTGAAACGTATCAGAATATTATTACCAACAGCCCGGAATTCAAGCGGGATGCTTTTATGAAAATTGCCCAGATTTACCGTAAGGATAAACAATATAAAGAAGAGCTTCAGGCTTATGAGAATGCGCTTCAAGCTCCCAAAGGTTCCGGTGGAATCACCAATGCCGAAATCCAGTTTGCCATCGGAGATACTTACGAAATTACCAATGATATTGATAAGGCGATTGAGGCCTATTTTAAAATTCCCTACCTTTACGAAAAGGAACGGCCGTGGGTCGTGAAGGCTTATTTCCGTATCGGCAAGCTTTATGAAAATAAAGAGGATTGGGACAAAGCGGTCACAGCGTATCAAAAGATTGTCGAATATAACGTGGAAGAGTCCAAAGTCGCCCAGGAACGGATTCTTTCCATTCAGGACGCGTTAAAGAAGAAATAATTGTTGGCAAAGTATGGCAACGACACTGGTTCAAATTACCCCCTGGAAGCTGATGATTTTAGGGGGCCCTATGATGGCGCCGATCCTTTTGTGTTCAGTATTGGCATTGGCCATGGTTATTGAAAAGTTTCGTTATTTCACTTTTATTAATATCGACGCGGAAGCATTAAAAAGCAATATTTTTACAGCCATCCGCGATAATAATATCAAGGCCGCGCTGGGTGCTTGTGATGCGCATGATGTTCCGCTGGCCAGGGTGTTAAAAGCCGGGCTTTTACAGTACGGCAAGAGCCGGGAAGAGATTATACGGGCCATGGAAGAGGCCGGGGGTCTTGAAGTCCCGGAGCTTGAGAGGTTTCTTTTGCCGTTATTTATCATCGGCAATGTTGTTCCTTTTTTAGGACTTTTAGGGACGCTCCTGGGTTTGGGCAGTTCTTTTTATACGATTCATACTCGCGCCGTGGCTTTGAATCCTGCGGTATTCTCAGATCTGAGCTTCGGGGTGTGGGCAGCCTTTATTACGACAGTCGCTGCTTTTCTCATCGCAGTCCCGGTATTTATTATTTATCAATACTGTATAAGCCGCGTGGAATATTATATACTTCAGATAGAGGCCGCAGGCCCGGATCTGGCAGATTTTTTGACACATACGGCGTAACGATGAAAAGGAGCTTTTTAAGAACGTGCGGATCCAAAGAACTTACAGGCCTCTGAACGGCATAAGGATGTTGTGGGCGCTGTTGGCGAATGTTATTGTTCTTTCACTGGCCTTTGTCATGTTGGGCTTTTATTTTACCCGGCCGGTGCCGTTTGGCATCAAGTTTACCAAGGCGGTCACAAGCGATGCCTTCAGCTCCGGCAATGTGGTTGTTGTTGTGACCAGTGAAAATGTTTTTTATGTTGCAGGCCATGTGACAACCCTGGCAGAGCTTAAGGAAATGCTGTCGGGGGCTGGCGGAGCTAAAAGGCAGATGTTGATTAAAGCTGACCGGCGTTCATCGCTGGGGCGGATTGTTGAGCTTATGAATCTGGCGCGAGGGTTGGGTGTTGAAAAGATTAACATTGCCACGGACCGTGAAGAGTAGTTTTGGGTTTGAGAGTTTTTGCCGGGCTTTATTGCTGGCCGCGGCAATCCATTGTGTGATGTTGGATTGCGTTGCGTTGACTTTTCGGGGTGTTCGTGAGGATTATCGGATAGATTTTTCTTTTTGGGGGAGTATTTTAAGGAAAGACGAACTGGCTGTTTGGCGGACGCGCGATGAGGGCGCTGTGGGATTTGATGATGGCTTGCTTTTTGAAAAAAGTAAAAAGCCTTTTGAACAGGCCTGGGATCATGGGGTTGTGGTTGACAAGCCCGAAGACACTGGCATTGTTTCCAGTGTTACGGAAGGGCCGCTGCCGCCCAAGTTTTCAGGTCCAAGGGCGTCTCTTGCCGAGGAGAAATCACCGCCTTTATCAGGGGCAGACAGCGATTTTCCTGCGGCTCCTAACATTCGCCTGAGGCTGCCGAGCCATGATTAAAGTGGGGTTGACGGAAAGTGTGGCGTTGTTTTTCTTGATTATTATCATGGGGGTATTTTTTTTATGGTTTTGGGGCGGCCGGTCAAAAAGAGGGCGCCGGGCATTACGGGATGATTTTCAGAAAACAGAAATCACCTTAAGGTGTCCTTATTGCGGAAATGTTTTTTTTAATTTAAAGAAAATGGAAATTGTTCAATGCCCTGTGTGTCATAATTTTGTAGAGGAGGATTAGTTTATGATGAGAAATTTGAGAAATAAATCCGGTATGGTGATGATGCTTGTGATCGCGGTGGTCATTACAATGTCTTTGCTTGTGATTGGCCTGATGAGCCGCAACATTTCCCGTTCGCTAACAGTGGAAAATCAGGTGCAGGAAGTGGATGCTGATACTGTTGCTAAAGGCGCATTTTGGAAGGCTTATACAAAAATTTCTAAAGAAGTAGCCGCTGGAGCTACGCCAGAATCGGTTTGCTGCCTTCAGGGCGCAGGGTGCGCTAACGGCGTTCCTGCTCCGAATCCAAATCCTGTTGTTGTCAGTACAACTACCGGCACGCGTAGTTATACTGTCACGTACATTCTTTGTGCTTTGGGTCAGCCTGGTTGTGTTAATAATAACGTGGGCGCGACAGCCATGCCGTGCAGGATTGATGTCAGGGTCGACTATTAGGTCGCGCCTTAAAATTTTTCTGAATTCTTTTGACATTTCCTCTCTATAACTGTTTAATAGATATATATTTACATTAGAGAAAGTCAGCAGACTTTCTTTTCCTTGCTTATGAATCGTCCAAAGCAAGGCAACAAGCATGACATTTAAAAAACTCTATGGCAGGAACCAATAAATTAGGGGTTTACTGGGGGGTCGACGGCATCAGCCTTGTCGAGGTTGCCAAATCCGTGCCGCTTGAAACTGCCTATGTTTCTTTTGATGAGCTTCAGATCGGAAACCTGACCAATACTGTTACCGAGGATGTCCGCCTTTTAGAGCTTTTGCAAAAGGCTGTGAGGAACAAAGGTTTTTCAACAACCGAAGCGTATCTTTCCCTTCCTTCCCGCGATATCATTGTCCGCTGGTTTCTTATTCCATGGCTCAAGCCTCACGAGGTTCAGGGCGTTGTTGCGTTTGAAGCCAGGAAATATATCCCGTTCCAGCTGGAAGAACTCATTTACACCTATTATCCCTCCACGATTTTAAGGGGCGGCGTTAAACAGATTGGCGTCCTTTTTACAGCGATCCGCAAAGACAGTTACAAAAAATACGTTAATGTCCTTTCCCAATCAGGCATGAATGTTGTTTACAGCGAGCCTTCGTGCATGAGCTTTTTGCGCACGCTTTTTACCAAGAAAGTTTTAGACGCCAATCAGGTGGCTGCAGTCCTGACCATGGATCAGGATGGCGGAGAGCTGAATATTGTGTCTGACGGGTTTGTCAAGTTTATCCGTGATTTCAGGCTCTCAACGCCGCAGTCGGCTGATAATGACGGCGGCGAAGAGGTTTTACGCGCCAAGCTTTACAATGAAGTCCGTATTTCCTTTGATTTTTTTAACCGCCAGCATCCGGAAACCGAAGTGTCGCGCATCATTTCTTTCACATCATCCATGAATAAAACCCTTTGCGCGGGCTTGAGCGATGATCTGGGAATTCCTGTCCTGCCGGTTGATACCGTAAGCTTGCTGGACCGCGCCGGGATTACAGACATGGGGGCAGCCAATGCTTTTGGTGTTGCCTTATCCGGCAGCGTCCGGGAGGTGATTGATCTTAATTTGTCAGAAGGGGATGCTTCTTGCGCTGTGTCGGCCAAGGATGAAAAGAAAACTATCAAAATTCCTTCGTTCATGTTTCCTGTGATAGCAGGGGTTTTTCTGGTTTTTGTGCTGGGCTTTATTTGGACCGTGACAAGCGCGCTTCTCCTTGAAAAAGGAAAAAAGGTGGCGGCATTAAATAACAGCCTTGGAAAATTCAGCGATGTCTCTCTTGATGACATTGAGTTTAAAAGAAGCGCAGAACGTAAAGTTTTAAATGCCATTAATAGTTTGGAACTACGCTCTTCTGTGACCCCGCTTGTGGTGAGGGTTTTTCAGCTTATTCCTAATGGCATGTGGCTGTCGACTGTGAATGTTATGTATGTGCAGTCTGACGCTGGTTCGAAGAAAAATGCTGATGATAGCGCTTCGCAGGACAGCGGAAAAACGAAGTCATCTGTTAATTTGCTGCTGACAGGAAAAATTTATTTGGGTGACGGCAATTCAGAATTTGACGCGGTCAACCGCTTTATTATGACGTTGCGAACAGATGCGAAAGTGGCGGCTTTTTTAAAAGATATTAAATTAACGAGTTTAAAAACAGAGACTTTAGGTAAAAATACAGTCACAGTTTTTAGTATCAATTGTCAGTGAGAAAAACATGGAATTCCCGGATTTAAAAAATTTTAATCCCAACTCTATCAAGGGCTTTGATCCGGCCGCGATCAAGAAGCTCAAGTCTGAGGATGTCCGTGAATTTCTCATGGCCAGAAAGTTTGAATTTTTGGCTGCTATTTTTGTTTTGATTACGGTTTTTGCAGGTTTTTATATTTTTTCGAATAATATGGCGCAGGTTAAGGATTTGGATAACAAGATCCAGGCCTTACAAGCCAAGCAGGAGCCCATCGAGAAGTATAAGAAAACCCTTCAGGAAAAGGAAAAGGCTTTTCAGGCATTGCCGCCGTCATTAAACGAGTCGAGTTTTATTACACAGATTACCGAAATCGCAAGAAAGCGCCATGTCCGGATTTCTTCGTTTTCTCCGCCAGAGGTTGTTAAAATGCCGTTATCCAGTAAAGCAACTGTCAGGATTTCCTGTCTGGCTCCGAGCTTTAAAGAGGCTATTTATTTCTTAAATGATATTGAAAAATCAAAGTTTGCCATGAGAGTTGAGTCGTGGGCTGGAAAGCCCGGAGATTCTGAACAGGTCCAAAATTTTACAGATACAGAGAGTGGAAATGAAGCTGATGGCCTTGTCGGTAAAGGATTTATGATGGATCTTGTAATATCTTCCATTGAGGTGTTTTCCAGTGCAAAAAAGAACTAAAAAATTTATATATATTTTAAGTATATTTTTTTATTCTGTTCTTATAACATCATTTTTTATAGGAGTGACACGAGCTGACGATGATACGGCGGCTGGGCCTGTGGATGATATTGAGGCTGCGATTTCGTCATTGATCAATCCTTTTTTGGCTAAAACACCTATTGAAAAGCCGTTGCCAAGGCCGATTGTTGTTCCGCCTACTGTTGAGCCTTCACCGGTTCCACCGGCTGTGCCGATTATTGAGCCAGAGCCGCCCCCGATTCCTGTCATGCCTCCTGTTATTGGTCCTGGGGATATCGGAGACTCCACAGGCAGGGGTGATACAGGGGCGTCTGCGGTAAAAGTGACCGGGATTATTTATAATTCAAAGCGTCCCCAGGCGATTATTAACGGCCAGCTGGTTGATGTGGGGCAAACATTTGGAGATCAGGGCAAAATGAAACTTTTAGCTGTTGAAAAAGGCAGTATTAAATTTCTTTCTAGAGGGCAAGAGCATACCCAGACATTAAATCAAGGCAATGGCCAGGGGAAGTCGGAAAATCTTTTGGCCACTGGCATCTATCAACCAACAGGTTCCCGGTAATACACTTATGACAAATTATAATATTTTCTTCATGTCTTTCTTGCTGTGGATTTTTTCCGCGACACTGCCTTCCTTTCAATCTCAACAAGCTTTTGCGGATGAAGGGGGAGGAAGTTTATTTGTCCTTCCTCAATACTCGCGGACGGTTTCCCTGGATTTTAAAAATGCCAACCTTCAGGATGTCCTTAAGGCCTTTTCTCAGCAGATTGGGATTAACTTTTTGATTAATCAGAATGTGCCGGAAAAAAATGTGACTGTTTATCTTGAGAATGTGCCGACAGAAGATGCCCTTGAGATGATCCTTTCCGCCAATGATCTCACTTATGAGTATCAAAGCGATGTGAATACCATTGTTGTCAAAACAATCCCTAAAAAAGAGGAAGATATCGTAACGCGCATATACCAGCTCAAGTATGCGACAGTTTCTTCTTCCAAGATGAATGCCCTTTCCATTGGCTATGATGAGGGATCTTCAAGTTCAGGAAGTTCCTCATCATCTTCATCCGGGTCTTCTTCTGCTTCAGCTTCTGCGACGGGAACTGCCGGTGGGTCGGGGACTTCCGCAACTTCAACCATTGAATCAGCCTTGACAGCGGCTTTGACTGAAAAAGGAAAAATAGCCCAGGATCCGCGTACCAATAGTTTGATCATTACAGATATGGCTGTCAATTTTCCTAATATTGAGAAAATTATTGCCCGTTTGGATGTGCCTGTGGCGCAAATTCTTATTGAAGTTGAAATGCTGGATGTTTCCAAAGGTGTTTTGGATGACCTGGGGGTTAAGTATAGCGGGTCTTTCTTTTCTCTAACCGGTGCCAAACGGGCAGCAACGTTTCCTTTTAATGAACAAAATGTTTTAAGTAAGCCTAATAAATATTCACCTGCGCAAAGCAGTTCTTCCTCGAGCAGTTCTTCCTCGAGTAGTTCTTCCTCGAGTAGCTCTTCATCGGGGTCGAATACTGGCTTGGAATTTACAGGCGGGGCTTTTGATTTCTCTTCCGCCACATTGCTGATTCAGGCTTTAAAAACGCGTTCAGACACCAAGAATTTGGCCCGCCCGAGAATACTCACGTTGAACAATCAGACAGCCAGGATTGATATCAAAACCGATGAAGCTATTTCTGCGGATACCTCTGTTGTTTCAACCACAGGAGGCGCGTCAACCTCTGGCACCACTGTGACGCGTGCCAATACTGGTGTCTGGTTAATTGTGACGCCGCAAGCCAATCTTGTTACCAGAGAAATTACTCTTGCGGTGGAGCCTAAGGTTATTGACAGCCATGCCAGTTCTCTTGTTGTTCCTGGTGGCGCTGCCATAAGGGATACTGAAGAGAGGAGCATCAAGAGTATATTAAGGGTTCCTGATGGAAGGACGATTGTGATCGGAGGCTTGCTACGCACAACATTGACAGACACATCCACAAAAGTTCCGCTCCTCGGAGACATTCCGCTTTTGGGCGGCCTTTTCAGGCACAAGGAGCACACCAAGGCAGAGCGCGAGCTTTTGGTGATCATGACTCCTCATATTTTACTGGGTGCTGATGATCAGTTTGTGGCGCCGAGGGCTAATTCCCGGGGAAGGTATGTGAATGATGACCGGGAACAAAGCCTGGAGAATTCCAGGTCCATGAAAATTTTAAATGAACTAGACAGTTATTCTTCCCAAAAAAGGTAAGGACATGCCACGTTTAAGACTTGGAGAAATTCTTATCAAGCAGGGGCTTATTACAGAGTCCCAGCTCCAGGAGGCCATGGAGGTTCAAAAGGCTGAAAAGGGGCACATTGGAGAAATTCTTGTCCGCCGGGGCATGATTAAAGAGGAAGACCTGGCCTCAGCATTGGGCACACAGCTTTTGATTCCGTATGCTTCCAAATCATCAGGGCTTTTGACTCCGCAAAAAGATCAAGGCCTTGAAAAGCTGATTACCTACGAATACGCCAAAGAACATTTTGTCATTCCTCTCAATCGCAATATGAATTCCCTGACGTGTGCTATTGCCAATCCCTTTGACTTGATCATGATCGATAACATCAAGAAGATGACGGGTTGCGAAATTAATTTTGTGATTGCCACTCAAACCGACCTTACTGCAGCTGTGCAGGAGTTTTATATGTCATCTGACAGCGGTGGAAGGTCTGCGTTGTGGGACCAGGCCCTTGAGAGGGGGCGCATTTCCGATATCGGCAAAAGCTTTGCCAGCAGTGAGGACAAGGTTGAAACAGAGCTCAGCCTGGATAAGCTTATTGCCAAAGCAGAAGAAGCGCCGGTCATAAAACTGGTTGATTTGATTATCCGCCAGGCTATTGATGAGCGGGCGAGCGATATTCATATAGAACCTTTTAAAGACAGGCTTGAGGTTCGCTACCGCATTGACGGCGAACTTTACCAAATTCCTCCTCCGGCCAAACATTTGCATCTTCCTATTGTTTCGCGTGTCAAGATTCTCGCAAAGCTTGATATTGCGGAAAAACGCCTTCCGCAGGACGGTCGTATTTCTGCCAAGCTTGAAGACAGGACTGTGGATCTTCGTATTTCCACGTTGCCCACAGTGTGGGGAGAGAAGGTTGTTATGAGAATCCTGGACAAGGATTCTGTGCAGCTGAACCTCTCAGTGCTTGGGTTTGATACCAAACAATTGGATCTTATCCGCCAGGCCTTAAAAACACCTTACGGCCTTTTCTTTGTCACAGGCCCCACAGGAAGCGGCAAATCAACGACCCTTTATTCTTGCCTGAGCGAGATTACAGACCCTTCGAAAAATATTATGACAGCCGAGGACCCGGTTGAGTTTCGTATCGACGGAATTAATCAGGTCCAGGTGCGCTCGGAAATCGGGTTTACCTTTGCCGAGGCGCTCAGGTCTTTTTTGCGCCAGGACCCGGATATCATCATGGTGGGTGAAGTGAGAGACCTTGAGACCGCGCAAATTTGCGTGCGTGCCGCGTTAACAGGCCACTTTGTGCTTTCGACCCTGCACACCAATGATGCGCCATCCGCCATCACGCGCCTTTTGGATATCGGGATTCAACCCTATCTTTTAACACCATCGCTGGTCATGATTATTGCCCAGCGCCTGGGACGCAAGCTTTGCCCCCATTGCAAAGAGGCTTACGAGCCAAAGCCTGAAGAACTCGGGGATATTAAGCTTAATGTTGACCTCATTTATCGCGCCAAAGGGTGCGATAAATGTTCCCATACCGGTTACAGGGGAAGAATGGTTGTGGCTGAGGTCTTGATGATTGATGATGAGATAAGGCGCCTGATTTCCAGGGGCTGCACTTATACGGATTTAAGGGATGCTGCCCGCAAGTCAGGGATGTCAACTCTTTATGAATCAGGTTTAAAACAGGTGGAAGCAGGGCTTACGAGTTTGGATGAGATTCTTGGCGTTACAGTAGGGTCATAATGGAGTTTTATGCCTAAATTTATTGTCACAGCAAAAGACCAGGCGGGTCTTACAAAGACTCAGGTTCTGGATACCCCGGACAAGAACCACGCTATTAATATTGTTCAAAAACAGGGCTTGTTTGTGGTGAGTATTGAAGGGGTGGACAATACAGCAGCCATGTCGTCTTCCCCTGTTCTTAGAAAGCCTACGGCCCGCACTTTTTCGCACACAGGTGCGAATTTGGATGATATTGTTTCTTTTTCTAAGCAACTGGCCACCATGCTCGAGGCTGGCGTTCCTCTTTTAAGGAGTCTTACGGTTATTGCCGACCAGGTGGAGAGCAGGGAATTGGCACGTATTTTAAGCGAGGTGCGTGCGGATGTTGAATCAGGCCAGTCTTTCAGTAAGTCCTTAGGCAAGCATCCCCGTGTTTTTTCGCCTTTTTGGGTGAGCCTTGTGGAGGTAGGGGAAGCCTCAGGCACAATGCCCAAAATACTGATAAAATTGACAGAGTATATGGAGCAGGCGGCCCAATTTCAGTCGCAGATTACCGGGGCCTTGATTTATCCGGCCGTCTTGGTTTGTATTTGTATTGGTGCTATCTTGGTGTTTGCGCTTTTTGTGGGGCCCACGTTTGAGAAAATTTTTAAAGATATGCATATTCAGCTTCCCGGCATTACGGTCATGATGCTGGCATTTTTTTCCTTTATTAAAACAAAGATTTTGTACCTTGTAGGCGGGATTATTCTGGGCCTGTTTTTATTCAAGAATTATATCAAAACCCGCCCAGGCCGTTTGGCATGGGAGGCGTTTCTTTTTTCAATGCCTGTAGGCGGGCCTGTGATCAAGCTGGTGGTGATTGAGAAATTTGCCTCGCAAATGGCAATTTTGGTGGAAAGCGGGGTTCCTATCCTTTATGCCCTTGAGATTTCAGAAAGGCTTGTGGACAACCTTATTTGCGGATCGGTGATTAAAGATATCCGGGAAGCGGTCAAGGAAGGGAAGTTATTGGCGGATCCCATGGAACGCAGCAACTTTTTTCCGCCGATGGCTGTTCAGATGATTCGTGTGGGTGAGGAAACCGGTGAGTTGGGCCAGATGCTGAACCACGTGGCCAGGTTTTATAAATCGCAGGTCGAAGAATTTGTAAAGCGTTTCGGCACACTTATTGAGCCTTTTATGCTGGTTTTTATGGGCATTATTATTGGAACTATTGTTGTGTCTATGTTTTTACCGATCTTGTCACTTTCAACAGGGGGAGGTTAATCAAAAAGAAGGCTGAAAGAGGTGGGAAACGATAGTTTATTATTTGTCCTTATATCACATCTTATCCGGTATCCCACCCAACAGCTTTTATATACAGGCAAATTCTCGCAGGAAAGGAGGGCGAATAAAAATATTTGAGTGTGCCAAGAAGTTATTGTTTTTTTAATTTTATAATCATTTTTGGAGGAACATATGCGTAACAAAAAAGGTTTTACACTTATTGAAGTCATTATCGTTATTGTCATCATCGGCATTATGGCCACACTGGCATTGCCGCGTATCACCGGGCAGTTAAATTCTTCGCAGGCCGCAGAAGCCATGCAGATGTTCGGGGCCTTAAGGCGCAGCGCCATGAACTGTTTTGATGTGGCTAACGCAACAACCAACACTCTTTGCGATACGTGGGCAGAGTTAGGCATGACTGCACCTTCTGCCAATTCCAAGTTCACTTATCAGGTCGATACGGCAACTGCTGGAAACATTGCTTTTAGAGCCATGTTTAAAGCTGATAATACCCAGGCTCTTTGTATGTCCATTAATAATGCAACGGGCGATACCGCATATACATATCTTGGCACTGTGTTTGCGGGCACTGCCACAAGATTGGGCGGCGCTGCAGGTTGTGCAGCCGGTACCTATGCGGCTATTCTGTAATACGAGTAATTTTACGAAGAGGGGCTGGGCAACCAGCCCCTCTTTTGGGTTAAAAGAAGCAGGGAATTTTATGAAAAACGGTTTTACATTAATGGAAATTATCTTGGTGATCGTGATCCTTGGGATCTTAGGCACGATTGCCATCCCGAGATTTACAAGCACTAATGAAACCGCTGTTGCCGGAGAAGCGGTTCAGATTTTGACGGCATTGCATGGTTCACAGGCACGGTATTGTATTGATTATCCGGCATTATGTGTTGCGGGGTCGTATCCTACTGTTTGCAGCACCTATGATGTTGATGTTCCGGCAGCCATGAAGAATTTTCGTGTGCTGACAGTTGCTGAGGGCGGCAGTTGCCAGAACAGCGGGAACCTGAGTCTTAAAAAGATTAACGGGACGATTTATACAGTAACTGTCAGTCCGGCCAATGTTTTTTCTTGTTCGCCTGCGGGTAACGGCTGCTCAATGGCTCAGCGTATTTTTCCGTAAAGGGTGGGTGCGTATGACAAAAAAAGGATTTTCATTGGCAGAGGTTATGGTAGTATTGGTGACTGTAGGCATTATTGCGGCTTACGGGATCCCGAACTTTGGGAAGGCTATGACCCGTGCCCAGGCGAGGAGTGCTATCAGCAATCTTCAGCTTATTTATTCGGCGCAGCAGTTATATTTTGCACGGCAGGGAGTTTATGTTGCTGAAGCGACTACTGCGGCTATTAATGGGATGCTGGGGAATAATTCCTTGAATATCGTGCAAACCGGAGGAACAACATATAGTTGCCAGATTGCGGCAGCACCCGCAACTTGCACTGCTGCTAACGCGGCATTTAATGTGGTGGTTACGCTTACAATTGCTCTTGCGGATAATAATGTTAATCCTGTGTGTACGAATGTTACTGCGGGCAGTTGCCCGTAATCGTTATGATAAAAATTTCGCGTTGTGGGTTTTCTTTGCTTGAGGTTCTTGTGGCTGCGGTTATTTTCGCGATCGCGGCTGTGGGTATTTTTGGCACTATATCAGCAGCGAGAACCCCGACAAGAGATTCCAATGCCAGGCTTGGTGCGGCCACGGACATGAAAAGGGTTTCCGATAAGATTCAAAGCCTGATTACGGCAGGCGCCTGGACTGCGGGAGATCCTTTGCTCAGTCCTGGGCTTCATCAAATTACTAGTTGTGCTGCTGGTTGTTTATTTTCAGCCACGGAGCCTGCTCCTGCTGCGGGGTCAACATATACAATTACGACGGATGCTGCAGGAGGCGTTAATATTAATATCAATATCGCCTACACTAGTAATTTTTAGAATATTGTTATAATTTTTTATAGGTGAGTTATGGCGGCGCATTCTTATAAAGGTATTACCCTTGCTGAGCTTCTAGTTTCTCTTGTGGTTGTTGGTGTTGTGATGGTGGGGGTGACTGCTGCAGATCATGCCTTCCGGAGACTCGATCGTGAAAACACCCATGATTCAACGCTTTATGTGCGCGCCATGGCCCTCGCGGAAATGATTCGAAAGGATGCCAATCTTGCCGTTGGCTCAGCGCTAAGCCCCGGCGTTCAAATAGACACTACTGCTAATAATTTTTTATGTTTTCGGCAGGATAATAATCACGATGGCAGTATCGATAATAACCCGGGAACAGTCGCACCTTTTATTGGAGTCAGAGATTCCTGGCAATGTTATTCCAAGCCAGGGGATACGGCAGCGGATGTGGATGTTTTTAAATGTACAAAAACCATTCCTGCCGGGCCAAGCGTTTGTGCCGTGGGGGATACAGGGTATCAGTATGTCGGGAAAATGGCCTGGGATGTTTTTACCATTGCGCCAAACCCGCCGACGTTTGTCGGTACTAAATTTACATTTACCCTGATTGACAGGGACGATCCAACGTCAGCCCAGAGCATATCAAATCCTGAGGTCAGAATCCCGATTAATGTCAACCCTCCCGCATATTCGGCCTCTTAAATATGCACCGTTTTTTTGCCAACCTCAAGGAAGATTCTCAAAATGTTGTTATTGATGATGCCGACGAGCTGCATCATTTAACTCATGCCCTTCGCTTAAAGCCGGGAGACAGGGTTGAGCTCATCAATGGCTGCGGGCTTTTGGCCGAGGCCGAAATACTATCCATATTAAAAAAAGAAGCCAGGCTCCTTGTTTTAGCTGTCCGTAATGCAGGAAGTCCGCGTCTTCCTCGGATTATTCTGGCCTGCGCAATCCCTAAGAAATCAAGATTTGAAGATATCATTGATAAGTGTACCCAGCTCGGCGTTGATGAAATTATCCCCATGATAACCGAACGCACAGAATGTGTGCTGTCAGACAAAGCATTGCCTGCAAAAATAGGCCGTTACCAAAAAGTCTTAAGGAGCGCTGTCAAGCAGTCGAAAAGGCTTTTCTCGCCGGTTATCCATGCCCCCATGCTATTTGACCACGTTTTGAAAAACTTTTGTAACGCCTCAACAGCTTCCTTTATTCCCTGGCTTGAGGGGAGTCGTATCCCCTTGAAAGAGGCCCTGGCAGAGGCGTCAGGAAAAGAAAAAATTCTTTTCTTGATAGGCCCGGAAGGGGACTTTACTCTTGCGGAAGTGGCGCAGGCGAAAGAAAAAGGTGCGGTGCCCGTGTCGTTAGGACCGAATGTGCTTCGTGTTGATACCGCGGCCCAGTTTGTGGCAGGAATGGCTGTGGTATTAAGGCAGTAAAAAAAGATTTTTTTCTCCCGTCGAGCTTTATATCTTTCCATGGTTTTGCACGTCAATATTTTTTAAAAGATAACGTTTCCCTGAGTTGACAAGGGGTTGTGTTGTGTGACATCCTTTAACTAGGTAGCTGAAATAGGCGGGGAACGAGACATTATTATTCGTCCTTATATCGCATCATACCCAGTATCCCCCCTACAGCTTTTATATAGAGACAAATTTTGGCAGGAAAGGAGGGGGAAGGGGTATCGTGTGCCAGTATGTCACTCGTTCTTTTAATTTTATAATCATTTTTGGGGGAATTTATGCGTAATAATAAAGGTTTTACACTCATTGAAGTCATTATCGTTATTGTCATTATCGGCATTATGGCCACACTGGCATTGCCGCGTATCACAGGGCAGTTAAATTCTTCGCAGGCCGCAGAAGCCATGCAGATGTTTGGCGCCTTAAGGCGCAGTGCCATGAACTGTTTTGATGTGGCTAATAACACAACCAACACTCTTTGCGATACATGGGCAGAGTTGGGCATGAATGCGCCTTCTGCCCAGGCTAAGTTTAATTATCAGGTCGATACAGGAACTGCGGGGTTTTTGTCTTTTAGAGCGGATTTTAAAAGCACTGCTGGTCACGCAATTTGCATGACCATTAACGATGTAAATGGCGATATCGCGTATGAATATGAAGGCACTATTTTTGCTGGTACGGTGACAAGATTGGGTGGTGTCGCAGGTTGTGCTGCTGCTGGCTATAATGCTATTCTGTAATACGAATAATTTCACGAAGAGGGGCTGGGCAGCCAGCCCCTCTTTTGGGTTAAAAGAAGCAGGGATTTTTATGAAAAACGGTTTTACATTAATGGAAATTATCTTGGTGATCGTGATCCTTGGGATCTTAGGCACGATTGCCATCCCGAGATTTACAAGCACTAATGAAACCGCTGTTGCCGGAGAAGCGGTTCAGATTTTGACGGCATTGCATGGTTCACAGGCACGGTATTGTATTGATTATCCGGCATTATGTGTTGCGGGGTCGTATCCTACTGTTTGCAGCACCTATGATGTTGATGTTCCGGCAGCCATGAAGAATTTTCGTGTGCTGACAGTTGCTGAGGGCGGCAGTTGCCAGAACAGCGGGAACCTGAGTCTTAAAAAGATTAACGGGACGATTTATACAGTAACTGTCAGTCCGGCCAATGTTTTTTCTTGTTCGCCTGCGGGTAACGGCTGCTCAATGGCTCAGCGTATTTTTCCGTAAAGGGTGGGTGCGTATGACAAAAAAAGGATTTTCATTGGCAGAGGTTATGGTAGTATTGGTGACTGTAGGCATTATTGCGGCTTACGGGATCCCGAACTTTGGGAAGGCTATGACCCGTGCCCAGGCGAGGAGTGCTATCAGCAATCTTCAGCTTATTTATTCGGCGCAGCAGTTATATTTTGCACGGCAGGGAGTTTATGTTGCTGAAGCGACTACTGCGGCTATTAATGGGATGCTGGGGAATAATTCCTTGAATATCGTGCAAACCGGAGGAACAACATATAGTTGCCAGATTGCGGCAGCACCCGCAACTTGCACTGCTGCTAACGCGGCATTTAATGTGGTGGTTACGCTTACAATTGCTCTTGCGGATAATAATGTTAATCCTGTGTGTACGAATGTTACTGCGGGCAGTTGCCCGTAATCGTTATGATAAAAATTTCGCGTTGTGGGTTTTCTTTGCTTGAGGTTCTTGTGGCTGCGGTTATTTTCGCGATCGCGGCTGTGGGTATTTTTGGCACTATATCAGCAGCGAGAACCCCGACAAGAGATTCCAATGCCAGGCTTGGTGCGGCCACGGACATGAAAAGGGTTTCCGATAAGATTCAAAGCCTGATTACGGCAGGCGCCTGGACTGCGGGAGATCCTTTGCTCAGTCCTGGGCTTCATCAAATTACTAGTTGTGCTGCTGGTTGTTTATTTTCAGCCACGGAGCCTGCTCCTGCTGCGGGGTCAACATATACAATTACGACGGATGCTGCAGGGGGCGTTAATATCAATATTAATATCGCCTACAGTAGTAATTTTTAGAATATTATTATAATTTTATATAGGTGAATTATGGTGGCGCATTCTTGTAAAGGTATTACTCTTCTTGAGCTTCTGGTTTCTCTTGTGGTTGTTGGTGTTGTGATGGCGGGGGTGACTGCCGCAGATCATGCCTTCCGCAGATTTGATCGTGAAAACACCCATGATTCAACGCTCTATATACGCGCCATGGCTCTGGCGGAAATGATTCGAGTGGATGCCAGTCTTGCAGTGGGTTGGGCAACAAGCCCTGGCGTTCAAATTGATACCACTGCTAATAATTTTTTATGTTTTCGGCAAGATAATAATCAAGATGGGGTCATTGACAACAATCCAGGAACAGTCGCGCCTTATATTGGAGTCAGAGATTCCTGGAAATGCTATTCCAAGCCAGGAGCTGCGGCAGCGAATGTTAATGTTTACAAATGTTCAAGAACCATCCCTGCAGGCGCAGGTGCTTGCACCGCTGCTGATCAATATGTGGGAAAAATGGCTTGGAATGTATTTGCCACTGCGCCAAATCCACCGACGTTTGCCGGAAATCAATTTATATTTACCGTTATTGACAGAGATGATCCTACGCTAGCTAAAAGCATATCCAATCCTGAGGTTAAAATTACTATTAATGTCAATCCTGTTGGCCATTCTGCTTCTTGAACATCCCTTTTGACATCTTTTTCTCCCTTATGTATAATCAAGCTCCCCTTAATTAGGAATCCTGTTTAAAAGCTTTAATTCTTGCCCCATACAGATGGCTTTTAAATTGGAATAAATATTATTAATTATCAGGAGGAGTCATGAACGAAGTTAAAAAACCTACACCGGCGGATGTGGAAAACAAGCGCAAGGCCCTGGATCTGGCGCTGACCCAGATTGAAAAACAGTTTGGCAAAGGCTCCATCATGAAGATGGACGGCCAGGCCAGGCTCGATGTGGATGCCATCCCGACAGGCGCCATTTCACTCGACCTGGCACTCGGTATCGGAGGGATTCCGCGCGGCCGCGTTGTTGAAATTTTCGGGCCGGAATCTTCAGGAAAAACAACCCTGACGTTAAGTGTTATCCATCAGATTCAGAAAAAAGGCGGGGTTGCGGCTTTTGTGGACGCGGAACATGCCTTTGATGCTACGTATGCGGCCAAGCTGGGTGTCAAGCTCGAGGACCTTTTGGTTTCCCAGCCGGATACCGGCGAGCAGGCGCTCGAGATTGCTGAAACTCTGGTGCGTTCCAATGCCGTTGATTTAGTGGTCATTGATTCTGTGGCCGCGTTAACGCCCAAGGCTGAAATCGAGGGCGATATGGGTGACAGCCACATGGGCCTGCATGCGCGGCTTATGTCGCAGGCCTTGCGCAAGCTGACAGCCGTCACGAGCAAGTCCAACACCTGCCTTATTTTCATTAACCAGATCCGCATGAAAATCGGCGTCATGTTTGGAAACCCTGAAACCACGACCGGCGGTAATGCCCTTAAGTTTTATTCGTCGGTGCGCATTGATTTAAGAAAGATTGAAACCCTTAAAAAAGGGGAAGAGGTGTACGGCAACCGTGTCAGGGCCAAGATCGTGAAAAACAAGGTTGCGCCGCCGTTTCGGGAGGCTGAGTTTGAGATCCTTTTTGACGAGGGGATTTCCTACCTTTCCGATATTATGGATTTGGGAACAAAATACGAAATTCTTGAAAAGTCAGGGTCATGGCTTTCGTTTGAGGGCGAGCGTTTGGGGCAGGGACGGGATAATGTTCGCAAGTATTTGCAGGATAACCCCAAAGTTGCCCAGAAAATAGAAAAGGCTGTTTTGGAAAAAGCCAAGGTCAAGCCCACGACTGAGCCGCGCGTTGGCAAGGCCGAGGCCAAAAAGGCAGCGTAATTTGGACGAATTAGAGATGCTCAAAAAGGCGAAGGGTTACGCCCTTCGCCTTTTCAAATTAAGGCCACAGAGCGCCCTTGAGCTGGCTCAAAAACTTCGCCTCAAAGGGTATGGCGAAGAGATTGTTGAAAAAATCGTCCTGGATTGTAAAATATCAGGGTTTGTCAACGATGAGGAATTTGCCAAAGCCTGGCTCACGAGCCGCCTTAAAAAGTATGGCTTTCGCCGTGTGACGCTGGAGCTGGAGCGCAAAGGCATTGGAAAAGAGTTCATCCAAAAAGCCTGGGCTGAAACAAGAAACGATTACGATGAAGAAGCCCTGGTTCGCGACATTGTAGCCAGGCGTGTAAGAGTTTATCAAACAATCCCGCCTCTCAAACGCAAGAAACGCACCATGGATTATTTAATCCGTCGGGGTTTTGGTTTGGAGACGATTAACAAGGTGTTAAGAGAGTTATGACAGGAAACGACATCCGCACAAAGTATCTTGAATTTTTTAAGTCTAAAAACCACAAGATTGTGATGAGCGATTCTTTGGTTCCCAAAGACGACCCAACGGTTCTTTTTACAACCGCAGGCATGCAGCAGTTTAAGCCGCAGTTTATGGGGCACATTACTGATTTTACGCGCGCCACATCATCCCAGAAATGCCTGCGCACGGATGACTTGGCCGAGGTGGGGGTCACGGATTTTCATCATACCTGTTTTGAAATGTTGGGGAATTTTTCTTTCGGGGATTATTTTAAGAGTGAAGCCATTTCCTGGGCCTGGGAATTTTTGACAAATGTTATGAATATCCCAGCCGACAAGCTCTGGGTGTCGGTGAATAAGGATGATGTGGAGGCTTACGATATTTGGTCAAAAAATATCAAGATTCCTGCTTCCCGGATTGTCAAACTCGGCGACAAATCCAATTTCTGGCCGTCGAATGCCCGTTTGAACGGGCCTAATGGCCCGTGCGGCCCGTGTTCGGAAATCTTTTTTGACTGGGGCGTCAACCCCCAGTGCAAGAATCCGGATTGTAATCCTGACTGCAGCTGCGGCCGTTTTTGCGAGGTTTGGAACCTGGTTTTTACGCAATATAACCGCAAAGAAGGCGGAGTTCTGGAGCCTTTGCCAGCCAAGAACATTGATACCGGCATGGGGCTTGAGCGCCTCACAGCGGTGATGCAGGGCAAGCGCAATAATTTTGAGACAGATCTTTTTACGCCGATTTTAGAGGCAATCCATAAGGCTGTCTCGGCTGAGAAAGCTAAAATCACGTTGCGGGAGAGCCGTGTCATTGCCGACCATATTCGCGCCGTGACCTTTGGCCTTGCAGACGGCGTTATGCCTTCCAATGAAGGCCGTGGCTATGTTATGCGCCGCCTGATTGTGGATATGACCAATATTTTAATCCAGGCCGGGATTAAAAAGCCTTTGGTGTATACATTTGTTGCTTCCGTGGTCAAGGTGATGAAGTCGCCCTACCCTGAACTTGCGGACAAGGAAAAAGAAATTGTTACCACGATTAAGCGCATTGAAGAAGCGGTGATCAAGTTGAATGGTGAAAAGGTTCCCGAGTTTCTAACAGAGCTGGATCAGCTCAAGGCTGACAACAGGGGCAATGCGGATGCCTTGGGCGAGATGATGTTTCGTTATCGCGATACCTATGGCCTTCCCATGAACCTGATTCAGGCCAGGGTTTTGGAAAAATTCGGCGAGCCGGTGTCAAAAGCAGCTGGCGTTATTGTTGAGAAGCTCATGGAAGAACAGAAAGAGCGTTCACGCGCGGCCAGCAAAATGCAGGGCGATGTTTTTCTGTCTTCGGGTGTTGATGTGAAAGCAATCCCCAAAACTGTTTTTTTGGGGTTTGACCAGCCCTCAGCCGATGTCACCGTGGTTGCGATCTTTGTGGATGGACAGAAGGTGGATGAGGCCAAGGACTCTCCTCATGTCCTTATTGTTTTTGATAAAACGCCGTTTTACGCCGAGCAGGGTGGACAGACAGCGGATATCGGCCATGTCCTGGCTAGAAAAGGGACTGTGGAAATTAAAGATACCCAAAAACAGGGGGAAGTTTTTATTCACCACGGGGCTCTTAAAGGAGAACTCAAGGTCAATGAGGTGGTGAAGGCCTCGATTGACGGTGAACGCCGCATGGCGATCATGCGCAATCATACGGCCACACATCTTCTTCAGGCCGCGCTTCGTCAGGTTTTAGGCGAGCATGTGAAACAGCAGGGGTCTTTGGTGGATGAAAACCGCCTTCGTTTTGATTTCACGCAGCCCAAGGCGCTTTCCAGGGAAGACCTGGAAAGGGTTGAAGATGTTGTGAATTCTTTTATCAGGCGTTCGGATATAGTTTTAAAAAAAGAAATGTCGATTGAGGAAGCCAAAACGAGCGGAGCTTTGGCATTTTTCGCCGAGAAATATGGCGATAAGGTGCGGATTGTTTCGGTCGGGGAATATTCCAAGGAATTTTGCGGAGGCACGCACCTTGATACCACAGGCCAGATTGGCCTTTTTAAAATCCTGTCAGAGGGCGCTGTGGCGCAGGGGATTCGCCGTATAGAGGCGGTGACTGGTGTGGGTGCCTTGGCTTATGTTCGGGGCCGCGAAAAAGAGCTTCAAAATGCCGCTGCGGTCTTGAAAGTTTCGCCAGAGGATCTTGTGCCCCGCCTGGAAGCCCAGGTGAAGCGCATGAAAGACCTTGAGAAAGACCTTAGTAATCTTAATTTTGAGATCATGAAAAATTCAATTGCTGATGTGATTGCCAGGGCTGAAGTTGTGGGCGGCATCAGTTTTGTAACACATCTTTTTAAAGATATTGATATGGAAACGCTTCGCCGGGTTTCTGATCTTGTGAAGCAAAAGTGCCCTTCATTTGTGGCTCTTCTGGCCGCCACATCCTCGGAGAGCGGTTCTGTGATAGTGTCCATCTCCGATGACTTGGTCAGGAAAAATATCAAAGCCGGGGAGCTTATCCAGAAAATTACGCCGCTTTTTAATGGCTCTGGCGGCGGGCGGCCGAACATGGCCCAGGCCGGGTGCAAAGACCCTTTGAAACTCGCCTCGGTTTTTGAAGCAGCCCAAAAGATTGTTAAAGAAAGCTTAAAGACATGAAATTATTGAAACAAAACAGCAAAAATATTGAAGCGCTTTATAATCGCAACATGAATTATCGGCGTCAAAGCACGATTGATAAAGTGCAGCGCATTGTGGAAGACGTGCGTTTAAACGGCGATGATGCGGTCTTGAAATACACGCGCCGTTTTGACAAGGTCAAGCTTCTGGCCAGGGATTTACGGGTTGGAGAAAGCGAGATCAGCAGCGCCTTTCAGAATATTACGCCTGAATTTATTGATACGCTGAAACTCATAATCCAGAATGTTTCCGCGTTTTATAAGAAACAGGTCAAAAAACCGTGCTGTATCAAGAGTGAAGACGGTATTCTTTTAAAAGAAGAATTCCGGCCCATTGAGACTGTTGGCGTTTATATCCCGGCAGGCACAGCGCCGTTGGTTTCCTCGGTTTATATGACTGTGATCCCGGCCATGATTGCCGGTGTTGAGCGTATTGTGATTGTAAGTCCTCCGGCAAAAGACGGCCATGTGAATCCCTATATTCTGGCAGTCGCCAATCTTTTGAATGTGAAAGAAATTTATAAAATGGGCGGGGCGCAGGCCATAGCGGCGTTAGCTTTTGGAACAAAAACAGTTCCCAAAGTTGATAAAATCGTCGGCCCTGGCAATGCCTATGTGACAGAAGCCAAGCGCCAGCTTTTTGGGTATGTGGATATTGACATGCTGGCCGGGCCCACAGAGCTTGTGGTCATTGCCAACCGTTGCAGTAATCCGGATTATGTGGTTGCGGATTTTGAGTCGCAGATCGAGCACGCGGGAGGGCTTTCAATCCTTATTTCCACCTCAAAGCAGCTCGTAAAACAGGTTAAAAACAGGGTCCAGGGCGGCATTGTGATTTACGCGAAAAACATGGATGAGGCCTGTGATATCGCCAACAAGATTGCCCCGGAACATCTGCAGATTTTGACCAATGACCCTAAAAGCGTTGCCAAAAAGATCAAGCATGCCGGCGCGATTTTCTTAGGGCCCTACAGCCCGACCCCGGTCGGGGATTATATTGCAGGCCCGAGCCATGTGCTGCCGACATTAGGGACGGCAAAGTTTTCATCCGGGTTAAGCTTGTCGAGTTTCTTAAAGACGAGCCATATTATTTCCTATTCCAAAAAGGCCCTTGAAAAAGTGCGGGAGCCTTTGGAAAAGGTGGCATTGATTGAAGGGTTAGTCAAACACGCTGAAAGCGTTAATGTCAGGTTTAAGTAAGGTAATCAATCGGAGGCCAACATGACCCCTAGAACAGCAGAAATAGAACGTAAAAGTAAAGAAACCCATATTAAGGCCAAGGTGAATATCGACGGAAGAGGCGACCGTTCTGATATCAAGACCGGCCTCGCCTTTATGGACCATATGGTGGAGCTTTTTTCGTTTCACGGCCTTTTTGACATTGAGCTTGAAATTATAAAGTCTGATACCCAGATTGATATTCACCATACCAATGAGGATATCGGTATTGTGCTGGGAAAGGCCTTTAAAGAAGCCCTTTTAGATAAGGCAGGCATCCGCCGTTTTGGTTTTGCCGGGGCTCCGATGGAGGCGACTGTCGCGCGCGTGATTATTGATATCAGCGGCCGCGGGTACTGCAAGCTCAACATCCAGGATGACAAGGTTCTTCAGTTAAAGAACCACGAAGAGTATTCATTGACGTATCTTGAACATTTCTTAGAATCGTTCGCCCATAGTTTGGGGGCAACATTAAGCGTTACATTGCAGAATGTTTCTGATGATGTACACACCAATGTCGAGGCAGTGTTTAAGGCTTTGGGCCTTGCCTTGGATCAGGCCACACAGATCGACCCCCGCAGGGAAGGGATTGTGCCATCGACAAAAGGGATTATAGATTAAATGATTTCGATTATTGATTACGGCATGGGAAATTTGCGCAGCGTGGAAAAGGCACTCCAAAGCGCGGGCGGGACTGTATCTGTCATTTCAACCCCATCGGAAATTGTGAAGGCCGACAAACTTGTTTTGCCGGGTGTGGGTGCTATGAAGCCGGCCATGGACAGGCTCAGTGAGCTGGGGCTGATTGGGCCTATCAAAGACTTTGTGGCCAAAGGCAAGCCTTTTTTAGGGATCTGCCTGGGGCTTCAGCTCTTGTTTGATTCAAGCAGCGAAGGCGGCAATGTCCAAGGGCTCGGCATTGTTGCGGGGACTGTGGAACGTTTTTCTGATTCTGTTAAGGTCCCGCAGATGGGCTGGAATAAAATCCGTGCTGTTCAGGAAAAATGCCCTTTGTTCAAGAATGTTCCTGACGGCGCATTTGTTTATTTTTGCCACTCGTATTATGTGAAACCCAAAAATAAAAAGGTTGTTTCCGCTCTGACAGATTACGGATTGGAGTATGCTTCTGCGATTTGCACGGATAATATCTGGGGCGTTCAATTTCACCCGGAAAAAAGCCAGGATGTCGGGCAGGGTATTTTAAGGAATTTTGTCGCATGTTAATTATTCCAGCCATTGATATTAAAGAAGGCAAGGTTGTCCGCCTTTTTAAAGGGCAGTTTGACAAGGTCACAGAGTATGGTTCTGATCCGCTGGAAACGGCCATGTATTGGCAGGCGCTGGGCGCTCCCTACCTTCATGTCGTGGATTTGGACGGCGCCAAAACCGGGGAGCGTGCCAACCGCGATGTGATCAAGCGCATGGCCAAAGAACTGGAAATCCCGTTGGAAACCGGTGGCGGCATCCGAAGCCTGGAGGCTGTTCGGGAACTTTTGGACGCGGGGATTGACCGGGTTATTTTAGGGACCAGGGCTGTTGAAGATAAAAAATTTCTTTCCAAAGCCCTTGAGACCTGGGGCAGTAGCATTGCGGTCAGCCTTGACTGTTCTAATGGCTTTGTGGCCCAGCGCGGCTGGGTCGAAACTTCTCAAGTGAAGGGCAAGGATTTTGCGCAAGAGCTTGCTCGCATGGGCTTAAAATATATTATTTATACGGATATTGCCCGTGATGGAACTCTGTCTGGTGTCAATATGCAGGGGTTAAAAGAAATGCTCGATATCCCGGATGTTAATATTATCGCTTCCGGCGGAGTTAAAAATTTAGACGACATTAAAGCCTTGTTGGCCTTAAAAAACGAGTGCCTTTTAGGGGTCATTACAGGCAAGGCTATTTACGAGGGGACGCTTAACCTCGAAGAAGCGTTAAAGTTATCATGTTAACCAAGCGCATTATCCCATGTCTGGATGTTAAAGACGGCCGTGTTGTGAAGGGGGTCAATTTTGTCAACCTTCGCGATGCCGGGGATCCGGTAGAAGTGGCCCGGGCCTATGACAAGGCCAAGGCCGATGAGCTGGTGTTCCTTGATATTACGGCGAGCCATGAAGGCCGAAAGATTTTTATTGATGTGGTTAGGCGCACGGCGGAGCAGATTTTTATGCCCCTGACAGTGGGCGGCGGGATCAATTCTGTGGCCGATATCCGGGCGCTTTTAAATGCCGGGGCTGATAAAACATCCATTAACACGGCCGCTGTCAAAAATCCTGAGCTGGTACGGGAAGCCTCTGACCGTTTCGGCAGCCAGTGCATTGTGGTTGCCATTGACGCCAAACGCGTGGGCAATACCTGGAAAGTTTTTACCCATGGCGGCCGCAATGAAACAGGGAAAGAGGCGGTCAGCTGGGCAAAGGAAGTCCAAAAACTGGGGGCTGGAGAAATTCTTTTAACGAGCATGGATGCTGACGGGACAAAGAATGGCTTTGACCTTCCTTTAACCAAGGCTGTCACTGAGGCTGTCAATATTCCTGTCATTGCCTCTGGCGGCGCTGGGAAAGTTGAAGATTTTGCAGATGTTTTCTCAAAAGCCGGGGCAGATGCCGGGCTGGCTGCCTCGATTTTTCATTATGGTGAGATTTCAATCGCAGAAGTCAAAAATTACCTTCATGGCAAGGGCATACACGTGCGGTTAGGTTAAAATTGATATGCGTCAAATAACAGAAAAAGAATTTTTGTCTTTTGCCAAACAAGGGAATCTTGTGCCGGTCTTTAAAGAGATTTACGGCGACCTGGAAACCCCGGTCTCGGCGTATATGAAGCTTTTGAAAGGCTCCCGGTATTCGTTTCTCCTGGAATCTGTGGAGGGCGGAGAAAAACTGGCGCGGTATTCTTTTTTAGCATGCTCGCCAGAGCTTGTTTTAAAGACCAAAGGCCGCGACGCCGAAATCTTTCGTTTTTCAAAAAAAGCGGTCACCCGTCAAAAATGCACTTTTAAGCGCACGCCGCTCGAGCTTGTGAGAGAACTGATATCCGGTTACAAGTTTGTTAATATTCCGGGCCTTCCGCTTTTTTGCGGAGGGCTTGTGGGATATATCGGTTATGACACTGTCCGGTTTTTTGAGAAACTCCCTGACACCGCGAAAGATGATCTGGATTTGCCGGATGTGCTTTTGATGATGGCCAAGGATATTGTGATTTTCGATCATTTGTACCATACGATCAAGGTTGTTTCCTGCGTCGATGTTGCTGACACGGATAAGAAATCGCAGTTGCAGAAGAAATTTAAAGCGGCACAGAAGAAAATCAGTTCTTTGATTGATATCCTTTCCGGGGACCTCCCGAAACTTAAAAAATCTTCAGTGCTTCAGGAAAAGCTCAAAGTCCGTTGCAATGGCACCCCAAGCGGTTTTGAGGCCATGGTCGAGCGCGCCAAAGAAGAAATTCGTGCGGGAGAAATTATTCAGGTTGTTTTGTCCCAGCGTTTTGATGTGGACATGAAAACCAATCCTGTCATGCTTTACCGCACTCTTCGGGCACTTAACCCGTCGCCGTATATGTATCTTTTAAACCTGGATGGTATTCATGTGGTGGGGTCGTCACCGGAACTTCTGGTGCGTGTTGAAAACGGGATTGTGGCCACGCGCCCTATTGCCGGCACCCGTCCGCGCGGAACAACAATGGCCGAAGATGAGGCGCTTGAGGGAGAACTTTTAAAAGACCCCAAGGAACTTGCCGAGCATGTGATGCTGGTTGATTTGGGGCGCAATGACCTGGGCCGTGTTTGTAAGGAAGGCACTGTCAAGGTGACCGAGCTCATGGCGGTTGAAAAGTATTCGCATGTCATGCATATTGTTTCGAATGTCCAGGGCGCTTTAAAGCCGGGGGAAGACGCAATATCAGCGCTTGAAGCCACTTTTCCCGCCGGGACTCTGTCGGGCGCGCCCAAAATCCGCGCCATGGAAATTATTGAGTCTCTGGAGCCTACAAAACGCGGGCCCTATGGCGGATGCGTGGGATATTTTAGTTTCTCGCAAAATTTGGATACTTGTATTACAATACGTACCATTATTATTAAAGGAAATAAGGCGTATATTCAGGCCGGAGCCGGTATAGTGGCTGATTCCGACCCGAAGTACGAATATACAGAGTCAGTGAATAAGGCTAAGGCACAAATCCGGTCGCTTGAAATAGCGCACCAGAGGTAAGTCAAACACAACGAAAGGGTAGAGCAAAGATGCAAGTTAAGATCAGAATGCAGAGAGCCGGCGATCCGGCACAGAAGAACATCAACTGGCGTATTGTCGCCATCCCAAAATGTTCACCGCGCGATGGGCGTGTTTTGGAAATTTTAGGGTATTATGATGCCGCCAAAAAACCTGCGCAGTACAAGCTTGAAGTGGAGAAGCTTGAAAAGTGGGTTAAAAACGGCGCCACGATGTCGGACACGGTTAAATCGCTTTATCTCAAAACTAAAAAAGCAGGCAAATAAACTGACAGGCCGGGCTTCTTAAGCCTTTTTTGTCGGATAGTTTGTAACTTTTGTTTGAAAGGATTTTTCTCATGCAGCCGAATATGATGATGCAGCTTCTTCCGATGGTGATTATTTTCGGGATATTTTATTTTCTGGTGATCGCTCCTGAAAAGAAAAAGCAGAAAGACCACCAGGATATGGTGGGTAATTTGAAGAAAAATGATGAGGTCATTACTTCAAGCGGCATTCATGGGGTCGTTGTTAATCTTAAAGAAAAAACAGTTGTCCTTAGGCTTGATGATAATGTCCGCGTTGAATTTTTAAAGGAAGCTGTTCATGTTGTTACAAAGAAGGCTGAATAAAACTTTAACTCTTAACATATAAAAAGGGAAGCTATGAGCAAGGGACTTCGAAATCGTTTTCTTCTGATTTTGGGAATTATTGTCGCGTGTGTGGTTTTTTCCTGGCCGATTAATAAGCGTATCAATCTGGGGCTTGACCTTAAGGGCGGGATGCACCTGATCCTCAAGGTTGAAACAGAGAGCCTGCCGGATAAAGCTAAAAACGATGCGGTTTTGCGCGCCATTGAAATTTTACGCAACCGCATTGACAGCCTGGGCGTGGGAGAGACATTGATCCAGCGCCAGGGAGACAATCAGCTTTTGGTTCAGCTTCCGGGCGTGACAGACCGTGAGAAGGCTGTGGAAATGGTCAAGCGCGTGGCGCACCTGGAATTCAGGCTTGTGAATAGCGACCAAACGAAATATCAGGAAGCGATTAAAGGCACGGCTCCCGCTGGTTTTGAACTGAAATACACCAAGGGTGAGCATACAGAGCCTGTTCTGGTGGAATCAAAGCCTATCATGGGTGGTGAAGCTATTTCTGATGCCAAGGTGGATTTTGACCAGATGGGCGGACAAAGGATTTCCCTGTCTTTTAACAGCACCGGAGCCAAAGATTTTGCAGATCTCACCACAAAACATGTGGGCGAACGTTTGGCCATTGTCCTTGATGGTGAAGTGCTGTCTGCTCCGAATATTCGTGAGCCAATCCTCACAGGCAATGCTGAAATTACAGGCCAGTTTACCTTTGATGAGGCGTCATTACTGGCCTTGGCTCTCCGTTCCGGTTCTCTTCCGGTTCCCATTCATATTGAGGAAGAGCGCACCATTGGCCCTCTTCTCGGCAAGGATTCGATTCATTCAGGTATCCGCGCCACAGTGTTTGGTTCAGTTTTTGTTCTGGCGTTTATGATCCTTTATTATTGGCTTGGCGGCATGATTGCCTCCGTTGCGCTTCTAATGAACCTCCTTATGATTATTGGAGCCATGGGTTTTATCAATATTATGCTTCCCGCCTCCCAGGTGACGCTGACGCTCCCAGGTATCGCCGGTATCGTCCTTACGCTGGGTATGGCTGTTGACGCCAACGTTCTTATTAATGAACGTATCAGGGAGGAGTTGGAAAACGGGCGGCCGTTAGCCGCGGCATTGGCGAGTGGTTATGACCGTGCCTTGAGCGCCATTATTGACTCGCATGTGACGTCTTTAATTGCCTCGGTCTTATTGTTCCAATTTGGTTCAGGCCCTATCAAGGGTTTTGCGGTCACGCTTTTCGTGGGTCTTGCGGCAAGCCTTTTTACTGCTGTGTATGTGACTCGCGCCATGTTTGATTACCTGCTCGAAAACCGCCACATCACGACGTTAAAGATGCTTCGGCTTTTCAAGCACACGAATATTAATTTTTTGAAGTCAATGTATTTCTTCCTTCTTCTGTCAGCGGTTGTGACAGCAGCGGGGTTGTCGGTCATTGTGGCCAAAAAGAACATGGCTTACGGGATTGATTTCGTGGGCGGCCAGGTGCAGGAGTACCGTTTTAAGAAAGCGGTTCCGGCAGAAAAAATCCGTCAGGCGCTCAAAGATGCCAATGTCAAAGACGCGGTTATCCAGCAGTTTGAGAAAAATCCCGAGGATGTGATTGTCCGTTCGAGTGAAGATACTTACGAAAAGGTGGTTGAGACTTTCAAGAAAGAATTTAAGGACAATTCTTTTGAGACTCTCCGTATTGAAAAAGTCGGGCCGGTTGTTGGAAAAAACCTCCGTGAGCGCGCCTTGTGGGCCATTGTTTTGGCTTTGGGCTCGATTTTAGTATATGTGGGCATACGCTTTAAGAATTTCGGGTTTGCCGCGGCAGGTGTTATCGCGCTCATTCACGATATTCTTGTGGCGCTGGGTCTTTCGGTCATGCTGGGGCGTCAGATAGACCTTCTGGTCGTGACCGCACTTTTAACCATTGCGGGTTATTCAATCAATGATACGATCATCGTGTTTGACCGTGTCCGTGAGAACATGCTGAAGAATAAAAAGATGCCGCTGGCTGAGGTCATTAATTTCAGTATTAATCAGACCCTGGGCCGCACCATTTTGACAACCTTTGTGACCTTGCTGGTTGTTGTGGCGCTCTTTTTCTTCGGAGGAGAGGTGCTAAATACATTCTCTCTTGTTCTTATGATTGGTTTTATCTGCGGGGTTTATTCAACGATGTATATTGTGACTCCGCTGGTTTTGGTCTTTCAGAAGAAGTGGCAGCAGTAATTTCTTTTGTGACGACAAAATAACCCCTGGGAAAAAAGCAAAGGCTTTTAACTCAGGGGTTTTTTGTTCCGAAGTTGAGTTGGAATTTTCCTTATTGCAAGAGCCACCGGGGGCATGTCAGTCGCTCGGACAGTCCTCACTTCGCCGCCAAGTTTAGAATTATAGTTTTTGAATTTTTGTGGAGCGGCTCGTTGCGGAACTCGCTTTGTGACATGCCCCCGACGTCTCTTTAACAGGCGGTTTTATGTTCCAATCCCTTAAATATTTTGTCGGACAGTCGGTTGACTTTAACGCGTTGGCCGATGATTTTACCCGTTTTGGTTACGGCTGCGTCAAGAGTGTGGCTGCTCCGGGCGAGTTTGCCTTGCGCGGTGGCATTATTGATATTTTTCCTGTCAATTTTGATTCTCCTATCCGCATTGATACGGATGACGATGCCATCCGCCTGATTTATTCTTTTAACATTGAAACCGGAAAAAATATCTGGAATCACAGGGCTGTCATTATTCTACCCCGAAAAGAAAAGTCCGGCGGCCTTTTTAAGTCAGATATGCCGATCAGCCACTTTGTGGACATTGAGAAAGGCGATTATGTTGTCCATAATCTCCACGGCATCGGCAAATTCCTGGGTGTGCAGGATTTTGAAATCAATAACAGCCAGGTGGAGCATTTTGTTATCGAGTATCAGGGGGGCGATAAACTTTTTGTCCCCAGGCACGACATCCACCTCGTGCAAAAATATGTCTCATTTACCAAAAAGCCGCCAAGGCTTTTTAAGCTGGGTTCCCGTGAATGGGAAAAGGTCAGGAAGCTCATTGAAAAACGCATCCAGCACCTGGCCGCAGAACTGTTGCGGGTTCAGGCCCTTCGCACGAGTTTAAAGGGATTTAAATTTTCAGCAGACACTGCCTGGCAGAAAGAGTTTGAGGGGAAGTTTCCTTTTGTGGAGACTCCGGACCAGACCAGGGCCACTGAAGAAGTCAAGGCTGATATGGAATCCGAGCTTCCCATGGACCGGCTTTTATGCGGCGATGTGGGCTATGGCAAGACCGAGGTGGCCATGCGCGCGGCTTTTAAGGCAGTCATGGACGGTAAACAGGTGGCGGTCTTGGTTCCCACAACAGTTTTGGCTGAGCAGCATTATTATAATTTCTCAAAACGCATGAAGGATTACCCGATCCGAATCGGCATGTTGTCCCGTTTTCGGACAAAAGCTGAACAAACGCAAATTGTCAAGGAAACAGCCCTGGGGAAAGTGGATATAGTGATCGGCACGCACCGGCTTTTGTCAAAGGATGTTTCTTTTAAGGATTTAGGGTTGATTGTGATTGATGAAGAGCAGCGTTTCGGTGTTGTAGCCAAGGAGCGTTTGAAACATATGAAACTCCTGGCGGATGTCCTGACGCTTACGGCCACACCCATCCCGCGCACGCTTTATATGGCGCTTGCAGGCTGCCGGGATATGTCAGTCATTTCAACGCCCCCTCAAAACAGGGTTCCGGTTGTGACCCAGAGGATTCATTTTGATGAGGATATTATCCGCCAGGCCATTGAACGTGAACTGAAGCGCGGCGGGCAGGTGTTCTTTTTACATAATCATATTGAGGATATTGCGCCGGTTGCCGCGATTATCAAGCGACTGGTGCCTCAGGCCCGCTTGGCTGTTGGCCATGGGCAGATGCCCGGCAGAATGCTCGAGGAAATCATGCTCAAATTTTTAAAAGGCGAGATTGATTGTTTGGTATGTACCACTATAATAGAATCCGGTATAGATATCCCTAATGCCAACACCCTGATTGTGAACCGGGCAGACCGTTTTGGGTTGTCAGATTTGCATCAATTGCGGGGCCGTGTCGGGCGGTTGGACGTTAAGGCGTATGCCTATTTTGTGATTCCTGAAAAGACTCTTCTTTCAGGGGTGGCTAAAAAACGCCTGGAAGCGCTTTTAAAATTTACTGATTTGGGCGCCGGGTTTCATATTGCCTTTGAAGATTTGCAGATTCGCGGGGCAGGAAACCTGTTGGGCGGCCAGCAGCACGGGTATATTTCCACCCTTGGCTTTGATCTTTATTGCCGCATGTTAAAAGAATCTATTGAAAATATTAAGAAGGAGATGCAAAAAAATAATGCGAATATTTAAACCATTCTTACTTTTTTTGTTTTTGGCAGTTTTTATGCTTCCGTTGAAAGCCCATGCGATGGATGATGCCATTCTTGCCATTGTCAATGACGAGGTGATAACGATTAAAGACCTTCAGGCGTATATGAAAGGCGTTTATGCGCAGCTTAAAATTGAAGGCAAAAGCCAGGACGAAGCCAATGACATTATGAAGCAGTATGAAAGTAAGGGCATTAACCAGTTGATTGATGACCGCCTTATCCTGGCTGCGGCGGAAAAAGCCGGGATTATGATCAAGCCCAAGCCCATTGATGAAAGGCTTGCCGACATCAAAAAGAAATACGCGTCGGAAGAGGAATTTACCAAGGCGATCCTCAAAGAAGGGATGACGATAAGCGAGATTCGAAAGAAGATTGAAAATCAGTATAAAGGCCAGGTTGTGATTGACGATGAGGTGCGAAAGAAAGTTTCCGTGAACCCCCAGGAAGTGACAGATTATTTTAATGCCCATGCGTCAGAATACCGCACCAAGCCGAGGGTATTTTTGGAATCCATTTTTGTCAAAACTTCTTTCGGCCGTAGCGAGGCAAAGGCCAAAATCGAGAAGGCTGCCTCCGAGATTAAAGCAGGCGCTGATTTTAAACAGGTGTCGGCAAAATATTCCGACCTTCCTTCTGTCGGTGAAATCAATCAGGAAGATATCCGTCCGGAAATGAAGGATGCTGTTCTTGCCTTAAGAGCCGGGGAGGTTTCTGGAATTATTGAAGTTGATAATGGCTACTATATTTTTAAAATGGGCGGATTGACGAGCGGTTCAGATGTGTCGCTTAAGGACATGAAAGACCAGATTTATCAGCAGATTTTTGATGAAAAGTTTCACAAGCGTTTTGAAGAGTGGCTGGCTGACTTAAGAAAGAAGGCTTATGTCGAGATCAAAGAGTAACGTGATAGGAATCACAATGGGCGACCCCGCGGGCATTGGCCCTGAGGTGATTGCCGCGGCTTTGTCAGGTTTCCGATGCCCTTCCGGTGTCGAGTTTCTTGTGATCGGGAACATGGATGTTTTTACGCGTTTTTGGCCCAGGGGGAAGGAATTGCCCCTCTTTATTCATATTGCCGAGAATTCTGCCCGGCATATTTCTGGCCGGCCAACCCTGCAATCAGGCAGGGATTCCCTGGCCTATTTAGATAAGGCTGTGGAGATGCTTAAAAAGGGTAGTTTACAGGCCCTTGTGACCGGCCCGGTGAGTAAAGAATCTGTGGCGCATTTTGTGAAAGGTTTTAAGGGGCACACAACGTATCTTGCGAATGCTTTTGGAAAGAAGAATGTTGAAATGGTTTTTGTGGCGGATGACATCAAAATGGTTTTGGTGACCAGGCATATTCCGCTCAAAGAGGTTTCCTCCCGCGTGACAAGGCTTAAGGTGGAAAGCGTGATTGAAACAACACATGCTTTTTTGGTCAACTCTTTTGGCATCAAAGCCCCTAAAATTGCTGTTTGCGGGTTGAATCCTCACGCCGGAGAAGGCGGGGCGATAGGCCAAGAGGAAATCAGGGAAATTATTCCGGCGATGAACCGGCTTAAGAAAAAGAAAATATTAGTTTATGGCCCTTTTCCTGCGGATACCCTTTTTGAGCCGCGCAACCGCAGGGGGTATGATCTCATTGTCACCATGTACCATGACCAGGGGTTAACGGCCTTAAAATCACTTTATTTTGACAAACTTGTTAATTTGACGGTGGGCCTGCCTTTTATCCGGACGTCTCCGGCGCACGGTACTGCTTTTGGGATTGCGGGTAAAGGTGTTGCCAACTCCGGCTCTATGCTTGAATCCATCAGACTGGCAGGAAAATTTGTTTAAGAGATCAAATAAGGGATGC
The DNA here is from genome assembly GCA_015233145.1 of Candidatus Omnitrophota bacterium. GTDB lineage: Bacteria > Omnitrophota > Gorgyraeia > Zapsychrales > Fredricksoniimonadaceae > JADFYI01. Next base: position 115,233 of record JADFYI010000001.1, read on the forward strand.
CCTGGATTAGGGTTTATTCCCAAAAAACGTTTGGGGCAGAATTTTTTAAGAGACCAGCGCGTTCTTCGCCGGATTATTGAAGCCTGTGAATTGAAAAATGATGAGACGGTCCTTGAGATCGGGCCGGGGCAGGGCGCTCTGACCAGGAGCATCGCGCCGTATGTCAAAGACATTATTGCGGTTGAGGCTGACCCACAACTGGCGGATCAGTTGAGAAAGGATTTTGATCCCGCTAAATTGACTGTGCATGATTCTGATATTTTGAAATTTGATTTTTCAAAAATTCAGGGGCCCATCAAAGTTGTCGGCAATTTGCCGTATTACATTTCAACGCCTATTATTGAACTGGTGATCACAAACCGGAAGTTATTCACGTCGTTGTTTATGACTGTTCAGCTCGAATTTGGCGAGCGTTTGGTGGCGGCTCCCGGCAGTAAAGAATACGGCTCTTTTTCCTGTTTTGTCCAGTTTTACACGAAGCCGAGGATTCTTTTTAAGATTCCTCCGAGCGCTTTTCATCCCGTCCCGAAAGTGACGTCATGCTTTATGCGCCTCGACCTTCGTCTTGAACCGCCGGAAGAGGTCAAGGATGAAACGTTTTTCTTAAAAGTTATCCGCCAGGCGTTTTTGCAGAGAAGAAAATCCCTGGTCAATTCTTTGGGAGCTTTGGCATCAAAAGATAAATTGTTTCTGGCGTTGTCTGCGGCAGGCGTTGACCCCAAGGCCAGGGCCGAAGAGCTGGGGTTGGCGCAATTTGCCAGGATCGCGGATGCGCTTTTTGTGAAGGGATAAGGTTATGGAACATCAAATTTATTATCATGATACAGATGCCGGCGGGATTGTTTATTACGCGAATTATTTAAAGTACCTTGAAGAGGCTCGCACCGAGTTTCTGGAAGCCAGGGGTTTGGGGATCCAACCGTTTTTAAAACAAGGGCTTCTTTATGCCGTGCGTTCATGCCAGATTGTCTATAAGGCGCCGGCACGTTATGGTGATATTATCTGTTCCGATGCTGTTTTAGAAAAAATGACCGGCGCACAGCTTTTTTTTAAGCAAAAAGTGTGGCAAAAGGCCACGAACCAGGTGCTCGTTGACGCGGAGGTTGTCCTGGTGTGTTTAAACAAGGATTTTAAGCCCTGTTCCATTCCGGCGGATATGAAAGCGAAACTGGCATGAAAATTTCATCAAAAATTTTCCTTTTAGTGGCCATGCTCCTGACGATATTGACTATTGTCGGGGTTGTCAGCGGTCATCTCCAAAATAGGATTGGAGGGGAGTTGAAAGGGGTTGTCAACCGGGACATTGTCCTTATGGAAACCGCAACCTCGATTACCAGGCTCCAGCTTCAGAAAGCCATTATTTTTGAACGCGTCAGGCGAATTGCCGAGGAGCTGGCTTATCAGAATCCGCCGCCTGCGCGTAAGGAACATCTGATTTTTTATACTAAACTCGACAAATCCAGTTTTGATGAGCTGGCTAAGAATGGCGCGTTGGAAATTGTTAATAACAAGCTCCTGATCGATGAAAGTTTAAGGACTACGAAAGATAAAAACGCTCAGGAGGGCTTGAAATCACTGGCTGCGGTTTTTAAAGAAATTGAAAAAGCCCATATTCATTATGATTCCCTGACGGATGACATTTTTAATATGATTGTGAGCGGAAAATATGAGATTTCCCAGGATGATTTAAGCCAGATTCACCGGGATGAGACCAAGCTGACATCAGCGTTGCAGAATTTAATTGCTACGGTCCAGAATTTTACACAGCAGTCTCTGGCCAAGGCCAGAAACTATGAGGAGACGGCCCGGCGGATTTTATGGGCCACTGTGATTATAAGCCTGCTTTTGGGAATCGCGTTAGCGGTCTCTATTATTCATAGCATCACAGAGCCTCTTAAGAATTTGGTTTTTGCCTCGAATAAAATCGGCGGAGGAGATTTAACAGTCCGCCTCAATGAAAAGTCAAAAGATGAGTTTGGCGAACTGAGCCGTGCTTTTAATGAAATGTCAGGCCAGCTTAAAGAGTCCAAGGAAAAACTGGAAGAACAGTTGAACCTCACAGGACAGCAAAAAAAGGATCTGGAAGTTGTGAACCGCGAGCTTGACCGTTTTGTCCATACCGTGAGTCATGATATCCGTTCTCCCTTGATGAGCATTTCCTGGTACGCCGATCATTTAAGGAGAGGATATGCAGAGAAAATTGATAAAAAGGGTCAGGAAAGTCTTGAAGGCATTGCCCGCGGGGTTGAACGCGCCAATTCCCTTATCAAAGACCTGCTCACCTTGACCCGGATTTCCAGGGTCCGCAACCCTTATACTTTTGTCCAAATAGGCGCGCTCATTGACGAGGTTGTGGCCAACCTTGAGTATAAGATCAAACAAAACAAGGTGGACCTGGAAATCGGGCCGAACATGCCTTCTATTATCTGTGACGGGATAAAATTGAAAGAGGTTTTCTTAAACCTTTTGACCAATGCTATTAAATTTTCATCCGGCAATGACAGTGTGCAGCCCAAAATATCTATTTCTTATTTAGAGCAGCCGGATTGCCATGAGTTTACTGTCAAAGATAACGGAATTGGAATAGCCCCGGAGCACCATAATGAAATATTCGCCATATTTAAACGACTGGATGCGGCCAAAGATTACGAAGGCACGGGAGCGGGGTTAAGTATTGTCAAAAGCGTTATTGATGACCATGGCGGTAAAGTTTGGGTAGAGTCTGATGTCGGCAAGGGGTCTGAATTTCATTTTACAATCCCCAAAGGCCTTGAAATTCATCGGGTTGTGATTGGCGCAGAGGCTTAAAAGAGAGCAGTGTCCTCTTAATTTTGATTTGCCTTGTCACATTTTCCGGGTAATGTTAGTATTCTAACTTAATTAAAAAACTATTATGATAAATAAAGAGACAGTTAACTACGTGGGGGCGCTGGCACGCCTGCACATTGATCCTCAAAATGCGGACAGGTTCGCGAAGAACCTGGAAGATATTCTTCATTATGTCGAGAAATTGAATACTTTGGACGTTTCTTCGGTCAAGCCTACAAGCCATGTTCTGGATGTTGAAAATGTATTTCGCGAGGACACAGTGATCCCTTCTTTATCCCAGGATAAGGCCATGGGGTTTGCGGTTGAGCATCACAAGGGTTTTTACAAAGTTGCGAAAGTCATTGAATGAACTTTTATAACCTTACAGCCCATGAACTTTTGAGTCTTCTGGATCAGAAGAAAGTTATTTCCGAAGATGTTCTTAAGAGCCTTAAAGAACGTGTGTCTTTGGTGAATAAAAAAACGAATGCCTTTATCCGTGAGCCGCAAGTATCATCTCCGGCGAAAGGGGCTTTCGGGATTCCTGTTGGGATTAAGGATAATATTTGTATTGCCGATGAACTTGTGACTTGCGGCTCTAATATTCTTAAAGGTTTTCGTCCTCCTTATGATGCCGGTGTTGTAGAAAAGATTAAGGCCCATGGCAGCGAGGTTTGGGGCGGGCTTAATATGGATGAGTTTGCTTTCGGCTCATCTTGTGAAAGTTCTTTTTATGGCCCGACACGCAATCCCTGGGACCTGGAACGCGTCCCTGGCGGATCGTCGGGTGGTTCAGCCTCGGCCGTGGCCGCAGGCGAGGCGGTATGGGCCTTGGGGAGCGACACAGGCGGGTCTGTCCGCCAGCCGGCATCTTTTTGCGGTGTGGTGGGATTAAAGCCAACGTACGGCAGGGTCTCCCGTTACGGATTGGTGGCCTTTGGATCGTCGCTGGACCAGATCGGGCCGATTACCAAAGATGTTACGGATTCCGCGCTTCTTTTAAATATGATCGCTGGTTTTGACAAACGCGATTCCACATCCGTTGACACTCCGGTGCCAGACTACGCCAAGGCCCTGGTCAAAGACGTTAAGGGATTAAAAATCGGGATCCCTAAAGAATATTTCATTGACGGCATTGATCCTGAAGTCGCATCGGCTGTCCACGAGGCCATTGATATCTTGAAAAAAGAAGGCGCTGTTATTAAGGATATTTCTTTGCCGCATACCGAATATGCGGTGGCAACGTATTATATTGTGGCCACGGCCGAGGCCAGCTCGAATTTGGCAAGGTTTGACGGCGTTGAGTATGGGTTAAGGGAAGTCCCTGACCGTGTCCGTAAAACGCCTTTAATTGATATGTACGAAACAACCCGCGAAAAAGGGTTTGGCGATGAGGCCAAGCGCCGCATTATGCTGGGGACGTATGTCCTCTCCTCAGGGTATTATGATGCGTATTATTTGCGCGCCCAAAAAGTGCGCACATTGATAAAACAGGATTTTGACAAGGCTTTTGGGGAGTGCGATGCCATCCTTTGCCCGACATCGCCGACAACAGCATTCAAGATCAATGAAAAGGTGAATGACCCTTTGGCCATGTACCTTTCTGATATTTTTACGATTCCGGCGAATTTGGCAGGGATTCCCGCGATATCCATCCCGTGCGGTTTTGACAAAAAGAAGCTTCCCATAGGCCTTCAGATTATGGGCAAGCCCTTTGCCGAAGAAACTCTTTTTCGGATCAGCTACACCTACGAACAAAATACGCCTTGGCATTTGGAAAGGGCGAAACTTTAATATGGAATTTGAAACAGTCATAGGGCTTGAAGTCCACCTTCAGTTGAATACGGAAACCAAGATTTTCTGCGGTTGCCGCAACCATCAGTTTGGCTCTGAGCCTAACACCCATGTTTGCCCGGTGTGCCTGGGGTTACCCGGATCGTTGCCGGTTTTAAACCGCAAGGTTCTTTTAAGCGGCATCAAGGTGGGGCTGGCCTTAGGGTGTGAGATCAATACTTTTGTGAAGTTTGACAGAAAGAATTATTACTATCCTGATCTTCCCAAAGGGTATCAGATTTCCCAATTTGATTTCCCGATTGCGAAGAAAGGTTTCTTAAATATCAAGGTGGACGACGGAGAAAAGCGCATCGGCATTACCCGGGCGCATCTCGAAGAAGATGCGGGAAAGCTTATTCATGACGACGAATTGAACGCCTCGCTTGTGGATTATAACCGCACAGGAACGCCCCTTGTCGAGATTGTTTCCGAGCCGGACATGCGTTCGGCCCAGGAAGCGTACGATTATTTGACAGCGTTAAAATTGACCCTGACTTATCTTGGCGTTTCCGATTGCGATATGGAAAAGGGCAGTTTGCGCTGTGATGCCAATGTTTCGATTCGTCCCGCAGGCCAGGCCGCGCTTGGCACAAAGACAGAATTAAAGAACATGAACTCTTTCAGCGCTGTCAAGCGCGCGATTGAGTATGAGGTTGACCGTCAGACGAGGATTGTGATTTCCGGCGGGAAAGTTGTGCAGGAAACTCTTTTATGGGACGAGGCCAAAGGGACAACTCATACAATGCGCAGTAAAGAAGAGGCGCATGATTACCGGTATTTCCCTGAACCTGACCTTGTGCCGTTTACCTTAACAGATTCTGACATTAATGCTGTTTTCAAGGAACTGCCTGAGCTGCCGTATGTTAAACTCTTTCGTTTCAAAAAACAGTACGGGCTTAACGATTATGATGCGTTTATTTTGATTTCTGACCGTTCAATTGCAGATTTCTTTGAAAAATGTGCTGTTTTATATTCTGATGCTAAGAAAATTGCGAACTGGCTTAATGGCCCTTTGATGAAAGAATTGAATGGCCGTAAGAAAAGTTTTTCACAACTGTCGCTTTCCTCAGAGGAGATGACAGGTTTAATACGCAAGGTAGAAGAAGGGGTTGTCAGCAATTTGGTCGGCAAAGACATCCTGACCACTCTTTTAGATACAGCTAAAAGTGTCAATGCTATTATTGAAGAACAAGGCCTGGCCCAGGTTTCCGATGATGCCGCGTTGATAAGGGTTGTTGATGAGGTGATGGCTGCGAATCCCAAAGCCATTGCGGAAATTAAATCCGGAAAAACATCGGCCATGGGTTTTTTGGTTGGCCAGGCCATGAAAAAGATGAACGGAAAAGCTAATCCCAAGAAATTGGGGGAAATACTGAAGGGGAGATTTGAAAATGTTTAAAAAAGTTTTGGCTCTTGTTGCCGTTGTTGCAGGAATTGTTTTCTTTGCCAACCTGGCTGTTTCCCAGTCGGAGAAAATTCCGGCGAAGTCGTCTGCCGGTTCATTGGAAACACCGCTTCAGAATTCTACGGTTGTCACGAATGCTGAGGCCGTAAAAAAGAATGATGACCCCAAGGCCAATGACCTTTATGCCCAGGTTGAGCTTTTTAGTTACGCCTTGACCACGATCCAGTCGGAATATGTGGAGCAAAAAACTCCCAAAGACCTTATTTACGGGGCCCTGACCGGCATGCTTGATTCTTTGGATCCGCACAGCCAGTTTCTTGCTCCTGAGGATTATGATGAATTGAAAACAGAAACCCAGGGCAAGTTCGGCGGCCTGGGCATCGAGATTTCTGTCCGCGACGGGCTTCTGACGATTGTGACGCCCATTGAAGATACCCCGGCATGGAAGGCCGGCCTTAAGTCCGGGGACCGCATTGTAAAGATTGAAAAGACTTTAACCCGGGATATGTCGCTCAATAATGCTGTTAAAAAACTGCGCGGCGACCCTGGAACAAAGGTTCATATTACCATTCTGCGCGAGTCTGAAGGGAAAATCCAGGAATTCGAGATCACGCGTGAGATTATTCATGTTAAAGATGTGAAAGATCCCCATATTATAGAGGATGGGATTGCGTATCTCCGCTTTGTGGAATTCCGCGAAGATTCCTATGCGCAGGTTTATAAGAATTTAAAAAGTTTAAAAGAGCAGGGTGCGACCGCGCTTATCCTCGATGTCCGTAACAATCCCGGCGGACTTCTAAATGTGGCCATTAAAATCAGCGAGATGTTTTTACCCTCAGGCCAGGTCATTGTTTCCACAAAAGGCCGGCATCCTTCCCAGGACAGCGTCAGTATTTCCCATAACACTGAAAATTTATTTGCGGATTGGCCCATAGTTATTCTTATCAACGAAGGGAGCGCTTCAGGGAGCGAAATTCTGGCCGGAGCTTTAAAAGACAACAAGCGGGCCGTGACCCTGGGGGTTAAATCTTTTGGCAAGGGCTCTGTCCAGTCCGTGATCCCGCTGCCGGATGGTTCGGGTTTGCGTTTGACAACAGCCAAATATTTTACGCCTTCCGGTATTTGCATCCATGACATCGGCATTACGCCGGACATTGTGATTGAACGGGTTTATCCGCCGGCCGAAGACGAGGAAAAGCCCAAAAACGGGAAAAAAGACCTCAAGGATTCCAAAAAGGTTTTTGAGGATATCGAGTTAAAAGAAACCGCGAATCCCGATGAAGCCGAGAAAAAGAAAAAAGAGGATGAGCTTAAGAAACGCATGAGCGACGACAACCAGATTCAAAGCGCGATCAGTGTCATTAAAGGCATTCGCGTTTACAAGAAATTGCAGGCCTCAGATGCCGTTACAAAAAAATAACAAAAGCATGCCCTTCTGGGCCATGATTGTCTGGATTTTGGTGGCCTTGATGTGTATCGGCGGGTATTTCCTGCTTCAAAAAAAACATCCTCAACCTCCGGCGAAACCTTTAAAACAGGCAGGCAAGCTGCCCCTTAAAAAGGCCCCGCCGATTCCTGTTGGGCAGGTTTCCAAAAAAACTTACCCCAAGCCTGCAGGGGCTGTTTCTTATGGCAAGGCCGCCATTATCATTGATGACTGGGGTTATAATCGCAGCCATTGCCAATATCTTGCCCAAATGCCTGTGCCGGTCGCGGTCGCGATTTTGCCCCATTTGCCGTATTCCAAAATCATTATTCAATGTGCCAAAGATAACGGGCAGGAGCCGATGCTGCATTTGCCTTTTGAGCCCCACAGCGCAAAAGAGGCTTTTGAAAAAGATTATGACATGACAACAGACATGTCAGACGCTGAGGCCAGGGCCAAGGTGGTAAAAATCCTTAATGAAATGACAGGGGTTGTCGGGGTTAATAACCATACCGGGTCCAAGGGGACGGAAGATGAAGTTTTGGTTACCAATGTTTTAACGGAATTAAAACGCCGGGGGCTTTTTTTTGTGGACAGCATGACCTCCGACCGTTCGGTTTGCGGGATCGTGGCGCAAAGGCTTAAAATGCGCATCGGCCGGCGGGATATCTTTTTGGACAATCGCAACGAACGCGCCTATATTGAACGCCAGTTTGCCGATGCCATGCAGCTTGTCCGTCAGAATGGCCATGCCATTATTATCGGGCATGACCGGGCGTTGACGCTTGATGTTATTATTGAGCAGGCGCGTAAATATTCCCAGGAAGGGTATCAGTTCATCACTGTTAAAGATTATATCAGGCAATATGAATATTCTGGGAATTGAAACATCCTGTGACGAGACCTCTGCAAGTGTTGTCCGCGACGGGAGGCGGGTCCTCTCGAACGTTGTGGCCACGAGCCTTAAGGAACATCAGAAATTCGGCGGCATTATCCCTGAGATTGCCTCGCGAAGGCAGCTTGAGTTTATCAATATTGTGACAAAAGAAGCGCTCGTAACAGCAGGCCTTACGCTCAAAGACATTGACGCTGTCGCGGTCACAACACACCCCGGGCTTATCGGGTCTCTTCTGGTGGGCATTTCCTTTGCCAATTCATTGAGTTTTGCCTTAAACAAGCCTTTGATCAAGGTCAACCATATTCATGCCCATCTTTATGCCAATTGCCTTTCTGTTTTTCAAGGGAAGAACAACGGGGAGGGCGTCATTTTTAAAGAATCGTCTCTTCCTGCGGTAGGCCTGGTTGTTTCCGGCGGGCATTCGAGTTTGTTTTTTATTAAAGATTTCAGGAATATGCGCCTTATCGGGCAAACCCGTGATGACGCGGCTGGAGAGGCTTACGATAAAGTCGCGCGCATTTTGAATCTGGGTTATCCCGGCGGGCCTGTGATTGACAGGCTTTCGAAAAATGTTTCTGATAACGACATTCATTTCCCCTGCGCCATGCTTCCGGGAACCCGTGATTTCAGCTTTAGCGGTGTCAAAACAGCAGTGCTTTATTACACGCGTCAACATTCTGCGAAACCCGGATACTCCGTAGAGCGGGTGGCGCATGCTTTTCAGGAAAGTGTTGTCAAGGTTTTGACTGAGAAAAGCCTGGAGGTCGCGCGTAAAAAGAAGGTCAAAGCCCTTCTTGTTGGCGGGGGGGTTGCGGCCAATTCAGCCCTGCGTTCATCGTTGGAGGCGGAGGCCTTAAAATCAGGCATTAAGGTTTATTTTCCTGGAATGCCTTTGTGCATGGATAATGCGGCCATGGTTGCAGGCCTTGCCTATCATTATTATAAAACCTAGAATTATCCCGGTTTTATTGACTATCGCCCTTCAATCTGTTATAAAAAGCTTATAAGAGCCCCTGTTTTCTTTGGGAAAAATGCTGCAGGGAAAGTTCAGGATTGTTAAAGAGGAGAAGAAAATGGTTTTCGGTGAGAAAAAACAAGTAAAGACTGAAAATCCCCATAAATCCATTGAAATTAACGCAGAGATGCACGGCTCTCTGGCATTTAAAGATCCGGTAGACCTTAAAATCAACGGGATTTTTTCAGGCAGTCTGGATGTGAGGGGCACGCTTTCCATTGGTGTCAATGCCGACGTGCAGGCAGACATTAACGGGGACAATGTTATTGTTGCCGGGAAAGTCAAAGGCAATATCCGTGTGACCAAAATGCTCACCTGCATGCCCACGGCTGTTGTGAACGGGGATATTTATACTCCCAAGCTTAATATTGTTGAGGGCGCCATTTTTCAGGGGGCCTGCCATATGTCTGTTTCCGAAGTCAGCGAATGGATGAATATCAAGGAATTGGCCTCTTATCTTGAGCTTGATGAGGCTGTGATTGGCGAACTGGTGAATACCGGAAAGATCCCTGTGGTCAGGGAAGGCGAAACGCTGAAGTTTGAACGCTCACAGATTGATCATTGGGCTGTTTCAGGAATTGTCAAATGACCTTGAGTCCCTATGTTACAGTACGAGAAGCTGCACAGATCCTTGGCATTGCCGAGGGGAAAATCATGTCTCTGGTTGAATCGCATAAGCTTCAGGCCTACAGAATAGCAGACCAATACTTGCGCCTTAAGCGCAAAGACATTGAGATGCTCAAAAATTCCGGTGAAATTGTTTCAGAAAACGTTAAGTTTCCTTATACGGCCAGGGAAAGATTCCGTGATCTTTTGGCTTATAACGATTTTTATATTGTATCGTTTCTCGTCATTGTTGTCCTGCTTGGGATTATTTTCTTCAGCAACTAATCTCTTTTGAAATTCGCTTGCCAATTTTAATGCTTTATCATAGAATTGTGTCCTATTTTCGGCGGCAAAGTCCGGTTTCATTCCTTAAAAGATTTTGCCGAGGTAGCTCAGTTGGCTAGAGCAAGCGGTTCATACCCGCTAGGTCGAGAGTTCGAATCTCTCCCTCGGCATTTTTTATTCCTTCTTCTTATCTTCCTCATTAACGAATAGATGTATCGAGCGCCTCTAGTGCCGTTGCATCAATTTGTTTATGAATTTCTCCGACACTTTAGTTTCGCGTTGACAACCACTGACATCTTTTTGCATTTTGTGCATTTGTATATTATACTTTTTCTGCATGTTTCCTATTACACACCTAATGAACAACATAAAGACAAAATTTTTATAATCGGAGAGTTCTATGATTAAGAAAGTTTTTAGTTTATTTCTTCTCGGCAACTTTTTTCTGTCGTCAGTGTTGCCAAACAGTGCTTATGCTCAGGCATTGACCCTGCCGACGCCAGGAACCATGTTGGCAACCAGCGAAGCCTACGTGCCCCTCATTTTCAAAGGCTTGCAAGTCCAGCCCAAAAACCCCATGCTTTTCGATTTCATTGTGGACACGGGTGATACTGGCTTAAAAGCAGGCAAAGATGATGCCGCCATTCGCACAGAGTCCCAGAAGCTCATTAAGTATTTTTTGGCCTCCCTGACACTCCCTGAACAAGATCAGTGGGTGAATCTATCTCCCTATGAACATGACCGCATGATGCCTGTCGAACTTGAAAAGACTGAACTTGGCCGGGATATGCTGGCACAGGATTATGTGTTAAAGCAGGTCACAGCGTCTCTTATTTACCCGGAAAAGGATTTGGGCAAACAGTTCTGGTCAAAGGTCTATTCTCAGGTGCAAGAAAAATTTGGCAATGCCGAAATCCCAATGGATACCTTTAATAAGGTTTGGGTGGTTGCTGATAAGGCTGATGTGTACGTGAATAATAACACTGCTTTTGTCGTTGGAAGTCATCTGAAGGTCATGCTTGAGTCCGACTATTTAGCCGCTCAAAAGGCTGATACAACGACTGCTACAGGCTCACAGGAATACACCAAGCAGATTGTCCGTGAAATCATTCTTCCTGCGTTAGAGAACGAAGTCAACACAGGTAAAAACTTTGCAAATCTCAGGCAGATTTTTCACGCCATGATTCTGGCGACGTGGTACAAAAAGAACCTCAAGGAAGCACTGCTCAATCAGGTCTATTCAAATAAGGGAAAAACCAATGGCGTTACTCTTGGGGCCACCAATGTTGATCCTCAGGCCATTTATAGCAAATATGTCGAAGCCTACAAGAAGGGTGCTTTTAACCTCATCAAGGAAGATGTTCTTGCCAATGGTGAAACAGTGCCTCGCAAGTACTTCTCCGGCGGTGAGGCACCGAATCTCGGAGCAGATAAGGCCATGCGACTTGTAGGAAAAGAAGCCGCTGGCAATTTTTCCATGAAAGACGCTGTGCGAGTTCAGGCAGGTGTCGAAAAAAGCGTGCCTACAGAAGAATCCCTTGGAACAGTCGCCGTCAAAGATGCGGCTATGAAGTACCCGTCAGTATTAAATAAAGACATGGGATTTGACAAATCTCGCCAGAAAATTATGGATGCATTTAACAACGCAATTAATCAGGCTGGCCCCAAGTCAGAAGATAAAAGAGATTGGGATGGCCGAATTCAGGCAATGAACTTTGACGTCACGGACCTTTTGAACAAAGAGTTAAACACTTACATTGCTCGGCTTCCTGATTCTGAACAGTTGAACCAGTTCGTTATCGGTCTATTGACCGATCTTTTTAACTTGCATAATCAAAGGGAAAAAGAGGGTGATGCTGAGGGTGCCCATTTCGTCTACGGCTTTCTTCACACCCTCAGTGCACGTATTGTCGGCGTTTACACAGGCTCCGATGGAGAAATTAGAGTTTCGGCATGGGTAGGCGAAGGCGGAATAAAAGAAAGGGTTGCTTGGCCTTTGTTTTCTCAGATTATTGCTAGCGACATTATCAAGGATAAGAGAAAAATTAATACCTACATGGTTTCGAGAGACCAGCTTGCTGAAACCATGGCAAGAGATATTACGGGTCTTGGATTAACTTTAAAGGCAGACGTGGACTTTATTCAAGTGTGGTTTACTAATGACTCACAGCCACAGGACATGATTTCTATTAAAGCTTGGGATAAAGGCTTTCCGGAATCAGTAGAGAGTTTAATGAAGCTGATTAGTTTGACTGAAGATAAAACAGGAAAGAAAGCATCGACGGTTTGGCTTAATTTTTCAACTTCTGGAAGTGGAAAAGCAATGGAAGCCAACAGAAGTAATACTGTTCGTTTGACTTATAATATCGCTGATGCGGCCATGAAGACTTTTTCCCAAATGTGGACTCTTTTTTCAGTCCAAAGGCAAATTCAAAATCGCCACGATGATAAAAATCCGTTAGCTTGGAAAAGTGTTTATGGGAAAGAAAATCATTTTTTTGACACCGTTGAGAATGCTTCAGAAATTGAATTGAAGAATGCAATACAAAGGCTCATGGGACAGAAGAATTTTGCCTTGCCTTTCTTAGACACAATTGTAAAGGCATCTGACGCTGAAGTGCTGGGTACCTTTATCACCGCCATGCAACAGTCCCAACAATTTGCATGGGCTGCTGGCTTTGTTGAAGACATTGCAAATGAAAAAATGAAACAAAAGAGTGCGGTTGAGGCGGTTGCTGGCAGTAAGTTTGACCCCAAGACATTCGAACCCTATGATGAAATAACAGCAATTCTATGGCGTCTTTTTTCACTATGGCACCAAAAAGAGGCATCTGAAGACGGCACAAAGGATGCCGCTCAAGCAACACTGCCTCCCGGTGGTATTGACATGAACGCCCAGAAAATGCAGATGAATGAAAAGGGTCAGAAGATTGACATAACCTTTGACCCGGCAACGGTTGAGCAGTTCAAGCGGGGCGACTTTACAGGATTAAAGCCTGTGATTTTTAACATAACGCCGATTGCCAATCCCTTGCTTTTGTTGGGATTAAATCAGGAAGCCGCTGCTCAGAATTCATAAAGAAAAAAGTTGAAGCCAGTGAATGCCCGTTATTCAATGTGTTGAGTAGCGGGCATTTTTTGTTTGGAAGAGAGGAGTGCATTTAGCGGTTATCGCTGTTATATTAAGGGCTTTACAGATTCTAAAGTTCAGGGATAATAGTCGAATTCTTTTAAAAGTGTCTTACAAGCCACGTTGCTTCCTTAACAAGGAAAGTTTTTTAAGCTTTCCTTTTTTATGACTTTTTTTCAGCTTCTTCAGGTAAAATAAAGCCGTATTTTTTAATCCCTTGGGAAGGTCCTTGATATGAAGAAATTAAGAGTCGGGGTTGTGGGCATGGGGTATTGGGGCCCCAATATTGTCCGTAATTTTAACCTTCTTGACAATGCCTGTGTCGCCGCTGCCTGTGACCTGGATGAAGCGTCAGCACGTAAGGCCTTAAAAATTTCTAAAGATATTTTGTTGGAAACAGATTACCGGAAAATTACTGATGCTCTTGATATTGATATTGTTTGTGTTGTGACTCCGCTGGCCAGCCATTATGAAATTGCCAAACGCGCGCTCGAGCAGGGCAAGCATGTTTTTGTCGAGAAACCGTTTACCGCCACATCTCGCGAGGCCGAAGAACTGATCACGCTGGCTCAGAAAAAAAGCCTTTTGATCATGGTTGACCACACCATGCTTTTTACCGGTGCGGTGCGTAAAATGAAAGACATTGTCAAAAGCGGTATTTTGGGCAAGCTTTTATATTATGATTCCATGCGCGTTAACCTCGGGCTTTTTCAGCGTGATGTGAATGTGATATGGGATTTGGCTCCGCATGATTTTTCCATAGCAGATTATCTTTTGGATGTTTCTCCGGTTTCTGTTTCAGCTCATGGGATCGGGCATTTTAATGGGGCTATTGAGGATGTGGCCTATGTCGTCCTTTATTTTAATGATAATATTATCGCCCACTGCAACTTTAACTGGGTGTCTCCCATTAAAGTCAGGCATGTCCTTCTCGCCGGAGAGAATAAAAGCATTTTATGGGATGATTTGGAACCGGATGAAAAAGTGAAAATTTATGACAGGGGTGTTGAGGTCACGGGCCGCGAGGATATCTACAAGCTTTTGGTGCAGTACCGTTTTGGTGATATGCTGGTGCCCAAGCTCGATAATAAAGAAGCTCTGGCTTTTGAGGCGGAATATTTTATCAACAGCATTTTAAATAATACGCCTGTTATTAATGATGGAGGCGCGGGCTTAAGGATTGTCAGGCTGCTGGAAGCGTGCGACCTTTCTTTAAAGAAACATGGCGAGCTCGTTAAAGTCTGAGTTGAAATACCCTAAAAACGCAGGAATGTTTGATGAGAAAACTTTTTTTTATGATTGCGCTGTTGACAGGAGCTTACGCTTCTTTGGCGCATGCCCAACTAAATCCTCTTCTTGAGTCAACATCCAGGTATCAGAATGTCCGGGTTGAAAGGGTCATTTCTGCGGATACGATTTTGATCAATGGCAATGAAAAGGTGATGTTAATAGGGATAAAAGCACCCAATCCTCCCAAGAAAGAATACGCCCAGCGCGATAGCCATGGCTTTATTGTCGAGGATGCGCCAACCCCGGAAACTCCGGTTGAGGTCGCATCGTATCGCTTCGCCGCTGACCTTTTGGAAGGGAAAACCGTGTCTTTGCAGTTTGATTCCCAGCGGCGCAATGAAGACAATGTTTTAGAGGCATACGTCTTTTTGCCGGATAAGAGAATGGCTAATATTGAAATATTGCGCAATGGTTTTGCTGATTTGAAGATACGCCCTCCGAACATGCTTTATGTTGATAAATTTCGTTCCGCCTATCAGGAAGCGCGCCGGGAAATGCGCGGCGTCATCGGTCAATAAAAACAGTTCGTAAATATTTTATACATATGGATTTTATCCCTCAGATTCACCAGTCAATTGTCCGGCAGAAACTTGTTGCGAAAAGTTGCAGGCTTGTTGTTGCCGTATCCGGCGGCATGGATTCCATGGCCCTTCTTTATGCCCTTTATTCTTTAAAGCATGAACTGGGCGTTGAATTAATTGTGGCTCATTATGACCACAAGCTTCGCCGTTCGTCGGGCCTGGACCGTCGTTTTGTGCAGGAAATTTCTTGTTTTTTGGGTTTGCGTTGTGTTGTCGGGATCAATTTAACAAAGCCGCCCAAAACCGGCTCAATCGAAGAATACGCCCGTAAAAAACGTTATGCGTTCTTGATCAAAACAGCCCGGGATTCAAAAGCCGATTTTGTTGCGCTGGCGCATCATGAAGATGATCTTGCGGAAACCGTGCTCTTAAGGGTCTTGCGTGGAACAGGCCTCAGGGGATTGCGAAGCATGGCTCCTAAAAGCCTCATGGAGGGCGTCACTTTGATCAGGCCGTTTTTGGACATCTCCAGGCAAGACATCGAGCGTTTTGTAAAAGGCCGAAAGATCCCTTTTGTTATGGATTCCACGAATTTCGACACATCGTTTGACCGTAACAAGCTGCGCCTTAAGGTTATTCCGTTTATTGAAAAAGAATTCTTCAGGTCTTGCCAATCGGCCCTGGCCGGGCTCGCGCGAAGTTCCATTGTTGATTATTCTTTTCTTGAGTCTGAGGCGGAAAAAGCGTTTTTGCGCGTGGCCTCAGAGAGAAAAAAGAGCGTTTCCATTAACCTTAAGGATTTCTTTTCTTTGCATCAGGCCATTCAGAGGATGGTTTTAAGGCGGGCCTTTGAAAAAGTGCGCGGGAACCTGCGCGCCCTTGGGTTAAAGAATATGGCAGAAGTGGAGGATTTTTTGGCCCAGCCGTCAAGCACTGGCAGGCTGGAGCTTCCTCAAGGACTCGTCGTTATCAAAAAAGGCCGCGGTGTTGTCGTTAGGGTTAACAAATCTTTTAAATTACAGGCTTGAGAAATTGTCTTTGTGCAGATAAAATGGGGTCATAAAAATTGAGGATGACCGTGCTGCAGCGTAGAATAATTCTAATATTTGTAATACTTTTAATTAAGACTGCTGTTGGTTGGGCGCAAATTCCCACTGATGGCCTGTATAAAGAGTATTATGAAGATGGAAAGTTAAAAGCCGAAAAGACGTATGCCGGCGCGCAACTTAACGGCCCTTTTCGTGAACACTATCAGGATGGCAAGCTTCTCAGTGTCGGGACTTATAAAGATGGCAAACTGGAAGGGGCTTATAAATCATATTACCCCAACGGCAATGTTTTTCTTGAGAAGCATTATGTCAACGGGGCCCAGCATGGAGTCAATAAAGAATATTTTGAGAATGGGAACCCCAAGAGCATTGAGAGTTATAAATTTGATGCGCTGGACGGTTTATGCAAATATTTTTATGAAGATGGAGCGCTTAAGTATTCCCTTGAATTTGCTTCAGGCGAATTAAACGGCGAGAGCCGTGAATATAATGAGCTCGGCATCCTGACGAGTTCGGTCTTTTATAAAAATAACGAAATGAACGGCGAGGCCCGTGAATACACGGATACGGGCAATCTTCATGCGATCTGGAATTACAAGGCCAACCAGAAGGACGGTATTTCCAGGGTTTTTTATGATAATGGCAAGGAGGAGTGGATCCTTAATTTTATTGACGGAGAAATTAACGGGGAGGGAAGGCATTTTTCAAGAAACGGGGTTCTTCTTCTTGACGCAGAATATAAAAACAACCAGTATCACGGGCTTGTCAAAGAATTTTACGACTCCGGAAAACAAAAAAGCGAATGTGCCTATAAGGAAAGCATTAAAAACGGCGCGTGTAAAGAATTCCACCCCAATGGCAGGCTTTGGATTGAATGGTCTTATGACAAAGGAGAGAAGCAGGGATTGGCCAAAGAGTATAAAGAGAGCGGGGATTTATGGATGGAAGTCACTTATGAGCGGGGGAAGCAAAATGGGGTTATGCATGAATACTATCCTAATGGTAAGATAAAAAAAGAATCCCAGGTTGTTAACGGCGTCCAGGAGGGAGAAAGCAAATCTTTTTATGAAAGCGGCGAGCGCATGAGCGATGAGACCTATTTTAACGGGAAGCTTCAGGGGGAAATTCACCTGTATAATAAAGACGGGAATATCGCTTATATTGACACTTACGATCAGGGTAATAAGATCAAGCGTAAAGGTTTTGATGCCCGTGGAAAAATGGATTTTGAGCAAAATTACTAAAGAGACGACAATAAGAAAGTAGAGTTGACGATGGCAGACCTTCCTAAAAAGACGTTTAAAACGTCGAATAATAAAAATAAAAACCGGCAGGGGCCGGACAATGGCAGCGGTGCCTGGATTTTTTGGGCGATTATTATCCTTGTTTTTTTGCTTATCGCCAATCCGGCGAATACGAATTACAACATTAAAAGCGCTCAAAAGATGACTTACGGAGAATTTTATGCGCTTTTGAAAAGCAATAAAGACACTCAAAAAATAAAGAAACTGGTCCTTGCGGAAGGCTCTGAGCCTGTTTTGAAAGGGACTTTTAAAGACGGCGGGGAATTTAAGGTCAGCATCCCGCAGGATGACAAGGATCTTCTTCCAACCATTCGTGAGAACGTGACGGACTTTTCAGTCCAGCCCCTTGAAGCGTTCTGGTCGCAGTTTTTCTTTTCTTTTGTCCCGGTATTCCTGATTATTTTCTTTATTTGGTTTGTTGGTCGCCGGGGCACGGAAATGGGAAATAAAATCTGGTCTTTCGGGAAATCCCGCGCCCGTGTTAATGAAAAAGGACAGACCAAGGTGACCTTTAAAGACGTGGCTGGCGTTGATGAAGCCAAGGAAGAATTGCAGGAAATTATTGAATTCTTAAAAGACCCCAAGAAATTCGAACGTTTGGGCGGAAAAATCCCCAAAGGCGTTCTTTTGGTAGGGCCTCCGGGAACAGGGAAAACCCTTTTGGCTAAAGCCGTGGCAGGTGAGGCTGAGGTTCCGTTCTTTTCTTTAAGCGGTTCGGATTTCGTGGAGATGTTTGTGGGTGTTGGCGCTTCCCGTGTGCGCGACCTTTTTGAACAGGCCAGAAAAGCGGCCAGGGTGTCGGGCAAGGGCGGGATTATTTTTATTGATGAGATCGACGCTGTTGGCCGCCAGCGTTTTGCGGGAATTGGCGGAGGGAATGACGAGCGTGAACAGACCCTCAATGCCCTGCTTGTGGAAATGGACGGGTTTAGTTCCCCGAGCGGGCTTATTGTCATGGCAGCCACCAACCGTCCGGATACGCTGGATCCCGCGCTTCTTCGCCCCGGAAGATTTGACCGCAGGGTGGTGGTCGGCCTTCCGGATATTAACGGGCGGGAAGGCGTTCTTAAGGTGCATTGCCGCAATATCAAACTTGACGCTGATGTTGATTTGCGTAAAATTGCCCAGCAAACAGTTTATTTTTCTGGGGCAGACCTGGCGAATGTTTGCAATGAAGCCGCTCTTCTTGCCGCTCGGCGAGCGAGAGATACGGTCAGTATGGCAGAATTTCTGGCAGCCGTGGAACGGGTCACCATGGGGCCGGAGAAAAAATCACATGCCACATCAAAGAAAGAAAAAGAGATGACAGCTCATCATGAGGCCGGGCATGCGCTTTTGAGCCTGCTTCTTGATGAAGTGGATACCTTTAGCAAGGTGTCTATTATCCCGCGCGGTATGGCCGGCGGTTATACGCTCACGCCTCCGACGGAAGACAAGCATTACCATACCAAAAAAGAACTTTTTGGCCAAATGACGGTCCTGATGGGCGGCCTGGTGGGCGAAGAAGTTTTTATGGCAGATACCACAACCGGCGTTTCCAATGATCTTGAGAAAGTGTCTTACCTGGCGCGTAATATGGTGTGTGCCTTTGGCATGACCGATGAGTTGGGCAAGCGCGCCTTTGGCCGCGGCCACCAGCCTTCCTTTTTGGGCCGGGATATTTTTGAAGAAAAGGATTACAGCGATGCCACAGCCAAGCGCATTGATGAAGAGGTCAAGAGCCTGGTTGACTCCGCCTATAATCGTGCCAAAAAGCTTATTACGGAGAATCGGGACAAACTTGAAATCATAGCTTCGCGCCTTATTGAAAAAGAAGTTATTGATATTGATGAGGCCAGGACTCTTTTAGGCATGCCGGCAGCGCCGTCAGTCAACACAGATACCAAGGCGTCATGATGAAGGAGCGTGGGGTTTTTCGGTTTCATGCGCGAGGGCAAAGTTTTAAGCTCGGTATAAAGACATTGGTGATGGGGATTTTGAATGTCACCCCGGATTCTTTTAGCGGAGACGGCGTTTTAAAGGGTTACAAAAAAGATTGTTCTTTTATATTATCAAGGGCAAGGAAAATTGAGGCTGACGGCGCTGATATTATTGATGTCGGCGGCGAATCAACCAGGCCTGGCGCTCAAATGGTGAGTACGGATGAAGAATGCCGCCGTGTGGTTCCGGTTGTCAGGCTTTTGGCAGGGAAGTTGTCTATTCCCATTTCGGTTGATACTTATAAACCTTTGGTCGCTGAGGAGGCCCTGCGGGCAGGCGCTTCGATTGTGAATGTGATTCAAGGCACGCCCGTTGATGAAAAAATTCTTTTTTCTGTTAAGAAATATAATGCCGGGATTGTCCTTATGCATATGCGGGGGGTTCCTCAAACAATGCAAAGGCATGCGCGGTATAAGGATTTTTTGAAAGACGTTTTTTCAGAGCTTAAGAAATCAGTTGAAAAATGCCGTCAATTCGGTATAAAAGAAAGCAATATCGTCGTTGACCCGGGGATAGGTTTTGCAAAAACGGCCCGGCATAATCTTTTGATTTTGAAAAACCTGGACCGGTTTTCCGCTCTGGGCGTTCCCATTCTCGTGGGGACATCCCGGAAGTCTTTTATAGGCAAGGTACTTCAAAAAGACGTGAGTGACAGGGTTCTCGGGTCTTTGGCCACAGCCACTGCCGCTGTTTTAGGCGGAGCGCATATTGTCCGGGCGCATGATGTCAGAGAAACAAGGGAAGTTGTTTCGATGTCGGATGCCATTCTTAATGCTTCATTAACCTGAATAAGGTGAACAATGAATTTTTTTCTCTGGTCCACTATCAAGCCGTTTCTTGAAATCCTGATTCTTTCCTATGTCATTTACCGCATTTTGGTTTTCTTTCAGGGGACACGCGCTTTTCAGGTCCTTAAAGGGGTGACGTATCTTCTTGTCTGTTTTTTCCTTTCCCAGCTTTTGGGGTTTGATACCCTTAATTGGCTTCTGACAAAGTTTTTTGCGATTTCCATCCTTGTTTTTGTGATTATTTTTCAGCAGGAAATCCGCCAGGGGCTGGCGCGTCTGGGGCAGGGCCACCTTTTTACCGTCTTTTTGGAAGAATCTGAACTCATTGCCCTTATTGATGAACTTACGGACGCGGTGTTTAAATTGTCGGACAAGAAAACAGGGTGCCTTATTGCCATTGAGCGGGAAGCAAAATTAAACACTTATATTGAAAGCGGAATTCCCCTGGACGCCCTGATCGGCACGGAAATTGTGCAGACCATTTTTAAGCATGATTCTCCAATGCACGACGGTGGCCTTATTATCCGTGGGCCAAGGATCATTGCCGCGGCCTGCCTTTTTCCTTTATCCGACAACCAGAATTTAAGTAAAATCATCGGAACCCGCCACCGCGCGGCGTTGGGGCTTACAGAACAGACCGATGCCGTCACAATCATGGTGTCCGAGGAGACAGGGGAAATTTCGATTGCCTGTGACGGGAAGTTTATTCCTATTACCGGGCCGGAACGCCTTCAGTCGTCTCTGCGCGACCTTCTGATTGTTCATACGGGAGCTAAAAAATGAAAAAATTTTTTCTTCACAACCTTTCTTTAAAAATAATAGCCCTGGGGCTGGCCGTTATTACCTGGATTTATGTTAACGGGGAGCTTTTAAAACCGGATCGTTGAGCCACAGGAAGATTATGCCGCTTTTGGGTGTTAATATTGACCATATCGCAACGTTGAGACAGGCACGGAGAGAATTTGACCCTGATCCTGTCAAGGCGGCCCTGGTTTGCCAGGATGCGGGTGCTGACAGCATTGTGGCGCATCTTCGGGAAGACCGGCGCCATATTAATGATGATGATGTCAAGCGCTTGCGCCGGGCCTTGAGAATCCGCTTTAATCTGGAAATGTCCATTAACCCCGGTATAGTGGCCGTTGCCTGCAGGCTTAAGCCTGATCAGGTGACTCTTGTTCCGGAACGCCGTGAGGAGCTGACCACCGAAGGCGGGCTGGATGTTAAGAAAGGCTTTAATAAATTAAAAGCGTGTTGCAGGAAATTGGCAGATAAAGGCATTGATATCAGTCTTTTTATCGCGCCTGACAAGGTCCAGATTGAAAAGACCAAAGACTTGGGCGTGCCTATTGTTGAATTTCATACCGGTTCATACGCCCAGGCCAGGACTGCTTTTTCTCGTCAACAGGAACTTAAGCGGCTTATGGGCATGGCCGCGTATGCCACGAAGCTTGGCCTCACTGTTAATGCTGGCCACGGGCTTAAATACCACAACACTTTGCCTGTGGCTCTGATTCGTGGCATGAATGAGTTAAATATCGGGCATTCTATTATTTCACGTGCAGCTTTTGTGGGATTAAAACAGGCTGTGCGTGAGATGATTACCATTATAAAGGCGCGTTCGTGATGATTACAGGCACCGGCGTTGATATTGTTGAAATTCCGCGCATTCGAAAAGCCGTGGAGACGTGGGGAGATAAATTTTTAAATAAAATTTTTACTTCCGAAGAGATTGCTTACGCCAAAAAGCACGAGGTGCCATATCCCCATTATGCCGGACGTTTTGCAGCTAAAGAAGCTGTTTATAAAGCGCTGGGTGATAAGAAGATTACCTGGCAGGACCTCACAATTGTTAACGATTCCGACGGGAAGCCCCTTTGCCGGCTCAAAGGGAAAAGGCTTCAAGGTAAAATCCATCTTTCAATATCCCACTCCAAATACTATGCGGTTGCCTCAGCCATTGTTGAGAAAGAATAAAAACGCGAGCAAGAAAGATTTTGGTCACGTTCTTGTCTTGGCAGGTTCTCCGGCTATGCTGGGAGCCTCGGCGCTTTGCGGGCTTGCGGCAATGCGCGCTGGCGCTGGTTTAACAACCCTTGGCATTCCCCAAAGCCTTAATTTAACCCTTCAGAAAAAGATTTCTTCTGTTTTGATGACGCTTCCTTTGCCGGAAACTCAAGGAAAAACATTTTCCGTAACTGCCTGTAAGACGCTTTTTCCGATATGGCAGAAATATCAGGCTATGGCGATCGGGCCTGGAATAACGCTCAACCCCTCAACGAAAAAGTTCGCCATTAAGGTGATTCAAGAAGCGCCGTGTCCTTTGGTTGTTGATGCAGATGCGCTAAATGCCTTATCTGAAAATATCAGTGTCCTTAAGAAAACAAAGGCTTTCAGAATCCTTACGCCTCATTCAGGTGAATTTTCCCGTTTAACAGGCCTTACCCTTCAAAAGATAGAGGCCAACAGGGAGGCTTTGGCGCGTGGTTTTGCGAAACGCTGGGGCTGTATTTTGGTTTTGAAAGGGCAGCACACTGTTGTGGCATTTCCTGACGGAAAAATTTATATCAATAGAACAGGCAATGCCGGCATGGCGACTGCCGGGAGCGGGGATGTGTTGACCGGGATGATCGCAGCCCTTCTGGCGCAGGGCATCATGCCGTTTGAAGCCGCAAAATGCGGCGTTTGGCTGCATGGTATGGCCGCAGATAAGGCGATTCGTAATCGAAAGAAGTTTTCATTACTGGCAAACGATATTATTGAACATATTGGAATGAAATCATGTTAAGAGATTCCTCCGTGAATCGGGCGCGTCCAAAATCGATTTTTTCTTCCTTCTTATTTCTTATGATTTCAGGCCCCCTTTTGATTGTTGTTATTGAAATATTTTTTCATCTTTGGCTAATTTTAACGCATCGTATTCCTATAGGGCATGAAGGGCTGACATATTTTATTTATCAGTACTTTTTTCTAAATAATGCTGTTTTTACCGGTCAAATTCCGCAATGGATGCCCTATATCGGCCATGGCGAGATCGCAAGTGTTGAGTTTGCTTCTCAGGCAAGTTTAGGGCAAAATTTATTTTTTCCATTAGCTCCATTCTTAAAAGCCATACCATTTAACGTTATATTTGATATCAATTTCTTTATAGACCATCTTCTTCTTATTGCAGGAGGGTGGCTTCTTGCCGGACAATATTATCGATCTGGCTGGACAAAGTTTTTTGTGGTTCTTTCACTGACAGGTTCTGTGATCTGGTCAACCCAGGTATGGTTTAATTTTCACTTCTATTATGCATTTCCGTTAATTTTATATTTTTTTCATCGTTTTCTTGAAACATATAAATGGCGTTATTTTATTGCGGCAGGGAATCTTCTGGCCTTTCAAACATTGGGTGGCGCGGCATACCTTTTTCCTGTGGCGAGCCTGACGCTTTTTATCTATTTGTTTTCTTTTGTTTTAACAAACAGGGCTGACTTTCTAAAGCAGACTTTCCCAAAGAAATTCTGGGTTAAGGCAATTCCTTCCTTGGTAGTTGTAGGAGTGGGCTTATTACTTGCTTTTGGTGTTCTTTATGCCGGGCATAATGAAATGATATTTTATGCTCACGGCCGT
This sequence comes from Candidatus Omnitrophota bacterium, assembly GCA_015233145.1. Lineage (GTDB taxonomy): Bacteria > Omnitrophota > Gorgyraeia > Zapsychrales > Fredricksoniimonadaceae > JADFYI01. The sequence goes on from JADFYI010000001.1 coordinate 139,183, forward strand.
GGTAGAGACAACATTGTTCCCTTAGATAAATTCTTGGAGCATGGCGGGAATTTGACATTAAACAAATGGTTGGAGTTGATTTTAGGAGTGTCTCCGGCTCTTGATTACACCCTTTATATCGGTTTATTGGGTGCTGTTTTCTTTATTTTGGGAGCGGTCATTTGTTTTCGTTCCCGATATCGGATGTTGGTATATTCGGCTGCTTTTTTATTGGCTATTTCGGTAGGTTCTTTTGTCGCCGTGTGTGCCTATTATGTTTGGCCTTTTATGAAAATATACAGGCACCTGGCGTTGATTTCACCCATTATAAAAATGCTCGTTATCTTTATTGCCGGGTTTGGGTTTGAAAGATTTATTTTATCTCCAAGCGATGTTTTTCAAAAAATTGCCTCTCAAGTCCGGCTTATTATCTTGGGGTTTGCCTTGTTGGCGATTTCTTTATTGGTTCTGGAAGTTTATTCTCCGGGAATAATCAAAAAGATTCCATTCTTTCTGGTGGATCCCGGCGGGCTTTACCTTGATAAGGGGCAGAATGTTCACCTTATCCCGGGCTTGCCGGTATTGCCGACGAAAGATTCTTTCGTGGTTTTTCGTATTTTTGACGTGTTGTTATTTTCATTGTTAATAATTTTTCTACTAAAATTATCTAAAAAGCGAACCGAGTGGCTTATTGTTTTTCTTTTGTGTTTTCATGTGCTGGATCTTTATGGGTATAAATTTTCTGAAGTTAGCCGCAGAAGCTTTGTTGTTTCTCCATCTGATCAAAAGTTTCTAAAATTTGAAAAGCCCATTTTCTCTTATCGTCGTTCCGAGGGGCTTTTTATTACAAATGACAGGGCTGGTTTTTTGAAAAGGTTTCCGAATTCGAACGGATCTCCTAACACCGGGTATAATACTTTTGCATTTGCTGATGAAATAGGGAGCACGTTTCTGATTAATTATCTTCAAAAAGATTTTGATTTGTATTTAAGGGCGGTTAATCATCAAGATTTTTCAGATCGAGTTGTTTTCCCTAAGGGATTGGTCCCTTATAAGTATTTAAAATTTCCAGAAAATAAGGCGGCCCGGAAAATGTCAGGATTGGATGAGGACAAGATTCAATTTTATAAGAATGTTTCTTTTTTTGATAATGAGAAGTCCTTGTTTCAGGTTATGTCTGATGAAAAGTTCCATGGAGATGTCCCTTTGATTTTGGCCAAAGGTAATTTTTCATCAGTGCCGTGGAATGGTTCAGAGCATATTTATCCGAGGTATCAAGTTCTTCGTTTTGATGCTAATACTTTGGAATTGGAGGTAGAGCTTTCGAGTCCCGCATGGGTTTATATTGCAGAAAATTTCAGCAAAAATTGGGGTGCGACGGTTAACGGGGAGAAATCACGGATATATCGTGCTAATCTGGCGTATCAGGCGTTGCCCTTAACCGCAGGTCATAATCGTATTGTTTTTAACTTTTTTAACTGGCAAATGGTTATGCAATATTATTTTTGGATCGCGATATCTTATATTTGGGCGTTTGTTTTGATTTATTTATTATGGCGATCTTCAAAAGAAAAGAATGAATTATGTTTCTAACCCCAGAAGATAAATATACTTCGTCGTTTTTTGCAGTGTGTATTTCTTTAATAGTATTTTTTATTTTCGGAACACTTTTAACAGTTAAATACTATTCTTTTGGTTATTACGATTGGGATTTGGCTTTTTTTTCACAAGCATCCTGGAATTTAATTCACGGCCGGCCATTTGTTTCCCTGGTGGGAATCAATTTCTTTGGTGACCACAGTTATTTTTTTATGGCCTTTTTTCTGCCGTTTTTTGGGATTTTTCACTCGCCATTGGTATTGATTTATGCCAAGCTTCTGGCTTTTATCATCGCCGGGTATCTCTTTTTTCTTTATGCTGAAAAAAGGCTCGGTGGCCGGATCGGCATCCTTTTTTTAATCATGTATTTTCTTTTTCCGCCGAATATTTTTGGATTGCTGTATGAATTTAACCCGGAGGCTTTTGCCCCGCCTGTTATTTTTTTGATGTTTCTGGCCCTTGATAACAGGAAATTTAAAGAGCTTTTTTTCTGGTCCATTGTTCTTATGACGATCAAGGAAAACATGGCTCTTGTGGCGTTTATGTTTTCACTTTGGGCCTTGGTGATTGCCGACAAGAAAGACAAGCTTTTCCTGGGAGTCTTTGCTGTGTTTTGCCTGGCGGTTTTTATTTATCTTACCGCTTTTTGGGTTCCTTCCTTACGAGGATTAGGGCATCATGCCTTTACAGTGCGTTATCCTCAACTGGGCAGTAATGCGCTGGAAGTTGCTTTAAGCCCCTTTCTTAAGCCGCGGGAAGTTTTTGGGGCTCTCACAACAGCTCAAAACGGGTTTTATCTTTTTGAAATTTTCGGAATTTTTTCAGGTTTGGCGATTCTTACTCCCTGGCCGGTATTCTTGATGGCTCCTTTATTGTTGCAGCATTGCCTGTCTTCCCATTTTCCGGAGCACACAATTTTCTATCATTATGGACCGACAATGGCTCCGTTTGTTTTTATAGCAGCCGTCCACACTTTATTCAGGATTTCCCGTTTTAATAAAGGGAAGTTTTTGAAAAACGTTCTTTTGGCTGTTTTATTAGGGGGGACTTTTGTATCAGCTTTTTCTTATCGTGCAGATTTTTTTCTTCGGCTTAACATTCATAATGAGGTAGATATTCCGGCGGAATGGGCCATGATCAAGAGTATTCCTCAGGACGCTTCGGTTGTGGCGACATTTAAATATTTAGCGCCTCTGTCTGTCAGGGATAATCTTTATTCTTTTCATATGGTTTATGACCGGGCTTTTCAGGATCTTTCCGGAATGCGCCGTTCAGAGCTGAACGTTGGCAAAGCGTTTTCCTTACCAGTTAATGTTGAGTATGCCTTGATTGATTGGAATGACTCCTGGCTTTTAGGGGCGCTGTTAAATGATAAAGACAAGGTATTGGAAAGGATCAACGCGTTTTTAAAGAAATCTCCCTGGCGTGTGGTCAGGCAGGAAAACAAAAGTATTCTTTTAAGAAGGGATATTCATTAGGAATTTCTTTAAAAAAACAAGCCCTTCAGAGAAATTCTCTGAAGGGCTTTTATTTTTTTGTTTCTGTCCGGCTTATAAATGGCGGAAAATTTTGCCTTCTTCTTTTTCAAAGCTCGGTTTATAAGCGGATACCGGGCGGCCAAAACAAGTGCCCATCTGCTCATAAATAGCCACCTGATTTAAATCCACATGGCGCTGTTCAATGGCTTTCTTGGATTCCATGTAGCGAACCTTGTTGCCGTCAACTCCGACCACAGTAACACCCGTGATTCCTTGTTTGAGAAGAAGAACGCCTGCGGCGCCGGCTTCTTTGCCAAAGTTAACGTCATAAGCCGAGGAATGCCCGCAGCGGACCAGATGCCCGGGAACCACAGAGCGGACTTCCGGGATTTCATTCATTTTCTCGACATACATCTTGGCTTTTTTCATCAAATCCTTGATTTCAGGATCAGCTTTGAGGCGTTTGGTAAGTTCCTGGCAAACGAATTTCGCGGCGCCGGCGAGTTTCTTATGGCCAAAAGAATCAGGGGTAGAGGATTCATCATAAATTTCCGAGCCATCCGCATTTTTTAACCCCTCGGCAACAACGATCATGTATTGTCCGGCCAGGACATCGCTTTTAAGAATCCTTGCAAAAAAGCGTTCCTTCATGTGGTTATAAACGATGTCAAAGTCCGACGGGACTTCCGGGATGAGGATGCAGTCTGCGTCAGCCGCAACGCCTCCGCGGAAAGCGGTGTGCCCTGCATAACGGCCGAAAACTTCAAGGACCATGATGCGGTTGTGGGTTATGGCCGTGGTTTTAAGCTCCTCCACATACAAGGAGATTTTATTAACAGTGGAATCTCCACCCACAGAGTAGGTCTGCAGGTCAAGGTCCATGGTTTTGGGCGCATGGACACATTTAATGCCTTGTTCAAAAAGGTCAACCATAACAGAACCGGAATCATCACCGCCAGAGATCACAAGGCCGTCGATCCCGAATTTTTTCATGCCTTGTTTTATACGCTCATATTTGTTAGGGTCTTCAATTTTTTTGACTTTAACACGGGAATGCCCGGCTTCTGAACCTGCCAGATTGGCGTCAATCTTATCGGCGCGATCAGGCGTCAAGGCAGTGATGGTATCGCAATCAATAAGGTTGTATAGCCCTGCGTAGCCATTGGGGATAACGTAAGGCGTAATCCCAAGTGAGTTGGCCATTTGAGCGGCACCCTTGACAACGCCGTTCAGCCCGCCACAGTCTCCGCCGGAGGTTAAAATTCCGATTTTTTTCATAAAGGGTACTCCTTAAATAAGGGGTTAAAATTGTCGGTAATGGAATGCAGGCTAAATTATCATAAGCAAACACGGAAATCAACCGTGATTTTGATTAGTCTTTGTGAGCTGTCGCCAGCATATCTTCGGCATGTTTTAACGCGACAGGCGTTATCTTGTCTCCGGTCATCATGTGCGCGACTTCTTCGAGGCGCTGTTTTCCCTGGAGAGGCTCAACAATTGTCTTGGTGCGCCCTTTTTCCACAATTTTAGAAATTTTAAAATGCGTTTGGGCAAAGGCGGCAATCTGGGGCAGGTGAGTGATAAGGATAACCTGGCGGTGATCTGCAATTTCTCTAAGTTTTGTACCCACCACGGTTCCCAGGCGTCCGCCGATTTGGGCGTCAATTTCATCAAAAATAAGAACCGGGACAGAATCTACTTTCATAAGAGAACGCTTGATGGCCAGCATGAGCCTTGCCGCCTCACCGGAAGAAACAATTTCTGCCAAAGGCTTTAAACTTTCACCGGCGTTGGTGCTGATAAAAAATACAACCTTGTCGGTTCCGTTTGGCCCTGGGGCGATTGTTTCCATGCGGACTTCAAAAAGGATGGATTTAAACCCGAGCTCCTGGAGTTCTTTTTCAATGGTTTTCTTAAGGAGGCTCGCCGTTTTTTTTCTTTTTTGGGTCAGTGATTTGGCAATTTTAAGGAGCTTTTCTTTTTTGTCTGCCAGGTCTTCAAGAAGTGTTTCTTCGTGCTGCTCGTAATCACTTAAGAGGGCATATTTTTCTTTGGCGTTTTCGTAAAACTTTCTGGCATCTTCGATTGATGGGCCGTATTTCTTCTGGATGTCCTTGTAAGCGTCAAATTGATCGTTGACAGTTTTGGCATCCTGGGCGTTAAAATTCAAGGATTCACCGTAATCTTTAAGACCAGAAACAAGCTCACGGGCCTTGTCTTGTAAGGTGCTAAGGTCATCCAGGAGGGGCGCGGCCTTGTCATCAATAGCGGCAAGTTTGTCCAGGGGTTTCATGGTTTTGGATAAAATGAGCTCAAGGCTGGCTTCATCATTTTCAAGGATGGCCATGGCCTGGGCCAAATTGTCATAAAGTTTTTCAGCATTGGCAATTTTTATCTGGGCTTGTGTAAGCTCATCAAAATGAGTTTGATTCAAGGGCACCTGTTCAAGTTCCTTGATTTGATGGGCCAAAAGGTCAATATCCCGTTCGCGGGATTGGGCCAGGTTGTGAAGTTCTGTGATTTTATTTTGAATGGCACAGTATTCTTTATATAAAGATTGGTATCGGGTTAAGTTATCCTCAAAATCAGTTAAGGCGTCAAGAATAACCTGATGTTCATGTTCTGCCAAAAGCTGTTGGTGGTCATAGGGGCCGTGGAAGTCGATAATCCTGTCGCCAATGCTTTTCAGTTGAGCGGCTGTTACGGTCAGCCCGTTTATTTTGATGCGGTTTCGCCCGTCAGAGGCTACGGTGCGTTGAATAATAAGGGTATTGTCTTCAAAAGGAATATTGTCGTTGTCAGGGAGTGTTTTTAAAAAAAGAGGGGGCAGGTGAAAGACCGCTTCGACACTGCAGGAATCGGCGTTGTCCCTGAGGTGGCTTGTTTGGAATCGTTCTCCAAGCCCGAAACGAAGGGCATCCACAAGAATGGATTTTCCTGCGCCTGTTTCGCCGGTCAGGATATTGAGCTTATTGGCAAACTGAATAGAAACGTTCTCAATAATTCCGAAATTTTTGACTGTGAGTTCTTCAAGCATGGAGTTATAATAGCAAAAAATTAAAGAAACAACATTCTCTCTTTACATAAATTTGCTCATTTGCTATATTACACGCCGTTTTAGGGAAAAGTGTTATTATTTTTTCCGTGTCGTTTTTCTGATATGGAATATTTTAGAATAACGATATTTCGTTCCGTTCGCCAGGATTAATCGGCTCGCGGGACTCCGTGTTGCTTTTCTTGGGAAGGATTTTTGTAGCAACACTGCGCCGACGTAGCTCAGTTGGTAGAGCAGCTGATTTGTAATCAGCTGGTCGGGGGTTCGACTCCTCTCGTCGGCTTTTTCTTTTCCTTCCATATAAATAATTAGAGAAGGAAAAGAAAAAGTCCTTGCCGGTAACGGCAAGGACAAAAGAAATACTTAAAAGAGAATTTTTTCATTGCACTAACGTCTGCGAGGTCCTGTCAGGGCCTTAGGTGACGTGAGATGCATTTATTCATATTTTTTATATTAGCACCGATGTCTCCAAGGCCCTGTCAGGGCCTTAGGTAGACATCAGTGCATGTGTTCAAGAATCCTTGAACACATGGGTAGGTACCCAAGTGGCCAAAGGGGACAGACTGTAAATCTGTTGCGCTTGCGCTTCCAAGGTTCGAATCCTTGCCTGCCCACCATTTCTTCCATAGCAAAAAACCTCGTTCCCGTATGGGCCGAGGTTTTTTGCATTTATTAGGGAAGAAATGGTGGGCCCTTGAAAGAATTCTTTCAAGGGCGGTGGCAATCGCAGAAGTAATAAAACCTCGTTCCCGAAAGCCCTGAAGGCTCGGGCGGCTGTAGGCCGCCAGCGTGAACTTAGGGGTCATCCTTAAGCTATTCCAGATAAATTGGCAATATAAGAAATAATGTTTTATATTTGTAAAATCGCTCATAGAATTCGTTTGTCCAAAAGGACAGGTGTTGTGTGAAAGCATTGTTTGTTCAAAATTATTTCCGTCAGAAGATGATTTCCGGGTTTATGGCATTGATCGTTGCCTTAGGCTCCATGGGGATTTCGTATGCCCAAAACAGCGTTTTAATGCCTGCTCCAGGGACTATGGTGTCTTTGAGTGAGGCGTTTACACCTCCGCTCCTCATGGGCGTCAAGGTCTATGAAGATAATCCGTTCCGTCTGGATTTTATTCTTGACAAGGGCAATTCCAGTGATTCAACCCAAGAGTTGCAGCTGCAATCAACCCGCCTGATCAAGTATTTTCTTGCGTCCATCACTGTTCCTGAGAAAGACCTGTGGGTTAATCTTTCGCCTTATGAGAAAGACCGCATTGTCCCGAATGCTTTTGGAGTGACAGAGATGGGCCGCGATCTTTTGGCGCAGGATTATATGCTCAAACAGATCACGGCAAGTGTGATTTATCCCGAGGGTGAAATTGGCAAAGCGTTTTGGGGCAGGGTTTACGCTGAGGCCCAGAAGAGGTATGGCACAACGGATATCCCCGTGGATACTTTTAACAAAGTCTGGATTGTCCCTGAAAAAGCCTTGGTTTATGAGAATAAAAATACCGCTTATGTGGTTGAAAGCCGGCTTAAGGTCATGCTTGAAGAGGATTATCTTGCCCTTAAGAACATGGCTCTAAAAGAGCAGGTTGCCTCACCAACCAATAAGCTTGGGTCTGATGTTGTCCGTGAGGTTGTGATTCCGATTCTTGAAAAAGAAGTCAACGAAGGCAGGAATTTCGCCCAGCTCAGGCAAGTTTATCAGTCGCTTATTTTAGCTGCCTGGTTTAAGGACAAAGTTAAAGCAAGTATATTCGCTAAAGCCTATGTTGATCAAAGAAAGACCGGCGGGGTAGATATTGAAGATAAAGCGGCCGGGGAAAAGATATGGGCGCTCTATGTCGAGGCCTTCAAGAAAGGCGCGTACAACTACATCAAAGAAGATATTGACCCCGTAACGCAGCAGCCTGTGCCCAGAAAGTATTTTTCAGGCGGGATGAATTTGGGAAATGTTCGAAATGTCATGGATTTCGCCATGGAGCCTCCATTGCCTGAAAAGGGATCCAAGCGCTGCATGCTCGTACGGACAAATTTAGAGAATGTCCCTCAGACCTCGCCGGAGAACCCGCTGAGTGATGGCGAACAGTCATCTGCAAGCGGGATATATGGCGAAAAAATGTTACGTCAAATGCTCCTTTCCCGGATCACACAGAAGCGGCAGATGGAACGTTTGAATCTCGCAGAGGCGACCCGCTACGGTGCCCAACTTTATCAGTATTGGTCTGACCGCGGGTTATTTGAGACCTTAAGGAGAGAAAAGCCTTTGGACGACATGTTTGATTATAAAGGGTCTTTTCGTGTGCGCTCAGAGTATGGTGACCTGAAAATAGAGCATGTTGTCCTGGCCCAGAGCGAGCCGCCTTTTTATCGGGAGCTTTTTTTAGTCAATGGGATGATGATGGGGTATGGCGGGTTTGCCAATTACGCCGGTGATGTTTTACTGACAATGAATTTAAATACGAGCCTTGTTGAAAACAAGCCTGACCACCTTGCCAGAGAAATATTTATTAACCGCTTGTCTGCGATCGATACCCTTTTTAAACATCGTGTGAAGCGGTTTGAGGTTGAGCCAGGGCAGTTTAAAAATCAGGGCAAGGCCGTTATTTTTTACCGAAAATTATTGTTTAAGCCAATGGAGCAGGTGCCTGTGGAAGTGAAGCGCCTTATGGCCAGAATTTTCCAAGGGGAGATGCTGCCGATCCCCGAGGTCGATTATCTCCAGGAAAAGGCTGTTCATTATATTTTCTTTCCGGTTCGGGGCCGGTTGTCGTCGGTGGATAAGGCGATGGAGGTGCCTCCACTTCAGAAAGGCGGTATTGACCTGAGCCGCGACCGGATGGGGCTCCAGGTTCAGAGCGGGCAACAGGCCGTTCAGTTCAATTTTGATCCCGTTATGATTGAGCAGTTAGAAAGTGCTTCCGGCCTTACGCCAGTCATCATTGACATTCAACCCATGACAACAACCATCCCGGTGTTCCTGGGGGTTAAGGACGTGCCTTAGCCTGGTCATTAAGTTTTACGTTCTCTGGGGAAGGCGGATGGTAAATATTGAACCTCCACCAGGACGGCTCGCAGCGGATATTTGTCCCTTATGGTCTTCAATGATGTTATATGCAATTGACAGGCCTAAGCCGGTTCCTTTACCAACAGGTTTTGTTGTAAAAAACGGCTCAAAAAGATGCCCGCGCACATCCTCGGTCATTCCGGTTCCTGTATCTTCTATCTCGACAATAACAGCCGCTCCTTTAACAAATGTCCTGATAGTGATGATGCCTTTTTGGGAAATGGCTTGGGCCGCATTGATAAGAAGGTTTAAGAAAACCTGGCTTAACTGCTGAGGGTAGCAGTAAATAGTCGGCAAGTCGCCGTAATCTTTAACAACTTCTGCCTTGTACTTGATTGTGTTCCAGGCAATATTGAGAGTAGAATCCAGAAGCTGGCGTATATCTACTTTTTCAAGCTTTCTTTCATCGGAATGGGAAAAAGTGCGTAAATCCATAACAATTCTGCTGATATGTAGCATCCCCCCAATTGATTCATCCATCATGGCTGGAAGGTCAGCTAAAATTTTATTTATTTCCATCTCATTTCTTAATTTTTCTAAATCGTTCGAAAGTTGTATCGCTCCGTCAGCCTTGATTTCTTTGATGTAAGCTTCCAGGCTGTCATACTGGGCGTATAACTTTTTTAACCTTTCGACATACTGCTTTAAAAGCTCGAGGTTGCTCAGCACAAATCCAGCCGGATTATTGATTTCATGCGCAACCCCGGCAGCCAGCTGCCCGATGGCTGCCATTTTTTCGGATTGGAGGAGTTGTTTTTGTGTGCTTTCCAAAGACCTCTGCAGGCGGCGACGGTGTTCCACTTCCAGGGCCAGTTCGTTGCGGGAGACTGTTGTTGCCCGAAGCGTATCGCTCATTTTATTAAATGAGCGCGCCAGGTCGTAAATTTCATCAGAACCAGCTGCGTTCACGTGGCCGATATAGTTTTTATCGGACATTTCATCGATCGCTGTTTTTAGTTCGCCAAGAGGAGTAAGAAATTTGTTAAGTAAAAACGCACAAGAAATCAACGCAAGGATGGCTATGAAAAAGGCCAAAAGCATAAGGTCCTTGATATTTTCCGTCAACTCTCGACGAAGATCTTTGAGGGAATACACAATTTCAATTTCCCCGATGACACGGCCGCTTTCGTTATATACTGATCTGGAAAGCGAGATCGTGGGATAATTTTTGAGGTTCAAGCTGGAGCGATCAAATTTTTCATTGAGAATCGGCGGTTTTCCGACCTCCCGGATGAGGACACTGCAGCACATCGGGGAAGCCCTGAAAAAACGCACGGAATCCCGAAGCACGACCTTATCATTAAATTCCAAAGCCGCGCTGATGCTGTAAGCTGCGCTTTGAAGTTCGCGGGATAAATGGGTTTGAAGATCGCTTTCGGTTTGCAAGTAAAAAGTTTGGATAAGAAATCCTGACAAAAGGATGGCAAAGATAAAAAAAGTCACGGCCACTGTCAGCATGACCTTGAAACGCAGCCCCCGGCTGAAAAAATGATGAAACTGCCCCATCAGCGGACAACCTCACACAAAGAAAGAAGTTTTGCTGAATAATCGCTATTTTCAGCCAGCATCCCATTCATATTTACAAGCATTCGGAACACTCCGCCTTTCATAACGATTCCAAAACTCCCGCCAGCCATGACACAGGAACGCTCTTTACAGACAGAATTGATTTGCAGTTTCCTGGTTGCCGCGGTCACGAGGCTGGCTCTTTGGGGATCTTTATCAAGGAGTAAAACAACAGAAATTTCCCGGCTTTGAAGTTCCTGTCCAAGCGCATCAGAAGTGTTTGACTGCGGATCTAAGAAAATTGTTTCAACAATAAATGGCTTCTGACGGATGGAATAAGAAGACTGAAGGCGTAAAAGGACATCCTGAACTTCGTTGGCAAAATCAATGGCATTCTGGTCGTCTTTAAAAGCCAGAACAGCGATTTTGACCTTTTGCTGGGTTTTATTGTCAAGCCTGCGGTCATAGCCCAGGGCTTTTATGAATATGGCGGAAAAAAGCTCAGCCTGAGGAATGCCAGCGGCCATGGATGGCGTTCCTCCAAGCAATGAGAGGCACAGGATAATGGCAATGATCCGAACAGGAAACATTTTTTACCCCAGTGTCAAAATTTGACTTTCATCCCCGCGTAAACTTCAGGTTTCACAAGATACTGGTCAAAGGATTCATAAAGGCCTGCGCTGCCGAAAATATTCTGGCCTACAAGCTCAGCCTCGGCATCATTTTTGCCTATCTTAAAAGTATACCCTAAACGGAGCGTATTATCCCAATATCCATGCATTTTCTGGTTGGTGCCATTTTGGACAGGCGTGAAGTAACCGCCTTCATAGGTGTACTTGCTGAAATATTTCGCATAGGCATCAAAAGACCACTTATTGAGTGTATACCTCAGGCCAGTGCCGATGGCATGAGTTGAGACATAATTCACATTTTGCTGGATTATGCGTGAGTTGCTGTCCGGATCTCCCTGCGGTGCAATATAACTGTAATCTGCCATCACCATGAAGTCTTTTGAAATGTTGTATTTGGCATCAAACTCTGCGCCTAATGTGGTAATTCGGCCGTCGTTAAAATAGTTGACAGTATACGCTGATGGGTAGGCGGAAAAAGGGAAGGGATAAAAAGATGTCGGGGTCCAATTGGAAAGGACTTGGGCATCTTTAAGATAAGACAAATACGCTGTGGCATCAATATCCAATTTTTTATCTAAAAACAGGCCGTGATAACCGGTTTCATAAGTCATCACACTTTCCGGTTCAAGATTGACATTTCCTGTATAGAGTACCGATGGGTATGGAACACCAGAACTTGGAATAAAAATACTCATATATTTATCAGCGATGCTGGGCGTATGATATGTTTTTTGCGCCACAGCCCGTACGCTTTGAGTATCCGTGAATTCGTAGATAGCCGATGCTCTCGGAGATATTAAGGGGTCTTTTTCCCTGGTATAAGAATTTTCGTCAATACGTGCCCCTGCGGTTAAGATTAATTTTTCTATAGGGCGGTATTCATCCTGTAAAAAGAAGGAAAGGATTGTCGGATCTTTAAACGCCGGATTCAAAGCGCCTATGGAACCCGGATATATAACAGTTCCCTCGGTTTGGATATTGCTTTGAGAGAAACGGCCGTCCACGCCAAAAGACGTGACATGCGGGCCATAAAAAGAATAAGTCAGGTTGTTTTGCATTTGCAGATTTTCTGTATTTTCATCCGCATTATTGGTGGTCGATAATGTTCCACGGTGATGCACCACATCAGCATGGATAGAGTAATCATAAAAATCAGTGACTTTCTGCTGGAAATGCATGGTGACAAGTTCCATGCCGCCTAGGTATTTCTGGACAGGGCCAAAATTCGATGGCCCTATATCTGAGGCATAATGAGTGTCCAGGCCCGCGGTTATGGATAATTGCATGTCGTCAGAAAATTTCTTGTCAAACCGCATCCCTCCATTGCTGTCGCGATAGTTGTTATGAAAGGTGTTTGTTGGATCTTTGTATTTTCTGGTATAACCAGAGTCGGCTTTAAATTGAGAAAATACCCTTACCCCCCAGCTTTTTTGTGCATTTAAGCCTCCAACGGCAATGGCAAGATCTTCAATCGATGGGATTCCGGCTTTGGCTGCGGCATAATTCTCAGAATTTAATGATGATTTGGTAATAATGTTAATGACGCCATTGACAGCATTCGACGCGTAAAGGACACCGCCAGGTCCGCGAATAATTTCGATGCGTTCAATCTCATTTAAAGACACCGGCAGGCTGTCCCACATGGTGCCGTTCGAGAGGGAATCGAAAACAACAGCGCCATCAATCAATACCAGTAAATTATTGGTAGCAATATAGGAAGGGCCACGGACAGCCACGGCATAATGGTGGCCGTCGATGCGCTGAACCTGCATTCCAGGGACCATAAAAAATAAATCCGGGATGTTGCGCGCCCCGGAGCGGGCAATATCTTCCTTTGTAATAACTGTCATGGATTGGGAAACTTCATTTTTTTTCTGCTCACGGCCTCCCGCCGATGTGACGGAGATATTAAGGAGGTCCTCCAAAGGCAGGCTCATGAGGTCTCGTTCAGCCGCGAAAGCGTTAGGCGCTCCTGATAAGATAAATCCCAAAACAAGCAAGAAAAGATTTCGCGTTAAACTCTTTTCCATAAAAAACCTTTCTTTATCTAGTTAAAAAGAGAATAAATTTGTCTAATTTTTTAATAATGAATTCCGTATACACCTTCAACATTTTTAGTCTACCATCCGATGAATCTGTTTCAACCACATTTCTAGTTAATTTACACCTGTTTTTATCCGGTCTTTTTTAATCAAAGGTGTATTTTTTTCAAAGACCATTCTTGACCAGCCGCAGTGCAATGCCTATACTGTCGAATTGAAAGGGAAATTATTTTAATATCAGCGAGATGTATGTTTTTGCACAAAAACCTGTAAAATAGAGCGGTCTTCATATTTCAAGAGCGGAGAGTGGTTTTTTTTAGGTTTTAAGAGGGGGGTCGTGGTGGTTTTTTTAAGAAATTTTTTGATAAGCATGCTTTCCCGTTTAGGGATGTACAATGGGCTTCGCGATTTTTTGAACAGCTACAGGATGGATAATTCTAGCCGTAAGGCTTTTTTAGCTCAGTTTGTTCAGCCAGGATCGCTTTGCTTTGATATTGGGGCTAATATTGGCGAGAAGACCGACCTGCTAAGATCTTTGGGCTGCAAAGTCGTTGCCTGTGAGCCGCAAAAGGAATGTGCTGATTATTTACGGAAGAAATACCGTAATGATCCCCAAGTCATCGTCGTTGAGAAGGCCATAGCGTCTTTTGAAGGGACATCGGAATTTTTTCTTTGTGGTGTGAATCAGCTATCGACTTTATCAGGAAACTGGGTCAAGGCCCTCAAAGAGGGAGGGCGTTTCGGTGAGCTTGAGTGGGGGAGGAAAATAACGGTTCCTACGACAACGTTGTTTAATTTAACCAAAGAGTTCGGGAATCCGGTCTTTCTTAAAGCAGATGTCGAGGGGTTTGAATATGAGGTTTTGAAAACTTTAACCATGAAAATTTCCTGTGTTTGTTTCGAGTTTGCTTTACCAGAAAACTGGGAGTCGTTAGAGAACTCTTTAAAACATTTAGATGGATTAGGCGATGCCAAGTACAATTTTTCTTGTAATAATAAAAGTTTTGTCCTTGATTCATGGGGCAAGAGCCAGCCTCTGATTGATTTTTTAAAGGAAAATTTTAAAAAATATACATGCGGTGACATTTTTGTGAAGTACGCGGATTGAGCCATCCCATTCCTTTTTCATGCCGATTAAAATATTTATCAGCCTTGACTGGGCTTGCGCCTTGATATATATTCATGCGTCACTTTACAGGGCAATATGCGAGGGTAGTTCAGTGGTAGAATGCTAGCCTTCCAAGCTGGTCACGCGGGTTCGATTCCCGTCCCTCGCTCCATTTAAAATATATATATACTAAAAAGGATTGATGTGAAAATTACTCTTCTTATCCCAACCTTGAATGAAGAAGTCGGCATGAAATCTGTTATGCCCAAGGTGGATAAAAGCCTTTTTGAGCAGATTCTGATTGTTGACGGCAAGTCCAACGATAAAACAGTGGATGTGGCCAGAGGGATGGGCTTTGATGTCGTTATTCAACAGCGTCCCGGTATCCGGGGGGCTTATATGGATGCGTTGCCCCATATCAAGGGTGATGCCATCCTCACGTTTAGCCCTGACGGGAATTCCATCCCTGAGCTTTTGGGCCCCTGCATCAAAAAATTCAATGAAGGTTATGACATGGTGATCGTGTCCCGCTATGCGCCTGGAGCCAAAAGTTACGATGATGATGCTGTCACAGGGTTTGGCAACTGGCTTTTTACCAATTCAATCAATTTGTTCCATCGTGCCAGGTATACAGATGCCATGGTTATTTACCGTATCTACCGTAAGAGCCTTATCCAGGAACTCGACCTTGATAAAGATGAAAGTTATTCTTTTGAGGAAAATCTTTTCAGGACAAAGGTCAGCTGGGAGCCTCTGTTATCGATTCGTGCCGCCAAGCGTGGTTTGAAGTTGGCCGATATCCCAGGGGATGAGCCAAAGCGTGACGGCGGGGAGAGGAAACTCCAGGTTTTAAAATGGGGCGCAGCTTATTATTTTGAAATCCTCCGTGAAATTTTCTGGTGGCGATAGCCCAAGACCGTTATGCTCTTCCGTCAAAAGATTCAAAAACTATTTTCTAATGACTGGCTGATTGCCGCGGTTATCTTGTCTATTTTCTTGATCACCAACCGCTATATTTTTGGCTGGGATGACCAGCACCTTGAAGTTCCGCTTCTTAAACACCTCATTGACCCCACACTTTTCCAGGGTGATTATTACGTTGAGAGTCTCAAGGAAAACTTTACGACTTTTTTATATCCTATTCTTTCCAGATTTATTACAGTCGAGCAGATTCCGGCTGCGTATTTCACGCTTTTTCTAGTAGCCAGATTTTTCCTTTTTCTTTTTATTTATCGTCTTTGGCGCCTTGTCACAGGTGAAAGTTTTCTTGCTTTTTTATGCACAGCCGCACTTTTTCTTCTTATCCGCCCTGAAGAATTTATCAAGCGCACCTTTTCCCACCAGGTTGTTTCTTATCCGTTTGTCTTTGCGGGAATATACCTTTTTTACCGCAGCCGCTATTTGGCCGCAGCCATGGTCTGCGGCCTGGCCGCAAACTTTCACGCGCTTTATGGCCTCTTTGTCATGATTTATCTTTCGACATATTTATTGTTTTTTAATAAAGATGCAGGAAGGGTGAAATTATTTTTTAAAGCCGCGCTTGGTTTTCTGGTGATGGCCTCTCCTTTTCTTGTATGGACGGTTTCAAGGGCGGTTAAAACAAGGCTGGGGGCTGACCCGCATCTTTATGACAACTGGATTGACCTTTACCGGATATCGTGTCCGCAGAATTTTCTTTTAGGGACAGGGCCTTTAAGGGAAGTTGTTTCAAATTTTAAAGTTTTTCTTAAGAATTTCTCCGGTTATTTATTTGCTTATATTGTTTACCTTTTCCACTGGTGTTTTAATGTTGAGTTCCGCAGGGACATGAAGATCCATGCTGTTGCTTTTGCAGTCTTTTGCCTTACTGTTATTACTTTTCTTTTTACTTATATTTGGCCAAGTCATTTTGTTCTTGACCTGAACCTTGTTCGCAATGATGAATTTTTGAAGTTTTTTGTCGGTGGGTATACTCTTATTTTCGCCTACCGCGAAGCTCAAAAGTCATGGTGGAAGGGCGCTTTCCTTGCGGTTCTTGCCGCGTTTGTCGGTGGTAAAGAATCCCTGGACTCAAGTGTGTTCCTTGCTACAGCCGGAATCCTTTTACTTTGGGAAATAAAAGAGAAATCGTTAGGACGTAATAAAGCACTGGCGAATGTCTTTTTCGCGCTGGTATTGTTTGGCCTGGCATATTTTCTGGCTAAAACATTGGGAGGGTGGTCGTATCCCTTTTACAGGCTTCAGCGTTTAGGTTTTATTATTGCGCTTGTTTTTTTAAGTGCGCTTGCTGGATTTTTCATTCAAAAAACTTTTGTGAGGAGTTTTGCTTTTCGACTTCTTGTTATGGCGCCGTTTATTGTGGCTATCGTCACTTTTTGCCAGCTTCACTATAATTACGTCCGGATGACTAAAACAGGCTCAGGCTTCTGGCAGCTTCAAAGGAATTGGGAAGATATGCAGTTTTATGTTAAAGGTCATACGCCCAAAGACGCCATGTTTTTAACCCCTTACGACATGGAGATGGGGGGATTCCGTATCCATTCCAATCGTAAGGTTATTGTGTGTTTTCGCGATTGCGGTATTATAGGATTTGATTATAAAGCGGTTCTTGAGTGGCAAAAGCGCCTGAAAGATATAGAAACTTTTAAAGTCATGATTAAAGAGCCGTTTATGGGCGCCATCATTAATGCCATTACCAAGTATAAGGCGGATTATATCGTTTTTATGAGGTATGCAGCGCCGCCCGATAATCAAATTCTTCAAAAAATGTATGAGAACGAGGCGTTTACCCTGTATAAAGTGATGAGGAATAATTAGTTTATGCGCAAAAAACTTTTCAGTAACATAACCGTTATCGGCGATGGCGGCTGGGGGACAACCCTGGCGAAACTTTTGGCCGAAAAGAATTTTTGCGTTACCATGTGGGGTCCTTTTCCTGAGAACCTGCATGATATCGCACGGTGCCGGGAAAATAAGAAGTATCTTCCCGGAATAAAGATACCAAAGTCTATCCGGTTTATTTCAGACTTGACAACGGCGGTGAGCAGCGCTGACCTTTTGATCCTGGCGATCCCATCCCAGTATCTTGATGGTGTCCTTAAGAAAATCAGGAAAACAAATTATTACGGCAAGCCCATTGTCAGTGTCATCAAGGGCATTGACACCAAAACTTTCATGACTATGTCCCAGTTGATCGAAAAAGAATTGGGAAAAACACCCCTGGCTGTTTTATCAGGGCCTACCATTGCCCTTGAAGTTGCCCGCAAGATTCCGACGACTGCCGTGATCGCTTCAGATGATAAAACCCTTCGGGATTTATTGCAGGATGTATTCAGCTGCGAGTATTTCAGAATTTACACCAATGATGATGTGGTTGGTGTTGAAATTTGTGGCAGCGTCAAAAACATTATTGCGCTTGCCTGCGGCATTTGTGACGGCCTTGGATTTGGCACCAACACCAAGGCAGCCATTTTAACCCGAGGCCTTGTGGAAATGGCAAGACTTGGCCGCGCTTTAAAAGCAGAACCATCGACTTTTTTTGGCCTTACAGGCCTGGGGGATCTGGCCACGACCTGCTTTAGCACCAGCAGCCGCAACCGTTATGTAGGTCATGAGCTTGGGAAAGGGCGGAAGATTAAAGCTATTTTAAGCAGCATGGATGCCGTGGCTGAGGGGGTTGTGACGGCCAAGGCGGTTTACAAACTGGCCCGAAAATTAAAGATTGAAATGCCGATTACTGAGGCGGTTTACCGTGTTATTTACAAGGCCCATTTACCTGGAAAAATAGTCAAAGATTTGATGGGGCGCTCCCTCAAAGCAGAATAAGAGTTTTTATTTTGATTAATAGGCCTGTTTTTGTATAATACACTCCTTGTGATTTTTTTAACGTTTCAATATATATTTTCTATTTTTTCAATATAATTAACTTATTGATATACGGGGCGTAGCGCAGCTGGCTAGCGCACTTGAATGGGGTTCAAGAGGTCGTGGGTTCAAATCTCACCGCTCCGATAATTTTTCAAGGATTCTTGAAAAATTATCCTGAAGCCCGCTAGAGCCACTTACAGTGGCTCGGGGGCTTCGGGATTTTTAAAATTAGAGGAGTCCCGGAGCCTTAAGGGTTTTTAAACATTGCCTAATATATTTATCAAACGAGGATAAATTTATGACTTCACAAGATTCGCACCATGGGGAACGGCGTCAGCACGTGCGCATCAGGAGAAACTACATTATTCGTTTCTCTGATAAAAATAATCCTTCTGTTAAATTTGAAATTTCGCAGATTGAAAATATTTCCAAGGGCGGGCTTTGTTTTACCTCCACGATTCCTTTTATTGAGAAGAGCGACCTTTTGGTCGAGTTGCGCACCCCGTATATTTTTGACACCATCCATCTTGAAGGACAGGTTCTTGAATCCAAAGAAAAAGTTAAGGGTTTAATTTTTGAAAATCGCCTTCAATTCCATGATGTGACTCCTCAAGCCGCAGATATTTTGGACAAGATTGAGAAATTTAATGCCAGTCAAAGGTAGTAACAATGAAAAAAATTAAAGTCGGGCTGATAGGATTGGGCACAGTGGGCGCCGGGGTCGCTAAACTTATAAAAACCCGCCATGCCTACGTTAAAGCCAAATTCAATGTTGATTTGGAATTGAAAACAATTTGTGATCTTAAGATTGATCCCAAATTGCGCAAAAGTCTTGCCACGGTTAAGGCAACATCCAATTTCCATGAGATTTTAAATGACCCAGACATTGATGTTGTTGTTGAACTTATCGGCGGGCTTCATCCTGCTTATGAGATCATCAGCGGCGCTTTGAATAAAGATAAGCATGTTGTTACAGCCAATAAGGCTGTGATTTCGAATTACGGCCGTGAATTGTTCCGCCTGGCACATGAAAAGAAGAGAAGCGTTTATTTTGAATCTGCTGTTTTAGCCGGCGTTCCGATTATTAAAACGCTGACAGAGGGCATCGCAGGCAACCAGTTTACAGGCCTTTATGGCATTGTGAACGGAACCTGTAATTTTATCCTTACGGAAATGTCCACGAACGGCCTTTCCTTTGAATCTTCTGTCAAACTGGCCCAGGACAAGGGTTATGCCGAGAGTGACCCCACACTAGATATCAACGGCATGGACTCTGCACATAAGCTTGCGGTCTTGATTGCCCTGGCCATGGGAAAATTTCTTAAAGTGAAAGAAGATATTTATACAGAAGGCATTACGCATATTTCTGCGGAAGATTTGGCTTACGCGGATCAAATGGGGCTGACAATCAAGCTTTTGGCCATTGCCAAGAAAAACAACAATAAAATAGAGGCGCGTGTTCATCCCACCTTGATTTCGAAGAAACATCCCCTCGCGTCAGTAAATAATGTTTACAACGCAGTCCTTTTGGATGCCGATGCTTTGGGCGATGTCCTTCTTGTCGGGCAGGGGGCCGGGCAAATGGCTGCGGCTTCCGGTGTTTTTAGCGATCTCATTAATCTTGCGATTGATAATGAAACAGGGCCAAGGACGTGGATAGGTGACAATCCTAACGAGATTGAAAAGATTGCTCTTCGTTCTATGGATGAAATTGAGACTGAATTTTATATCCGTTTAATGGTGCTTGATCGCCCGGGCGTTCTTTCCAAAATTACAGGTATTCTTGGTCAATGCGGGATCAGCATTGCCTCTGTTACACAAAAAGCCGTGAACAAGAATTCTTTTGTGCCTTTGGTCATGCTGACGCATGTGGCCAAAGAATCTTCCGTAAAAAAAGCCCTCCAGAAAATCAACCAGCTTAAAGAAGTTGCGGCTAAGCCGGTGGCGATCAGAATGGAGCAGTTGTAATGTATCGCGGGTTAATTGAGCGTTATCGCAAATACCTTCCGGTAACAGAAAAAACTCCGGTTATCAGCCTTTCCGAGGGAAACACCCCTCTTATTTATTCGGATTCTTTATCCCAAAAAACAGGGTTAAAAGTTTATTTGAAGTTTGAAGGCATGAATCCGACCGGGTCTTTTAAGGACCGCGGCATGACCATGGCGATTTCAAAGGCCGCGGAAAAAGGTTCCAAGGTTGTGATGTGCGCGTCAACCGGCAACACCTCGGCTTCAGCCGCGGCTTACTCTTCGCGCGCCGGTATGAAATGCTGTGTCCTGATTCCTGACGGGAATATTGCCCTCGGGAAGCTGGCCCAAGCTATGATCCATAATGCCCAGGTTATTGCCATCCAGGGCAATTTTGATGATGCCTTGAACCTTGTGAAAGATGTGACATCAAAATATCCGATTGAACTTGTGAATTCCCTGAATCCTTATCGCATTGAAGGCCAGAAAACAGCGTCTTTTGAAATTGTCGATGACCTGTCCGATGCCCCGTTTTTCCATGCGATTCCTGTGGGCAATGCCGGAAATATCACGGCGTATTGGAAAGGATATAAGGAATATCATGCTGCGGGGAAGTCCAGGCGCTTGCCGAGGATGCTCGGGTTTCAGGCGGCGGGTTCTGCTCCGATTGTTCATAATAAAATTATTGAAAAACCGGAAACCATTGCAACAGCCATTAAAATCGGAAATCCTGCCAGCTGGAAGTCAGCCACGGCAGCGCGGGATGAGTCTCATGGCCTCATTGATATGGTGACTGATGAAGAAATTCTCACGGCATATCAGATGCTGGCAAATTGTGATGGTGTTTTTTGTGAGCCGGCATCTGCGGCCTCTGTGGCTGGTATTATTAAATTGAATGAACACGGCTATTTTAAGAATTTTTCCGGTGAAAAAGTTGTCTGCACGCTGACCGGACATGGACTTAAAGACCCTTCCAATGCCATGAAATGCGTAAAAGCTCCGGTGGTGGTCAAGGCAGACATTCACGCGATTTTAAAAGAAATCGGGCTTTGATTCAACTTAAGGGGTTTTTGTGCTCAAAGGTAAGAAAATCCTCGTTACAAGCGGGGCGACAGCCGTCAAGATTGATGAAGTCCGGGTGATCACGAACCGCTCGACAGGTGAGATGGGGCGTCTCATTGCCCAGGCTCTTGTTAAGAATAAAGCCTCAGTCACGCTTCTGGAAAGCCAATCAGCAGCACTGGAATTTTCTCTTAAAAAAGCTAATCTTTTAAAATTTTTTTATTATTCTGAGCTCGAGAAGCTTTTAAAGTCAGAACTTAAGAAAGGATACGACTGCGTTATTCATGCCGCAGCGGTTTCTGACTTTGAGCCAAAGAAAGTTTTTTCAGGTAAATTGCCCTCTAAGAATTTTTTAACGCTTCATCTCAAGCCTACAAAAAAACTGGTCACGAAAATAAAGAAAATCGCGCCAAAAACTTTTTTGGTGGGCTTTAAACTGGAAACATCTTTAAAGAAAGATTTTATTTTTAAAGCGACAAAATCGCTTTTTCAAGAAGCGCATTGCGACCTGGTTTTGGCCAATGTTGTCAAAGGCCGGGAGTATCAGGCCTGCCTGATGACTCCTGACGCCAAGGCAACGCCTCCAGTTTCAACCAAAAAAGATATTGTGAAAGCATTAATCCGGAAAATCGACGAAATACTATTATGAAATACCTTGTTTTAGTCCCTGATGGAGTTGCTGATGAACCTTTAAAAGAATTGGGTGGAAAAACTCCGCTTGAGGCAGCCCGCACGCCTAACATGGATCAAATGGCAAAAGAGGGCTTGAGCGGTCTTGTCCGCACTATTCCTGAGGGAATGGCGCCGGGTTCTGATGTGGGAAACCTTTCTGTTTTAGGGTATAACCCCAGGCTTAATTTTTCAGGCCGCGCGCCATTGGAAGCCGCCAATCTCGGGATAATCCTTAAAGGTAATGAAATCGCGTTTCGCTGTAATCTTGTCACTGTCCGTGATAACACCATGATTGATTACAGTTCCGGGCATATTTCTGTGGATGAAGCAGCCGAAATCATGAAGACCATTGATGAGAAATTTTCCGATGATGTTGTTAAATTTTATGTGGGAAAAAGTTATCGGCATATCGCGGTTGTGAAGGCTGAAAAAGTTGCTGATTTCCAGAAAATAAAATGCACGCCCCCTCATGATATTATGGGGCAAAAAATTGACAGTTATTTGCCGTCAGGCGCCAGGGCATCGGTTTTGATTGATTATATGGAACGGGCCAAGCCTGTTCTTCAAAATCACCCGGTGAATCAACTTCGCCTGGGGCTTAAAAAAGAGCCTGCCACCATGCTCTGGTTCTGGGGGCAGGGAACAAAGCCTGATCTTCAAACTTTTAAAGAACGTTTCGGGCTTGAGGGCTCTGTTATTTCTGCGGTTGATCTGGTTAACGGCATTGCCCGCCTTACGGGGTTGACTATTATCAATGTTCCCGGCGCTACCGGATATTATGATACAAACTATGCCGGCAAGGCCGAGTATGCGCTTGATTCGTTAAAGACCAGGGATTTTATTTTTGTTCACGTTGAGGCCACGGATGAAGCCGGGCATAACGGGGATGCCAGGGCCAAAATTGAGGCAATTGAAAACTTTGACAGGGAGATTGTGGGAAGGGCTCTCGATTATGGCCGTAAACATAAAGATGTGCGTATTTTAGTGACGCCCGATCATCCTACTCCTGTGGCTAAACGCACGCATACAAGCGCGCCGGTTCCGTTTGTCATGTGCGGAAAAAATATTGAATCAAACGGCCTTGGTAGCTACAATGAACTTTCTGCCCAGGCTGTTGGAATACGGTTTGCGAGCGGCGAGGATATGATTAAGTATTTTCTTAAGGGTTGAAGGAAAGAGGTTATGAGAAAAAAGATTATTGTTCAAAAGTATGGCGGATCATCTGTGGCCAATGTCATTCGCATCAAGGCGGTGGCCGAACGCATTGTGTCTTATAAAAACAAGAATACCAATGTGGCGGTTGTTGTTTCTGCCATGGCTGATACTACGGATGATTTGGAAACCCTGGCGTTTCAGATCGCCAAAAACCCGCCGGACCGCGAAATGGATTTGTTATTGTCAACAGGCGAACAGATCAGCTGTGCTCTTTTGGCCATGGCGGTGCGGGAACGCGGCGCAGAAGTTATTGCATTAACCGGGTTTCAGGCTGGCGTGAAGACGGATAACACCTATACCAAGGCGCGTGTCCAATCTATTAGCGGCGAGCGTATCAAAAAAGCGTTCAAGGAAAATAAAATTGTGATCATGGCCGGGTATCAGGGCATTACGGAAAATAACGATATCACAACGTTAGGACGCGGCGGCTCTGACCTTTCTGCCGTGGCCCTGGCCAAGGCGATTGATGCCGACGTTTGTGAAATATACACTGACGTCAAAGGGATTTATACCACAGACCCGCGCCTGGTGCCGGAAGCTCAAAAACTGACCCAGATTACTTTTGATGAAATGCTCGAGATGGCCTCTCTGGGCGCCCAGGTGATGCAGGCGCGTTCCATTGAAGTGGCCAAGAGATTTAATATTCCATTACATGTCCGTTCAAGCTATTCCAAGGAGGAAGGAACCATGATCGTCAAGAATATGGATAAAATTGAAGATATTGCTGTCAGGGGTGTAACAAGCAATAAAAATGAGGCTAAAATTACTATTTGCGCTGTGCCTGACCAGCCCGGGATTTCTGCCATTATTTTTAATGCGATCGCCAAGGCAGGGGTTAATGTCGACGTTATTGTCCAAAACGTAAGCCATACCAAAAAGACAGACATTTCTTTTACAGTGCCCAAGCCTGATTTGGCCAAAGCCCTGAAAGCGGCTGAAGACGTAGCCAAAAAAATTCATGCCGGCGATGTATTGCATGACAAAAATATTGCCCGTGTTTCGATTGTGGGATCCGGCATGCGTTCCCATCAGGGGATTGCGGCCAGGATGTTTGATGCCCTGGCCAAGGCCAAGGTGAATATTGAAATGATTGCAACGTCGGAAATCAGCATTTCGTGTATCATTGCCCTGGAAAAGGCTGACCTTGCGGTTAAAACAGTGCATAAGGCTTTTGATCTTCAAAAAGCGAAATGATTTATGAATAAGATTTTTATTTACGACACCACGTTACGTGACGGCACTCAGGCTGAGGGGATTTCCCTGACCGTGAATGACAAAAGGAAAATCGCGCTCAAGCTCGATGAAATCGGAGTGCATTATATCGAGGGCGGCTGGCCGGGCTCCAACCCCAAGGATAAGGAGTTTTTTAAGCTCATGCAGGGGGTCAAGCTTAAAAATGCCAGGTTGGCCGCGTTCAGTTCAACGCGCCGGGCAGGAATGAAGGCCAAGGATGACCCTAATTTCAAGGAGCTTGTTGACGCGAAGACTCCGGTCATTTGCCTTTTCGGAAAGACGTGGGACCTGCATGTGCGGGATGTCTTAAGAGTTTCACCCGAGGAAAACCTGGAAATCATCAAGGATTCTGTGTCTTTCTTAAAGACCAAAAAACGTGAAGTTGTTTTTGACGCCGAACATTTTTTTGACGGGTATAAGAATAATTCCGACTACGCGCTCGCGGCCATTAAGGCCGCAGATAACGCCGGGGCTGATGTTATTGTGCTGTGCGACACCAACGGCGGCTCTTTGCCTGAAGAAATTTCCGGGATTATTGCTGAAATCAAGGACCGTATCAAGGCGCCCTTAGGGATCCATAGCCATAATGATATGGATTTGGCTGTGGCTAATTCGCTTGCTGCTGTTGACGCCGGATGTGTGCAGGTTCAGGGCACTTTTAACGGTTTTGGGGAACGCTGCGGGAATGCGGATTTGTCTACGATTATCGGGATTTTGTCTTCCAAGCTGGGGTATAAAACAATCCCTGATGCCAAATTAAAAGATATGAAAGAGGCGGCATTTTTTATTAGTGAAGTGGCTAATCTGCCGATCCAGGATTTTCATCCCTTTATCGGGCATTCAGCGTTTGCGCATAAGGCCGGCGTGCATATTGATGCTATTTTAAAGAACCCCCTGGCGTATGAACATCTGAAGCCTGAAACTTTTGGCAACCATCGCCGGTTTATCACTTCCGAGCTGGCAGGGAAGATGCCGATCGTCCAAAAGGCTGAACAGTTGGCCGTCAAGATTGATAAAAAGTCTCCTCAGGCCAAAGAGCTTTTAAAAGCGCTTCAACAGAAAGAACTAGAAGGTTATCAGTTTGAAGGCGCGGATGCGTCTTTTGAACTTTTCATGAAGAAACATTTAAAGAAATATGTTCCTTTCTTCAAGCTCGAGGGATTTCGTGTTCATACGGAACGGGCGGCCAATGAAAGCGCCTGGGCTGAGGCCACAATCCACATTGAAGTCAAGGGCAAGAAACGTTTTAGCGCGGCAGACAGCGTCGGCCCGGTGGAGGCTTTGGATAAAGCGCTCCGAAAGGCCCTTGTGCAATCTTACCCGGCGCTTGAGCATATGCATTTGACAGATTACAAGGTGCGTGTTCTGGACACCAAAGACGGCACAGCGGCCAAGGTGCGTGTTTTGATTGAGTCGCAAGACGAGCACGATACCTGGACCACTGTTGGCGTTCATGAAAATATCATTGAAGCCAGCTGGGAAGCCCTGGTGGACAGCGTTGAGTATAAACTCCTCAAAGATTCCAAGAAATAACATTCCCTTTATGTCAGAAATAGCCTCCCGCTATAATCCCAAAGAAGTTGAAGAAAAACGCCTGAAGTTGTGGGACAAGAAAAAGCCTTTTCATGCGACGGCCAATAAGTCGGATAAAGGGGCTTTTACGATTGTGATTCCGCCGCCGAACGTGACGGGCGTCCTTCACATGGGGCATGCCCTCAATAACACGCTTCAGGATATTTTGACCCGTTACAAGCGCATGCAGGGGTTTGATGCGCTGTGGATGCCTGGCACAGACCATGCCGGTATTGCTACTCAAAATGTGGTTGAAAAACAGCTGGTGAAAGAAGGAACAACGCGCGAAGCGCTTGGCCGTGAAAAATTTATGGAGCGCCTCTGGGACTGGAAACAGCACCATGGCGATACCATTATCAATCAGCTCCACAAGCTTGGTAGTTCATGCGATTGGGACCGCACACGCTTTACCATGGACCATGATTATTCCGAAGCGGTTAATGAGGTTTTTATCCGTCTTCATGAACGAGGCCTGATTTATCAGGGGCAGTATATTATCAACTGGTGCCCGCGCTGCCAGACCGCACTTTCCGATGAAGAAGCAGAGCATAAGGACACCAACGGTAACCTATGGCACATCAAATACCCTTTTAAAGATAATCCCGAACAGTTTGTGACTGTGGCCACAACCCGTCCGGAAACCATGCTGGGGGACACGGCTGTTGCGGTTAATCCTAAAGATGAACGCTATAAAAATTTAATTGGAACAGTTCTCGTTCTTCCATTGATCAACCGTGAAATCCGCATTATTGCCGATGATTTTGTTGACCGCGAGTTTGGATCTGGCGCGGTGAAGGTCACCCCGGCGCATGACCCTAACGACTTTGCCATGGGCCGCAGGCATAATCTGGAATTTATCAATATTATGCACCCTAACGGTGTTTTAAATGATAACGCCGGGCAGTATAAGGGAATGGATAGATTTGCTGGACGTAAGGCTGTTGTGAAGGCTTTGGAAGAGCTTGGACTTTTGGCAAAAATTGACTCTCACGCCCATTCCGTGCGTTACTGTTACCGCTGCGATACGATTGTTGAGCCGTACTTATCCAAGCAGTGGTTTGTAAAAATGAAGCCGCTGGCTGACAAGGCACTGTTGGCTTTTAAAAACGGCAAGCCTCGCATCCAGCCCAAACGCTGGGAAAAAGTTTATGAGAACTGGCTTGTGGAGACCCGCGATTGGTGCATTTCCCGCCAGATTTGGTGGGGCCACCGTATTCCTGTCTGGTACGACGAGAAGGGCAACCAGTTTGTGGCCAGAAATAATAAAGAAGCCCAAAAACTTGCCCTGGCTTACCATGGCAAAGACGTGGAGCTGACTCAAGATTCTGATGTGCTGGACACCTGGTTTTCGTCCTGGCTCTGGCCGTTTGCCACCCTGGGCTGGCCAAAAGAGAGCAGGGATTTAAAATATTTTTATCCCACCACAACTCTTTTTACAGCTCCGGAAATTATATTTTTCTGGGTGGCGCGCATGGTCATGGCCGGAGTTGAGTTTATGGGCGAGGTGCCGTTTTCTGACGTGGTCTTGCATGGCACAGTGCGCGATGCCAAGGGCCGCAAGATGTCAAAATCTCTCGGGAATGCCATTGATCCTTTGGAAATCATTGAAGAATACGGGGCTGATGCGCTTCGTTTCAGCATGATCCTTAATTCGGGCCAGGATATTTACATTTCCAAAGACAAGTTTGAACAGGGCCGCAATTTTGCCAATAAGCTTTGGAACGCATCGCGTTTTGTGATGATGAACGTTTCCCCTAAAGCGCGTAAGGCGGAATTGAGTGATCTTGACCCTGAAACACTGGACCTTTCATCACGCTGGATCCTTTCGCGTTATATGTCGGCCCTGGCCCAGGTATCGAAGGCTATTGAAGAGTATCGTTATTCTGAAGCGGAAAATGTACTTTATGAATTTTTCTGGGCAACGTATTGCGACTGGTATCTGGAAATGGTCAAGGGCAAGGATGATCTAAACGTCCAGAAAGTCTCGTATCAGGTGCTCTTAAACACCATTAAGATGCTGCATCCCTTTATTCCGTTTGTGACCGAGGAGCTTTACAGCCAGTTTGTGGGCAAAGAAAAAATCCTGACGCTTGAGCCGTGGCCGTTAGTTGATAACCGTTTTGTGGATGAGGGGGTCGAAAAAGACATTGGCACGCTCACGGGCCTTGTGGGCGCCATCCGCAATGCCAGGGCCCAGTGGAATGTCAAACCCCAGGACCAGATCAGCTGTATTTTTGTGGCGTCATCTGAAAAATCTTTGGGGATTCTTAAGGACAATAGCGCCATTATCGGGAAAATCGCCCGTATTTGTGATATCAAATTTTTGTCTCAGCCCGAGGGTGTTACGAATTGTGCCACAGGGGTGGTGAATGACGTCAAATTTTTTATCCCCTTAGGGAACCTGATTGACCTTGATAAGGAAAAAAAACGTATTACCAAAGAGGTTGAGGACCAGGACAAGGCTGCAAAAGCCATTGAAGGCCGGCTGGCCAATGAAGGTTTTGTCAGAAAAGCTCCGCCGGAAGTTATTGAAAAAGAACGCCAAAGAATGGCAGAACTCAAGGCCAAGAGCATTGAGTTGAAAAAAGCGATTGAATGTTTAGTATAGTTTTGTTGTAGGCTGCGCTTTTTTGGTTTATAGTATTTTAAAAGGATTCTTTTAAAATATACCAAAGGCTACCTGAGAGCCAAGAGTCTCTCGGGGCCGCGGTAATTCCTTCAGGGATTCTTCAAATGGAGTGTGTTATGAAAAAGATTTTTCTCCTCATGGTTATTTTGGCAACGGTTTTTGTTTTATCAGCCAAAGCCCAGATTGTTCCTGGAAAATATGACGTTATGACCGGCGCCATGGACCGCACCGCGGCGTTGCATAATGCCATGTATTCTGATGTCCCCAAGGCCGGCGCCAATGAAGATGCCGTCCCTCAAGCAGAGCGTTATGATGATATGGTCAAGGACATGAACCGGGGTGTTGATCACCATTTTGAAGAAGGCAGTAATTATCAATCCATTATTGACACAGAAGCCAAGAAATAATCCAATCTCCTCATGATTCTTTCCCATGTCAGGAAAGTTGCCCAGGAACTAAATCTCAAAGAGCGTCAAATTGAGGCTGTTGTTACTCTTCTTGAAGGCGGGGCAACAGTCCCTTTTATTTCCCGTTACCGCAAAGAAGCCACAGAGTCTCTGGATGAAGTCCAAATCACGTCCATCCGCGACCGCGTCAAGCAATTGGATGAGCTTGATAAGCGCCGTGCCGTAATTCTTGAATCCATCGAAAAGCAGGGCAAGCTCACCCCTGAATTAAAAGCCAAAATCGATGCTGCAGAAACATTGACTGAGCTTGAAGATTTGTATTTGCCTTACAAGCCCAAGCGCCGCACCCGCGGCATGATCGCCAAAGAAAAAGGCCTGGAACCTTTGGCGCAGATAATTTTTAAGCAGGAGCCCGGGCTTGACCCTGAAGCCGAAGCTTTGAAATTTATTGATAAAGAAAAAGAATTGCCTGATGCCGCAAGCGTCCTTTCCGGCGCGCGCGATATTATTGCTGAATGGGTTAATGAACACGCGGAAAGCCGCGCTAAAATCCGCGAGCTTTATCTCACCAAGGGAACCTTTCATTCCAAGGTCATTAAGGGCAAAGATGAAGAAGGCATCAAGTTTAAGGATTATTTTGACTGGAAAGAAAATGTGGCTGTGGCGCCCTCTCACAGGGTCTTGGCAGCGCGCCGGGGCGAAAAGGAATCTGTTTTAATGTTAAGGGTCCTGGCGCCGGATGAAGAAGCTTTGAGTGTTTTAAATACTGTTTTTGTCAAAGACAATAAAAGCCGTTCCTCCGTGCATGTGAAATTAGCGGTTGAGGATGGCTATAAGCGGCTCATGTCGCCCTCGATTGAAAATGAAGTGCGGCTTCTCACCAAAGATAAAGCGGATACAGAGGCCATTAAAACTTTTCAAACCAACCTTCGTCAACTTTTGATGGCTCCACCCTTGGGTCCCAAAATGGTTATGGCCATTGACCCGGGGCTGCGCACAGGCTGTAAGGTGGCCTGCCTTGACGCGCAGGGTAAATTTCTGGAGTATCAGACAGCCTTTATGCACCAAAGCGAATCCCAGGAAGCCGAGGCCCGGGAAGTGGTCAAGCGCTTGTGCAAGAAATATTCTGTTGAAGTGATTGCAATTGGTAATGGTACCGCCTCAAGGGAAACCGAGGCTTTTGTCAGAGCGCTTAATCTGGATGGCGTAAAAATTGTCATGGTCAGCGAAAGCGGGGCTTCTTATTATTCTGCATCTGAGGAGGCCCGCCGGGAATTCCCAGACCTTGATGTCACAGTGAGAGGTGCCATTTCCATTGGCCGGCGGCTTCAGGACCCCTTGGCCGAGATGGTGAAGCTTGACCCTAAAAATATCGGCGTGGGCCAGTACCAGCATGATGTGGATCAGGCCAAGCTTCAGCAGTCGCTTGAAGATGTGGTTGTGAGCACGGTCAACCACGTGGGTGTGGACATGAATACTGCCAGCCGTGAACTTCTCATGTATGTTTCAGGGTTAGGCCCGGCATTGGCGCAGGCTGTTGTGGACCACCGCAACAAGAACGGGGCATTTAAAAAGCGTGACGATATCCTTTCTGTGGCGCGTTTTAGCGTCAAGGCGTATGAACAGGCCGCAGGGTTTTTACGTATCATGAACGGAGAAAATCCTTTGGACGCGAGCGCGGTTCATCCGGAGAGTTATTCTGTGGTTGAAATGATGTCAGCGGATTTGGGTTGCGATGTGAAGGAACTCATGCGCAGTGACAAGCTTCGCCAGCGTATTGACCTTAAAAAATATGTTAACGACCGCGTCGGATTGCCGACGCTCAAAGATATTTTAGCCGAACTCGCCAAGCCCGGCCGCGACCCCAGGGCCCAGTTTGAATTTGTGGCGTTTAAAGACGGGGTGAATACTCTTGAAGACTTGGCCCCTGAAATGGTTTTAACCGGGGTAGTGACAAATATTACGGATTTTGGCGCGTTTGTGGATATTGGCGTTCACCACGATGGCCTTGTGCATATCAGCCAGCTGTCAGAGAAGTTTGTGAAACATCCGTCAGATATTGTCAAACTTCATCAAAAAGTGACAGTCGCAGTCAAGGAAGTTGATTTGAAACGCAAGCGCATCGCCCTGACCATGAAGCTCAAATAATAAACTGCGAAATACCTTGAAAAATCTTTTGGCGGGGCGAAAATAGAGTTTAAGAGTTTTTAGAAATATACCAGGCAGTAAAAATATGTCCTATCTCGTCCTTGCTCGCAAATACCGTCCACAAACGTTTGATGATGTCATCGGCCAGGAGCAGATCACCAATGGTCTTAAAGTGGCCTTGGCTCACAACCGTGTGCATCATGCCTACCTTTTCTGCGGCCCGCGTGGAACAGGCAAAACCACCTGCGCGCGTATTCTGGCCAGGGAATTGAACAAGGTCAAGGCCGAAGGCCATGCCGAGAGCCTGGATATTGATTCCAATCTTGATATTATTGAAATTGACGGTGCTTCCAACCGCGGGATTGATGAGATCCGCACCCTTCGGGAAAACGTCCAGTTTGTGCCCATGTCCGGGCATTACAAAATATACATTGTTGATGAAGTTCATATGCTGACGACCGAGGCCTTTAACGCGCTTTTAAAGACCCTCGAGGAGCCGCCATCGCACGTTAAATTTATTTTTGCCACCACCGACCCCAACAAGCTTCCGCTTACTGTGGCTTCGCGTTGCCAGCGCTGTGATTTCAAGCGTATTCCTCTCGAGCTTATGGTCAAAAGCCTTAAAAGTATTGCCGACAAAGAAGGTTTTAAAGTAGAAGACGATGCCCTTTATGCCGTGGCCAAGGCCGCGCAGGGGAGCATGCGAGATGCGTTAAGCGTTTTAGACCAGCTGATTTCCTATTCCGACGGCACCGTGCGTTCCTCTGATGTCAATGCCATGCTCGGACTTGTGGAAACACAGTTCCTTTTTGATCTGGCCGATGCCCTGGCTGTCAAAGATTGCGCCAAAGCCTTTGAAATTTTAGAAGCTATTATTTCCCGCGGCAAGGATGTGAAGCAATTTAACCTGACGCTGGTTGAGCATTTCCGCCACCTGATGGTCATGAAAGTGGGGGGCGACAAGCTGCAGTCTTTGGTAGATTATCCCAAGGCGCAGAAAGAAGCCCTTTTTGTGCAGGCAGGAAAGTTTACCATGCAGGAGATTATTGAGGCCCTTGAGCTTTTTATCGAAGCCCAGGATACGGCGCGTATTACAGAATCTGCACGGTTGAGCCTGGAGCTGGCTTTGGCCAAGGTAACTGCGGCTGATGTGCCTGTCCCGACGCAGTCCTCTAAACCCGTGGCGGCACCCATTCCCAAGCCGGCGGTGAAACCGGCTCAAGCACCTGTTGCGTCACCCAAGCCGTTTTCTCCGTCACCGACAGCGTCCAAAAATCCTTTAAGAAATCCAGAGGCTAAGCCAACACCGCCTTCAGGCCAGGCGTTTATCAAGAATGACAAGGGGTTTTTAGGTGCCCCCGCATCTGCCGAGGCTGGAACAGCCACAGCCCTTGCAGATCGGCCGTTGGCTATTGAAAGCATTAAACGCGACTGGAATGCCCTGACTCATGCGGTTTCCCAGGAGAAAATTTCAACAGGCACGTTTTTACAGGAAGGCTGTCCGCTGCGATTGGAAGGCCAGAAGCTCGTGATTGCCTTTTCCACAGAGCATGCCTTTTATAAGGAATGCTTAAGCAAACCCGATGCCTTAAACCTTATTGCCGTTACTTTTTCAAAAATTTTGAATACGCCTCTGATCGTGGAGTTGGAAACAGTGGAAAATGCTGTCAGGGAAGAAACAGACCAGGTCAGTGACGCGCGGGGTATTTTTAATGGCGAAGTGGTCAACGAATGGCATAACGAAGAATGAACTATCCTAAAGTCATTGAAAACCTGATTGAACAGCTGATGAAGCTTCCAGGCGTCGGGCGCAGAAGCGCTGAGCGCATGGTTTTTTGGCTCCTCAACAATTCTCCTGAAGAGTCGGCGCGGCTTTCTCAAAGCGTGACAGAATTGAAAGAAAAACTCCGTTTTTGCAAGCTTTGCAATAATTTTACTGAAACAGAAGTCTGCCCGGTTTGCGAGGATACCACGCGCGATTCCGGTGTTATTTGTGTGGTTGAGAATCCCAAAGACGCGATTGCCATTGAAAAAACCGGAATATTC
Source organism: Candidatus Omnitrophota bacterium (assembly GCA_015233145.1). GTDB lineage: Bacteria > Omnitrophota > Gorgyraeia > Zapsychrales > Fredricksoniimonadaceae > JADFYI01. The sequence continues at coordinate 172,437 of JADFYI010000001.1, forward strand.
AAAGGCCAGTATTATGTCCTTTTGGGAACAGTGATCCCCTCGGAAGGCCAGGGGCCGGAAGATTTGGATATCGCAAAACTTATTGCCAAAATTAAGGCCGACAATATTGCAGAGGTGGTGCTGGCCACTGATGCGGACATGGAAGGTGAACTGACCGCGCTTCATCTTACGAAAATATTACAGCCTTTGGGGGTCAAGATTTCAAGGATTGGCATTGGCCTGCCTGCGGGTGGGGCCGTGGAGTTTGCAGACATGTCAACTCTTACGATGTCGTTTCATTCGCGCCGTGCCGTCCTTCATGACACGCGTCAGGATCAGCCCCAGCCGCAGGGTTCTTTATAATCCTTCATTTTTGTTTTTGACATCTTTAGGAATATTAGTATAATTCAAGCACTTGATTTCCTCCTGCTTTTTCATATCGGCGGGATTTGTTCTTTATAGCCGTATCATCATTCCCCTGTAGCTCAGTTGGTAGAGCATGTGGCTGTTAAAGTTAGCAGCCTCCGGCAGAAACGCTGGAGTGACAAGCGGGCTAAGTCAGGGAAATCCCCGTCTTTTTTGGGACAATCCTGAGCTAGCAAGCCTTACTAGAAATAGAAGGCTGGGCAAGTGCAGAGACTTTACACCCGCCGCCTAAAACCAATCAAATCACTTTTGGTCATGGCGAAGAGAAAGTCCGACTCTTCAGGCAACTGAAGTCAGAAAGTAACCACAGGGTCCTAGGTTCGAGCCCTAGCGGGGGAGTTTATTTAGAAAGCCCATTCATTAATTTGGATGGGCTTTTTTATTTTCTAAGAAAACTCTCCCGTTAAGGCTAAAAAGTGGGTAAACTAAATAAAAAATTAGAGAAATCAGCTTGTTCGATCGTGTCATCAAAACTCAAAATTCAGGGGGCATGGGATGGACGCATTAATGCTTTCCCGCTGGCAGTTTGCGGTCACAACATCGTATCATTTTCTTTTTGTCCCTTTATCCATTGGCATTGGGCTTATGGTTGCCATCATGGAAACGCTTTACGTTGTGCGTAAAGACGATTTGTATCTCAGGATGGCGCAGTTCTGGGCCAAGTTTCTCCTTATTAGCGTGGCGCTGGGAGTGGTTACGGGGATTGTGCTTGAATTCCAGTTTGGGTTAAACTGGGCGAGGTTTTCGCGTTATATTGGCGATATTTTTGGCCCGCCGCTGGCCATCGAATCATGGGCTGCATTTTTCCTTGAATCGGTTTTCATCGGCGTCTGGGTTTTTGGCGGCAAGAAAATATCTCCGAAACTGCACGCGTTCGCGTTATGGATGGTAACTCTGGGCGCCATGCTTTCCGCCTTCTGGATCCTGACAGCCAATGCCTTCATGCAGGAGCCTGTGGGTTATGCTTTGCGTAACGGCCGCATTGAATTGGTGGATTTTCCCGCGGTTGTCTTTAATCCACAGACCATCCTGGAATTCTGGCACGCGGTCTATGCTTGCATCACGACGTCGGCTTTCTTCGTGATTGCGGTTTCGGCCTACCATCTTCTCAAGAAAACTACTGAGGCCGAGTTTTTCCGTCGTTCGATGCGTATGGCTGTTTTTCTAGGGCTCGTTGGGATCATGGGGGTTGTTTTATCGGGGCATGAGATGGCCAAGCACGTGGCTTTTGCCCAGCCCATGAAATTGGCCGCATCAGAAGCTGTGTGGGACAAGACGACTACTGGCAGTGAATCGGTTTTTGCACTCATTGATGAGCGTGGTAAAAAAAATACGCTCGACATCCGGATACCGTATCTTTTGAATTTTTTCATCTACATGAAGCCAACCGGAACAGTGGCAGGCATCAATGATCTTCAGAAGGAATTTGAGGCCAAATACGGAACAGGGAATTACACGCCGCCCTTGAACCTGACCTACTGGTCTTTCCACCTCATGATCATGTCCGGGCTTTTGATGATGTTTATTTTATTTTGGCTTATGTTGGCAACCCGTAAGCCGCTTGTTTTTTCGCCTTTCATGCTTAAGGTTTTGATGGGGTCGGCAATTCTTCCGCATATCAGCAATATCACGGGTTGGATCATGACCGAGGTTGGCCGTCAGCCCTGGATAGTTTACACGCTCATGAAGACCAACGAGGGGCTGACTGAAAACCTGAACCCGGCCTATGCATTGTCGTCGTTTATTCTTTTTGTGTTGGTTTATACGATATTGATTTTCATTGCCGCCTCGCTGACCCTGCGGATCATTATTGCCGGGCCTCTCGAGAGCGGAAATCGTTGAAAGGAGTCGTGCCTGTGGACCTGCCGTTGATCTGGTTTCTTATTGTGGCTTATCTTTTTGCCGGATTCTTTCTCCTCGAGGGCTTTGACTACGGGGTCTGCATGCTTTTGCCGTTCATTTCCAATGAAGACGAACATCGCCGGATGATGATCGCGACCATCAGTGGTTTCTGGGACGGCAATGAAGTCTGGATGATCACTCTGGGGGCTGTGCTTTTTGCAGCCTTCCCGTCGTGGTATGCAACGCTTTTTAGCGGTATGTATCCTGTTTTTGTCCTTATTTTGCTCGGTTTGATCGTCCGCGGGGTAGGGCTCAAGTTTCGTGATGACTACAGCGGACACACCTGGCGCTTTGGATGGGACATGGCGCTGTGTGCCGGAAGCGTCCTTGTGGCGTTTTTGTGGGGCCTTATCGTCGGAAATATATTGCGCGGTATCCCGATCAATGCCGCCTTTTCCTATGCCGGAGGATGCAGGGATTTAATCAATCCTTTTAGCGTGGCCAGCGGGATTGCCTTTGTGGCATTGTTTACCTTGCACGGCATGGTTTTCCTCAATATCAGGCTTACCGGCGAGGTGCTTCAAAAGGCCCAGAAGCTGTTTTTTCCTGTCTATGGTGTGACTTTGATAATCGCTGTGGCATTCCTGGCCAGTGCAGGGAGAGTGGCGGGGCTTTTTAAAAGCCCGTTGGCGTCACTGTTTTCTATTGCGGCAGCAACGGCGCTTTTGCTTATCGCTTTATGGTTTAAAAGGAATTCCTTTCTGGCGTTTTGGATGAGCGCAATGGCCATCGTTTTTTTGAGTGTTGCTGTTTTTGCCCGTCTTTATCCGCGGGTTCTTGTTTCCAGCCTGGATCCCCAATGGAGCCTCACCATCTATAATGCCAGCGCGTCTTCGTATTCACTTAAAGTGATGAGCGTTGTGGCGATTATATTTATCCCCGGCGTTTTATTTTACCAGGGCTGGTCCTACTGGGTCCTGCGCAAGCGCATTGAAAAAAGTGACCTCGAGTATTGATCAATCCCTGAAAATTGCATCTGTGCGTAGAAAAAAGTCAAAAGAAACACTTTTTTTTTATTTTGATGCGAGTATAATATAAAAATTACTTTAATTTTTTTATTAATTTCTTGGGGAACAAAATTCCTATGGCATTACCTTTATTGGCCTTCCTTATATTATTCCCGTTGTTCATTGCGTTTTTGGTGTTGTTTGTCCGTAAGGAAGCCTTCTTTGCGGTAATCATTTATCCAGCTGCTGTCATCCTGATCGTGGCAACCTGTTTTTTACTGGGGTTGTCAGCGGGTGGAAGCCCAACGCTTATTGCTGTCCATGCGGGGTGGGTTGAACCGCTCATGCTTGTTGTTGAGGTTTTGGCTGCTATTTACCTTTTGTTTCTGGCAATCAAGCAGCGTGACTGGACTGTCAGCGCGCTTGTCATTATCCAGACTGTTGTTCTTTTAGGGTTTCATTTCAGCCGTGCTGGCGAGGTCCATACCAGGGCAGAACTTTTTATTGATGTTTTTTCGGTCATGATGGGGCTTGTTGTGGGTATTGTCGGCACCTTGATTGCAGTATTTGCGGTAGGGTATATGCGGGATATGCATCACCACCAGCATGAGATCCCTGATGGCCGCCGGGTGTTTTTTAGCATCATTTTCCTGTTTCTTTCCGCAATGTTTGGGGTCTGCTTCTCTAATAATCTCAGCTGGATGTTCTTTTTTTGGGAAATAACAACCGTTTGTTCGTTCTTAATGATCCGCTACAAGGGTGATGCGACATCTGTAAAGAATGCTTTCTGGGCCCTGCGCTGGAACCTTTTAGGCGGTTTGGCATTTTTGATCGGCATTATTTACCTGTGCCTGACACACCATACGATTGAACTCGACAAGATGCTCGCACTTCCCAAGGCATGGGTCATGCTGCCTGTGGCGCTCTTCTGTTTTGCGGGTTTGACAAAGTCAGCGCAGCTGCCTTTTTCATCCTGGCTGGTGGGTGCCATGGTGGCTCCCACACCGGTTTCAGCGTTGTTACATTCTTCAACCATGGTCAAGGCAGGCGTTTATATTGTCTTGAGGCTTGCCACATCCCTTGAAGGGACTTTTGTTGGCCTCATTGTTGCTTTTGTTGGCCTTATCACATTTTTGATCTGTTCTTTTATTTGTATCAGCCAGAATGATGCCAAGAAAGTGCTGGCGTATTCGACGATCGCTAACCTGGGGCTTATTATTCTGTGTGCCGGTATTGGTTCTCCCCAGGCGGTATGGGCCGGGATGCTGCTCATTGTTTTCCATGCTGTTTCCAAGGGGCTTTTGTTCCTGTGTGTCGGTTCAATTGAACACAAACTCCACAGCCGCCAGATTGAGGACATGTCCGGGCTTATCATACGGCTTCCCAAGCTGTCGGTCATGCTCCAGATCGGTATTGCAGGGATGTTTTTAGCGCCGTTCGGGATGCTTATCAGTAAATGGGCAGTCCTTCGCGCTATTGTTGATTTTAATCCTTTCTTTGCGCTCTTTTTGATCTACGGCAGCACCGCAACCCTTTTCTTCTGGGTGAAGTGGCTTGGCAAGGTGATTACAGTGGAAAAGGATTATAAGAATGAAGAAACCGGCATTTCGCTGGATCAATGGATACCCATGGGGATATTAACGGCCCTGACAGTCTTGATTTGCGGTCTCTTTTCGCCGTTCGCTAATATACTCATTGAACCGTATATTGTTGCGCTCTATGGCCGTGAAGTAACGCTGGGGGCCGGCAATATGCTGATCATGTCGATCATGCTTACGTTTATCGCCCTTTTCCCGCTGACCTTTCTGCCGACGCGCGGCGTGAAAATGGCAAAACCTTATCTGGGCGGCGCTAATGTTGGCGATGGCCGGCAGTTTCGCGATTCGCTGGGGGGTGTTAAGCCCATGCATATGAAGAATTTCTATATGGAAGAATATTTCTCAGAGACACGCCTGATGAGGCTTGGCGTCATTGTGACAACGGTCTTTTTGGCTGCAATGCTTGCGGCCGGAGGGATGTGATATGTCCTGGATAACTGGACTCGCTTTTGTGTTTTTTGCGCCGTTTGTGGGTGGGCTTATTGCAGGGTTTGACCGCAAGATTACGGCGCGTTTGCAGGGCCGTATCGGGCCGCCGATACTTCAGCCTTTCTACGATGTGGGCAAGCTTTTGCAGAAAGACAATCTGGTTGTTCGCAGGTCACAGCATTTGTACACGGAGTTCTTTTTTGTTTTGACCATTTTTACGGGTGCGCTTTTCTTTGCCGGCGGAGATCTTCTGCTTGTAATTTTTTCCCTTGCAATGGCCGGCGTTTTCTTTGCGCTTGGCGGTTACAAGGCAAGTTCTCCTTACAGCTTCATCGGCGCTCAGCGCGAGGTTTTACAAATGGTTTCCTATGAGCCTGCGGTTCTTTTGGCTGCAGTGGGGATGTATATGGTCACGGGAAGTTTTAAGGTTTCTGTGATTGCCGCTTATCCCAAGCCTTTGGTCATGCTTTTGCCCGGCATATTTTTTGCGTTCTTTTTTATCCTGCCGGTCAAGTTTCGGAAATCCCCCTTTGACCTTTCGACCTCACATCATGCGCATCAGGAGATTGTTAAAGGGATCACAACCGAAATATCCGGCAAGACCCTGGCACTTGTGGAAATAGCGCATTGGTATGAGTATGTTTTTGTGCTGGGGATGGGGTATTTGTTTTTCGCTTCAAACATCTGGCTGGGGCTTGTGATGACGTTTGTCATTTTTGAGCTTTTGCTGGTCGTTGATAATTCAACGGCCCGCGTGCGCTGGCAGGCCATGATGGCCAGTTCCTGGATCGTCGCGCTTGTGGCGGGCGGTTTAAATATTCTCTATTTGATGCTGAGGCACTGATATGGGCATGCTTTCAAAATCACCATGGGTTATTCATTATGATGGTTCAAGCTGTAACGGCTGTGACATCGAGGTCCTGGCAGCTTTAATGCCGCGCTTTGATGTTGAACGTTTCGGCGTTGTGAATACCGGCAATCCGAAACATGCGGATATCCTGCTTTTGACAGGATCCATTAACGAGCAGAATAAGCCGGTTGTCCTTAATATTTATGAGCAAATGCCCAACCCCAAGGTGGTTCTCGCCGTCGGGATTTGCGCGACCTCAGGTGGGATTTTTCGCGAATGTTACAACGTTCTGGGAGGCGCTGACAAGGTTCTTCCGGTGGATGTGTATGTGCCCGGATGCGCTGTTCGTCCGGAGGCTATTATTGACGCTGTCGTCAAGGGTGTGGGAATACTTGAACAAAAACGCGCGGCCATGCTTGCGGCCCAGAAGGCATAATTTATGAATCAACAAACTTATACCGATATTGAGGTCAAAGACCTTTTGTCCACAGCTTCCCGGATGAAGGATGCGGGCCAGCGCCTTGTGCAGATCTGCTGCACAAAACTACCAGACAGGCTCGAAATCCATTATTCATTTGACAAGGACTATGCGTTCACCAGTTTTCGTTTGACGCTTAAAGACAATTCAACGATTGTGCCGAGCATTAGCAAGGTCTACTGGAATTCTTTCCATTACGAGAATGAAATCCACGATCTTTTTGGTATCAAGGTTGAAGGCAATGTGGTTGATTACCAGGGCAATTTTTACCGCACGGCCATCAAAACTCCCTTCAATATCGCGACACCGGCTGCAGAAGGGGAGAAGAAATCATGAGCGAACGGACAATCATACCTTTTGGGCCCCAGCATCCGGTATTACCCGAGCCGATTCACCTTGACCTTGTGGTTGAGGATGAGAAGGTTGTTGAGGCGATCCCTTCCATCGGGTTCATTCACCGCGGCCTGGAACGGCTTGTGGAGAAAAAGGATTTTATTGATTTTGTTTATGTCGCGGAACGCATTTGCGGCATCTGCAGTTTTATCCATGGCCTGACCTATTGCATGTCCATTGAAGAACTCATGAAAATTGATGTGCCTGAGCGCGCGCATTACCTTCGGACAATCTGGTCAGAGCTTTCGCGTATCCACAGCCATTTGTTGTGGCTGGGGCTGACCGCAGACAGTTTCGGGTTTGAGAGCATGTTCATGCAGTCGTGGCGTCTGCGCGAGTATATCCTCGATATTATTGAAGAAACCACCGGCGGCCGTGTTATTTTCGGTTCTGCCAAAATCGGCGGCGTGCGCCGGGATATTTCTCCCGAAAAGATGGCTGAGATCATTAAGAAGCTTCGCGGTTATCAAAAGGATGTGCGCGCGTTGTTTGAAGAGCTTTTAAAGGACGAGACAGTCAAACACCGCATGAAGGGCGTTGGCCTTCTTTCAAAAGAAGAGGCCAAGAGCTTAGGCGCTGTCGGGCCAATGCTCCGTGCGAGCGGAGTGGCGCAGGATATCCGTATGATGGGGTATGCGTCATACGCAAAAATCGGATTTGAGCCTGTTGTTGAGACCGGAGGCGATTGTTTTGCGCGTTGTCAGGTCCGTGCGCGGGAAACAGATGCTTCTTTTGATATGATTTATCGCTGCGCTGAACAAATGAAAGAGGGCTCGCTTGATGTGAAGGTAACAGGGTTTCCGAACGGCGAATTTTTTGCGCGTTCGGAACAGCCCCGAGGCGAGGTTATTTATTATGCCAAGGCCAATGGCACAAAGTTTCTTGAGCGCATGCGGGTGCGTACGCCTACTTTTGCAAACATTCCGCCTTTGCTCTCCACATTGCGCGGATGCCAGCTGGCGGATGTTCCGGTCATTATTTTGACAATAGACCCGTGCATCAGTTGCGCGGAAAGGTAACTATGGGTTTTCTGGGAATCTCAAAAACAGTATTAAAGAATTTTGTCACAGGCCCTGTGACAGAGCGTTATCCTTTTGTGCCAAAGAATTATCCGGCGGGCGCGCGGGGCAAGGTTGATATTGATATCGCGAAATGCATTTTTTGCGGCATTTGCCAGCGCAAATGCCCGACGGCCGCGATCGTCGTGACCAAGGAACCTAAAGTGTGGGAGATCGACCGCTTGCGCTGTATTTCCTGCAATTATTGTGTTGAGGTCTGCCCCAAAAAGTGCCTGGCTCTTAATACAAAATATTCTCCGTGTTCAGCGGAAAGATATAAAGATTCTTTTGCTCCGGAGAAGGCCTGATGCATGAATCCCACCAGGTTCAGCATTTGATCAAGCATGCCCAGGAACTGCTCCTTGAAAAAAAGATCGTCAAGCCTTCAAGGATCACGATCCTTGTCGGCGAAGCGCTGGGGTTTGACGAGATGTCGGTCAGGCTGCACTGGGAAGAGTTTGCGTTGGGGACACCCCTTGAAAGCGCCCAGCTTGTTGTTAATTTCGCGCCTGTTAATTTAAAGTGCCCTGCCTGCCAGTTTGTGTTTTCTAAAAAGAAATCGCAAATGGATTGCCCGAAATGTCATACCCTTGGCCAGCCGACGGATTCCGGAAAAGAATTTAAGATTGTTTCCATCCATTAATAATGTGTCAGATATCTTATGTGTTATGCCATTCCCGGTCGTGTAAAATCGTTTGACGGAAAATTTGCGGTCGTTGATTATTTTGGCGAAGAAAAGAAAGCCATTAACGAGCTGACAAATCTTCACACGGGTGATTATGTCTATGCCCAGGGTGGTTTTGTCATCAGCCGCGTGTCGCGCTCTGAGGCAGAATCAACGCTCGAAACCTGGAAGGATCTTTTTTTTGAATTGCAGGAACTGGATGCGAAGTCAAGTCAGCTGACGCCCTGGGGCAGGAAAAAGTTTGACCGCGTGCGTTTGCTCATGGACCGCGCTGCCGCCGGAGAAAAGCTGACTTTGGAGGATATCCTTTATCTTGTCAGGATCAAGGACCCCCAGGAAAGGGAGTTCTTTTTCAGTGCGGCGAATAATCTTCGCCAGAAGTATCATAAAAATTCCTGCTGTGTGCACGGGATCGTTGAGATATCAAATTATTGCGCTGAACGCTGTCAGTATTGCGGCATTTCTCTTTTAAATTCAGGTCTGACGCGTTACAGGATGACACCTGATGAGATTTTTGAGGCTGTCCGCGTTGCTGTGATTGACCATGGGTTTAAGGCGCTTGTCCTCCAAAGCGGGGAAGACGCGGGACGAACAGTTAAGGAGCTTGCGGAGATTGTCGCACAGATCAAGCGCCGTTTTGATGTCCTTATTTTCGTGAGTTTTGGCGAGGTGGGGTGTGAGGGCCTTAAATCTTTGTATGAGGCGGGCGCAAGGGGGCTGTTGCTGCGTTTTGAAACATCGTCGGCTGAACTCTATGCGCAGGTTCACCCTGGCTCTCTCCTCAAAGACCGCATTGCCGAGATTCGCGCGGCCGCAGACATGGGATATTTGATCGTGACAGGATCCCTCATTGGCCTGCCGGGGCAGACCGATGAGGATATTGCGCGAGATCTTATACTGGCAAGGGACCTTAATGTTGAAATGCTTTCCCTGGGGCCAGTTGTACCGCACCCCCAGACGCCGTTAGCAAGAATTGTCCGGCCATCTGTCACGGATGTGGTGCAGGTTTTGGCAGCGGCGCGTTTTGTCCTGCCGGCACAGGCAAAAATACTGGTAACAACAGGGCTTGAGACACTGGATGCTTCGGCGCGCCGTGCAGGGCTTATGGCAGGTGCCAATTCCGTGATGCTCAATGTGACACCTGTTGCCCAACGGGCCTTGTATGAAATTTATTTGAATCGCGCCCATCAGGATGACCCTTTGGGTGAGCAGGTTGAGGCAACTAAAGCGCTTTTACAGGGTATTGGAAGAGCGCCCACAGATTTGAGTGTTGGTATGGATAAAAATTAAAAAAGGAGTTTTGGTATGCATATCCCCAGTTCAATGTTACATGGCGCTGTTTGCCCGGTCACAGTTGCTGTGAGTGTAGCCGGTGTTGGCGCAGCGATTTATGTGGCGCGTAAGGTTCAGGAAAAACCAACAGCGCTAAAGTTTGCGACACTTACATGTATGATTTTTGCTTTGCAGATGCTGAACTTTCCGGTCCAGAACGGGACTTCCGGGCATTTGCTGGGAGGGGTGCTCGCTGTTGCGCTGTTGGGCATTCCTTTTGCAGTCATTGCCATGGCCATTGTGTTGACTGTCCAGGCTGTATTTTTTGCTGATGGCGGAGTCAATGCTTTGGGCGCGAATATTATCAATATGAGTTTTATCGGCGCGGCATGCGCAGGGTTATTGTTTTATGCCCTAAGGCGTAAAGGCATGGCCCTTGGGATTGCGTTGGCAATCACGTCCTGGATATCGGTTGTCATGGCCAGTGCAGCGTGTGCGCTTGAGCTTTCGCTTGCAGGTACGGTCAATTTTTCAAAGGCACTTACGGCCATGGTCTCTGTCCATGCCTTGATCGGCCTGGGGGAAGCTGTGGTAACGGTGGGATTGTTTGCGGCCTTAGAAGCGGTGACCCGTAACCGCAGGTCAGGATTGACAGCTGTCGCTTCATTCGGTGTGGCAGCCATGGCTGCCATGCTAAGCCCTTTTGCCAGCAAGTTCCCAGACGGACTTGAATTCGTTTCTAAACAAATGGCTTTTGTCACGTTTAGCAATGTTAAAGTTAATGCGCTCTTTTCGGATTATCAGATTCCCGCCCTGGGAAGCACGGCCTTGTCAACAATATTGGCTGGCCTTATCGGCGTGGGGATTGTGTTGGCTCTGGCGTATGTTTCAGCTAGGTCATTGACGCAACGCCAATAAAGCTGAGACAAAAGCAATCCAGCCGTCCATCAAACCATATAAAAAAACATTTTTTATAGTTTCTTTTAATTTTGGAAAGTTATAATTATAGAAAGATACTATTGTCTCTGAGACTAGTCCCCATGGAGGCGATTTTGATACGTCTGCATCAAAACATTCCTGTTTTTCTAAAATCATTGTTTTTTACATTAGTACTTTCCCTGTTTCTGTTCACGGCTCAAGCCACTTCAGCATACACTATCACAAATAACAATGATAATGATGATACCACCCCGGGTTCATTAAGGACTGCTATTACGAATCACAATACTGATATTGAATTCAATAACATTGGTTCAATTACTTTGCTTTCTAACTTACCTAATATCCTGGGAGGAGACACAACTTTTGATGTGTTGGGTGCTTATAATGTGACTATACTAAACTTTGGAGTATTTAATAATGACAGTATTCAATTTGAAAATTTGGGAGAGTCGGGAACATTTACTATTTCCAATTCTCATTGGCAAACCAATTCAATATTATATGTTGCCATGACCCAAAGTGGTACGTTGAATATTTCTAATGGTTCCTTAATGGAAAGCTCTGATGGATATGTGGGAGCTAGTGCAGGTTCTATTGGCAGTGTGACTGTGGATAGCGCTTCCCAATGGAACCTGACGGGGAATCTGTATGTTGGCGGAACCGGCACAGGGACATTGCAGATATCTGGCGGCGGTGTTGTGAATTGCTATGACGCAATTATTGGCAATGATTTAACTGCGGTTGGTAATGTGACTGTCAGCGGTTCTGGATCCAAGTTAAAAGCAGCTGACGGCCTCGAAGTTGCCTCGACTGGCACAGGAACGCTTACAATTTCCAACGGCGGGACAGTCACGGTTAATAATGGTGCAGGAACAGTTCTTTTGGCAGGGGATGATCCGGCTGCTGTAGGCACGCTTAATATCGGAGCCGGCGCATCAGCAGGAACCTTGGAGGCTCTCACCGTTTCCGGCGGCGATGGCACGGCTGTTGTTAATTTTGACCATAATGAAACAGCTTACAATTTTTCCCCGACCCTTTCCGATAATTTAAGTGTTAACTTAAACGGCACAGGCGCCACAATCCTTTCCGGCTCAAACAATTATACAGGCCCAACCACTGTCAATGACGGAACCCTTCGCCTGAACAGCGCCAGCATCAGCGCTTCAGCTGTTACGGTTAAAAGCGGGGCGAAGTTGGCAGGCAAGGGCACTCTGGGAGGCGCGCTCGACATGAAGTCGGGCAGTTCTTTTGACGTCACGTTAAAGAATACGACAACGTATGACCAGATACGCCTTACCCATAACGGCAATGTCTTTGAAAGCAATGTCACGGTTAACGTGACATTAGATGCCGGCGCGTCCATCAGTAACGGCAACCAGTTTTTAATCATCCGAAGCGACGGAACCATAACCACAGCGACCCCTACAATCGTATTCGGGGATTCCAGTTGGACTTTTAGTCCCAGTTGGGGGACTCTTGATACGTTATATGGATTGATCCTCACGGCGCAGGCACCCCATACAGCGACCTATGTTTCACAGACCACAACGCAGGATGCCCAGGGTCCTGCCGCGGCTTTGGATAATGCCAAGTCTGCTGGCGCATCAGGGGACATGCAAACAGTATTAAATACGTTGGATAATCTTTCTGGCGATCAATTGACGTCCGCGCTTGATGCCATGCTTCCGGACATCAGCGGGTCTAATCCCCAGGTTTCTGTGCAATTGTTGGATCAGTTTGTAGGCGCGCAGATGAATCATTTGGGCGGCGTGTCAGAGTTGGCGTTGGCGGATGATACCACACCCCAAACCGGCGTGTCCGCAGGGGAAGCGCCCAGTCCCTATTCCACATGGTTTAAGGGATTCGGCAGTTATGCCCATCAAGACCCCCGGGGAACAAGCCAGGGATATAATTTTTCCAATGTCGGCGGCGCTCTTGGCGTTGACATGAAGGCCTCTGACACTGTGACAACAGGTTTGGCTTTTGGTAACTCTGAAAGCTGGGTGCGCTCCAAGGACAGCGCTGCACGTACACTCATCAATGCCTCGCAGGTGTCCTGGTACAGCGGATTTAAACCTATTTCCAACCCATGGTATTTCAATACCGCATTCACATATGCGTATAATCAATATGTTGGATCAAGAGAGATTCATATCAGTCCCACGGATAATCGCGTCGCCAATGCCCATTATCGCGGAGGTCTTTATGGCGCGGCCCTGGAAACAGGTTACGCCATTAAACTCGGCAAAGTAATCTTCACGCCATTGACCGCATTGTCTTACAGCCGTTTACATGTGGCGAAATACGCAGAAGCAGGTGCTGACGCGTTAGACCTGAATGTCAATGAACAAAATTATGATAACTTGCGCACGGCCCTGGGGGGAAAGCTCGAGGTTAAGCGAGAGTTTTCCTGGGGGTCATTACTGCCTGAAATTCATGCCAGGTATTCGTACGATATCATTGCGGACAGGCAGAATATGGTGGCTTCCTTTGCCGGAGGCGGCACAGCTTTTACAACACAGGGCTATAAGCCGGCAAAGTCCGGGGCCAGCGTGGGAACAGCGGTCACCCTTGCGACGAAAAGAAATATCACAATCTCGTTGGAGTATGACCTGGAACTCCGTGAAGATTATTACGCCCACACAGGATTCCTGAACGTGACGTTTAAATTCTAAATCCTGAATTCTAAAATAAATCCATATTCCAGAGGCACATCTGTGCAACACCAACAAGGCCAATTTCAAAGTTTCGATGGTCTGAGCCTTTTTTATCAGTCCTGGAAACCTGCCCAAGAGCCGCGGGCCGTCATCGTCATTATCCACGGCAGTCTGGAACACAGCAGCCGGTATAACGACATTGCCAGCCACCTGGTTAATCAGGGTTATGCGGTCTATGCTTTTGACATGCGCGGCCATGGACGTTCCGGTGGAGAACGGGTTTTTATCCGTTCTTTTGAAACCATTTACCAGGATGTGGATGCTTTCCTTGATTACGTGCGAAAAGAGGAGCCCAAGGGAAAAATATTTCTTCTCGGACATAGTGTTGGCGCGGCTATTACGGTTGCTTTTTTGATCACGCGCACCCCGACGATAGCCGCTGGCGCCATTTTGAGCGCGCCGCCTCTTAAAAACAACAGCAGCGTCCCGTTTCCTGTTCAGATTTTAACATCCGCATGCGCCTTCTTTTTTCCACGATTGAAACTTTATAAACTCAACTCCAAACTAGTGTCCCGCGACCGTGCGGTCATTGCCAGTTACGACAATGATCCCCTGGTTTATAAAGACGGGATCTGTGCCGCAACCCTGCAAGCGTTTATTCACAACAACAGGATGATCCAGAAACAGATGGAACGGCTTACAACTCCTTTTCTGGTCATGCACGGGACAGCAGATTATCTTTCTGACATGGCAGGGAGCCAGGAGCTTTTTGCCCGTGCCAGTGCTACGGACAAGACAATTAAATTGTTTGATAATTTTTATCATGAACTTTTTAATGAGCCTGGCAGAGAAAAAGTTTTTGATGAAGTTGCGCGCTGGATAGAGCTTCGCCTGGGCAATGAAGCTTTTCATGAAACAGAATTTCTTATCCCTGATAAATTTGAAAATACGGCACGCCAGTTTCCTCTACGCATCGCGTTTCAGTACCAGGAGGGTGGGGAGTGGCGTTATATCACTTACCAGGAGCTTTTAACCTCGGTTGTTAAAATAGCAGGTTTTCTTTTGAAGCAGGGCCTGGGCCAAGGGGATTGCACCGCGATTGTGCTTGAGAATCGGCCGCAGTGGCCCATGGTTTACCTTGGCGCACTCAAGGCCGGTCTTACTTGCGTTCCCATAGACCCACATTTGTCACCGGAAGAAATTAAAAATCTTCTCATAAACAGCGCCTCGAAGGCGTTGTTTTGTTCTTACGAACTTTGGACACAACTCAACAATGCGGGCCTGCCGGCCTCTTTGTCCAGAACAATTGTGTTGGATGCAGAGGGTGACATTTCACAAAAATTTATGCCTTTTACTGCCATTGATGAAGCATCGGGCGATATTCTTCATTGGCCAAAGATCAGCTCCAACGAAATTGCGTCGTTGCTTTACACCTCAGGCACCACAGGGCAGCCTAAGGGTGTTATGTTGTCGCACAAAAATATTTGTGCCAATTTTCACAGTATCAATAAACTAAACCTTTATTATCCGTCGGATAATGTGCTGGCGCTTTTACCTTTGTACCATACCTATGCTTTTATGGTGACGCTCATTACTCCGCTTTTTTTGGGCGGCCGCGTTACTTTTTGCCCATCGGGATTCAAGCCTGAGGACTTGGCTGGTATCATTCGGGAATCCGAAGTCTCGCTTCTGATCGGCATCCCGCGGGTGTTTGCGCTTTTTCTTTCTGCAATATTGGAAAAGTTAAAACCTGTGCCTTCTTTTTTACGCAGCCTTGTGGTTCCATTAATTCGTCATGAGCTTCGCCAAAAATTTGGAAAGTGGCTCAGGCTTTTTGTTAGCGGCGGCGCCAGGCTTGAGGCTGAGACGAGCCGTGATATTACGAAATATTTTGGCCTTAAAATTTTAAACGGTTACGGGATCACGGAAACGTCTCCGGTTGTTACCCTGACCAGGCCTGACCGTATTCGATTCGGAACAGTGGGCACGCCTATTCCTGATGTAAAAATCAAAATCCTTGATCCTGACAAAGAGGGGATTGGTGAAATCCTTATCAGCGGGGCCAACGTGTTTAAGGGGTATTTTAAACAGCCTGAACTGACAACCCAGGCCATTGAGAATAGCTGGTTTCATTCAAACGACCTGGGCTTTATTGATAAAGACGGCAACCTGCACATTGCGGGCCGAAAGAACGATGTGATCATCCTGGCGTCAGGGAAGAACATTTACCCTGAGGAGCTGGATGAATATTACGGCCGTTCTCCATTTATCAAGGAAATTTGTACCATCACCCGTGAGGAAAAGGTTTTTGGCCATAATAAAGAAGTGCTTTTTGCCGTGATTGTTCCCAATCTTGACTATTTCAAGAAGATTAATGAAACCAACATTAATGACAAAATTCGCTGGGAACTCGAGAACATGGGGAAGGCCTTGCCTGCTTATAAACATCTTATGGGCTTTGCCTTGACCACCACTGAGTTTCCGCGTAATGCCTTGCGTAAAATCAAACGTTTTGAGGTGCGTAATCAATTTCACGATGCCCTTCACCAGGTAGATGCTAACTCGGCGCAAGCTTCGGAAGGCCTGGATTTAAATGAGACTGCTACTGCCAAAAAAACCATAGAATACATCTCCTCCCAGGTAAGTCGCCCTGTGACCCAAAAAAGCCATCTGGAAATTGACCTGGGAATTGATTCTTTAACGCGGATTGAACTTGCCCTTGGCCTTGAAGCTATTTTTAAAATCAAGATTCCGGAAAAGGCTATTTATCAAGTGGCCACCATCAAGGACTTGATTGAGCTTGTCTCTTCCCTGAGACAGGAAGCTTCCGCGGTGTCCTCCCTGGAAAAAGAGGATTGGATTAAAACTCTGCTCAAACAGCCTGATGACGAGACGCTTGCCAAGATTGAACTCAAAACAGGTTTCTTTGAATACATTCTTACAGGGTTCTTTAAAATATTCTACGCCTTTTGGTTCAAAATCCTGTGGTTTTTAAGGATCAAGCGGACCGTGTCCTTGCCGGAAGCGCCGTTTTTAATTTGCCCTAACCATGCCAGTTTTCTTGATGGGCTTATTATTTTTAACGCATTGCCGTTCAAGCTTGCCATCAAAACTTATTTCCTTGGTTATCAACATATTTTTGAGCATCCGCTGCTCAAATGGGCCAACCGCAGCGCGCGCCTTGTTTCAATTGACAACAGCCAGCATTTGAACGAAGCCATGCGTACAGCGTCCTATCTTCTCAAACAGGGGAAAATTGTGTGTGTTTTCCCCGAGGGGCAGCGTTCGATTGATACTAATGTTGCCAAATTCAAGAAAGGCGCGGCTATTCTTATCAAAGAACTTGGTATTCCGGTCATCCCGGTTTATATTCAAGGCTCTCATCAGGCGTGGCCCCGCGGAAAATTTCTTCCGCGGATTTATCCTATCAAGGTGACGCTTGGTAAACCTTTGACGGCCGCAGACCTCGCTGAAAAAGGTAAGAAATTTTCATCTGCCGATGAATACGACGCCATTGCCCAGGCATTACGGGAAGAAGTCCTCAAATTATCTTCTTCTGCTGAATAGTCCTTCTATTCAAATCCATCTTTTCGAGCTAAAATATGATCAGGAGGTGATCAATATGATCACCCAGGAACATAGACAATGGCAAAGGATCCCGGTGATTTTTGAAGCCAAATACCGCGATAAAGATAAAACCTTTACCCCATATCACAGGGCAGACCTTGTGGATATCCACCATCAGGGCTGCCGTCTTGTGGGTGCCACTCAGTTCAAACGGGGGGAGATTGTTTCTGTTTTAGTTCATCTTCCTCCTGAAGGGCCGCTGCATTTCGAAGCAGTGGCGGCGTGGTCTGCGCCAGTCTATAAGGATGAGGCTTTTGTGACAGGCGTGTGCTTTTTGACTGAAAATCCTTTTGCCGAGGATACTTACCTAAAGCTTTTTCATTTTTGCCTTTTAAACATGCCGAGGCGAAATGATATTCTTTAAGCTTTCTTAGGAAGGCGGGGGAATTTTTATGGTAAAGTATGTAGAATGAATTTAACAATTAACCGGAATAAGAAGAATGCCTATCTCTGACGGACATAATATTGATCTTAATGCCATTGCCCGGGACGCCATGCGGCGTTACGGTTTTGAACCTGAATTTTCGCCTGCTGTTATTCAGGAGGTCAAGCTTCTTCGCGAAGACCTTTTGGTGAGCCGTGCCCAAGAAAATCTTCGTGATTTGCAGGACCTTCTATGGTCGTCCATTGATAACGCTGACTCGCTCGACCTTGATCAATTGGAATACTGCGAACAAGGCCCCAGGCAGGAAATTCTTGTTAAAGTTGCTATTGCTGATGTGGACTTGTTTGTTCCCAAAGGCTCCAAAACCGACGACCATGCCGCCAATAACGGCAATTCTGTTTATACAGGTGTTGAGACTTTTCCCATGCTTCCGGAGCGTTTGTCAACCGACCTTTCTTCGCTTCGGACAGGCGCTCTTCGGATAGCCATTGTTGTTGAATTCGCAGTCCTTAAAGATGGAAGCATCCGCCAGGGGAAAATTTATCGGGCCAGGGTCATGAATAAGGCCAAGCTGGTTTATGAAGAGGTTGGCGCCTGGCTTGAAGGCAAAGGCCCGGCCCCTGAGGTGTTGGGAAAAATTCCAGGCCTTTCGGAACAGCTTCGCTTACAGGATGAAGCGGCTGACCGGCTCAAGGCTTTTCGCATGGAGCAGGGCGCCCTTGAACTCGAAAGTTTGGAGACCCGGGCCGTGACAGAGGATGGTGTTGTGGTGGCCCTGGTGCTTCCTCAGGAAAGCCGTGCGCAGTATATCATTGAAAATTTTATGATCGCGGCCAACCGCACTGTCATGGACCGCATTGGCAAGGCTGACATCATGTCGATTCAGCGCATTGTGCGGGTTCCTAAAAATTGGCCCGGGATCATCGAGGTCGCAGCATCTTTTCATATGAAGCTTCCCCTTGAGCCAAGCTCCAGAGAACTTTCCAAATTCCTTATCAAGCGGAAGATCGCCGACCCCGTTACTTTTCCAGACCTTTCGTTAACCATTGTGAAACTTTTGGGCCCGGGAGAGTATGAAATATCTGAACCAGGGAAGCCCCCAGTGGGGCATTTTGGCCTTGCTATTACGGATTATACCCACGCAACAGCTCCCAACCGGAGATATGTTGATGTGATCATCCAGAGGCTTGTTAAAGCTGTTATTTCGGGCCAGCCGTGTCCTTATTCGCGCAAAGAATTGGTTGAACATGCAGCCTGGTGCACTGATCGTGACAAGTCTTCGAAGAAGGTGGAACGCTTCATGCGCAAGGTCGAGGCCGCAGTCCTTTTAACCGGCAGGATCGGTGAAGATTTTAACGGGATTGTAACCGGCGCTTCTGAAAAAGGCACGTATGTGCGGCTGATGGATCCGCCCGTGGAAGGCAAGGTTGTGCGCGGCGCCGAGAGAATGCGGGTGGGTGAGAAAGTGCGTGTGCGCCTGACCGATCTTAATCCTTACGAGGGGCATATTGACCTTGCCCGTATTCGTGATGATGCAAAACCCATGAGGCGAAGCAGAAGAAAATGATTACCAACAATGACATCATGAAAAAACTCCGCGTTGCCTTGAAACTTAAGGATACGGATATTGTTCAGATCCTTAAGCTCGCTGCTTTTGAGATTTCAGAAACTGAGTTGTCCGCTTTTTTCCGCAGGGAAGATCACCCGCATTACAGGCCGTGCGGGGATCAGATTGTGAGGCGTTTTTTAGACGGTCTTATTATCCGCAATCGTGGGGTTCAGGATAGAAAAAGCCAGGCGCAGTCGCGGACCTCAACAAAAGATACGATAAGAGTTTATCGCGCAAATTAAGTTGGGGTGAGGTATAATTTTTTCATATGATGATTCCTGCCCAAGAAAATAATTCTAAGCTCTCCAGAAAATTGAGGACAAAAACTCTGTCCTCTAAAAAAAGTGTTGAAAAGACGGACCAAGGGCGACTTGAGGACCTGGTTGCTGACCTCAGTAAAACCCGCGATCATTTAACAAGAAAAATAGGGCGTCAGGCCGACAAGCTTGTCACACATGTTGAGCAATTAAGGCAGGGGGTGGATGGACAGGAGAAGTTAGAAGAACAGCTCCAGATTCGCACGAAAGCCATGGAGTCAACGGCAGATGGTATTTTTATTATTGATGCCCAAAAACCATTTTTTCCTGTGATCTACGCCAATCCGTCTTTTCAGGAGATGACAGGTTTTAGCCGAAAAGAGATTCTCAATAAAAATTATTTTTTGCTTTACGGAGTTGAAGCTGATCCCCGCGTCGTTGAGGAAATAAGGCACACCATGCTTCAGGGTAAAAATTTTCATGGAGAGATGCTCAACTTCCGCAAGAATGGCGAGAAATACTGGAACTTGTTACGCATTACTCCGGTGCGTGATGTGAGCGGGGCTGTCACTCATTATGTCGGGATTCAGACCGACGTTACCTTGATGCGGCAAAGGAACCTCGAAATCAAGGAGCAGCGTGAAGAACTCTTGCACGTCACACGGGTGGGAAAGCTCGCGGAGTTTGTTTCGTCGTTGGCCCATGAAATCAGCCAGCCGCTGACAGCCATTCTCTCTTACGCTCAAGCCGCTCAGCGGATGTTGGGCCAACGAGAGCCGGAACTGCATAAAATCCTTGATCATATCATTGATGATGACCAGCGGGCGAGCGAGGTGATCCGCCGGTTACGATTGCTTTTAAAGAAAACCGAGCCTGAAATAAAAATTTTGGATATAAATGAGATTATTCATGACACTATCGGGCTTGTGGCAACGGATGTCACTATTAGAAACGATGTCCTTAAGATTCATCTTGAAAAAAGTCTTCCGCATATTTACGGCGACCGGATACAGCTGCAACAGGTGCTCTTAAACCTTATCAGCAATAGTTTCGATGCAATGGAGAGCAGCCGGAACTCTCGTGAAATGATGATCACGACTGCACTTCAAGATAAGGATACGATCATTGTATCGGTTAAAGATTCCGGATGCGGGATCATTGCAGAGAATATCCCTAAGCTGTTCACGCATTTCTTTACCAGTAAGCCTGATGGTTTGGGTATGGGATTATCCATCAGCCGTTCCATTATCGAGGCGCATGGCGGCCGGCTGGAGGTTTTGAATAATCCTGATCGCGGCGCAACTTTTTATTTCACGCTTCCTGTCAAAAGAAACGACGCCCTATGAGCAACAAGCCTGTTATCTATATTGTTGATGATGATGCTTCTGTGCAGAGAGCGCTGTCCTTATTATTAAAAGCCCATGGATTTCGAATTGAAACGTTTTCCTGCGCCGCAGAATTTTTAGCTTTTAAGCATTTTAAGGGTTCATCATGCCTGCTTTTGGATGTCCGCCTCCCGGATTTAAACGGGCCTGTGCTTCAGAGTGTTATGAATGACCGGAAATTGGATATCCCGATTGTTTTTATTTCCGGACACGGGAGTATCCCTATAGGCATCAAAGCAATGAAAGAAGGCGCTGTTGATTTTCTTCCCAAACCTTTTACTGAAAAAGACCTTTTAAATGCCATTCAACTCGCGATCGCAAAAAGTAAAGTTCACAATAAAGAAAACATTGAAATAACAAAGATTATGGAACGTATAAAGACCCTTAGTCCCAGGGAACTGGAAGTGTTCCATTGCGTTGCCCAGGGCATGCTTAATAAACAAATTGCTTTAAAGCGCGGGACAGCGCTGCAAACGATCAAGGTTCACCGCAGCCGGGTCATGCACAAGATGCAGGCCAGGACCGTAACTGAACTTATTCATTTTGCCAAAAAAGCAGGCATTGTTTCTTCCTGACCCCCCAATTTCTTCATTTTCCCTATATTATACCTTGGTTCAATTGTCTTTTTACCCCCTAATTTTAGAATAACAACTGAAAGCCCTGGATTTTAGATCAATAAAGGGTTGGCCTGCTCTTATGAAGGCGTGAAACAAGGAGGTAGTTATGGATAATTGCGGTTATCAGTTGCGATGTTTGAATCATGACAATAAATGTCCAGAATGCAGGCATCAGCAGGAGAAACAAAATAAAGATTATCTGAACGATGTTTTTCGGATTTGGCCTCAAGGTAAAGAAGTTGACGAATCAGCTCGTTGATAAAAAGCCATTTAATACCGTGGAATAATATGGAAAAAAATCAAGAAAAATTAGAATTTGCCAATTTCTATATTTTTTCAGAGATTTAAACTTGATTGAAAAGGAGATGTTATAGGAGATGTTAACAATATATTTGTTGTCACAAGAGCCTGAAACAATTAGTACAACGACCACAACAACAAGTACAACTGTAAAACAGTAAAAGGCAATAAATAAAAGGAGGATTTATGGATAAAGTCATTAAGAATTTAGAGAAAACAGCATACGTTTTAATTTGTTCTGTTTTAATTTTTCAGTTAACAGGGTGCGGAACCCTTATGTATCCTGAGCGCAGGGGACAAAAGTCCGGCCGTGTCGATGCTGGAGTTGCTATTTTAGACGGAGTGGGGCTCTTGTTTTTCTTGATTCCGGGTGTCATTGCCTATGCCGTTGATTTTAGCAATGGAACCATTTATCTTCCCGGTGGATCCAGAAGTTCTTTGGATTTGAAAGACATCAAACAAGTGAAATTTGATCCCAAAAATAGCAACCTGGCAGACATTGAAAGAATCATCAAGGAACAAACCGGCTATTCCGTAAAGATCGGCCAGTCGAACATGAAAATTAGCCAGTTAAAATCAACCAACGATATGATGATGCAGTTTGCTGAAAATTTACCGGAAATACGGGATAACCGTCTTTCGTTAAGTCATTAAAAGGAGAGGTTCAATGAGTACAGAAACGATATTGTTACTAATAATAATGTTTTTTATTATCGGGATTTTACCAGCCTGGCCTTACAGCAAGCCCTGGGGGTATGCGCCAACAGGAGTTTTGACTGTTTTACTGATCATTTTTCTTGTCTGGGCTATTGGCGGAAACCGACCGCTTTTTAGGAACAGCACAGGCCAGGATCTTAAAACAACGGTTCAAGATGCAGGGCAAGACCTTAAATCAACGGGCCGTGACGTAGCGGATTCTATCAGGCGCAACGTGCAATAAGGGAGAGCAACATGTTGAGATACGCAGTAAGATTAAAATCGATTTTTACCATTATTTTGGGGCTGTCATTGTTATGTTCAGGCGCATTGGCGCAAGGCCATAACGACCGGGGAGACCGCAGAGGAAATAACTGGAACGAAAACCGGGGAGATCAGTGGGGAAGAAATCAAGCGGACAACCGACAACGCTATCACTACCGCGATGGACGGTGGTATGGACGTGGTTGGTTTGGGTGGGAATTCCCTGTCGCCGCTCTCGCAGTCGGAGTGTTGGTCGATTCTCTGCCGCCAAATCATTCCACGATCGTTGTTGGGGACACTAACTACTATTATGATAATGCCAGATATTACAGGCAACTGCCTGATGGCGCTTATGTTGTTGTTCCTTCTCCACGGTAGCTTGGAGCTTGAATTTTTGAAGTGTTAGCCCTTTAGTGAAGGGAGAAAATATGCTTATTAAACTTAAAAAAGCATCCTTGATGTTAATTTATGTTCTTGTTCTTGCTCAATTAGGCGGGTGTGTGCTTGAAAGACGCCATCACCGGGGAGATGATGAGTCTCAAAGGCACCATGACCAGGATCAAGGCCATGCGAATCTTGATATAAATATTCATTAATCCGAGCATTTAAATTTGCACGGAGCCGTTATCGGGGGATTGAGCAATGTAATTCCATGAAAAGGATAATTTTTAATATTGTATGTTACCTGAAAAACTTGCCTTTGACTATTCAGTCTCCCAAGCCCTTCTCATTAAACTCATCGGAATTCCACACCCATCCTGGTATTGGCAAAACACTAAGCAAGATTTGTGCATTGTTAACAAACGAGATCGCAGAAGTTTTGGCAACTCTTGAAAGCCATTTAAAATAAAATATTTTAAAGCATGAATAAAGTGGAGAGAAGTCAATAAAAGTCGGAAGCGAAAAATTTTTATATTTTCAGATATGTCGATAATTATATTTAAAGGAAATA
Organism: Candidatus Omnitrophota bacterium; assembly: GCA_015233145.1. Lineage (GTDB taxonomy): Bacteria > Omnitrophota > Gorgyraeia > Zapsychrales > Fredricksoniimonadaceae > JADFYI01. Next base: position 196,145 of record JADFYI010000001.1, read on the forward strand.
AACATGGAACATAATGAAGATCAAAAAAAGAACAACGATTTGTTTCTTGTCGCAGAAAATCATTATGGAGCCCATCAAGGTGATCAGGATTTGGATTGTTGGAGTGATTTATGGCAGTGTATCAAGGCCAAAGGCTCCCGATTTCTTCGATAAATGAGAAGAGCGCTGAAGTGTTTGGTTGTGGGAGCTGCTTATGAAAAAATTTCTTATTATTATAGGGATAGCAGTTGTCTTTTTAGCGGGTATCACGATTTTTAAGAATTTTATTATTAAATCCGTGGCCACAACAGTTATTTCTCGCATCGCCGGTGCGCCGGTGCATATCGACAGCCTTTCATTAAATATTTTCAACTCAACTCTGCGGATCAACGGATTCAAAATTTATAACCCCTTGGGCTTTCCCAAAGGCATCCTTGTTTCCTGTCCGCGCGTAGATGTGATTTACGATCAAACAACGCTATTTAAAGAAAAAAAGCATCTTTTGGTTGTGAATATTGAATTAGCAGAAATGGGGCTTGTCAGGAATAAAGAAGGGAGGCTCAATGTGGATTCGTTAAACGTTGTTGCGTCGAACACAGACCCAGTTCCCATTCAGATTGATCTTGTTACCCTGGGGATAGGAAAAATAGTTTATAAGGATTACAGAAACGGCACAGAGCCTGATGTGAGAGTCTACGATGTGAACAAGCATAAAAGTTATAAAAGCATCCCGACAGCTCAACAGTTGGTTTTGCTCGTTATGGCAGAACCTATGAGGGCGGCAGGGATAAAAAGTGCCCAGATATATGGTGTTGTGATGCTGGCGGGAGTGGCTGTTCTTCCGGTGGCTGTCGTGGCCACATTTATAGGAAAAAATAGCGTGCAGCAAAGTGTGGATGTTGGTTTTGAAAAGGTGTACGAAGTCAGTCTTGGTGTCCTTAAGCGCATGGGCAAAGTTGTAGAAGAGGACCCTCGAAAAGGAAAAATTCAAGCCAATGTCAATGGCGCCGATGTGGCTGTTCAATTAAAGAGAGTAGGCAACCGGACTGAGGTAATGATTTTTGCCCGAAAATATATGTTCCCCAAGCTGGATATCGCCGGAGGTGTTTTATATCAAATATCTGAAAAGTTGTAATTAAAACAAATTTTATACTTAAAGGGAGTGGTTCTATAGAGTTGATATCTTGAAATATTTGCAGTTAAAAATAGCTCCGACAATATATCGTTTATCGCCTTCTGGTCAGGCGCCCAAAACCTTTCAAGAAAACGATGCCGAGAAAAAGAACGGAATAAGAAAGACGCGTTTGATATTTTTTTTCATGGCCGCAAGTCTTCCTCATTAAGCCATTTAGTGGATAAAAGTCAACTAACAGTGGACGTTGTTCATTTACATACCCCAAAGGGAGAGTACATTAAGCACATAATATAATTAATAAAATTTAATTATAAGCAGGAAGCCAAGGGTAAAACGTTATTCCTTTGTGAGATAAAAGAGATGGAGAGTCGGGCGATGAACGAATCCTGGCGTCATCAACGCATACAGTTAGAATTTAAGTTTGCTGGGTTGACCTTATTTAAAGTGCCTTTGGTAACAATGATGCTTAAGGATCATTTCACGACTTTAAAAAACCCGCAGGAATTGTTGCCGCCTGATATCTATGGAAAAAGGTGGGTCAACTGTTCTTTAATCTCGGCTTATCCTGTTCAAAAACCCCTTGCGCGGTTACGCATGATTTCCGGATATCTTAGATATTCCGCCTTTCAATATTTTCATTATTACATTGAAATCCAGGGGTCTTTTTCTGATTATCTGCAGAAATTTTCTCATAAAGCCCGGTACAATCTTTTGCGTACGGTTCGTTTATATAATGAATTTTGTGGAAATCAGAAGCCCTGGAAAGAATATTGCCGTGCAGAAGAAATGGATGATTTTTACCATTTAGCCAGCCAGGTTTCTGAAAAAACCTATCAGGAACGGGTTTTGGATGCTGGCCTTCCCAAGGGGTTAAAATTTTTCAAAAAAATGAAACAGCTTGCCGCCAAGAACGCGGTTTTAGGCTACATCCTTTTTCATGATACAAACCCGGTGGCTTATATCTATTGTATGGTTACCGATAAGTCTATTGTCAGCTATGCGTATGTCGGGTACGACCCAAAATATGCACCATGGTCACCCGGAAGGGTGCTTTTGTATTACCTTTTAGAAAATCTTTTCAACAAGGGAGTGCCCTGCATCTTTGATTTTACGCGAGGCGGCGGCCCGGGAGGACACAAGGATTTCTTTTCAAACAACAAGGTCTTGTGTGCGGAACTGTATTATTTTAAGTGGAGCCTTAGAAATTTTTTTATCATTCTTACTCATATGTGCATTAAGGTTTCGTCGGAATGGTTTACGCGGTTGTTGGTGTTTTTGAACATCAAAGACAGGTTGGTTCATTTTGTCAAGAACCCTACTTCTGTACGCGCAGCCAAAACAGGAGAAAATGTTCCATGACAATGTTTTCGATCTTAATTCTGTCTGCTATCCAGGGCGTCACTGAATTGCTGCCGGTTTCCAGTTCAGCGCATGTCATTGTAGCCGCAAGGCTCATGGGGTTTGACCCGGCCAGTCCTTCAATGACATTTTTTTTAGTCATGCTGCATACGGGAACCATGTTCGCGGTTATTGTTTTTTTCTGGAAAGCGTGGAAAGATACCCTATTTTTCTCCCGTACGTCCTTGCGGGAAAGCCTGAAACTTATTTTTGCTGCGACTTTCTTTACTTCACTCGTCGCGGTGGTTTTGAAATATTTGGTTGAGAAGTTCTTTTTTAAAAATGTGCTTCACGCCGAAGTCGAAAATTTATTCGGCAATCTTGGCTTGATCTCGGTCGCTCTCGCCGCTGTTGGGTTTTTGATCTTGGCTGCCGGATGGATCAGGTTAAGGACGCCTCAGGAAAAGGCATCTTTGGGGGCCATTTCCGCTTGTGTGATCGGTGCGGTTCAGGGAATTTGCCTGCCGTTTAGGGGTTTTTCCCGCTCCGGGGCAACAATATCCACAGGGCTTCTTTTAGGGATTTCCCAAAAAAAGGCTGAAGAGTTTAGCTTTGCCCTTGCCGTTATTCTGACTCCACCCATTATCATTCGGGAAGTTTGGAGATTATTAAAGGCAGAGCAGTCAGCTATGTTTAGCAGGACAGATATGTTTCATTTATTCTTTCCTGGATTATTAGGAATGGCCATGAGTTTCGTTTTTGGGCTTTTAGCCCTTCAATGGCTTTCCAATTGGCTCGAGCGCGGCCGTTGGTCCTGGTTTGGCATCTATTGTTTATGCGCTGCGGCGGGGGTGTATTTTTTAAATGTTTACGATAATAAGATCCCATTAGTTTAGAAAATGAAAGTTAATGGCACGAAAGAAGACTGATAGGTAACGTTTTAAAAAATTGAGGAGGTGGTGGATGAGGGATTTGCCACGGATGAGGTTGTTTTTCATGGTCATGGCAGGGATGACGCTATATTCAGCGAGTGCGTGGGCGTATAAAGTTGGTGATTTTGAAATCAAGCCCCTTGGCTCAATCAGTGAAGGATATGATGACAATATGACCTCTGTAAAGTCGGGGAAAATAAGCGACCTTTTTACAGATATTACCGGTGGCGTTAATGTTTCAGCTGAAGGCAAGGAGCAGAGTTTGTCGCTTTCTGGCGCTCTTAGTCGAAAGTTCTTTAACAGCAAGCATCGCTATGATTATACGTCTGAAAATATCGACCTCGATTACAAGCATGATTTGTCGCAGTTCGGGAGGATTCATGCCGTAGATTCTTTCATTCATTCCGAGGATCCGGGCAGCCTGGCCGATGCTTTCGGAAGGGCAACCGGACGTTTTCAGTATTTTCTCAACCGTTTTGATCTGGATTACACTCATGAGTTTTCCTCCCAATCCAGCCTGACGGTAGGTTACGCAAACGAGGCTTATAATCCCTCTGGCAGTGACCAGGCCTCTTCCATGTTAAATTCCATTAGTCTTAAAAAAGACTATTCTTTAAGTTCAGCAGATATTGTTTCAGGGGTCTATTCTTTTTCACAGCGAACATTTGATCCCGGCGGGCATATTGATTCCAATACCTTTGACCTTGGATTGCGCCATTTTTTAACAAAACAGCTCTATCTTGATTTACTGCCTGGCATCGGTTATGTCTCTGACGGGAAAAGTTTTCTTTCTGCGCGTTATGAGGCGTCTATCACTAATAATGTCAGTGAAAAGACCAGCGCCAAGCTGTCTTTTGTTGACCGCAGTGAATCCAATTACAGTACGGATGATATTTTCAGTTACTGGCGCGTCAGTTTTGACATCATGCATGAAATTCGTGAGCGTCTGGGGGTTGTTATCGGGCTTTTTTATGGCGATGGGCGTTATCATGCCGCAGACACAAGAGACAAGTTCAACGGCGTCAATGCCCGATTAAATTATGAAATTTCAAAGGATGTGACCGGGTTTATATCTTTGACACGAACGCAGACAGTTTCAAACATAGAAACGAATGATTATATCCGCGATGTGACCATGCTGGGGTTTCAGATAAAGTTTTGAAGTTATAAATTTGGACAAACAATATGTTTAAAGAATACAGTTCATTCCTCAGGCGCTTGATGATCCTTGTCGATCTTGTCATCGTATATTGGTCATTTTTACTGGCTTATGCTTGGCGTCTGACATCGGATGTTTACTATCCTTTATCGGCTTACTCCTGGCCTTTTTTATACCTGGTGATCATTTGGGCCGCTTGTCTTTTTTATTTGGGCATGTATGAATCGTTTCGTTTAAAGAGGATCAGGGATATTCTGCTCATCATTTATCAGACATTTACCATTGGTTTCTTTCTTTTTACAGCTGTTTGTTACCTGGCACGCACCGTGCACGTGGCCAGGGCCCTGACCCTCGTGACGTTTGGCCTCGCGGCGATCTTTATTGCCGCTGAAAAAATAATTCTGATTTATATTTTCAGGCATTTTAGAAGGAAAGGTGTCAATTATCATAACGTTCTCATTGTGGGTACGGGAGCACGCGCGCAGCGCCTGATTGATTCTTTTGACGAGAACCGCGAGCTTGGCCTTAAGGTGCTCGGCATCCTGGATATGGAAAAAGAAAAGATTGGCCAGACCGTCCATGGCCACCGTGTCCTTGGCACCTTAAATGACCTCCCAAGAATTACCAAGGAATTTATTATTGACCAGGTATTTTTTGTGGTTCCCCGCGACTGGCTGGGGCAGATTGAACTGGCCATTCTTTACCTGGAAAAACTCGGAATCAGTTCCCATGTGGCGATTGATCACTTCAATGTTGTGTTTGCCAGGGCCAGGCAAAGCGAATATTTTAACATCCCATTTTTAACCCTGGAAACCACACCTGATGATCTGTTTCAACTGTTGATCAAACGACTGATGGACATTTTTTTGTCCACTGTCGCTCTTATCGTGCTTTCGCCGATCATGGCTATCACAGCTATCCTGGTTAAAATGACTTCTGAGGGGCCTGTTTTCTTTACTCAGAAACGCGTGAGCGTGAACGGAAGGATTTTTAATCTGTTCAAGTTCCGCACCATGGTCAAGGATGCCGAATCCAGGCTGGCGCAGCTCAAAAACCTGAATGAAATGAAAGGCCCTGTTTTTAAAATTGATAAAGACCCCCGGATTACCCCTATTGGAGATTTTTTAAGAAAGGCCAGTATTGATGAGCTTCCGCAGTTGTGGAACGTGCTTAAGGGCGATATGAGCCTTGTGGGCCCCAGGCCGCCGATCCCCAGCGAAGTTTCACAATATAACGACTGGCATCGCCGCAGGCTGAGCATGCGTCCGGGGATTACCTGCCTGTGGCAGGTGGGGGGGCGCAACCGCATTACGGATTTCGATGAATGGGCCAAGCTGGACCTGGAATATATCGATCATTGGTCGTTATGGCTGGATGTGAAGATTCTTTTAAAAACCATTCCTGTTGTTTTATTACGTGTGGGGGCGAAATAATATGAGGATTAAAAAACTATGAAAACTTTTCTTTGGACATTTATGGTTATGGGGGCGCTTTGCAATGTTTTTCCCGCCTTTGCGCAGACAAGTGATTCAGCGCCTTTAGACGATCGGGGATACCTCGTCGGAATCAATGATGTCCTTCAAATTGATATCCTTGAACCGGAAGTGATTACCCGCCTTGAACGTGTTGCCCCTGATGGGAAGATAACTTTTCCCTACATTGGCAGCGTTGCGGTTCAGGGCCTGGATGTTCCGCATATTCAAAAAAAGATACAAGATGAGCTGGGGAATGGTTATTTGAAATTCCCGGTCGTGCAGGTATCGCTCAAGGAATCGAATTCCAAACAATACATGGTTTATGGCGAGGTTAACCATCCCGGCGCTTATCCCCTTGAAGAATACAGCACAGTGATGCGCGCGATCTCAATTGCCGGCGGTTTTACCAAGTTTGGTTCTTCCTCGCGCGTCAAGGTTTTGAGGCCAAGGCCCGCGGATAAAGGATACGACACCATCAGGATTGATATGGATCGGGTGATGGGGGGAGATTCAAAACAGGATACCAAACTTAGCGCCGGAGACATGGTGGTGGTATCAGAAGGGGTGTTTTAATGGAAGAGACAACTTATCAGCAGAATGAAAACGGCTTTACGTTGAGGGATTATATTCATGTGCTTTTCCGCCAGAAGGATGTTGTCCTTTTGAGCATGATCATTGTGATGACGATTGTTTTTTTAGGTTTAAAAATGGAAACCAAACAATATGAGGCCTCGGTTAAAATGCTGATCACGGCCTCCAAATCAGTGGAATCGCCTTTTTATAAAGAAGCGAACCAGTCCAGAAACGTTGAGCAAACACTCACCCAAAGTGAGATTGTAAAGTCCGATCCTGTTTTAGCGCGTGTGGTCATGGCGCAAGGCCTTGTTAATCGGCCGTTGGATGATGAGAAGCGTTATGCCTCGTCTTTGAAGGCCAGGGTTATCAATCTTAAAATGAGGATGTTAAAGCGCAAGTTGAATGAACTTTCTGTGGCGCAGAAAGAAGCGTTTCTTTTTCGGCGTGCCATTGAGAATTTAAAGATCAGCATCCGTGTTGAGCCCATCCGCGATTCGGATATATTCACGATCACGGTCAAGGATTATGATCCTGGCGAAGCCGCCATTTTAGCCAATGTTGTGAGCCGGGCTTATGTTATTTATGACCTGGAACAACAGATGGCGGAATTGCGCCTCAAATACGGTGACAAGCACCCCAAAGTCAAGTATTTGCAGGATAATATTGAAAAAATGGCCCAGAACCTGGATGGCCGGAACTTGTCGGATATTGACGCGATCGGCACGGCCAGTGTCAAGATCGTGGCGCAGGCCTACATCCCTCTTGAGCCCACGGGTGCTTCAAAATTGTTGATTTTTATCATGGCGGTCATTATGAGCCTTTTTGCAGGAGTGATCCTGGCCTTTATTTTTGAATATTCGGACCAGGCCATCAAAAACCCCCGGGATATTGAAAGAGCGCTCGACATCCCTTATATCGGTTCAGTGAGACGCAAGCGGTTTTTTAACAGAGTCCTTGTTAATTTTAAGAAGAAAAGATTGTCTGCTTACGGCCATTCTTACAGGTCTTTAAGCGAGCATTTGTACCTTCTGATGAAGGATAAAGCCGTAGCGTCTCTGATGATATCTTCAACTCTTGAAATGGAAGACAGCTCTGCCGTGTCTGGAAATTTGGCCAATTATTTCAGTGAAGTCCTTAAACGAAAAGTCCTTTTAGTTGATGCCGACCCTCACCGGCCTTTCCTGCACCGGCTGTTTAATGTCGGCAATGAAAAAGGTTTCGTGGATTGCCTGGAGGGAACCGCGGAAATAAAAGATGCGGCCCATGCTGTGACGGAAAATTTGTCTGTTTTGACGGCAGGGAAGACCGCTTTAAGCTCAATCATTCTTTTTGATCCCCTTAAAATAGAAAGGGTTATTAACGCTGCAAAAACCCGTTACGATTTTATTATTTTTCGTTCTTCTTCCACCCGTAGCCATAAAGACCCCTCGGTTCTGGTCAGGCATGTTGACGGGCTGTTAGCTGTTGTTGAGGAAGGAAAGGTCCGCAAGCACGTTTTTGTAAACGCATTCAGTGATCTCAAGGGAAAGGCCAGGCATACTTTAGGTGTCATTTTGATCAACCGAACCTACCCCATCCCAGGGTTCATTTACGAACGTGTTTGATGCCTTATTCTGTAAGTAAGAGTATTAAACAGCCGACAAATTAACGGCGTTTTAGGATAAAGATTGGCAGGAGGCGCATGGGAAAATATAACAATTGGTATTTTTATTTAATTGCCAAGGCTTACAGGATTTTTATTCGCATGCTCATAGCACCTTTGGTGACCTGGAAAAGCCAGTCAAGCGTGGAAGATGGCTGTACAGCAATCATCGGACTTTGCAGTAGCCTGCCTTGGATTTTGCCTGCCAATTTACGTGGCCTCCGGCTGGCCAAATGGCCGGAATTAAAAGAGGTCATTATTGTTGTTGATCGCTTCAGGGATGATTTCTTTGCCTCCTTCGAAGAAGGAATGATGAAGGAGTTTAAAGATCTCAATATCCGTTTTATTTATTATGGCTTTTTCCAAAAGACAATGGCAGACATCTTGAAATTGCCTTATGTCAATTCCTGGCTTTCCTGGTGTATCGCGATCAGGGAAACAAAAACATCATCTTTTTTTATCCAGGATTATGACGCCCTTTTGTTAGGCGATGTTCTTTCCGCCAGATATTTAGATTTCAAAGAATCGAAATCTGTTTTTTATGCTGTTTCCTGGTACGGGGAGGCGAATGGAATTGTTAAAAGCGATAACCTGGGTGTGACATTTGAAGCTTTTGTAGACACGTCCTGGGCAAGGTCTCAAAAGGCTATTCAAATATTTAACAGGATAGGGTTGATCAATGATCGCCCGGTTGATTTTGACACTTTTTTGTATTTACAGTCCCGCTATTCTGATATCAGCCAGCGCAAGGCCGTAGCCATGACGGATGGCGGGTTGGTTCATCCCAGTCAGATGATTTCCCAGTATACCGTATACAAGAGGCGCCCAGGGCATCCCTGGGATTGCTCAGCGCTGGTCATGATTCCGTTTTTTTACTACGTTTCAGGACAGCAGGATATTTTTCGTAAGGCTCTCATGAATATCCGTTCTCGAAAAGGGATGGTCATTGAGCTTTTGGCAGACGGCTGCCTGATGAACTTTGAAAATTTAGAAACCGAGCATTTGAACAGGATTCTTGATCTTATCCTGCAGGGTTTTGGGGGATTGGGGATCCCCTTGTTTGAAGATTTTTACAATTATGGAAACGCATTTTACGATCTTATTGAAACACCAGCACAAAAAAGATTGAATTTCTTTAAGACAGACCATTCCAATTCAGGCAGTTGTTTTCCGTTGCCGGTTGCGGAGAGATAAGATGAGAAGGCAGATTTTAAAAAATTTATTTTCGAATTACATCGGCACTTTTGCGGCCATGACCCTTGGTTTTTTTCTGGTGCCTTTCCTGATTAGAAAGCTTGGAAAAGATGGCTTCGGGCTTACGGTATTGGCCGAGTCCCTGATCGGGTTTATGCAAATATTCATTTACTCTGTCCGAGTGGCAATGGCGCGCTATGCCACTGTCTCAATATCCCAGGGGAAAAAGGATGAGTTTTTAGAATATTTGTCCACCGGCTACAGAATTTTATCGCAATTTATGATTTTGACACTTGCCGCAGGATTGATCGTCAGTTATTTTTTTCCTTCTATTTTCAATGTGCCGATTCTGTTTTACCAGCAAACGCGCTGGCTTTTCTTTTTTATTATGATCGCTTTCGTTGTTTCCATGCCCAATATTGTTTACTGGGCCATCCTCTACGCCCAGCAAAGGTTTGATTTGATCAATATTTCCAACTTTGGAGGCGTTATCATGCGGGCCTTGATGGTTTTCGCGTTGTTTTCCTTTTTGCCGGCACGCTATGTCAATTTGGTGACTTATGGGGTCGTTTATCTGCTCATGATTCTGGCAGAGAATTATTTCGTCTTCCTGTGGGCCAGGAAAATTATGCCTGGCCTGACCCTTGCCAAGGGCGTTTATCATAAGGGCAAGGCCAAAGAGATCATATCTTACGGAGGTTATTCCTCGTTTGGGGCCATCAGTACGGTCATCTACGAGAACGGCATGAATATTATTATCAATATTTTTATGGGCCCGGCCGCAAATGCTGTCTATGCCATCAGCATGAAAGTGCCCTCGCTCATTAAGCGCCTTTTCCTTGAACCCACGTGGTCTTTGACCCCCACTTTTGTGAATCTGGTTGCGACCGGAGATAAAAGCAAGCTGGAGCGTTTCTTTATCATGTATTCCAAAGGAATTGCGATGTTCCTGTTTCCTTTGAGTTACCTGATGATCCATTTTTCCAAAGATTTTATCCATCTTTGGGTTGGGGCTGAGTTTGAACAGGCGCCTCTCATCATGTCTATTCTGGTCGCGGCTGTGGCGCTGTCCATGTTTACTTATTTTTGTTCGATCATCATAGGAGCGTACGGCATGATCCGGATTCCCACCCTTGTGGGCCTTGGCCTTGCTATTGCCAACCTGGGCCTGGGAATGCTTTTAGGCCTGGTCTTTAAATGGGGCATCGAGGGAATCGCCGTAGCTGCTTTATTAATTTCTATTATTGGCTCCATGATTTTTCTTCCAACGTATACCTGCAGGATTGCAGGCATTTCGCTCTGGAAATTCTGGCGCGAGGCGCTCTTGAAGCCTTTCTTTCTGACAGCCATGCTTTTTGGCTGTGCTGTGGTGTTAAAAGGGCACACGCTCTATTTAATGATTTCTTTTATTCTGGCGGTCATCTTGTGGGGTTACTGGGTATGTTCGTATCGTTTTTTATTTAACGATGAAGAGAAAAATAATATCAAAGACGCGTTCCGGGATTTTTTTGTCAAAGCCAGCGTAGTTGTGGCTTAAAGGCGGCCCGGATTTGTTTAAAAAGATTGTGAGCAAGTTATGAGGTTGAGTTTAGTGATCCCTACCATGAACAGGTCTGAAGACCTGTCCTGTCTTTTAAGGTCCGTGGCCGCGCAAACCCGTCCACCGGATGAAGTGGTCATTGTTGATCAAAGCGACAATGTGAAAACCAAGGCGGTTGTTGATGATTTTATAAAGCTCGGGAAGGCTGAGGCAACCAAAGTAGTGTATTTCTTCACAGAAGAAAAGAGTTTGGTTAGCGCGCGCAACAGGGGCGTGGAAAAGTCTACCGGCGACGTTATTTCTTTTTCCGATGATGATGTTATTTTTTATTCCGATTATTTTGAGCGTATCCTGTTTTATTTACAGGACAAGACCATCGGAGGGATTTCCGGAAATGTTGTTGTCAAGGAGCGGGCGAGTGGATTCAAGTGGCAGGTCAGGAAGATGCTCATGACGTTTTTTCTTGTGAGCAATTATCGCGGCGGATTGACGTTTTCCACGTTTGGCTATCCGATACATGAAAGGGAGATCTGTGAAACAACAGCTGTTCAGCTGCTCCCGGGTTGCAGTATGTGTTTCCGCAGGGAGTTACTGCTGAAGAACACATCAGACACTTGGTTTAAAGGTTACGGCTACAGGGAAGATGTGGATCTCTCCTACCGCATTTCCAGGCAGGCAAAGTTAATTATGGTTGCAGATGCGCGCTATATCCATAACCAAAGCCCTGTTAACCGCCTGAACCGGTTTCGTTTAAAGAAGATGGAGTTTGATGTCTACCAATATCTGGCAAAAAAGTATATCGGCGAAAATTTGTTTCGCTGGATCTTGTTTTATTATTCATTAACCGGGCTTTTTATTATCGATTTATTAGAAAATCTCTCCGGTACGGTCACAGGTAGGAAAGGCGGCCTTTAATATGAATGCGGTTGGACGAAAATTAGGAGCCCTGAGGTTTGTCTGCCGTTCTTTTTTCCTTGGCCATAAGCTGAGGCCTAAGGGCATCAATTTTATGGCGCAAGGAGAGCTTCACGTTAACAAGGGCCATTTTGAGATGGGCTCAGGGAATGTTTTTGAGAAAGATTTTGATATGGAACTGAACGGCATTTTTAAGATAGGCTCGAGAAATTTCTTTAATAAGCATTTCAAGGCCGTTTGTTTTGACTTGATCGAAGTAGGGAGCGACTGCACATTTGCTGATTCTGTTCATATTTACGATCATGATCACGGTTACGGCGCTACAGGGGTTTTGATCACTCAGCAGGGCTTTGTGACTAAACCGGTCAGGATCGGAAGTAATGTATGGCTGGGAGATAGGGTTATTATTCTAAAAGGGGTCACAATTGGCGATGGCGCTATTATCGGCGCGGGCGCTGTGGTGTCTAAAGATATTCCATCGATGGCCATAGCCGCGGGAGTTCCGGCCAGGGTCATTAAAATGAGGAAATAAATTGAAGAAAATGCGAGTCCTTCACATTATTAAAACCCTTGATTTGGGCGGGGCTGAAACCAACCTGTTGAATTTGGCCGAGGCGCTCGATTCCACCCGTGTCGAAACATTTGTGGCCTATTCTTCGGGAGGGGCGCTGGAGGAGCGTTTCAAGAAAGCCGGCGTAAAGCTTTTTAAATTTTCTGAAAAAGACCACAAAATAAAAAGTTTTGCAACGTTTGGCATTATCCGGAAATTAAGCAGGTTTATTCACCAGGAAAAGATTGACATCGTTCATACGCATACTTTTAGCGCCCATATCTGGGGAGGGCTTGCCGCAAAACTTTCCGGTGTCAGGCTTTTGGAGCATGTGCATGATTTTCGTTATTTTGAACCTGAAGAATTTATAAGGCGGCGGGGGATGAACAAACAGTTTAAATTTGTCCATTACTTGAAGAATTTTTCTGATCGTGTCGTTGTTCTGACGCAGAAAAATATTGAATTTATCGCGCAGCATCATCTCTACCTGCCTGCCAGGGTGCGGGAATTGCATAATGGAATATTTTTGCCGAAGCAATGCGCAAAGGATGCGGCTATGGCTGAGGCATGGAGGGAAAAACTGGGTATTGCCCCAGGTTCGTTCGTTATCCTGACAGTCGCAAGGCTTTCACCTGAGAAAAATGTGGATCTTATTGTCCGTATCGCGCCCCAAGTGATTGCGGAAAATTCTCAAGCCGTTTTCGTGATCGCGGGTGACGGGCCTCTCTTAAGTTTCTTTCAGGATCAGGTTCAGGATAAAGGGCTTTCCCGGAATATAAGGTTTGTCGGTTTTGTGGATGATGTGCGCGGGTTGTTGAATTTGGCTGATGTTTTTCTTTTGCCATCCTTTATGGAGCTGCATTCCATTGCTGTTCTGGAAGCCATGAGTGTCGGGGCGGCGATTGTGATTTCCCGAGATGTCGGTTGTCATAACGAATTTATCACAGATAGACAAAATGGTGTTCTTTTGGATCCTTTTTCAGATGAAGGCTGGGCCTCGGCCTTGATTTGGCTTATGAGAGACCCGCAAGCGCGCAAAGATATGGGCAGGTCGGCCTTTAAGACATGCCAGGAGAGGTTTGATATTCATGGAACAGCGCGCAGATTTGAGGAGATCTATGCTGAGCTTGCTTAATAATTGGATAAAATTTTCCATGATTTTATTTTTTGGCCTGTGTGTGGGAGGATTTTTTCTGTTATTCTTGCCGCTCATCGCAGTCAAGCCTTTGTTTATGATGGCCAGTATCATTGGCGCTGCCCTGGCTGTTGTTTTTTTTGTCAGCCCGGAGAGTTGTTTTCTTATTCTTCTTCTTTTCCGTTCCTCTTTGGATCCTGTTCTCCAGAAAACAAAATTGTCTTTAGGGGGCGGCGGAGATCTTGGTTTTGGCGCACTTTTAAATTTTCTTATTATTTTTATGGCCGTTGTTTTTTGTTTTAAAAGGCCCTCTGTGTTAAAACGCCTGCCGCTTGTTTCTGTTTGGACTTCCTTTTTACTTATCTCCGGATTATCAGTGACGTATTCCGTGGATAGAATGTCAGCGATTAAGCTTTTCTCCAATTTTGTTTCTTATTTTGCGGTTTTCTCTATTCCGTTTCTTATCATTGATAACAAAAAAGAAGTCCGATTTTGGACCACGGCCCTCACTTTTTCCTTTTTGTTTCCTATCTTATTTAGCGCCATTGGATTCATTAGCGGTGGCAAGGTTGTTGTTGAAGGGGAAACAAGGTTGATTGGCTCCTTTACGCATCCCAATATTTTGGCATTTTTTATGATTCTTGCCCTGGCTGTGATCATGTACGCGTGGAGAAAAAGGCATCTGTCTTTATCCGGACCACAGAAGATGGTTTTAATCCTTATGGCCTTGCTGGCGCTCATGGAATTAGTTGCGACAAAAACCAGAAATGCCTGGGTGGCTTTCTGGTTTATGACGTTCATGTTTGGGGTGATCAAAGACAGAAAGTTTATTTTTATTGCGTTTATGGTCATACCGCTTGCGATGTTAGTGCCCTCGGTCAGAGAAAGGGTTGTTGAGATTTTTACGGTCCACCGCAGCAATCTCGAACAGGGGATGAATTCCTGGGAATGGCGCTTGACCGTATGGCGTTCCAGCTGGGAATCGATCCGGCAAAGCCCTGTTTTTGGCCATGGCCTGGCCTCGTTTGTGCCTCTTTCTGGAAAATTTTTTCCATCCGGCGAGGAGATCGCGGCCCATAATACCTATCTTCAGATCCTTTTTGAGCAGGGCGTGATTGGGCTTATGAGTTTTTTTGCGCTTTTAGGAGCTCTTTGGACTGCTGTTTACCATGTCTGGAAAAAAGAAAAGCTTGCTGAATATGCGGTTGTTTTAGTGTATATCGCCAGTTTTGCGGTCGTATGTTTTGCTGATAATTTGCTTTATTACCTGGTGCTTAACTGGTATTTCCTGTTTTTTATTGGGCTTGTGCTGAGGGATGCCCAGATTAAAAAGGAAGCAGGGATGGCATGAACACGCTGGATTTTAAAGAACGTTTGTCATTTATTATTCCGTCTTATCGTTCGTATAAGACTATCGGGCGGGCCATAAGTTCAATCCTGGCCCAGACGGATCAGGCATTCATTGAAGAGGTTATTGTTGTTGATTCATCTGATGATTCAGCAACAAAAGAATGTTTAAAAAGAATAACAGACCCGCTGGTTAAAGTTGTAGAGCTTCCTCAAAAAACACCACCGGCTGAAGGAAGGAATATCGGGGCCCGGAAAGCTTTGGGCCAAATTCTTTGTTTTATTGACAGCGACGTGCAACTGTCGTCGGATTGGATCGGGCAGGTTATTGTTGCCTGGTCAGAAGGGGTGCGGGTGGGCGGCGGCGCTGTTGTGATTCCAGAGGAACAGAACAAAAATTTGCTGGCGCTGGGTCAGTTTTATCTCCAGTTCAATGAATTCATGGATACCGGAGATAAGCGGATTGTTTCATTTTTACCTTCCTGCAATTTGTTTTGTGATCGGGACGTTTTTCTAAAAGCAGGTTCTTTTCCTGACCTGCAGGCGGCTGAAGACGTGATGTTCTGTTTAAAGGCAGGCGAGTATTCACCGGTCTGGTTTGTGCCAAAGGCCAGATGTTTTCACATTTTCAGGGAAGAATGGATAAGTTTTCTTAAAAATCAGGAATTAATAGGGAAATACGTGATGATCTACAGAAGATTATATTACCGTTTATGGTTTTATAAGGGCTTATGGCCAATTGTTTTATTGCCTGTTTTTGTGATGATAAAACTGATTCGAATGATATCGCGTATTGTCAAAGGAGGCGCAGGGCATTGTTTGCGTTTTATGGTATCGCTTCCGGCGTTTATTCCGGGGATGTTATTTTGGATGTGGGGATTTTTTCAGGGCGTTTTACAGTTTGATCGTCGTTAAAGGATCATTATTGATTATACCTCGGTACAATTGTTCTCTCCCTGATTCTCCCTAAAATGAAAATGAAAAATAAAGAATGCCATCTCATAAACTGTATGAGATGTCTAAAAAGCGAGGCAGTTATGAAAAAATTATTAATTATTTTATTGTTTGGCGTATTTAGTTTTTTGATCATGCAAGGGCTCGGGTTTGCCGCAGTCAATCACTGGAGTTTTGCCGGTTATTACGGCGGAGGTTGCTATCCGGGTGTTGTGTTTGATCCCTTTGTCAATGGGCGGGTGTATCTGATATCAGATGTCACCGGTGTCTGGAGAAGCGATGACGCGGGAGAGAATTGGCACTTTATCAATCAGGGGTTGACGCAGATGAAAACATCTGAACTCATTGTTTCACCGTCAGATTCCAATGCGCTTTATCTGGGAACCGAGGCTGGACTTTTTTACAGCCGTAACGCCGGCTGGACCTGGTCGAAATCCAATACCATGAACGGCGATATTGTATTTCAGCGTCCGGATAATTACCGGTCTATTGCTGTTGGCGCCAAGGTTTCTGATGTGGTGTGTGTCGGGACATCAAAAGGCAAGGTGTTTTGTTCCTCGAACTATGGTGTGGCCTGGAACCAAATTCCAATGAATACGTCTTATTTCCCTCCCAACACGCCAGTCACGGCCATGTCCTATGGTTACAATGACGCAACACTTTATGCTTCATCTAATCAGGGGCTTTTCCAGTACAACTTCAGCACCAATAGCTGGAAAGCATTATTGCAGGGGGTGGCGGTCACGGATTTTGAAGCGACCGGCACTTCAACAAAAACCTTCTACGTTGCTGGAAAAAATACGATTCAGATCAGCAGGGACAATGGAAATACCTGGACGGCGACATCCGTGATTCCCCAGGGCACGACCTACCGCGTTACTGTGACAAGCGCGGCCAACCCTGTGCTTTATGTGGTCTGGCAGCAGGGCGGATGGAACGGCGGTGTCATTTCTTCAACAGATAGCGGCAAGACCTGGGTGAGCAAGGATACCTCGATATCCGCTGATACGGCTCTTAACCCTACACGGATATGGAAAACTGCCGGTGCGTTGACAACCGCGGTCCGGATCAACCCGTTTAATCAGAATCAACTTTTCCGTACCGATTGGTGGGGTGCTTACAGAAGCGATGACAGCGGCGCTCATTGGACTGAAAAAATCAAGGGCGCGCCAAATAGTGTGGGCAGCGACCTCGTCTTTACGCCGAAAGGTTCGCTTTATGCCGGCATGATGGACAATGGCCTGTTAAAAAGCGATGACATGGGGGTAACCTACAAGGCTGTTTTTCCCATTAAATATGATCCTGCAACTGCTGGCCACGTTTGGCGTGTTAAGGCATTGGCCGATGGGTGGATCACTGCGACTTCAACACCCTGGAACGTGGCTTACAATCAGACTGCTGTCAGCATGGATTCAGGGATGACTTTTCAGACAACTTACGGCCTGCCAACAACCAGGCCCAAGGTGAACACCATGTGGGGTGAGGGGTATCCGCGGGCGCTTGCCATGGATCCTAAAAACCACTGGCGCCTGTATCTTGGGATCGATGGGGATGATGGCGGCGGTCTTTTCATCTCTGATGATGGCGGATGGCACTGGACGCTTTCGAGCGGTCAGCCTGCCGGGAAACGCATCTACAATGCCCTGGATGTGGACATTAATGATTCGAACGTTATTTACTGGGGGTCTTGCGGCGCTAACGGCGGGATCTATGTTTCCCGTGACCAGGGAAAAACCTGGACGCGCACGTTCACCCAGAGTTTGTGGATTTTTGAACTTAAGTCTGCGCAGAATGGCACGGTCTATGCAGTAGGGGATTACAACGGAGGCGCAACCGTGTTCGCTTCGTATAATAAAGGAACGACCTGGAGTAATTTGGGAACCATTTCTACAGTCGGAACCGCGGATGGCCTGGCGATAAACCCGGTCAATCCCTTGATCATTTCCGTGGGGACAGAAGCCTGGGACAGCTCGGCACCGCAAAAAGTTTTTCTTTCCAGAGACGGCGGAAAGACATGGGCGGACGTGACCGGCGATTTGCCACCCGGAGCAGGGATATCAGCAGCTGTCTTTAGTAACGATGGGCAGTATCTGTTTATCTCGCGTTATGCAGGTGGTATTTATAAGATGCAGATCTAAAAAAGGAAACAGCCATGTTTAATGCTACGACGTCACTGCGGCAAGTGAAATTTCTTGGTGTCCGTTATCATAATTTAATGCTTGGCGAAGCCATGATAACGGCACTGGGCATGCTTGATCGCGGGGAAAGGTCTGATATTTTCTTTCTCAACGCTGATGGCGTGCGCTTGGCTCAGAATGACAAGGAGTACAGGACAGCCTTAAATGATGCGGAACTTGTGCTTTCGGATGGAATAGGCCTGCGTTTACTGACCAAGCTTAACGGCGGCAGGATGCGGGACAATTGTAACGGAACCGACTTTTCCCCGCAATTGATTGCACAAGCCGCTCTTCGCGGGTATTCATTGTATCTCCTGGGCGGTAAACCAGGAGTCGCAGAAAAGGCCGCGGATAATTTGAGTCAAATTATCCGCGGCCTCAAAATCGCGGGAACAAGCGACGGGTATTTTCAGGATGACAAAAAAATGGTGGAACATATCAACGCCTCTGGCGCAGATATCCTGTTTGTGGCCATGGGCGCGCCAAAGCAGGAAAAATGGATTGCCTCTCATCGTCGAGACTTAAAGCCCAGGATGTGCCTGGGGGTGGGCGCTCTTTTGGATTATTTCTCCGGTGCCATTCACCGCGCTCCACAATGGATGGTGCACTCCAATTTGGAGTGGTTTTGGCGTATTTTTATTGATCCTAAAAGAATGTTTAAGCGCTATATTATCGACGATATGGGGTTTTTACTGGGCGTCTTGTTTTTCTTAAACCATAGTAAATAAGAAAAGGGTATCCTGTGCCCAAAAAAAGTGACTATATTCTTGTGACAGGCGGTGCTGGCTACATCGGCGCCCATATGGCCGGGATGCTGGTTGACAGCGGGCATAAAGTCGTTGTTTTTGATAATCTTTCCACGGGCGTAAAACCTTGGGTGCCCAAGGGTGCGGCCTTTGTGAAGGGCGAGCTTTTAAACAACGCCCATTGTCACAAGGTTTTTCGAGCGTATCCTGTAAGCGCGGTCATACATTTCGCGGGCAGGATTGTTGTCCCTGAGTCAATAGCAGAACCCGTGCTTTATTACCGCAACAATGTTGGCGGAACGCTGAACCTTTTGGCGGCAATGAAAGAGGCGGGTGTACGACGTTTTGTTTTTTCTTCAACAGCCGCTGTTTATGCGCCGGCTGATAAAGGTTTTTTAAAGGAAACTTCCGAAACCCGTCCCCAAAGCCCTTATGGCGCCTCAAAGTTTATGGTTGAAAAAATTCTTGCCGATCAGGCCATGGCCGGCCATATCGAATTTATGGCGTTGCGTTATTTCAACGTGGCCGGGTGGGATACGCGTCGTGCATGGCCTGTCAAGGGAAGGCCTGTCCCCACACACCTTATTTCCAATATCATGAGAGTCCTGCATACCGGCGGAGAGCTTGTGGTGTGCGGTAATGATTACAATACCCCTGATGGTACCGGCATACGTGATTTTATCCATGTCCTTGACCTTTGCCGCGCGCATCTTCTTTCGTTAAAAGCCATGGATAGAGGCATCAAGAACCACATCTTTAACCTTGGCAATGAGCACGGCTTTTCGGTCATGGATATTGTCAAAAGCATCCAAAAGGTGGCCTCCCGGAGTGTTGCTTACCGTATCGGACCGCGCCGTCCAGGAGATGTGGCAACGATCGTGGCTTCGTCAGCAAGGGCGCGAAAAATTCTGGGTTGGAAGCCTCGCTATGACTTAAAGACGATCCTTAAAAGCGAGTGGGAACGGAAGTTCTAGTGTAACAACGTCTTTGGCCCTCCTAAAACACACCCCCGTCACATACATTCTTGTTATACCTTGGTTTAATTGTTTTCTTTTCATGGTTTCGTAAAATAGAATCAGAACAGATAAAGGAGCCCTCAAGTGACAACAGATAAAAGAAAAATTTTTATTATTGATGACGATGAATCGGTCTGCCGGGCACTCAAATATCTTTTAATGACGTTTGGATATGAAGTGGAGACCTTTCTTTCCGGAAAGGCCTTTTTCAGCGCTGTAGCGGATACCAACCCGGGATGTCTGATTCTGGATATTCATTTGCCGGAACTGGACGGCTTGGACGTGCAGAAGCAGCTTAAAGCTTCTGGTTCAAAACGTAAAATTATTATTATAACTGCGGACAAAAATGGCGGCCTTAGAGAGCAATCGTTCAAGGCCGGGGCTGTGGGCTTTTTACAAAAACCATTTAATGATCAGGCGCTCATAGATTTGATTAATCAGGCGTTTGAAGAGAACAGGTATGATGCATTGCCTGTTTAGTAAATAGAAGAAGGTCAATAAAAAATAGAGTTGAGCAATTATTGAAGCAAGCCATTTTTTTATAATAAACAAAGAATCGGGAGGAGGTTGTTATGTTGAACTGGGCGATTACATTCTTTATTGTTGCAATTATTGCGGCGTTGCTTGGATTTACCAGTATCGCGGGTTCGGCCGTTGAGATCGCTAAAGTCCTGTTTTTTGTATTTTTGGTTTTGGCAGTACTCACTTTTTTATTCGGAAGAACTAGAAATTTATAATGCCGCGACAGAACTTAGAAACTTGAAAAACAAAAGGATGGCTTTTTATGAAGAAAAATTACTCAGTCTTAGTGGTATCAGTTGCGGCCACTCTATTGTTTATCGCTGCGTTTGTGCTGGTAGCCATGGCTTCAGAGATGGACAGTCGCATTGAATCATCTGCTCAAAAATCGTATGTGTACAAAACTTACCTTAAAGATGACACGATCACCATTCAGTCCAAAGATGGCGCTGTCACATTAGTAGGTAGTGTTGCGGAAGAATTCCACAAGTCATTGGCGCAGGAAACCGTGGAAAACCTCCCGGGAGTCAAGAGCGTGGACAATCAACTGGTCCTTAAAGGCGAGAGCCCTGTGGAAAATTCGGATGGTTGGCTTGGTATGAAAGTAAAGACAGCCCTTTTGTTTCACCGCAACGTCAATGCCTTCAAGACTGAGGTTGATGTCAAAGACGGCGTCGTGACGTTAAAAGGCGAGGCATTATCCCAGGCCCAAAAAGACCTTGCCGGTGAATATGCCAAAGACGTGGATGGTGTGAAAGATGTTAAAAACGAGATGTCCCTTGCCAAGGCTTCCAATAATAACGCAGAGACACTGGGTGAAAAAATAGATGATGCCTCTATCACCGCTCAAATCAAGATGGCTTTATTGTCTCATTACTCGACCAGTGCTGTTAATACCAAGGTTGTGACAACCAATGGGGTGGTCACTATAAGCGGCATGGCTAAAAACGATGCTGAAAAAGTATTGGTTACAAAGCTTGCCGATGACATCAATGGTGTAACGAATGTCATTAATAATATGACTATCGCGGACTCTGTTTTATCAAAAAAGTAGACTCGCTTCTGATTGTAAGGGACAGGCGTTTTTGTGAGGTTATCCTCATAATACGCGTCCAGACAACAATTTTTTAAAGGATAAAAAACGCAATCATTTCTCTGTTTGTTCCTGCGAAAAAATAAAGTCTTTGTAGTAGAAAAAAGTCGATAAGAAGTAGAACTGGCTGATTAGCAAGCCCCATCATTTCTCTTAAAATCACTTAGTAATTCAGACAACATATATAAAAAACATTTAATTATGGCCCTTACTAAAAAATTTATGTACCCGTCGAGAATATCTGATCCGGCCACCTGGGTAGACCAGCATGGTGATTATCTTTTCCGTTATTCTCTCATGCGTGTCCGCAACCGCGAACTCGCTGAAAACCTTGTTCAGGAAACATTTTTAGCCGCGCTCTCGGCCCGTAAGTCCTTTAGCGGCCGTTCATCAGAAAAGACCTGGCTGGTGGGTATTCTCAAACACAAGCTCATGGATCAATATCGAAAAAACTTTCGTGAGAAATCTGTTACAGAGCTTCAAACCAATGATGAACAGACGATAGACCAGTTTTATGATGCTGTCGGTCATCCCAAACAGTATCCCAAAACCTGGATGCCAGACCCTCAGGCAGTGCTGCACTCCAAGGAATTTTGGGAGGTGTTCCATGGTTGCCTTGATCGCTTGCCCCAACGCACAGCCACGGCCTTTGTGATGCGTGAGTTGGATGACCGCAGTACCGAAGATATTTGCAGGGAGCTTGGGATTACACCAACTAACCTTTGGGTCATGCTGCACAGGGCTCGATTGCAATTAAGAGAGCTTCTTGAGAAAAACTGGTTTGAAAAAGGAGTGGGGGGATGAAAACTATTGCTGTGCAAAAAGAGTCTGTTGGGGCATACAAAAACAGGTTTACTCAAAACAGAGGATTTCCAGCAGTCAAAAAGGGAGAGTCTGAATGCATTCTTTTCTGTAAAAGGGTGACTCCGAATATATTCGACATCAAAGATGGTTTTGCTGTCATTTCCGGTGCGGAAGATTGTTTTAATGACGGTGTCTGCATGATTTCTGATTTTACAAAAGTTGTTTTTGTGTTTGGCCGCGGCCACGAAGAGAAATAAATTGGGAAATATTTTCAGCCTGCGGGTAGAAAAAAGTCAATAAGAAGTAGAACGCAGCTCTGGTTGAATTTTAATACACATGTTACAAATTCCTATGTTTGAAAAAAGTTTCTCCAAAAAATATCGGGATAAATTCAAAACAAGGAAAATGAAATGAAAAACCCCGCACAATCAACAATCTCTCTTTTCTTAATCATTGCAGTTTTTCTTAATTATGGCGGATTTGCTTATGCCGATCTTCCCAAAGTCGAGGAGGTTGTTGCCGGGCAAGCTACTTTCAGCCAGCCCAACCCGGACACCATGAACATTACGACCTCTGACCGGGTTATTATCAATTACAGTCAATTCAATATCGGCGCCCAGAACACGGTGAACTTTATTCAGCCTTCTACGTCTTCCGTGGCTTTGAATCGTGTTACGGGCGCCGACCCTTCCTCTATATTTGGGACTCTCAATGCTAACGGCCGTATTTTTTTGATTAACCCTAATGGCGTTCTTTTTGCGCCAGGGTCTCATGTCAATGCCGCGGGGCTGGTGGGGTCGACTTTGGGTATATCCAACGAAGATTTTTTAGCTGGCCGCTATATCTTTAACCGTAATGGGGCAACGGGTTCTGTGGTCAATGAAGGACAGATAACGATTCGTAACGGCGGATATGTTGCGCTTTTGGCGCCTGAAGTCAGAAACACAGGCACTATTGAAGCTCAGCTGGGAACTGTTGCCATGGCCAGTGGAGAAAAAATGACCCTTGCCTTGGATGACGCAGGGGATATTGCCGTAACAGTGGATGAGGCTATCAAAGACAATATTTTGTCAGAAGTCAAAAATTCCGGGGCGATTACAGCGGACGGCGGAAAGATTCTCCTTACAGCAAAGTCTTTGAATAAAGTTTTAGACAATGCGGTCAATAATTCAGGCATCATTCAGGCCAATAATTTGGTTAACCATAACGGCACAATTGAGCTTGTGGTGGATGGCGGTGCGGTTAATAATTCCGGCACTTTGGCCGCAGGAGCCATCGGTATCCAGAATCCTAACGGCAAGGTCACGAATCAAGGCAGAATAGCGGCTGATGGGAATGCTGTAAATCCTGATGGTGGAATTGTTGATATCTCGGCTAAATCTATTGTGAACAAAAATCTGATCAGCGCCAATGCCATGGAATCAGGCAGGGCTGGTTTGGTGAATTTGATAGCAAGCGATTGGAATATCCATTACAGCGGCTCTTCGGTTCAGGCCAGGGCAACAGGGCTTGATGGCGAGGGTGGAAGCGTAACTATTAAGGCAACACAGGGTGCAACAATTATAGGGGAAGGGGCCAATGTTGATGTTTCCGGTGGGCTCGCTTCTGGGAATGCGGGTTCGATTGAGGTAAGTGGCGCCAACCTCGGGCTTTACGGCAATGTGGGGGGGCAGGCTGCAGCAGGATATAAGAAAGCCAGTATTTTAATTGATCCCAGAGATATTCACATTGTTTCGGGGGGGCTTGATCCTCTTGCCAATCCCCTGCAGGATATTAATCCTGATGTGGCTTATACCGATTCTCTGGGGCTCGACCTTTCCATTGACCCGCTGACTCTTGTGGCGACAGCGGCGGATGTTATTTGGCTGCAGGCCACACAGGATATTTTTCTTGATAGCGCTCTTACTGGCTTGACTCAAGCAGTTATTCTCGAGGCAAATCGTGATATTCAACTTAATGCTGATTTAAGCACAGTAGGCCGAGATATCACCTTGACTGCGGATTCTGACTTTGATGGCACAGGCCAGTTCAGGATGACTTTAGGTAACAGCATCGTCTCCAACGGAGGCAATGTCACAATCAACAGTGCCCAGTCTATGATTTTGGGTAATGTCGATGCAGGAGCAGGCTCTGCATTATTAACATCGAACCAGGGGAGTATCACGGGTATCGCAGGAACTGCTGTGACAGCCAGTAATGTATTTTTAACAGCAGCCACTGGAATTGGAACAAGCGCACAAGCATTTGAGACTTCAGCAGGGTTTGTGGACTCTTTTGTGAGTGGTGTGGGGGATATTAATTTGCATAACACTGGCTCACTGGTGATAAACGCTGTCACAACCGATGGCGCGATTTCAGCAGAATCAACCGGCGCTATGGATACGGTGGTTATTCAGTCGGGGAACGCGACACAAAGCGGAAATATTACCTTAACAGCAGATACCGGGAATCTTGATATTAATACCATGAGTGCGGGCGCAGGAACAGCTGATGCGTTTTTAACCGCAACAGCAGGTTCTGTGACGAACGATAACGCTTCCTCAATGTCCACTGCAAATAATTTATTTTTAACAGCCGGCAGCGGGATTGGAACAGGAGTTCAACCTTTCAATACTACTGCCAATTTTGTCGACTCTTTTGTGAGCGGTGTAGGGGATATTAATTTATATAACACTGGCTCGCTGGTGATAAACGCTGTCACAACTGATGGCGCGATCAGTGCCGAATCAACAGGTGCTATGGATGCGTTGATCGTAAGGTCTGGGAATGCTACGCAGAGCGGAATTGTCACGTTGACCGCAGATACCGGGAACCTTGACATTGATTCCTTGAGCGCAGGGAATGGGACTGCAGATTCTTTCCTGACAGCAACAACAGGCTCATTGACGAGCGATAATCCGCTGTCGATAGCTACAGGAAATAATTTATTTCTCACGGCCGGGACTGGCATCGGAACCAGTGTTCAGCCGTTTAACACCACTGCGAATCTTGTGGATGCGTTTGTGAGCGGCAACGGCGACATTAATATTAATGAAACCGATGGCGCCAGCTTTGCCATCAATTCCATAGGTGGAGGCGCTAATGTCCTTGCGCATGGCACTTCAGAACTTTTAAACAGTAAAGTTGCCAATGATTTTAATTTCGAAAACACAACTGGAGATGTCAATTTCAACGGAACAGTGACCTCCACATTAGGCGGGGTTAATATCCTTGCGGATAATGGCGATATGCATGCCTTAAGCGCCGGGCCGCATGTTGTGGCCAATGCCAATTCATCTTTGAGGACGCCAAACGGTACGATAGGGCTTGTGAATAATCCGGTTGATGTCAATGTTAATGGCACCTTGACGCTGGATATCGGCAATGTCTCTGGTGGCGCAAGCGGAAATTTGAGCGGCACAGTGACAGATACTGTTTCGAATAATAAGCCGGCTTTTAGTCCTTCCTCTATGACTCCTTTATATCCTGCAGGGGATGTCATGTTTAACGGTCTTAAAATATGGCCGATCCCAACAACATTTATCTTATCCCAGGAAACGACCGGCCTGATTGCGAGGTTCCTGTATCCCACAGCAGAGAAACTTGCCTTAAGCCAGGTTAATCCGTTGGATGTAACGTCTTCAAATCTCGTCAGCCCAGTTTATTTTTACCACCCGCTTTCAGAAGTCGATAGCGGCGCTTACAACGATTTTAACCTCGAAGAGGGCGCGTATGACTTTATCGACGGGCAGATCAATCCTCAAGGGGATGATTTAAAGAAAAGACTAAAGAAAAATTCATAAACCGATTTAAAAAAAGGGGTATCGGCGCATGAAGAGTAAAATATTGTATTTTTTCCCGTTCTTTATTTTTTTTGCATCACAGTCTTACGCGGCAAGCATTTCTGCACAGCAACAGGCAGGGATTCAAGCAGGCACAACACTTGAGGACAAAGAAATAAAATTACGAAATACTTTAAAAAATGAACGGGTTTCTCCAGGTGTCGAAGAAACACGCCAGAAAGAGATTGAGCAACTTCCAGCTTCAGAAAAAGCCATGATTACAAAGATCGAGGTGACAGGGATAAAGCTTCTTTCCTTAAGAAAGATCAAAGCGATCACATTCCCTTACGAGAATCGTGTCTTGACAATCCGTGAGATACAGGACGTCACCAACCGCATTACAGATGCCTACCGCCAGGAAGGCTATATCACCTCCCGCGCTTTTCTTCCACCTCAAAAGATCGAGAATGGAATACTTAAGATTGAGGTTGCCGAAGGTATGATGGGCAAGGTTAATGTCCAGGGCAATAAGTTTTACTGCACAAGCTTATTCAACAGAAGAATTGAACTTAAGGAAGGCCGTCCCTTTAATTACACCACGCTGCGCCAGAATTTGGGCATTATTAACCAGTATCCTGATCATAAGGTGACAACGGTCCTGACTCCAGGGCAGGTGCCTGGCACAACGGATGTCTTATTGAACGTTAAAGACCAGCTGCCGATTCATGCGGGGCTGGCTTATGATAATTATGGTTCACGTTATTTAAGAAAAAACCGTTATACGGGTACTCTGACAGACAATAACCTTTTGGGCTTTGATGACATGCTGACCTTGACCTATCAAAGAGCTGAGGGGCATGGGACGTATTATCTTGATTCTTTGCGTTATCTTTTTCCTCTTACGAATAAGACTCAGATCGGTTTTTATGCAGGCCACTCTCAGTTGAGGCTTGGCAAAGAATTCAAAGACCTTGATGCGAGAGGGAAAAGCCGGTTTTACAGCCTTTTTTTGACACAGGACCTTTTCTCGGATGACACCACTGATTTGAGCGCCAGTATCGGATTTGACTATAAGGACGTTTTTAATTTTCAGAATGGCAATGAGACCAGCCGTGACCGCGAACGCGTGGCCCACGCAGGGCTCAAGCTTGATAAAAGCGACAGCCTGGGGCGCACTATTGTGAATAATGAGGTGGATGATGGGATTCCCAATACGTGGGGAGCTCTAAAGGCCAAGGATTCGCGCTCTAGTGTTACAGGCTCCGGCGGACAGTTTACCAAAGATGTTTTGGACGTTGTCAGACTGCAAAAGCTGCCTCTTGATTCCGCACTTTTATTAAAAGGACAGGCCCAATTTGCAGCCCGCACTCTAACAGCCACAGAACAGTTTCAAATTGGCGGCATTTCCAATGTCCGTGCTTATCCGATAGGTGAAGTTGTCGGGGATAACGGACAATCTTGCACCGCAGAACTCAGTTTTCCAATTTATGGAATCCCTAAAAATATTCAGGCCGCGCCTCACTCTAAAGGCAAGCTTTATGATGATTTAAAACTTGCTGTTTTTTATGACTGGGCGAATGCTTCGTTGCGTAATCCTGATGGTGCCAAAAAGAACAAGTCGTTAAGCGGTGCGGGTTGGGGTCTGAGATACGACCTGCCTGAGAATTTTTCGATCAGGTTTGACATGGCATGGGCGCTTGATAATACGCCTTCCGATGGAAAAAACGTCCATTCCTGGATAAGAGTATCTAAAGATTTTTAGATCATTGATAGCAGCACCTTAAGGTGCACCTCACAAAGCCATAGTCCCCGAAGGGGAAATCCTTTGTGAGGTGGAATAAAGTCAATAAAAAGTGGCTTTAGACAATATTCGTATTGTTTAAATTGTGTAAAATTCGAAACATAACTCGTAAAAAAACTAACCATTCGATTTTATCGAAAAAAATCAAGGAGATGGATATGGATAGGCTGAAAATTTTATTTTTTTCGACTGTAGTAGTGACACTGTGCGCTTGTCTTTGGGGCGTTGGCTCCTCTCAAGCCGCGCCTTCATCTCCGGCGGGTGAGCAAGTTTCCCAGCGCCATGACACGGACGCTATTATCCAGCGAAAATTAAAACGAATAACACCCGAGCAACGGGCTACGGCAGCAGCCAACGCTGCAAAAGAACGTGTTGGCGCAGATCCTGCAGCCATTGCGCGACGAGCTGCTGTTCGAACGGCAATAGAGCATGCCCAGGCTGTTCGTATTCAAGCGCTTCAAGATCCCCTCAATTCTGCCAAATCGCTGCGCGCTGCCACATCTCTTGAAGCCGCAGCCCGTCGTGAGGAAGCCCAGGCCGCAAAAGCTATTGATGTTAAGACATTAGGAGGAGCCAATGAATAAGCCAAGTTTTCTAACAAGAACGATTTTTGCATTGGCCGTGATTGCCAATACTTCAGGATTTGATGCCCTTGCCTTGGCCGCGCCCTACAACGCGCCTGGCGGGATGCCGGATTATATCGGCGGGGTTTATCCTAACTACGCTAACACGCCAGTCATCAGGAAATTTGTGGATTCTTTGCCAGGCTTGGGATTTGCCAATCGTAATAATCTTGGAAATTATATCCCGATTGCTGTTGCCAACACCACGGCTTATCCGGGGTCGAATTACTATCAGATCGGTTTGACGGATTATACTCAGCAAGTCCATTCTGATTTGCCTGCTACAAAATTTAGGGGTTATAAAGACCTTCAGGCCACAGGAACAGACGCTCAGAATCATTATTTGGGGCCGATAATCATAGCCAGGAAAGGTGTGCCAACGCGCATTAAATTTGTCAATATGCTCGGAACTGGAATGGCAGGAAATCTTTTTCTTCCGGTTGACACAACCATGATGGGCGCAGGCATGGGGCCTTTGGGCATGACACCTCCTGTGGGCGGTATGGATTATACGCAAAATCGCGCCACACTTCACTTACACGGCGGTGACACTCCCTGGATCAGCGATGGGACCCCTCATCAATGGGTGACCCCGGCAGGAGAAGTGACGTCTTATCCCAAGGGCATTAGTTTTCAAAATGTCCCGGACATGGTGGGCGCAGGCAAGTCAATTCCTACTCCCAATGATAATGACGGGATGGGTACATTTTATTATCCTAACGGCCAGAGTGCGCGGCTCATGTTTTATCATGACCATGCTTACGGCATCACACGTCTTAATGTTTATGCGGGTGAGGCTGCGGGTTACCTTTTGACAGATGCAACAGAAGACGGATTGATCAGTTCGCTTGCCATTCCAGGGCAAGATATGGTGACTGCGGGACATCCTGAGTATAAATATGGGATCCCTCTCATTATTCAAGACAAAACTTTCGTTGATGCCGCGAATATCCCGGCTCAGGATCCTACGTGGAATTGGGGGACAACGCCTTCGACTCCTCATACCGGGGATCTTTGGTATCCTCACGTTTATATGCCGAATCAGAATCCCTCTGATCCGTCGGGCGCTAACGCCATGGGACGCTGGGATTACGGCCCATGGTTCTGGCCGCCTTTGACAACCTCAGCAGGTTTGGTGCATGGTGTTGCTACAGATCCAGTCAGCGGAAAACCAGTTCCAGGGACACCCGACAATTCAAGCACCATGGAAGCGTTTATGGACACGCCCCTGGTCAATGGTACGCCTTACCCTTATGTCCCTGTAGGCAAGAAGGCCTATCGTTTCCGTATTCTTAATGCCTGCAATGACCGTTCTCTTAATTTGCAATTATATTTTTCTGACACTGGCGGCGGCGGTACGGGTGCCGCTGCAACCGCAGCAGTAAATGCCGGCGGAGCTGTAACCGGTGTTACAGTAACGAACCCTGGTTCAGGATATGTAACAGCTCCTTTTGTTAATATTGCTGACGCAACAGGGACTGGCGCACTGGCTACAGCGACAGTGGCTGGGGGTCTTGTCACAGGAGTGACAATTACCAATGGAGGCTCAGGATATTCCGCATCTCCTACAGTGACATTTTCAAGTGGCGGCCCTGGTGGCACAGGGGCTACAGCCACAGCCGCAATAACAGGCGGATCTTTGACCAATATCACAGTCGCTAATGGCGGCACAGGCTATACTTCTGCTCCCGGCGTTTATCTTGTGGGTGGCGGCGGTAAAGGGGCAACAGCCACAGCCACAGTAACAGGAGGCGCTGTCACGGGAATTACAATCACAAGCCCTGGGACAGGGTATACTTCTCTTCCGACGGTCATTATCGGTGGCGCAACAGAAGTGAAAATAGTGCCCGCTGTCCCTGGTGCAGGCTTGCCTGCAAGCTGGCCTACAGATGGAAGAGATGGGGGAGTTCCAGACCCGACTACGGCTGGCCCTAAGATGATTCAGATTGGAACCGAAGGTGGATTTTTACCAGCTCCGGTTGTGATTGAAAATACGCCTGTGGGTTATGAATACAACCGCAGAAATATTGTGGTGTTGGACATTAACCGCCGGGCGCTTTCTCTTCTTCCAGCGGAAAGAGCGGATGTCATCATTGACTTTTCCCAGGTTCCGGATGGTTCTAAAATAATTCTTTATAATGACATGGCCGCGCCTTCGCCTGCGTTTGATCCGCGTTACGATTATTATACGGGGGATCCTGATTTTTCTTATGCGACAGGAGATGGGTCAGGTGGCGCTCCAACGACATTGCCAGGTTATGGGCCCAATACCCGTACCCTCATGCAATTCCAGGTTTCAAGCGCTTTGGGAACGTCACCAGCTTTTAATCTTGTGCCGCTACAGACAGCATTGCCTCAGGCGTTTGCAGCTTCTCAACCAGCGCCCATCATTCCCCAAACAACTTATCCGGCGCCGAATACGGCAGCAACAGACACGTATTCGAGCATCCAGGCGACATCATTAGCTTACACTCCGGCGCAAAACGCTATCGGAACATTGACACTGACTAATGGTGGAACAGGCTACACATCTGCGCCTGCTGTGAGTTTTGTAGGAGGTAATGGAACCGGCGCTGCAGCAACGACAACCATTACCAATGTTGTTAATGCCATTACAGTGACTGCCCGTGGTTCAGGTTACACAACAGTGCCGACTGTGTCCATTACAGGTGGCGGCGGCACAGGTGCTAGCGCAACAGCGGTTTTAGGCAATGGACTTATTACAGCCATTAATTTAACCAATCCAGGAACAGGTTATACATCAGCGCCTACAGTCACTTTTACAGGTGGCGGTGGAACAGGCGCCCGTGCAACAGCAACAATAACAGGTTCTGTTAATGCGATTACAGTCACCAATGGCGGTTCAGGGTATACTTCGTATCCCGCAGTGAACATCACAGGTGGCGGCGGTACAGGCGCCACGGCGATATCTGTGGGTTCAGGAGTTGTTAGCAGTATTACAGTCAATACACAAGGAAATAATTATACGAGTCGTCCTACGGTGACCATCACCGGTGGCGGCGGCGCAGGCGCAACAGCCAGAGCCAATTTAACAAACCGCAGGGTCACATCCATTACAGTCACAAACCCTGGCAGTGGTTATACAGCGATTCCAACACTGACAATTACAGGTGGCGGCGGCACAGGCGCAACGGCAACTCCCGTTGTCACAGGCAGTGTGACTGGCGTGACTGTGACAAATCCAGGCACAGGTTATACATCTGCGCCAACAGTGAGTTTCACAGGCGGCGGCGGAACTGGAGCCAGGGCTACAGCCACGATCACAGGCAGCATTAATACAGTAACGCTGACATCTCCAGGGGCAGGTTATACTGCGTCTCCGATAGTTAATTTTACCGGCGGTGGTGGGGCTGGCGCTCAAGCAACACCCGCCATGTCCTATTCTGTGGCGACAATTACAGTGACCAATGGCGGCACAGGTTTTACATCGGCGCCCACGATTGATATCGCCGGTGGCGGCGGGATAGAAGCGGCAGCCACGGCCACAATAGCAGGGATCGTCAATGATATCTGGCTTACGAACGGCGGATCTGGTTATACGACATTGCCAACTGTCAGGTTTACAGGCGGCGCAGGAACAGGCGCTGCGGCAACGGCAGGGTTTGCCGTAACACAGGGAATGGAGCCTAAGGCCATTCAAGAGCTCTTTGAGCTGGATTATGGAAGAATGAATGCCACTCTCGGCGTTGAAGTTCCCTTTACGAATTTCAATACCCAGACAACTATTCCTTACGGTTACATAGACCCTCCGACAGAAATTCTTAAGCCCGGTCAGGTTCAAATCTGGAAGGTTACTCATAATGGCGTAGACACGCATGCCATGCACTTCCATTTATTTAATGTGCAGTTAATCAATCGTGTGGGTTGGGATGGTGCCATAAGGCCTCCAGAAGCCAATGAGCTCGGTTGGAAAGATACTGTCAGGATGAATCCTCTGGAAGACGCGATCGTGGCATTAAGGCCGATTACTCCGAATATTCCTTTTAATATTCCGGATAGCGTACGTCCTTTGGACCCGACCATGCCGATAGGTTCCACCATGGGATTCTCGGGTGTGGATCCGAATAATAATCCCGTCACAGTCACCAACCAGTGGACCAATTTCGGCTGGGAATACGTTTGGCACTGCCATCTTCTGGATCATGAAGAAATGGATATGATGCGGCCAGTGATTTTTATGGCACCGGCACTTCCAGGACAGCCAAATTCTGTGATGGCCACTCCAGGTGACGGCCAGGCAGCTGTAGATTTTATGGCGCCTCCGTTAAATGCTCTCTCCAGCCAGATCACAGGATTCACGGTTACTGCGAATCCCGGTGGCAGGACACAAACAGGCACGACAAATCCAATTACGGTCACCGGGCTCACGAACGGGACCGCTTATACATTCACAGTCAAAGCGACAAATGCGTTGGGAACTGGCGCGGCATCAAAGCCGTCAGACCCAGTGACGCCGCGTGCCGGGGCCATATTAGGAGTGCCTGGCATTCCGACAAGCATCATAGCTGTTGCGGGAAATACTCAAGCCACAGTCAGTTTTACAGCACCTTCAACAGGCGGAACGTCTTATACAGTGACATCCAATCCCAGCGGTATTACAGCAACGGGAATGATGAGTCCGATTACAGTTCCCGGTCTCACCAACGGAACTGCGTATACGTTTACAGTCACGGCCACGAATGCCTTAGGAACGAGTGCGCCGTCAGTGCCTTCGAATAGTGTTATTCCAGGCGCAACAACAGTACCCGGAGCCGCGTCCATGGTGACGGCTGCTGCGGGAAATGCAAGCGCTGTTGTGAACTTTATGATGGCTCCTGATAACGGCAGTCCGATTACAGCGTATACTGTTACGTCAAATCCCGGCGGAAGAACAGCAACTGGAATGATGGGTCCGTTAACAGTTACAGGGCTCACGAACGGGACAGGGTATACCTTCACGGTCACGGCAACAAATGCCATAGGAACAGGCCCGTTGTCAGCGCCTTCTAATATGGTTACTCCAGCCGCGGGATTATCTGTGCCCGGAGTACCGACAGCAGTAACAGCTGTTGCTGGAAATACGCAAGCCACTGTGAACTTTACAGCGCCTGCATCGAATGGCGGTTATCCGATAACAACCTACACAGTGACTTCAACTCCGGGCGGCCTCACGGCAACCGGCTCAGCAAGTCCGATCACTGTTCCAGGCTTGACAAACGGGACAGTGTATACTTTTAAAGTCACAGCAACGAACGCTTTGGGAACAGGTAACGCATCAGTTTCTTCCAATAGCGTGACGCCTGTTTCTGTGCCTGGAGTACCAACCGCAGTGACAGCGGTCCCTGGCAACACACAAGCGATTGTGAGTTTTACAGCGCCTGCAGCCAACGGCAGCCCGATTACGTTGTATACCGTGACGTCCAATCCTGGTGCTATCACAGCCACGGGGACAGTGAGCCCTGTTGTGATCCCGGGATTGACAAACGGTACTGCTTATACGTTTACAGTGAAGGCAACCAATGCCAACGGAACAGGCGCGGCATCAGCGCCTTCCAATATGGTTACTCCTGTGACAGGCCCCAGCGCTCCGACAGCACTTGTGGCGGTAGGAGGCAATGCCCAGGCTGTGGTCAGTTTTATAGCAGGTGTCCCTAACGGCAGCGCGATCACGGGATATGCTGTCACGTCTAATCCTGCGGGTGGAGTGGATGCTAATACCGGGACAACCGCATTAGCTCATACCATTACGGGATTGGTCAATGGAACCGCTTATACGTTTACTGCCACATCAACGAGCGCGCTCGGAACAAGTGCCGCATCTCTTCCGTCTAATAGCGTCACTCCGGCAACTGTGCCTGGCGCTCCGACAGCGGTTTCTGCTGTTGGCGGAAGTTCCCAGGCTACAGTAAGTTTCACAGCGCCGGTATCGAACGGCGGGAGCCCGATCGTTGTTTACATGGTAACGGCAAGCCCGGGAAATATTACGGCAACGGGTAGTGCAAGCCCGATTGTTGTCCCAGGGCTTACCAATGGCACACCGTATACATTTACGGTCATGGCATTGAATATGCTCGGCGCAGGTCCCTCATCCGCAGCGTCTAATAGTGTGACGCCTGCCGGTACTGCTCCTGGTGCTCCGACGATCGGAACAGCCACAGCAGGCAATGCCCAGGCTTCAGTGACGTTTACACCTCCGGCCTCAAACGGCGGAAGCCCAATTACAGGGTATACGGTGACATCAAATCCCGGCGGCATTACAGCCACAGGGACCGCAAGTCCCATTGTTGTTACAACATTAACCAATGGAACTGCCTATACCTTCACAGTCACAGCTACAAACGCTGTGGGAACGAGTGTTCCTTCCGCGGCTTCCAATAGCGTGACGCCTGCCACAGTGCCAGGCGCTCCGACTATCGGAACAGCCACGCCAGGAAATGCTCAGGCGTCAGTGACGTTTACACCTCCGGCCTCAAACGGCGGAAGCCCAATTACAGGGTATACGGTGACATCAAATCCCGGCGGCATTACAGCCACAGGGACCGCAAGTCCCATTGTTGTTACAACATTAACCAATGGAACTGCCTATACCTTCACAGTCACAGCTACAAACGCTGTGGGAACGAGTGTTCCTTCCGCGGCTTCCAATAGCGTGACGCCTGCCACAGTGCCAGGCGCTCCGACTATCGGAACAGCCACGCCAGGAAATGCTCAGGCGTCAGTGACGTTTACACCTCCGGCCTCAAACGGCGGAAGCCCAATTACAGGGTATA
>JADFYI010000018.1 GCA_015233145.1 Candidatus Omnitrophota bacterium
ATTACTTACGTGTTACTCACCCTTTTGCCGCTATCCCTTGCGGGATCGCTCGACTTGCATGCCTAATCCACGCCGCCAGCGTTCACTCTGAGCCAGGATCAAACTCTCCAAGAAATAACTTGGCTAAAAATCCAAATGGCTGTTGGAAAACAAGATGTCAAAGAACAATAAAATGATTATCAAATCTATCCAATTGAAGGCTACAAGAATACCAACTAATTATTTTTTTGTCAAGCGATTTAAAAAACTTTTTCAAAAGCGCTTGGTAAAAAAATAACGGCAACGCTTGTTCTTTCTTACTGGATTCTCTAGCAATCAATGCGGTTACTGCATACCCCTGATATAATGCGGATACGTAACGGCAGTCTTAAAGAACTATTGATGAGGATGAAAGGATACTACAATAAAATGCTTTTGTCAACCCTTCGTTTTTAAATCTCAGGGCCATGGCCTAAAGCATTTTATTTTCTTTTAAAATCTTTTCTGCCTCTTCAAGGGCTTTTTTCAAGTCCGAAAGAAGATGGACATTGATCGTGACGCCCTTAGCCGTCGGGACCATCTCATTGGCGCCCTGGGTCATTGTCCAGGTCCGGATGTCAATAAGATCATTGCCTTTGAATTCCCTTATGCCGACACGAATTTCCTGAAATTTGTTTTTTGGGAAGACCGAAATTGTTTTGTCCATATCCTTCTCCCTTTTAAGGCCTTACGGAAGATTCCGCATTCTTAACAAGCCCTGACACAACCCCGACTTTTATCTGCTCCTCAAGCCCCTGAACCTTCACAAAACATTCAAAAAGATCATCCCCTGTCACAACCACGCCATGCCGGCGCAAAACAACAATTTTATTCACCCTCAGGCGCTCCACGACAGAAAGTGCATCTGTCACGTTGATCGTCGGCTGATCAACGGCAAACACCTCCCCCAAAACATATTCAGCCTCTAATGTTTGGGGACGAAAAACATCATTATGAAGAAAGAACGCGTTGGTATACGTCGTATGCGTATGAATAATGGCCCTGGCCTCGGGGAACGCCTTATAAATCTCGAGGTGCAAAAACTTTTCGCTCGAGGCCTCTCCTCCGCCGACAACAGCCCCGTCGAAACCCAGACGAACAATTCCCTCTTCCGTTAAAAACCCCAGGCATGTCCGCCGGCCTGTAATTAAAATTTGGCTGTCTGAAACCTTAACGCTGATGTTGCCGTTTAAACCACCAACAAGATCCTTATCCCAAAGAAGCCGGCCAATAGAAATAATATTCGCTTTAACTTCATTTAAACTATTATTTATCATTAATTAAGTTTAATAATATATATATAAAGTGTCAAGAATACATTTTAAGGGGCTTTACTATAATATAACAGCAGGATTTGAAGCCCTGTGAGCTTAAAGAAAACGCGGCTCTAAGGCAAAAGAATAAAGGAAGGAAACGCCTGGGGTTCCAGGCAATTAAATTTTCTTATACTTCTGGGCCAATTGTTCAAAAAGGACTAACGCCACTGTCCTTTTGGCAGGTGAACTGCGGGAAGAAATTTCGACTTTCACTCCCTTCCCATCGGCCTGGGGAGTTAAAAACACCCCCACTTCCGTGGTATCAACGCAGCCCGGGATGCCCATAAGCACTATAAAGCCCCGGATGTCATCTTTCATAAACACGACATACTTGTTCTTCCTGGCGACATCGAGAACCGAATCAAAACAGGCTGTTGTGTCACAATCATAAGACTGATAAATCGAATGGGCCCTTGTATCTTCCAGGACCCTGGTCGAGACGCCTGCAACTTTCTTAGGGACATCCGACAAAGAAGCGCATCCTGCCAACACACACAATGAAGCGACAATAATAAATTGTTTTTTCATAATTCAACACCTTATGAAACGCTGTTCTTGTTAATTGCCTGCCAAATCTTCTTCACGCAGCCCTGTCTTTTGCAGGCGTGAACGAAAACCACTGTAAATTTTTTCCAAATCTTCAATTTGATTCTGGTTCTTTTCGACCTCGAACTGGGATAATTTTTCCCTTTTCACAAGCTCGGCATTAAGTCGCTTGAACTCCATGAGGCCAGTCTCTAAAACGTCCGAATTTCTCTTGAGCTGACGATTATCAAAACGAGCCTCCTCAACTTGACGGGACAAGGCTTCAACCTGTTTCTTGGAATTTTCGCACACCCGCTCCAACCCGGCAGCCTGCGCGCGGCTCTTGGTAAGCTCATACTGCAAAAACACATTCTTTTCAGCCTGAATGGCGTTCACGGCTTCAAGTTCGCGCATCCGGGATGATATCGATTCTTTTTCATCGCGGAGAATATCCACAGCCTTCTGAAGCGTCGATAAATCATTGTCTTTTTGGGAATTTTCCCGGGAAACATCCTGCCCCAGCTCTCTGTCGGACGCTTTAGAAGCATCACTTTCCCGGCGTAAAACTTCAATTTCCTTATAAAATTCATCCAGCTGCTTTTGATACTCCTCACGAACCCGCGCAACAGCCTTTTCCCTGTCATCAGCGGCAAGCCCAACCAAACGCTCCTGCTCTGCTTTTTCAGCCTCTAACTTTAGAACAAGGGCTTGCGTCTGGTCCAGTTGACGCCGCAACTCCATACGAACAACATCGGCATCTTCATGAGAAGCGGCAATTTCACGCGTAACAGTATCAGCTCTCTCTTTTAAAGCATTATTCTCCGCACTCAAATGGATAATCTGCTGGTCCTTGTCTTGCGCAGCTCTTCCATCAGCAAGCAACCGGTTTTTTTCCATGGAGAGCTTGTCATAATCTTCCCGGAGCTTATTGATAACCTCGAGGGCGTTACGCGCCTGAACAACAGCCTTTTCGCGAATAAGCTTGATTTCTTCTTTTAACTGAAGAATATTATCGGAAACAACCTCTTCTTTTGACTGTTCCTCAACACTATTCAATACAATTTCAGCCACCTTGGGAACTTCCTCACCTGTCTTTATTTCTTCCAAAGGCTTAGGAGTTTCCACCCCTGAAGCATCCTCAGGAGCAGCAGGCGCTTCAACAAGAGTTTCAGAAACGGATGGAAAAACTTCAACGCCAATCGGACTTCGGGGCGTCATTTCATTAAAATTCGTGATGGGAACAATATTTTTCTCGGCCGCGGCTTTTGCTTCTTCGGCCCTCACGGAATAAAGCAGCCACCCCACAACACCAAAAGCCAAAACAACAATGCCAATCATCAAAAAAACCAGGGCCATGATGTTTCTCCTGTTTATTTTAAAAGTACGACTGATCTTTTAAATATCGAACGTAATCTTTAACCGCGTCCTCCAGAGACATGAAAGGCTTGGTATACCCCGCGGCACGCAACCCTGACATTTCCGCCTGCGTAAAATACTGATATTTTTCCCGAAGGCCTTCGGGCATGTCAATATAATCAATTTGCGGCGGTTTCCCGACAGCGGCAAAAAGCGCATGCGCCAGCACATTCCACGGCCTGGCCCTTCCTGTCCCGAGATTGAAAATCCCGTTCACTTTAGGATGATTCAAAAGAAATATAACAACGTCAACCGCATCCTTGACGTAAACAAAGTCCCTTTTCTGTTCCCCATGGGCATATTCAGGGCGATAGGATTTAAATAAAGACATCCTGCCTTCAGTCACAACTTTCTCGTAAGACTTGGCCACAACGCTTCTCATGTCCCCTTTATGATATTCATTGGGCCCGAAAACATTAAAAAATTTAAGCCCGACAACCTTGCTATAAAGTCCCCGGTCAAGCACCCATTGGTCAAACATCTGCTTGGACTCCCCGTAAAAATTAAGCGGCTTGCAAATGCGGATATTATCAATCTTGTCAGAATACCCGTTCTCCCCCGAACCATAAGTCGCCGCAGAACTGGCGTAAATAAACCTGGCATTCTTTTTGACAGCCCATTCTGCAATACGGCAGGAATATTCAAAGTTATTCTTGATATAAAACTCCCTGTCTGTCCCTGTGGTAGATGAATTGGCCCCCATGTGGATAACATTGGTGACCAGCCCGGGGAAAGAATTATTTGACATGACGTCCAGAAATTCTTCCTTGTCATAAAATTTGAAATAAACTTTTTTAGCAAGATTTTTCTTTTTTAACCCTTCGGCATCCCAGTGGTCAACAACAATAATATCTTCCCTTCCAAGGGCATTAAGCTTTGCAATGATACAGCTGCCGATAAACCCGGCGCCTCCTGTGACAACAATCACGAGTATCTCCTCTTTTTCATCATTTCAACAATTCACGGCCAATGGCATAACCTATATCATACGCCATTTTATCAATATCTTTTCTATTATTTCTCGAAGTATCGTGGCCGTCAATGACCGCGATCACTTCTTTGGTTTTCACATCCAGAAGATTTCCTTTAATCCGGACAGAAACAATATTGTTCATCATCAAACGATCCATACTGCCAGGGCTGCGGAATTCCTCAATATGCCCGTCTAAAACCATATCTGCACGGGAAGAATCCTGGGGCATGACAAACTTAAATAAAGAATTATCTTCCGAAAACGCATCTGCCGTGCCTTTCACAATCAAAAGCGCGAAACGGTCTAAAAGGGGCGTCGCCTCAGCGTCCGCGCCAGCCTTCAATGGCTCAAAAGCAACCGCGCCACCTTCTGCCAGCCTCGCGGGATTCAAAACCTGAACATCAATGCCCTTGCCAGACATGACAACATTTGACGACAGGTCTTTCTTCGGGGCTGCCCCGGAACATCCGCTCCCAAAAACTAAAGAACAGACCAACACAACAAAAAACTTTCTTGATATTGCCTGCATTTTAACATGCCCCTAAAATTGCCTCAAGACATTCGCTAAAAAATCGCGCGTCCGCATGCCTGGGCCAAACGCTTTAATTTCTCAACCCTAGAACGCGACAAAATGCCTGATTGAAAACGCCACTTCCAATTGCCCCTGGCCGTGGAAGGCTTGTTCATGCGCGCCTCAGCCCCCAACCCCAAAACATCCTGCAAAGGGATAATCGCAAGATTCGCCATGGACTTAAACGCCATCTCTATCATCACCCAGTTGATGGAGTCACTGTCCGGCATCTTTCCCAAATACTCAAGCATGTTCTTCTCTTCTTCTTTGGTAATATCCTTATCATACCATCCGCGAACAGTATTATTGTCATGGGTTCCGGTGTAGACAACACTTAAGGGCTTGCAATTATCCGGAAAGTTCCTGCTTTTTTTATAGTCATTATGAAATGCAAACAAAACAACAGCCATCCCCGGAAACCCGAATTTTTCTTTCAAGTCATCCACATCCTGGGTGATGATACCTAAATCTTCAGCGATAATGGGAAGCTGCGGTATCTTTTCCTTGAGGGTCTGAAACAACTCAATTCCAGGGACATCTTTCCAGGCACCTTTTTTGGCCGTCTTCTCATCGACAGGAATTTCCCAGCACTGGGCAAAGGCGCGAAAATGGTCAATGCGAATATAATCAAAAAATAAAAGATTATGGCGGACACGCTCAACCCACCAGGCAAAGCCGGTGTCCCTGAGGCGGTCCCAATTAAAAAGAGGGTTCCCCCACCTTTGCCCGTCTTCGCTGAAATAATCCGGCGGGACTCCGGCTACAAATGTTGGGCGTTTATCCTTATCAAGCTTAAAAAGGCCCGGATTAACCCAGACATCAACGCCATCATAATTGACATAAATCGGGATGTCCCCGATTATACCAACCCCGTTCTGCGAACAATATTCCTGCAGCCTCATCCATTGCCGGTAAAAAAGAAATTGAAAAAACTTTTCCCGCAGGATATCGTCGGCATGGCTGCTGGAAAATTCTTTAAGACTTTTGGGGTCGCGGTCGCGAAATTCAACCGGCCACTCAGCCCAGCACTGGTTATTGAAATAATTTTTTAAAACAACAAAAAGCGCAAAATCATCGAGCCAGTAGGCCTGTTCAACACAAAATTGCTCAAACCCCTTAAGTTTTACGGAACGCGAACTGTAACGGCTCCATGCAGACTTAAGAAGCCCGGTTTTTACGCGCTGTGCCTGGCTGTAATCAATATCCGAACACTCTCCTGACCTGATCGTCTCAAGAACCTTGCGTTCAAGAAACCCTTCCTCATAAAGAATATCCGGGCTGATCAAAAGTGTATTCCATGCAAAAGCAGAAAAACTGCTGTAAGGAGAATTTCCAAGGGCATCCTCCGTCGGGTTGAGAGGAAGAACCTGCCAATACTTCTGTTTGGATTTGGCTAAAAAATCCACAAAACGATACGCCTCCGGCCCAAGGTCGCCGATGCCGTAAGGCGAAGGCAAAGAAGAAATGTGACAAAGAATACCACTGGCCCGTTCGTTCATCATTTTTTATCCGTTCTTGTTGCTGACGAAGGTTTCGCGGAACGCATTGCATGCGTTTCCATGTCTTTTTCGTCATAAATCTCGCCAAAAAGCTCCTCCAAAACATCTTCCATTGTCACCAGTCCGACATCGCGGCCTGAAAAATCCTGCACAATAAAAAGATGCTGGTTATATTTCTGAAACATGGCCAAAAGGGTATCTGCCCGGGTCGTGTCAGCCACAAAAATAGGCCTGAACATAAAGTCTTTTATGGCCGCTCCCTCGCCACCCTTGACAATTTCCCTTAACAAGGCGCTCCGCTGAACAACGCCGACAATGTCCAAAGGGTTTTCCTCATAAACCGCAATACGGCTGTAAGGCGAATTGATGATCAAATCCTTGCTGTCGCGTAAAATATTACTCGCCGGAATCGCATAAATCTCATCAAAAGACCGCATAATCTGGCTGGCGCGGACATCATTCAATTTAAAAACACGCGAACACAAGACCTCTTCATCAACTTCAACGGTTCCTGCGTCACGCCCGAGCT
This sequence comes from Candidatus Omnitrophota bacterium, assembly GCA_015233145.1. Taxonomy (GTDB): domain Bacteria; phylum Omnitrophota; class Gorgyraeia; order Zapsychrales; family Fredricksoniimonadaceae; genus JADFYI01. The sequence continues at coordinate 6,848 of JADFYI010000018.1, forward strand.
TGAGCATGACCTTTATTTCATCTTCAGTCACCTTCGGATAACTCTGGCGGCCAGCCAAAGGCCCGGCGAGATTCATCAGCCCCTTGACCAAAGGAGAAAAAATAAACATGAGCCACCTTAATGGCTTGGCCATAATGAGCGATACAGGAATCTTAAACCTTTCGCCAAAAGTTTTCGGGATAATCTCCCCTAAAACAATAATCAAGAATGTCAAAACAGCAGAAATTACCCCCAACCAGTGGCTGCCGACAACCCCTGCAATCTTTTCACCAATAAAGATCGAACCGATAATGTTAATAGCATTATTGATAAAAACCAGGGAGGAAATGGCGACAGGAAGATTTTCCTTAATATAAATAAGTTCCCTGGCGTTGAGATGCCCCTGTTCCAGAAGAATGCGGGCGCGGATAAAAGGCAGGCTTAAAATCGCGGCCTCTGTCATGGCGCATAAGGCAGAAGAAACCAAAACCCCCAAAAAAAGAAATGTTAATCCAACCATAATCCTTCCTAAAAATAAGAAAACCATCTTAAAAAAATAAAGATGGCTCTATTATATTACAATTATAGTTAGACTGAAGATTATTTAAATAAATCAGGAAAAGGCGATCCTTAAGTCTTTCATCTCCCGCAGGTTGACATCAGGCGTTGGCCTGAAAAGATAATACCCCTGAACCGCATCAACCCCCATCTCAGAAACAATAGCATACTCCTCTTTGCACTCAACGCCCTCGGCAATCGAGACGATCTGGTTCTCCTTGCAGAAAGCCACGATAAATTTTACAATGCTCTTTTTTACCGAATCCAGATGAAGCCCCCGGATAATATGCTGGTCGATTTTGACGATTTCAGGCCTTGTCGCCACGATCGACTCCAGGCTTGCGTATCCACCGCCAACGTCATCAATGGCGAAACTAAAACCGTGATCACGATATTCATTAAGGCGGGTATAAAACGTATTATATTCATTAACTGCAGAGCGTTCAGTAATTTCAAGAACAACTTTATTAAGAGGAATGTTGTTATGCTCAAAAATCGTTTTTACTAAAGAAACCTTGGAATTTTCAACAATGTAAGGATGGCAATTAAAAAATAAATGTTCGTTCTTTGTCTTGGAAGAAACAATCTCCGCCGCTTTTTTCCAGCAAAGCATTTCCAGAGGATAATACATGTCATACTTCATGGCCGTCTTAAAAAGCTCTTCGGCATTGGCAATAAAGGTTCCTTTGGTCGGCCGGCTCAAGACTTCAAGGCCAAAAAGTCGAAAAGGCTTCAATAAATAAATCGGCTGAAAATGCGGCTCAATCAAGCCTTGTTCAATAATCCGGGAAAGCTCCTGAATGATCTGGTTCCGGCGATCATTACGAAATTTCTTAAACTCGCCGTTACTTCTGCGCCAAATCGCTTCCATACGGGCAAAAAGCTCATCCTGTTCAGACTCTTTATCAATACAATCATCCGCACCCAAATGATACCCCCGGATGCGGTGTTCAGCTTCTTTGCCATGGCTTAAAAGAATGACAGGAATGTGCTCTGTGCGGCTATTGGATTTCAAACGCTGGCAAAGCTCAAAACCATCTGAGTCTGGAAGGCCTTCCCCTAAAAGAATGAGGTCAATATCCAAAGTTTCTGCTTTTTGGATAGTCCCCTGGGCTGATATGGCTGTCATGGCCTCAAAATTATGATTTTCAAGAAGAGTCAAAAGCGACTTAACATAACTTTGTTCGCCATCAACGATCAATATCTGTTTTTTTACTGCTTGACTTGGCATAAGCCCTACTGCTTTTAAAGCCACAGTTTTTCTTGTCTAAAGAAAGTATAGTATAAACCACATACGATTGCGACAACATTTCCAGCAAAAGACAAGTTTTCCTCAAACGTCTTTTTCCTTACATCTAATTGCCATGAAATTGCTTATGAAAGAATTGCCATAGGCAAAAGAAAACGTTTCCTTTTTTCCAACGTTTTATGACCTAAATGTTAGAACAAGGGAACAAAAGGGAACATTCCACAACTTATTGAGAACACTAGGGATTTCTTCGATATTCAGAAAAATAGAAGGAAAAAGGGCCTTCCTGGGCCTCTTTGGAAGAAGAACTCTCTAAAAAAAAAGATGGAATTTCCGGAAAAAAGGTATCGCATGAAAAAGACTTTTTAATGTGAGTGATATAAAGAGACTTGCACTGGTTACTCCTGATGGCCTCAGCAAAAACCTGAGCGCCGCCGATCACAAAGACATCACCACAATATTCATTCCCTATTCTTTTTGAACAAAACTTGTTTAAAGCCGCGTCCAGTGAATGGCATCGTTCCACCCCCTGCGGCAGCGGGAAAAACTCATTGCGGGTGATCACCACATTCAATCGGTCAGGAAGCGGGCGAAACTTTTCCGGTAAAGATTCCCAGGTCTTTCGCCCCATAATAACAACATTTTTCTTTAAAGGATCCGGGGAAACTGTAATTTCTTTAAAATGTTTCATATCACCAGATAGCTTCCAGGGTAAAGTATTAACCTTCCCTATCCCTCGCTCAGAATCCATGGCTACAATAATAGAAAAACCGTTCATAAGATAACCCCAGGTTATACAAGAATCCTTGTAAAGCTAGACGGCTATAGGAAATTTAATAAAAGGATCATGCTCATAGCCGACAAGGTGAATATCCTTAAAAGCGCAATCAAGCACCTTTTTATCTGCCAGCTCCAGGCTCGGCAGTTTTTTAGGTTTACGCTCAAGTTGCGTTTTTAACGCATCCACATGATTCAGGTAAATATGGGCATCACCCAAAGTATGGACAAAAAAGCCTGGCGTTAACCGGCATTCCCTGGCCACCATGCTTAACAGCAAGGCATAGCTTGCGATATTAAAAGGAACCCCCAGGGCAATATCTGCGGAACGCTGGTAAAGCTGGCAATCCAGGCGGTTATTGACAACATAAAACTGAAAAAACGAGTGGCAAGGCGGAAGCGCCATCTTCTCAATATCAGAAACATTCCAGGCGCTCACAATAAGCCTGCGAGAATCCGGGGTTTTCTTAATCATGTCAATCACCTGGCTTATTTGATCGACATGTGTTTTTTGATAGGCTTTGCCAGCATCATCCCAAACAAACTTCTCCCATTTTCGCCACTGATAGCCATAAACAGGCCCCAGCTCACCACCCTCTCTGGCCCAGGCATTCCATATCGGAGTATGCGCGGCCAGATCATCATTGATATTTGTTGATCCCCGTAAAAACCAGAGAAGTTCCCACACCACGGCATCAAAAAGGACTTTTTTAGTCGTTAACAGAGGAAAACCCTCCCTCAGGTCAAACTTCATCTGATGGCCAAAGACTGAAATAGTCCCGGTGCCGGTCCTGTCTGTTTTTTTCTCGCCATGGTCCATGACGTGTTTTACAAGGTCAAGATACTGTTTCATGCGGCAACCTCCATTAGCTATTTCTCACGATCAAACCGGCGGGCTTCATAACCAGGAGTGGTATACCACTCATATTTTCCCTCTTGCCGTCGGAGTAAAATCAAGGCATCATAACCATCCCCTAATGAGGAAACAAATTTCAACCCTTCCGAGGGGCCTAAAATACACACAGGCTTCGAAAAAACATCCGCCTCCACTGTCGTAGGCGCAATCACAGTGCCACTCGCAACCCCGTTTTGAGGGTAGCCCGTAAGGGGGTTCACAATATGCGACCACTTCTGGCCCTTGATAACCACAAAATGTTCATAATCCCCTGATGTGCTGACCGCGGCATCGGACAGTTCAAAAGAATCAGCAAGCGCCTTTTTGTTTTCCGGGTCTTTAACACCCAAACGCCAGGGCCTGTTTTGGCAATTAACACCCGCAGCGTAGAGTTCCCCGCCGGTATCCACCAAAAAATTATGGATCTGGGCATCCTTGAGAATTTTCACGGCTTCATCGGCCGCAAACCCGGACACAATGCCATTAAGATCAATCCGGACCGCGGGATCCGTTAAACGGACTTTATTGTCCGATAAAAGTTCCACCTTGCCCGTGCCAATCAGTTTTTTAGCCGCGGCAATTTCTTCGCGTGAAGGATAGCGGTCTTCTTTGGCCGCCTCCTGCCACAAATCCACCAGAGGCCCGACGGTAATATCAAAAACACCGTTGGTGATCTCACGAAATTTCTCGGAAAGGGCCAAAATACGGTACACATCCTCATGAACAGCGACCGGGCGGCCCTTGGACTGATTAATCAATGATACGTCGCTTTTATCGCTGTATTTGTTCATGCGGGCATTGATTTCTTCCAGGCGCTGCCACAAGCGGTCCATGGCCAACTGAACGGTATCCTGGCGGCCGTCCACATAACAGACCGTCACGTGGACAATGGTTCCCAAAAGAGGCCGCGACTGTTTTTCCTTAAGATAGTCCAGGGCAAAACTTTGCTGAACGCCTGAGAACAAAAGTCCTGCAACAACAAAAAAAACAATTTTGGAAAAAAAACGGATTTTTGTCATTTAAACACCGCCAAATCAAACCGCCAGTCAACTTTTTCAGCTGCGCCTGGACGGTAAAAAGGGTTAAAAGAAAGCCGGAACTCATGGCGGATATTGTGACGTTTCAGAAAATCCGCCAAAACATCCTTATCAAAAGAACGAAGCGGAGCGCGGGTTCCCTCGTCATTCCTTTTGCCAAGAGGCATTATCCGGCTGCAATACTCGACATATTCTGCCTTGGCCTGATCATAACGGGCATTGGATCCTTTTAAAGGGAGCTGGCCGATAAGCGCCACCCCTCCTTTTTTAAGGATTCGATAAATGTCAAGAATCCCGGACTCCACAAACCGGTCATCTGTAAAATTTAAAAAAACAAAATAACTGAGCGCCCGGTCAAAAGAATTGTTCTTAAACGGAAGCCGGCCGATCTCTCCCTGAACCCAGGAGCCCTGGGAAAATTTTTTGGCGACCTTTAACATGTCCGCACAAAAATCAAGGCCAACAGCCTCTTTGACATCCCCTCGCAAACGTTCCAAAATCCATCCTCCCCCGCATCCTAAATCCACAAGGGAATTACCTTTCCGAAGGGAAAGCCCCTCCTGGATGCTTCGCATCATCATGTCAATTTTTTCTTGCGGCCATTCAATGCCCTCCATGACTTCCCATTTGCTTAAAAGCCACTGGCGGTCGGCATAACGGTTCCCTGCCTCATCAAGCCATTGGTCAAAAACCTGTTTTAATCCTGATTTATCAATAGAAAATTGCATATCATGCCAAAAATGGATAAATAAGATGACTGCCCATGCGCGTAATAAGCGTCGGAATCCATGCCTGCGTCATAAAACGCGTGTATGCCTTCAAAATTCTTTTCTGGCTAAAAAGATACCCTTCGGGATGATACCCCAAATGCACGATGTCAAAACGCTGGGCGCCGGTGCTGTCTTTAAAATGCACCAGCCCGTGCTGTTCAAGCCCGCTGGATCCCAAATCAAAATAGGAAAGGCCCCTGGCCTTGGCGCGTTTAAGGCCTTCCCACACAAGGACATTGTTCGAGCGATATTCCAGGGCATCCCGGGAAGATGTATTGATTTTATAATAAAGTGTATTGCCGCAAATCAAAAAAAGCGTTCCGCCGACCATTTTCCCCTCGGGAGTAAAGGCGCACAGCAAAAAGCCGTTGCCCTTGGCAATATACTCATCCCAAATGGCTTTAAAAAAACGATACGGCTGGGCAAAAATACGGTATTTTTCTTTACGCAAATTCACATGCAGCAAATAAAACGACCACAGATCTTTGAGCGTCCCCTCGCGGCAAACGAGCCCCCGACGCTCTCCTTGCCTGATCTGGTTGCGAAAAGACCCGTCAAGATTCTTCCAAAGGGTTTCAACATCCTGGCGGATGTCCCAATAATGAAAACGCTCGCGTGAAAGTTCATGAAAAGTACCGCACGACGCCACTTTTTTATCTCTCAAACTCCGGATCGCTATGCGGTATTCCGGAAAATCTTTTCTGAAAGAATCAAAGAATATTTTCCAATCCTCTTCGGTTTCCACATGCGCATCGCAATAATCGCAATAAGAAAGAATGCAAATTTTCCATTCCAGAAAATTACGGACAGCCGTATAGACAACATAACTGGCCACCTTGCCGTTTTTTTCAATATACTTAAGAAACATTTTAGGATGATAAGCGCTCTCGACAACGCGAAACCATGCCGACGAGAAAAAAAGATTTTCGTCAAGGCCCGGCAACTCAAGGGCTTGAAGCGCTTTAAACAAAGGAAGGGTTTTGACAGTTTTCATTGTCTGCGTTTTAATTGTTCAAAAAATCTGAGCATTAAAGGAACCGGCTGATCAAGGTCATACACGCGGATTGAGGCGACCTTTTGAATATCCTCGGAAGACAAAAATTTAACAGAGACCCCAAGGTTCTCGCTATGTTCAAAGACAAACCGTTCCAAAAGAGCTTCGTTCATGTGCGGAAAAATCTTCACAGGCTCGACATTGGCATCAATGAAAGACAGGTAGCTGCGCAAAGGGACTGTAAACTTGTGCTTTTCAACCTGGGAAACATAGGCCTGGGGGTCTAAAACAAGATACCGATACCCTTTTGTATAAAGAGCGACAAAATCCTCGAAACGAGGAGGAATGGGCTTGACCTGGTCATGGGGAAACACATAAAGGTCATCTACCATCTCCTGGGAACTCATAAATTTGATCTGCGGATCTTTCAGGTGAAGATAAGAAACAACTTTTTGGTGGTCAGACGACGCCTGCGCAAGCTGGACAGCTTTGGCTGACATCATGGCCACCATGACAATCGCAAAGGCCACAAGGACTTTACGCTTTGTATCGTCAGAAACATCCCACAAGGTTTTCAAAGTAAAGGCAACGCCCATAGCGATAAAAGGGAACATCACCGCAATATACCTTGCCCCCTTTTCACTGGGCAGGGAAAAAAACAACATATGAAAAAAAGCCAGCGCCAGAGGTATGGCAATGTTCCAGCGCCTTTGGATTAAAAAATAAGCACTTGCGAAGAACGCCAGTGCCAAAAACCAGGTTTCCAAACGAAACATGTAATAAGGATACGAAAGAAAATTAATCCAGGCAAACTCACCGCCGGCCACAGCCCCCTGATGAAACACCCACATGGCAATGACCGTGGTGTTGGCACCATTACAGAGGTTTCCCACCCCCACAACGCAGGCCGCAAAAACAACCGTGAACCAGATATATTTTCGCCAGGAAATGCCCCGGCCATCTGCACGGCTTGCCACAAACTCACAGACCAAAACAGATAACGGAAGCATGATAAGCCGGTAGTTCGAGAAGAATGCAGCGGCGAGCACAACACCTGCCGCAAAAGTCCGCCAGCCAAAGGCACGGGGAAAAATATAAAGATAAAAACCGCCTAAAACCAAAAACGTGCTGAAGGCTTCCTGCAAGCCGATCCTGGAATAAAAGACAGCTCCTGGAAAAACGGCAAATAATGCTGTGGCTGTGATCGCCACCAACGAGGAGCCGTAATAACGGCGGCTAAAAAGAAAAACCAAAGGGATAGTTAGGAGCCCGAAAAAACAGGCCGCAAGTTTGGGAAAGCCCCAGTCGTAAAGCCCTCCCCACAGAGCGCGCGAATCCATGATAAAAAACCAAAGCGATTTTCCGCTGCCCAACGCCGAATGAAAGTAATACCAGGCGGCCCGCGCCTTATCATCCAGGGTCCGCAATACATGCGAATGGATAAATTCCAGAACCGGAAGGTTGTGGTGAAGATAAAATCCCTCATCGTAAAAAAAGAACCCGCTGGCCCTGACGTTGTAGAGCCTCAAAATAACCCCTAAAACAACGAGGCCTAACGCCGAGGCAAGGAGAAATTTCTTGAATCTGGAGAGGTTGTTAAAAGACACACTGCACATATTATTTCTTAATCCCGAGTCCTAAATAAACCAGGGGCCTTAATATGCTCCACCACCCTGTGATGGGTTTCATCTTGGTATACCCCTGGGCTTTGGGAGGATAAATTTTTGTTACAGGGACTTCTTTATAACGATAACCCAGCTTGATAATTTTATAAAAAAGATACGGCTCAAGTTCATAACGGTCGAGCCAGTCCTGGTAAAGGTCTATTCTTTTATCGTCGAGGACTTTTAAACGGACCGACCGAAACCCGTTGGTGCTGTCTGTAATGCGGCGTGCGGTAATTAATGAAAAAAGCAAGGGGTGAACAATGCGGGTCGCAAAAACACGATAAAACGGCATCTGGCCGTAACCGCCGCCCGGAAGATAACGCGACCCCTGAACCAGGTCAAAACCTTCTTCAGCCGCGGCCTTAAGTTTATAAATATCCCCGGGGGTATCTTTATTGTTCCCGGCAACAAAGAAAACCGCCTCATAGCCTTTTTCTTTGGCATAAAAAAGAATGCGCCGAACGCCATGGCCTGCCCCCATATTCTTGTCATTCCTGAGGTAATGAATATGCGGGTTGCGCGGCAAAGCCTCGATGGCATGGTCGGTTGAGCCGTCATCCAGGATAATAACGTCATAGACCGAGTAGTCAGAAAACTTCCTGACAACCTCTTTGATCTTTTCGCCTTCATTCAAGGTGCAAATGCCAAGGACGTATTTGTTCATGCCGCCTTTTTAATATTAGTATTAGAATTCTTGTATTATAACGTGAGAGAAAAGGTTTTGAAAGAGTTTACTTAGTTTCTTCCGGATTAGGCATCGGGATTTGCGGCATGGGGGCCACCGTAAACTTGCGCGAAATCAAAAGAGAATCGTCACAATACAATTCCAAACGGTAATAGCCATACTCAGGGATAGAAAGCCCGGCGATCTCGAGCGCAATCTCAACGACTTCCGCGCGATCCGTAAATTTAACCGTTCCTTTGGTTTCCGCGATCAATAAATTGTCCTTGGCGCGGATACAACGCAAAGAACAGGAATAATCGCCAATCCCCTCTGTCAGGGAAATAAAAACAGCAAAACGGCTGACCACACAAGGGACTTGATGCGTGGAAACCGTGCTGAACATGCCGATCAACGACTTTTTCCCGGTCTTTTTATCCTCAATAATCATGTCGCAGATGGACATCCCTAAAGGAATGGGCAACGGCTTTTTTGACATAGGAATTCCCTTCTTATTCATCAAAACGACGAACCACCCGTCGGCTGGTTTTTTTGGCTGAACGGTGTTTTTTTAAATCCAGAATCTTTTCCTTGAGCCTTAAAGAGCGCTTGCGATTTTGACGGCGGACTTTTTCCCTTGATGATACCTTTTCCTGACGAAGACGACGCGCCTGCGCCTCAATCTTTAATAACAAAATTTCACGGGCACGCTGGCGATTTTGGTACTGCGAACGGAATTCCCCGCATTTTACCATTATCCCCGTGGGGATATGGCGCAGGCAAACGGCGGTGGACACCTTGTTGACATTTTGCCCACCCGGGCCTGACGCCCGGATGAAAACCTCCTCAATATCTGACTCTTTTAGTTCGCGTATCACTGCGGCTCCCTGCGAAATAAATAACCCGCCCACTCCCTGCCCTTAACAACTTTTAACAATTGAAGCGGCGGGCCAAAAAACTCTTTTTTAATAACCCGCATATTCCGAAGAGATATGCCTGAAATGGCCAAAAATCCTCCTGGCGCGACAAAGGATATTATTTTCTTTCGAAACGCTGTCAAGTCCCGGGTCACGAGATTGGCTGCGACAAAATCAAATTTCCGGCCAGGAAAGAATTTCTTAATATCCGAGGCTTTTAGCATATCACAAAACATTTTATTCGCTTTCAAATTCTTAAGAGCGACTTTGACCGCGCCGGGGTCAATATCAAAAGCCGCGCAATACCCAGCCCCGGACTTTTTGGCCACAACCACAAGGATCCCGCTTCCTGTGCCGACATCCAAAAAAGTTTTGAATGTTCCGCTGAGGCTTTCAATAAACTGTGCGGTCAACTGCGTTGTTTCATGAAGCCCGGTCCCAAAAGCATTGGTGGTATCAAGATAGAGCGGCTCTTTCCACCGGGGAATTTTACGATCTTTAAGCCACAACGGAACAACAAAAAGCTTTGGCGTTAAAGAAAAAGGCTTCCAGTCCTTCTTCCAGCGCGATGACCAATCAGTCCGGCAGTGTTTAATAAAACAGGCCCTTGCCTTTTTTAAGCGCCACTTTTTTATCTGCTGTAAAAATCTAACCGCCTCAGCTTTTTTGTCCCAGAAAATCGACACTTTAAAAGCTGTTTTTTCTTCCTGTTCCACAACCCGGGATAAGTCATAACCCGCTTTGGATAAAAGCGCAAATACCATCTCCCGCCCGCAAGCCGTGGAGGGCATCGGCAATACTACTCCCACCTCATATTGAATATCATTTTTCTTCATTTCACAGAAAAAATCCCCATGGATCAGGACTGCTTTAGATCCGCAGGGATTTTGATTGATGCCATTGTTTTTTTTTAAAGCTTCACGACATTCAAAGCCATGTCACCTTTAGGCCCATGCGTCAGCTCAAACTCAACCTCCTGGTCCACAGCCAGGGTCTTATACCCATCTCCCTGAATCGCTGAATAATGGACAAACACATCGCGGCCCTCGTCACCATCAGGAAGCAAAAAGCCGTAGCCTTTCTGGTTATTGAACCACTTGACCTTGCCCTTGGTGAGAACTTTGGTTGTCATGTTTCGCTCTCCTTTTTTAACTTACAGCAAAAACTATAAATAAAACAACCGTTGGGACTCGCCGTCCCAACGGTTGTTTAAATTCCAGAAAACTTTTTAAACTTCAACATCCAGTATCCTCACTTCATTTGTATTATAAAAAAATGAAAATGAGGTGTCAACGGATTAACAGGATTTTTCCTATTCAGGTTTTGGAAGCGTTTTTAAAAGCCTGAAAATATCGCTGTCCGTCGACAACATAAGCGTCGTATTGGCATCAATCGACTCACGGTAAGTTTCCAGCGTTTTTAAGAAACCATAAAATTCAGGATCCTTATTATAAGCATCGGCATAAATTTTAATGGCTTCGGCATCCGCGTTACCGATCGTTTCCTGGGCCTTGCGGTAAGCCTCTGAACGGATCTGCTCAAGCTCGCGGCTCATCTTGCCTTCGATTTCAGCCTTATTGCCCTGGCCGATCGAACGATACTGTTCTGCCGCACGTTTCCGCTCGGAGATCATGCGCTCAAAAACTTTCTTTAAAACATCCTGCACATAATTAAGGCGGCGGATACGGATATCAATAAGCTCAATGCCAAACTCTGAAAGCCTGGGAGTCGCCCGCTTTAAAATATCGCGCGTGAGGATCTCTCGGCCATACTGGATAGACTCAAGGCCGCTGTCATCATTATTGATTGAATCCAGGTCTCCTGACGCTGCCGGCTGGCTTTTTTTCCTCTCCAGAATATCGTTGGTGTCCCTGATGCTCTCAACCAAATTGTGGCCGGAAATCATATCTCTCGTGGCCGCATCTAAAATATCATCCAAACGCGCCTGGGCCACGGCTTCGGTTCCAAATGCCTTCATAAACGCCAAAGGATCCTTGATCCTCCAACGCGCCGTGACATCCACCCAAATATAACGCTTATCCAGCGTCGGAATCTGGTTGGGGGCGCCATCCCATTCCAGGATGCGTTTGTCAAAACGGTTAACATCCTGAACAAAAGGCGTCTTAAAATAAAGCCCGGCCTGAGAAATGGGTTTTCCGATAGGCTCGCCAAACTGCGTAATCACAACCTGCTCGGTTTCATCAACCGTATAAAAAGCGCCCATCGCCACAAGCACGGCGGCAAGCGCAAACCCGAAAAGGAGGGCTGAAATAATTTTATTCATATTATTTCCCTCCTTCATTCATGTTTAAAAGAGGAAGAACCGGGCTTCCTTTTCCATCAAAAACATATTTCTTGCCAGCCTTTGGTAAAACTTCTTGGAGAGTTTCCAGATACAAACGCTTTTGAGTCACATCTTTGGCTGTTTTATAAGCCTCCCAGGTGGCCATAAATTTTGCGGCGTCCCCCTTGGCACGGTTGGTGCGCTTGACAGCATACCCCTCGGCCTCTTGGAGTGTTTTTTCCGCCTCACCTTTGGCGCGCGGAACAACCTTGTTATAAGCCTCCCAGGCCTGGTTCACAACCTTCTCCATCTCCTGCTTGGCTTCGTTGACTTCATTAAATGACGCCTTAACAGCTTCCGGAGGGTTCACATCCTGTAAAATAATCGACTGAATCTGGATACCGGCATCATAAGAATCCAGAATTTCCTGGAGCTTTTTCTGCACCTCAACGTCAATTTCCATGCGCCGGGTGGTCAAGGCCTCAGTCACGGAACTGTCGCCGATCGCCTGACGCATCACAGACTCGGAAATGTCGCGCACAATCGCCCTGGCATCACGGACATGAAACAGAAGCTTGACCGGATCTTTAATGCGGAACTGGACAACCCAGGTAACTTCAAGGACATTCACGTCGCCCGTCAGCATCAAAGATTCATCGTCAAAATTGCCATTGTCATACTCGGAGCGCACATCAGCCCGGGTCGTTCTAAATCCGAACTCCTCTTTCATGATGCGCTGGACTTTGACAATATTCAGTTTCTCGATATTAAACGGCAACTTCCAATGAAGGCCTGGCGGCTCGGTGCGGTCATATTTCCCCAGGCGGCGGATAACACCCACCTCATCAGGGCCGACAGTAAAAAAGCTGGAGAACAAAAAAATGATAAGAATAAGCCCTAAAAGCAAAAGCGGAAGGATTTGATTCATGTGCTCAAAGTTTCGACGCCCCTGACGAAATAATTCCTCGGGAGTGTCAGGAATTTTAAAAGCCATAGAGTTTCCTTTATTTAGACGATTTTCCCTGGTTAGCCACAGAAGCCATGGCTGCCTTGATTTTTTCCTGGTCGCCAAGATAGTAATGTTTAATCGGCTTTAAATCAGAATCCAGCTCATAAACAAGCGGCGTTCCTGTGGGGATATTGAGACTCACAATCTCTTCTTCAGAAATGTTGTCAAGATGCTTGACCAAAGCACGTAAACTATTGCCATGAGCGGCAATAACAACTTTTTTCCCTGACTTTATCATAGGTGCAATCGTGGCATTCCAATACGGCATCACACGCGCAACCGTGGCTTTCAAGTCTTCGGTTTGAGGCAACTCTGCTTCGCTGAGAGCCTGATAACGAGGGTCATGGCCTGGAAAACGAGCATCGGTTTTTTCAAGCTTTGGTGGCGGGACATCGTAACTACGCCTCCAGATATGAACCTGTTCATCGCCATACTGCTTGGCCATTTCAGACTTGTTAAGGCCCTGAAGGCCGCCATAATGGCGCTCGTTCAATCTCCAGCTTTTTTCAACAGGGATCCACAGAAGATCCATCTGTTCAAGAACAAAATTAAGCGTGCGAATGGCCCGTTTTAAGACAGAGGTATAGGCGACATCAAAGACATATCCCTGTGCCTTTAAAAGCTTTCCGCCTTCCACAGCCTCCTGAACACCCTTCTCGGAAAGGTCAACATCAGTCCAGCCGGTAAAACGATTTTCTTTGTTCCAGGTGCTTTCGCCATGGCGAATCAAAACAACTTTATACATACTTTGGCCCTTTCCAGAAATATAAAGAAACAAAATTTTTTTAAGAAATAGCTAAATAAGATAGGGTAACAAAACCTTTAAGGAAGGACGTTACTTTACTTTTTGCCGTTCTTTTTGATTTCTTTAAAACCCTTGGGCATATGATGGGTGACCCAGGCCGTAGCGTGCTTTTTAAACCAATCATCCGCCGCCTTGTCAAAGCCAATGTCAAAACCAACCATTTCGCTCTGAAGCCATTTATGGCGGTTAATCTCTTCTACAACTTCTTTAACCTGAAGGAGTTTTTCACGTTCTGTCACAGCATCATCCTTTCTTTAGTGGGTTAGATGCGGTTATTCTATCCACCAAAGATTTATTAGTCAAATAAAAAATAATGCGGTGCCTTCTTTCGGCTATCTCTAGAAATACCACTTTAAAGAATGCCTCTAAAAATGTCCTATCCTCTGGACAGTTTTACTCTTAGGTCAAAAGCCACAACACCAAAAGCAATCGCCACATTGAGGGAATTCTTGACTCCCAGCATGCCGATCTCAAGGGCTTTATCAGCAAGGGCGCAAACCTCATCACAAACACCTTCAACCTCATTGCCGACTACCAAAGCCACCGGGCCATCCGGCAAAAAGCGTTCATACGGGACACTTTCTTCCATCTGCTCGAGCAACACAATTTTGTATTTTTCTTGTTTCAGACGGCGGACAACGCTCACCACATCTTTGGAATATTCCCAGGGCACACTGTCTTCAGCGCCCAAAGCCGTCTTTGCAATGTCCCCCTGCGGAGGATACCCCGTAATGCCACACAGCCAGAGTTTTGAAACCCCGATACCATCGGCAGTACGAAAAATAGCGCCCACATTATAAAGGCTGCGGATATTATCCAAAACAACAACCAAGGGAATGCGCGGTTCACGGGTTTTTTGAACCTGACGAGCAATAATTTCTTCATGGGTTAATTTACGCATGTCACTTGACCCAATGCTTTAAAAAATAGATGCCGCTGAAAACATTCGGGGCCACAAGGAGGCCTTTCTTCTCTTGCCGCTTAAGCCACCCATCAATCGTGGCCAAAGGCACTTCGTGGACCTTGATTTTCTCCCAATCGCCGATGCCGCCCCCGCTTGAAACTTTTTTGATGTCCGCGGCATAATAAATCCTGACCATGTCCTTGCACATGCCGGCCGCAATAGGGCCATAGAAAAGTTTTTTCATGGATTTGGCAAGGTATCCTGTTTCTTCCAGAAGTTCCCGTCTGGCGGCCAGGGCCGGAGGCTCGCCGCACGTCCCATGTTCGTCGCCCACAAGGCCTGCCGGAAAACCAATAACATTTTTTTTGACAGGTCGGCGGAATTGCTCAACCAGGATCACTTTATCATCCCGGGTTTTGGTCACAATAATCACAACCCCCGAGGAATTAACGCGCTCTACATACTCCCAGCCATCGCGGATCACAAGCTTTAAATACTTCCCTGACTTTATGACTTCATTTATTTTTTTTCTTGTCATGCGCTTAACCGTTTCCATTCTTTAAACACGTCGTCCATGAGGGGTGCGATCATGTCTTTTGAAAAATCAAACTTGATCCCTGCGGCTGAAAAAAGTTCAGGCAACGGCCTTGAACCGCCCAGCGCCAATGCCTTCTTATAATTGGCCACAGCCTTTTGCGGCGAATGGCGAAACTGCCGCCAAATCTGCAGCGCCCCTAACTGGGCAATGCCATATTCAATATAATAAAATGGGACTTCAAAAATATGCAGCTGCCGATGCCACAATGACGCCCGCTCCTGTTCCAACCCCTGCCAATCCACAACACCGCCGCCAAACTCGTCATGCCCTTTAAGCCAAAAAGAACAACGCTCTTCCCTCGAATGTTTCGGGTTTTCGTACATCCAGTGCTGAAAAGAGTCAATCGTGGCCACCCAAACCAAAACCGAAATAACGCCTTCCAAAAACTCGACCACGGAACGGTTGGCATCGTCTTTGGAATAAAAGACTGATAAATAATCGTTGCCCATAAATTCCATGGACATGGACGCCACTTCACAAAACTCCATGGGCGCGTGGCGATAATCGTCCAAGGGGTCATGCGCGGAAAGGTAGGCATGAAACGCGTGGCCGGATTCATGCAAAAGGGTCCTCACATCATCATCAATCCCTACGGCATTCATAAAAATAAACGGCTTGCGCGCCTCGGACAACGTATTCTGATAACCGCCCGGCGCCTTGCCTTTGCGGCTTTGAAGATCCAGGAGCCCATGCGACGACATATCCTTAAAAAATCCGCTTAAGTCCTCATCCAGTTTCTGAATAATCTGACCCGTGCCGGAAACAAGCTCATGCGCTGTTGTAAAAGGCTTTAACGCTGGACGGGCCAACGGGTCTACCGCTGTATCCCAGGGCCTTAAAATATCGAGCGACATGTCAGCGCGGCGTTTCAAATCAATTTCACGCTTTAACGGCAAAACACATTCTTTAATCGTGCGGTGATAGGCCTTGCAATCCTGAGGGTTATAATCAAAACGCAAATAGGCCTTAAACTGATAATCTCGGAAATTTTTAAAACCGGCATTCACGGCCATGGCGTGGCGCAATGGCATCATTTTCTCAAAAATCCCCTCGATCCTGTCTTCATCGCGGCGACGGCGCTCTGCTGTGGCACGCCAGGCCCGCTCGCGAAGAGGCCTATCGGTTTCCATTAAAAACTTTGCCATCTCAGGAAGTGTGCGTTCCCTGCCCTCAAAGTCCACCATCATGGCACCTGAAATCGCCTGGTATTCCTGTGACAGCAATGCGACATCCGTTTGAAGGGGAATGTTTTTCTCAACAAACAGTTCAACCGCTGTGCGAACAGCCCGGTCAAAAACCTCATAACGCTCTCTAGGAAGCGGCAAGCGTTCGCGAAGGGTTAAATATTTACGGTTAATTGCATCATGGAAAGGCTTTAAAACCGGTTCGACATTTTCAATGAGGTCCTGATAAGCCCTGGCTTTTTGAGGGTCATCGGTCTGACAGGTCATTTCAATGTAAATAATACTTGCTGCCTGGCTGTACGCCGCGGAAAGTTCTGAACAGTCCAAAAGCCAGGCTTCGAGTTGAGGCACTGTTGAGATTTCCCGGCCCAAAAGAGACTGGTATAACACCACAAGCTCGTCTTTGCTTGTCAGGTCAGCTGTTTTGGGCACAAAGCGCCGCTCGGCAAAGGGGTATAAATTTTTTAACATAGATTTCTGCCTTCAAAAAACTGCGCCGGTTCAAAAATGTTAACGACAACCACACCGACGAGGTTTCTTTAATAATTAGCCCTGACGGTATACGTCAAGACAGCCTCTGCGTCTTTTGCAACCGGCACTTCAAATTCGAGGGTTGAGGCATTGAGCTTTTTATAAGGGAAACTGCTCGTGGTCACTTCCCAATCGCTGAAGCCAGACAAGGGCTCAACCACATTGACCACAATGTCTTCTTTCTTATGATTACGGATTGTCACTTCCCATGTAGACTCATAAACCCGTCCCATCTGCTGGAACGCGGTTTGATTGCGTTCCGCCACCACGTCAAAAGCCTCACCCACCTTGAGCTTCACATCTTCATCCTTGGGAGTATGTTCAATATTGTCTTCCCCGATAAACTGGAGCCCGCCGCTATTGTCCTCCTTATAAAGGCGGACAATGCCCAAGGGGAGCGGCATGCCCAAATGGTCAGCCTCGCTATTTTTAAAAGTCATCATCACTTCCACGGGCTGTTTTTGTTTTTGTCCGTTATTATGCTGGGCAAACCACCACGTCTGGCCAAAAACCCTGAACTCTTTCGTTAAAGGCACCCCTGTTGCCTCCAAAAGGCTCACTTGTTTTTTTTCTTTATCCTTCACTGTGGTCTTGCGGTTAAGGTCATAAAGGTGATACTCAAAGAATGCCTGCTCTGCAAACTGTGCGGCATCAGCTGACTTCGCCACAGAAAGTTCCGCGTTGAACCTCATGGCACGTCCCATTGGCGCATGCTCAATAACATTCACCTTGCCAGCCACGAGCTTCAGACCCGCATCCTTGTAAGTTGTGCCACTCTGGTTGTCCAGCGTGACCCAGCCTGAAAGGTCGCCTAATTTATCATCCTTATCAATGGCCAAAACATAATCCGCACGCCATGTGACCCCATTCGTCAAATAGGAAACCTCCACATCTTGCCCGTCGGGAAATTCATTCTTAAAAAGCCAGGTTAAGGTCGGCTTGGCGATCAGATTTTCCGGTAGTTTGGGCAAGACCCCATAGCCAGGATAACCTAAATAAATTTCGTTTCCAATTTCATAAATCTGGCCGTTGTTATTGCTGACCAGGGTTGCCTCAACGGTTTCCTGTTTTCCCTGGTATTCATTAAAATTCAAAAGCTTGACTTTTTCTCCCACATACTTGTCCAACAGCTTTTCACGGCTGATCAGGTCATACTCATAATTTTGTTCGAGCACGGAAAGTTTGTCAGGCGCATTTAAAGAACGGACATGCACGGATTCAGGGATAATGCCTGAGGCCACATCCATAAAACGGAGTTCCCCCTCGCCTTTCGGCAAAGAGAGCTTTCGGACGTCTTTCACCAGCCCCATATTGGAATTGTAAACAGTGAGAGCCACGGAAGACTGGTCGTCAATCGTGCTTTTCAAAGATTCAGCGGTAAAGCCTATTGAAGGAACTAAAAGAAGAAGAATGGTGATTAATAAAACTGGCATAAGCCCTCCTTTATTATTGCTGCTTGCCATTGGCACTTGCCGCTTTCAGCACACCGCGCAGGTAATTTTCAAAGAATTCTTTGAACATTACCCCGAAGGCTACCAGAGCCCAACAGGGGCTCGGAGACTTCGGGGAGCCCTTTAGTATATAGGGCGCTCCTAACCTGCGCGGTGTCCATTATCCTTTAAGGTTTTATAATTGGCAAACAGAATTGAAAAATATCACTACTGCGCTGTCCAATTCATTATTAATAGCGGGTGACACCGAAGGCGGGGGCCCCGATACTCGCATGGGGAAAAACTGCTGTCATTCGAATGCCGGGAGCCGTGCGATATCGGGGTGCCGAGGGGGGCAGGACCCGCTATTAACAATGAATTGGACAATATAAAAACCATCTCAGCAGATTATTCTTGACATCCCGAGGGATTGCATTAAAATTTGATTCTCAATTTAGAAAAAAACTTATTAAACGAGGTCAATCATGGCAAAAGTATGTTCTGTTTCAGGCGCAGGCCCCACTTCAGGCCGCAAATATAAAAGACGCGGTATGATCCGCCGTAAGGGTGGCGCTGGTTCCAAAATTGTCGGTAAAACATTTCGCGTTATAAAGCCGAATCTTAAGAAAGTTAAGATCATTGACGAAAACGGCACTGTGAAGCGTGTTTGGGTTTCTGTCCGCATGCTCAAGGCCGGCAAAGTCAAGAAGGCAGGAAAAGCCTCTGTCCTTCGCGCGGCAGCTGTAAAATAAACACTATTTTTTCCTAATAAAAAACCCTCAATACAATTTCGAGGGTTTTTTATTTTAACCAAAACTGCCGCTTCGCAAACCGCGTCGGTTCAGAGCCGTTAACAACATCCAAACCGACGCGGTTTCAGCTCTAAATGAGTACTACTTCGTCAATACCCGTATGTCTTTCAGCATGAGCTGGACTTGAGGCGCTTTGTTCCAGTCATCAATGCCCAAGGTATAAACAATATCCACGGCCTGCCCCATTTTCAAATGTTCGTACTCACCGGCCATGCCAAAACCCACGGCTGAAAGCGTGACACGGCCATCCGTAACCCAAAATTTAATCGTATCCCGGCCCATGATCTGCGGACGGCTTTTGACCATGAGGCGCCGAGTCGCAAAAAGGGGCTGAGGATTTCCTTCGCCATGCGGGCCTAAATCCTCAAGAATATGAATCAATTCCCAATTCGCCTGGGCAAAAGGCAGCTCATATTCTATATCCAGGATAGGTGTAAAATCCCTGTCTTTTAAAATCTTTTCGGCAAAAATATTGATGCGCTCGCTAAACTCGATGATCCGCTCATTTTTAACCCTTAGCCCTGCGGCGCGTTTATGCCCGCCGTGTTCTTCCAGCAACTCCGAGCAATGCGCCAACGCTTCATGGAGGGCAAACCCTTCCACAGAACGCGCTGAGCCAACACCAAGCCCGTCGACCATGGAAATCACAATGGCCGGCCGCGCGTATTTATCAGAAATTTTTGACGCGGCAATGCCCAGAACGCCTTTATGCCAGCCCTCTTTATGGACCACAATCACGGGCGAGGCTAAAATTTTTGCATCCTTCTTAATAATATCCATGGCCTCTTCAACGATCAAGGTCTGAAGCTTCTGGCGTTCCTTGTTATATCCGTCAAGGCTCTGGGCCAGCGCATATGCCGCGCCCAAGTCATCGCATAAAAGAAGGTCAAGGGATGTGTTGGCGCTCCCCATGCGTCCGGCGGCATTAAGCCTCGGCCCCAGAACAAAACCAACGGAATAGGGAGTCATTTCTTTATCTTTGATCCGGGCAAGATCCAAAAGGGCTTTTAACCCTTCCTTGGAAGATGAGCCAATAAAAGGAAGCCCAAACCGCGCAATCGTACGCTTTTCCCCCAAAAGCGGAACCACATCCGCAATCGTGCCCAGCGTAATTAAATCCAACTCCTCCTCAGGAAACTCACCTAAAACAGCTTGAACAAATTTGGCGGCAAGCCCGACACCAGCAAGGTCCCGAAAAGGATATTCGCAGCCCGGGCATTTAGGGTCAATCACAGCAATGGCGGCATCAGGAAACTGGCCATTCTCCGGCTCGTGATGGTCAATCACAATCGTATCAATGCCTTGACGCTTGAGCTCTTCAATCTCGCCGCTTGAGGTGATGCCGCAGTCCACGGTAATCAACAGTGTTACGCCTTCAGCCTTGGCCAGCGGAATAATGTCATAATTAAGGCCATACCCCTCCTCCATGCGGTGAGGAATATAAGTTTTTACGCTAACACCAAACTTCTTTAAAAACCTTGAAAGAACTGCGGTCCCGGTCACTCCATCCACATCATAATCGCCGTAAACCAAAACTTTTTCATGATGCTCTTTGGCTTTCTTAAGGCGGGAAACACCCTTGTCCATATTCCTAAGAAGAAAGGGGTCGTGAAGATGAGCAAGTGACGGCTTTAAGAATTGCTGCGC
>JADFYI010000048.1 GCA_015233145.1 Candidatus Omnitrophota bacterium
GTTAAAAATGCCTTATCCGCATCGGAAAATTTATCGTGAGACTCAATGGTGTTCCAGAAAATCTCGTCTTCCAGGGAGCGCTTGACGCGCGAAGAGAAAATCATGCCCCAAAAACTTCTCGAATCAGGCGTCAAGAACGTGGGCAACAAGCTCAGCAGTCCTATTAAAAAGCTGCTTGCGCCTGCCATGGCAGCAAACGCTGTGAGCGTCAAATTGTTCTCTGCCGACCTGGCCAATGACGAGAAAAGAAGAAGCCCTGCTGATAAATCCGCCAAAAGCGTGACAATCCAGATGGCCGCCCATTTAAACCACACAAGCGGCGTAATATGCTGAAATACGATTTCAAGGCTTGGGCCCTTGTCTTTATTACGCCAGCGCAATGATATTTTTTCATAGGTCGCAGAAGCCAAAAACCAGGCCGCAGCCCTGCGCGCAGCCGCATGGAATATCAACGAAAAAAAGACGGCCGGAATCGCAAAAAACGTGGCTTGCGTCAGAAGATGGCTGCGGTATGTTAAAAACGCGGGCAACTCAAATAAACGGACCCACAAAGTGGCAATACCGCTAACGGCATAAGGCACAATCCAGAAAATACCAACGTCAATGGCCGTAACGCTTACAATCAACGCCGCCACCCATCGGTAAATTTCAGCACGCTTAACGCGGCGCGAAATACTACTGAAGCCTGACCGGTACTGGCCTATTATCTTTTGCTTAAACGCCTCAATTTCTTTTCCCGCTTCTTTTTCTGCTTCTGTCTTCTCTAATAACAAACGCCGGGCCTCAGCATTGTCATGCCTTATCCCTTCCTGCCAAAGGTAAACCATGGAAAGGAGCGGAACAAAAAGTTTTGCCAAAACCTCATCAACAAATGACAGCGGCCACGTTAACAAGGCGTTCATGGGTGTTTTCCGCCAGTTCAAGGGGTTTACGCGCGGCAGAATTCCTGTGGTCAGGCGGTGGAAGGCCTCCTCCCCGTCAATCATGATCTGGGAAAGCATATTCAGTTTTTGGAAAGCTTGAAGATATCTTGTTTTTCCGTTACGCGTCCTTGCCAGAACACGGGTATTTTTTGGCAAAGAACGATCCATGTTCCTGACCACAAGCCAATTGAGAAAGAAATAGGCCATGGCAAATACCAAAAACGATCCCATGCCTTTGACAATAACAACCAGGACCGCGGCCTCGGAAGCCAAAAGCGCCAGGTTCCACCCCCTGCGCGAGGCGGTTTGCCCCGGCTCATCAAACAGGGCATCCGCTGAAACACTTTCAAGATAAGCCAGGGCCGCCTCTTTGACATGGGAATTCTCGGAAAATGCCAGGGAAGATGCAATGGGGATGGCCCGCGGGTCTTTAAAATCCCTTAACTTTTCCAGCGCCAAAATAGCAAGGAAATCGCTGTCAGAATATGCAAAAAGTGAAATAAACTCAACCGCGCCGGGAAGCTTTGCTTCCGCGACTTCCACGATAACCCGGGCTGTTAATATGTTATCATCCACCGCCTTAAGGGCCTCGACAAGCTCGTCGAAAAATCCTCCATTGGCCAGGGCCAGAAGGCTGATCTTGTTTTTGTCGCTCTTTCTTTCCTGGGGGTTGATTTTCTGGCGTATCAGCCCTGCCGCGTCAAAAAGCTTCTGGTTTTTCAATGAGCCCAAAATACTGCCCACAGTTTTTCGAAGACCCGGGATATTGACAGTCATCAGAAAAAGGAAGGTTTCCAGAAAATTAACATTCAAATCTCCGCTATCGGCAAGAGTTCCAGCCAAATTACAAAACTGGAGGATTTTCTTTTCCTGGGAATCCTCATCGCTGTGGATAAACCTGAAAAATGCCGCAAAAATAATCGCGGCCATGGGCTCTTCATATTCTGCGGGAAGCTGGGTATTCATTTCCCTGAACCATTCAAGGGCTGCGGCGTCCAACGGCGATGAAAAAATCTTTTTCCAGAACATCTCGGCTTTGATATCAATCATCGAGGCTATAACGTCGTTGGCCGCGGCATCAATAACAAGCTCTGACATATCCAGGTTTTTATCCACTTTCTGCAGCGCTGGCCACAAATGCCTGCTGGCAAAATCATCTCCTGTTCTTAAAGCGTGTTCCAGGGACTCGCGAAGGCTGTCGTGCTGGGCGTTAGATATGAACCGCGGATCTTTTTCAGCCAAAGCTGTCACAACAAGCCCAAGCGCTAAAACCAGTGCGTCCCGCTCTGTCCTTTCAAGAGATAAATTGTAAAGGCTGATCGCTGTTTCAAGACCAAATGATGTCGGTGATTGAACAACCTTTGATACAAGAAACGCCAGGGTTTCCAAAAGCCGGCGGCGGGCCATGATAGAAGACGCCTCTTCAAACTGGCGCGACACCTCCTCATAAATTTCATGGACATTACCCTTGTGCTCCACTTGAGAACGGACAACCGCGTCCCAAAAACGCACTCTCCGGCTGACAAATTCAGGGGATTTCACGGTTTCGTCAAACGTGCTGCCTGGCAACAGGCCAAAAATATCCTCAACACTGGCAACGACGCTCATCAGGTGCAGAAAAATATTTTCGCGTTCTTTGTCATCTTCTGTCAAAAGGTAGTTTGCGAGCGCGCGTTTAAAAATATTTGCCGGAAAAACATACTTCTGCGCCAAAGCCTCGGCGCGCTGATGGACATTCGCAGAGTTCACCCACGCCAGGGCTCCGGCCTCATGAATAAACGTGCGGACAATATCGTCTTCACGCAGAATGATGATGATATTCGGCTGAATGTTCACAGAAAAAACTTTTATCCCGTGCCGAAGCTCAAACTTCCTGATTTCTGCCTGAAGCGCGGCATCAGGCCTTAAAATATTGGCCAATTCCAGCCACCGGGCGAGCTGGACAAGCGGCGGGTTTTGATCGTGAAGGAGCCATATCATAGCAAAACGTTTTTCCTGCTCAAAACGACGGTCTTCCTGCAGTTTGAAGGGGTTGACCTTATCCACAATGGCTTCTAATTCATCCGCAACCCTGCCCGCAATGGCGCGATTTGTCCTTGCTATGTCGCGAGTGTCTCTGGCTTTAGGCGCCTTAAAGATTGCGGGGCGCGCTTCTGTGAGCTTCCAGGCGCTTATCTTGCGTCGCCTGTCAGCCCAGCCATGAAATTCGTTCCTGCGCGTAAAAATAAAAGTCCGTTTTTCCCGGCGCCCGTCTTTTCTTAAAAGCACTTCGATCACAATTTTCTTAGCCTGACTGCCTTTTTCCCTGGCATCAACGACCTCAACCTCCCAGCCGGATTCGTCACGCCCCAGAGCCTTCCAGGAATAAACAGCTTTCTTGCCCAAAGGAATCGTCTTGCGGCCCTTCTTGTCAGTAAGCCCAAAAGAAGCGCCTTTCAAGCGTTCCAGGATGCGCGATTTTCTCAAATCTTTTACGGTTATGTCTGCAGGACGGGCCAAAAGCATGCCTAAGTTCCAGATTTCTTCCTTTAAACCCCAGGCCAGACGTGTATTTCTCTTTTGCGCGCCAACGCCCGTAAGCCTTTTGCCCCACACCATAACAAGCTTGCGCCGGGCTTTTTCATTGCTTAAGGGCACAACGTTGATCCAAACCTGGCCGCCGCGCACGCCAATGTCTTCAATCACAAACCCTTTTAAAAATTCCCTGTGGCCTAAAATCGACCAGTCATACTTGAAATCATGGATCACCAAAGGACGACGAGCTAGTTTATTTTCTGTGGCAGCAACTCTTAATCCCTTAAAAAGATTTAAAGCGCCGTCTTGCTCAAGCTTTTCCCAATCCGTATCCTTGGGCTGGGAAACAAGCCAGGCCAAATTCACGTTTTCTTCTTTTAAGCCCCAGACCATCCGCGCCTGCCCATTGCTTTGGCCAGGCTGATAAGCCTTCTCACCCCAAACAAGCACAAACCGGCGCGTTTCTGACAAGGTTTTCTTTTTAAAAACGATATCAACCCAAACCTGGTTGCCGCGCACGCCAATGTTGCTCACAACAGCCCCGCGGCCCCACCATTTGGGATTGGAAAAGTCGGGCCACATAAAAGAGAAATTCTGATCCAAAACAATCTTTAATCTCCCGGCGTAATTCATAACCCCCAAAAGAGTGCCTTTAAGGCCTGCCAGGCGTCCAGAAGCAAGAAGAGCCAGCCAGTTCACAGCATGGGGACGGGTTAAAAGCCACGCAATATCAACAAACTTTTGTGCCAAAGCTTCGGCATCGGCATGATTCCATCCGGCGAGCGCCGCGCCTTCGTGGATAAGGGTGCGGGACAAATCGTCTTCGTGGATAACGAGGATAACATTAGGGGAAAGATTCACACCCGAAACACGGACATTGTATTTTTGCTCCAAAGCAAGGATGTCCGCAATCAGCTCTGGCGGCGCGCGGCTGACGACCGCAGCGCGGAGAGTCCCTGCCAACACGGGTTCATTCGCCCCGAGCCACTCGAGAACAGCCTCTTTCTCCGCCGGAAAACGCTTCCTTTCCGGATTAAATTTTTTTCCTTCATAAGGCTTAAGAACCTGGCCCAGTTCGGCAAAAATTTCAGGAGTTGCAGCCCCCAGAACACGCGCATGATCGCGTTGCACTGCAGAAGACCCCAAAAGGCCCTGGATTAATTTCTGCCTCAACTGTTCATACACCCAGACCGCGGCAGATATGATGCGAAGATCCCTTTTACTCTGAACCTTTGTGCGTCGTTTCAGGGTCCAGGCAACATTAAGGCCTTCAAGATCTCCCACAGTCACAAGCCCTGCCAGCGCCGAGATCGTGACAAGGCCGCTGTTGTCGGAAAATGTAAAAGGAAGGATGGCCTCATAAGCCTTACGACTTTTAAATTCAGCGATTTGCCTGATAATCACAACTTTTTGCTTTGTTGTTTTGGCCTTGGAAAGCGCATCAACAAGCTCGTTAAAAAATCCGCCCTCGCCCAAAGCGCGCACGGCAAACATCCATTGTTTCTTTTTATCATTTAAAAGCACCCGGCCCTGAAGAGCCTTCCCGACGCGGAAAAGCCCGCCCTGGCGAAGGGACGACAAGGTACGGCCCGCCATTTCACGCGCCGCGCCTTGAGGCCTTGTAAAGGCGAAAAAGAAAAGGTCCAGAAAATTGACATTCAAATACCCATTGTCCTGGGCTATGCGCTCGAGGTTCCCGAGGATATCGCGCAGTTTCTCATCAATCCCCAGGCCATGGGCCTCACAGGCGCTGTTGAACGACAACACCAGCTCTTCGGAAATGCCCCTGTGATATTCGACCGGAAGTCCCATATTCAAAATCTGCAGCCAGAGGCCGGCTACCCTGGATTCCGGTTCTAATAAGAATGGCGCCACCAGGGCTGAAATCCGGGTTAGTGCCGGAGCCATGCGCCTACGCCCCTGCCGGGACGAACGGAAATACGCCTGTAAAACATGGTCCAGCATCTTAGGAGAGATGTCATCCTGATTAATCCCGGAAAGGAGAAAATTTAAAGTGGCTACGAGCTTCCGCTGAGCAGCCTCATCGGCAACCTCCGCAATCATTTCCGCAATCGAGGCATAAACAATTTTATTAAAACGCTTCTCGACACTGACCATGGCCCGGATAAGCCTTCCC
>JADFYI010000049.1:0-3752 GCA_015233145.1 Candidatus Omnitrophota bacterium
GGAAATTTGCACAGGCATGAGCAAATGCTGGACTTCAACTTTTCCGCCATGGATTTGGCGCAGGAATTTCTCAAACATAATGCGCTCCTGCGCCGCATGCTGGTCGACCACAAAAAGGCTGCTGCCTTCCTCAAATAAATGATACTTATGGATAAACGTTCCCACAAAACGCGCGCGCAAAAACCTTTCCTTCACCGGGTCAGTATGGGCTTTGTCACCCTGCACCGGTGGAATAAAATCAGCCACACGCTGGCCTGACTTTTCGGATTTTTCAAAAAATCCTGAAAAATTTCCAGGCCGCACGCTTTCACGTGAAACTGTGTCACGGTCAATCAATGGTGAAAATCCTTTTTGCCCTGGCGCAAACACAATTTTATCCGCAGGCACGCCCTCTTCTTTGATCGGAAATCCCGACGGTAACGGGAAGATATCGTCTTTGGGAATGTCCGCGCTCACCTCTTTTGCTGATGTCCGGGTCATAAGCGCACGCTCAACAGCCTGGCGCAATAAAACCCCGACCTTGGATTCCTGGCGCAGGCGGACCTCGCGCTTGGAGGGGTGAATATTGACATCCACTTCTTGGGGAGGAATGTCCAGCATCACGGCAAAAAACGGATACACCGAAGGAGGTAAAATCAGCTTATAGGTATCATTGACATGAAATGAAATATTGCGGCTCTGCACAGGCCTGCCGTTGACAAAAATATACTGCAAGTCCCGGCGGGGGCGCTGGATGTTCATATCGCCCAAAATAAGCGTGAGCCTGATATTGTCATTAGGAAATTCATCCTTTGATTCCATCACATGCGCGGCATTAAGCCCAAGCGTTTGGGCCGCACGCTGCGCGCGTGTTTTCTGGGGCGCCAAATCAAGAATGTTGCGGCCATTATGTGTCAGGACAATATGGACCTCGGGATAAAAAAGCGCGTAAGGCACGATCACATTCAAAACCTGGTCAAACTCGGAAGCGTCAGACTTGAGGAATTTTTTTCTCGCCGGCGTATTAAAGAAAAGCTCATGGATTTTAATATCAGTCCCTGCTGCGGCCATGGAGGACGGCGCTGTTTCCCCGCGCTCGCCGCCGCGGACCAAAATTTCCCAGGCCTCCCTGGAGGCTTTAGAACGGCTTTTCAAGGTCACTTCAGACACCGCGCCCACCGAATAGAGAGCCTCCCCGCGAAAACCAAACGACAACACACTTTCCAGGTCCTGGGCAGAACGGATCTTGCTGGTAGCATGGCGGCCGAACAAAATGCCAAGGTCGTCTTTGGCAATGCCAGAGCCGTCATCTTTAATATGAATCAGGGTTTTCCCGCCGTCTTTCAAATGAACTTCAATGCGCCGAGCCCCGGCATCGAGAGAATTTTCAAAAAGCTCCTTAACCACCGAAGCCGGGCGCTCCACCACCTCGCCTGCCGCGATTTTGGAAATAACTTCCGCAGATAAAATTTGAACTTTGGACATAAGATTAAATCCGTGTACCGGGCGCCATGAATGGCGCCCCTACGCTCTCAAAAAATTATTCTTTTAACTTCGCTTTCAATGCATTTAAATTCGCGAGTGCCTGGATCGGCGTTAAATTGTTCACATCCATAGATTCAATCGTGGCGCGGATTTCCTCGAGGAGTGGGTCGGCCTTAACCGGGCCAAACAAATCCGCCTGCCCTGCCCCAAGCGAAGAACCTTTAAGCCGCTCTTTAAGGTTTCCGCCCATTTCAAGCTCCATCAAAACCTTTTTCGCCCGGCGGATCACACCTGACGGCATGCCCGCGAGCTTGGCCACATAAATGCCGTAGCTGTCATCTGTGCCGCCCGGGACAATCTTGTGGAGAAAAATCACCTTATCCTGCCATTCCTTGACCGCGACATTAAAATTCTTAACGCCCTTAAAGTCCTCAGCCAAAAGTGTGAGTTCATGAAAATGCGTGGCAAAAAGCGTACGCGCTTTTTTCTCAGCCAGGTTCTCGGAAAGCGCCCAGGCCAGGGCCAAACCGTCGTAAGTGGAGGTGCCTCGCCCGATTTCATCCAAAATCACAAGGCTTCGCGGGGAAAGGTTATTGAGGATGTCCGCAGCCTCGGTCATCTCCACCATAAAAGTGCTTTGCCCTTTGGCGATCTCGTCATGGGCGCCGATACGGGTAAAAATTTTATCCACAACACCGATCGTGGCTGACCCTGCCGGAATAAACGAGCCCATCTGTGCCATAATAACCAGAATCGCATTTTGGCGGATGTAAGTGGATTTACCTGCCATATTGGGGCCGGTTAAAATCACAAGATGATTGTCTTCGCAATCCATCAGGGTGTCGTTCGGGATAAAATCTTCCGTCGGCATAAGGCTTTCCACAACCGGATGCCGGCCGTCTTCAATCACAAGCTCTGTGCCTTCTGTGATGCGCGGCAAAATATATTTGCCCTGGCAAGCCACCATAGACAGCGAATAAAGGACATCGAGGGTCGCCAGCTGGCCGGCAAACCGATGAACCAAAGAAATGTCTTTTAAAATATCCTTCTCCAGCTCCGAAAGGATTTCCTGCTCGATCTTTAAAATCTGGGCCTCAGCCGTCAAAATTTTATGCTCGTAATCCTTGAGTTCCTGGGTAATAAAACGCTCACCGTTGGTGAGCGTTTGCTTGCGGATATAATCTTGCGGCGCTGATTTGAGGTTAGCATTGCTGATTTCAATGTAAAACCCAAAAACCCGGTTAAACCCGACTTTAAGCGAATTGATGCCTGTGCGCCTGATCTCACTCGCCTGAAATTCCGCGAGCCACGCACGGCCGTTGGCTTCGAGGTTGCGAAGCTCATCGAGCGGAGCATTAAATCCGGGACGAATGACCTTGCCTTCGTTCTTGGCAAAAGGCATGTCAGGATTAATGGCGCGCTCCAGCTTTTCACGGAGCAGCGGAACATCGTTAAGCGTAAACAAGGCGCTCTCTTTTGCCAGGCCTGCCACCGCCGCAGAAATCATAGGCGCGCGCACCAGCGCCTGGCGGATTGCCAAAAAATCGCGAGGCATGGCCGCGCCGCAGCTTAAACGCGACAGGCTTTTTTCAATGTCAGGAAGATTCTTTAAAAGTTCAGTCCCGAGCTTTATGCGGATTCCTGACTCTTCTTTTAAAAGGCTGACCGCGCCTTGACGCTGTTTGATCGTAGCAACATTTTTTAAAGGATGATACAGCCAGTACCTGAAAAGCCTGCGGCCCATGGCCGTCACGGTGCGGTCGAGCGTTTTTAAAAGCATTTCCATCTCAAGGCCGTAATGCGCGGCCGGCGAAATGAACACCTGGTCGTTATCGTTATAAAGCGCAATGCGGTCAATGTGCTTTAAAGGTTTTTTATTCATCTCACGCAGGTATTCCAAAAGGGCACCGGAAGCGCTTTGCGCCTCAGGGATGTCTTCAATGCCAAACCCGCGCAGAGTCTGGGTTCCCAAATGATCGCACAAAGTTTTTTTGGCGCGTGACGGTTCAAACGACCAGTCGCGAAACGCTGTCAGGGTCACATTTTTAAGCCGAAGCAATGGGTGCGCCAGAAACTCTTTGATCTTCTCTGCACTGGATTCCGGGTAAACACATTCGCGCAAGGGAATTTTGGAAACCGCTTCTATCACGGCTCCGGCATTTAAAAAACGATTGGTGAGAATAGCGCCCGTCGTGTTATCCGTAAACGCCAGGCCAATGCCATTGCCATTCGGATAAAACGCGGCAATATAACGGGAATCTGTGGCATCGTCTAAAAATGTTCCGGCA
>JADFYI010000049.1:3763-5334 GCA_015233145.1 Candidatus Omnitrophota bacterium
CGCTTGACAATCCCCTTGGCCAGGGCCGGATCTTCGGTCTGCTCGCAGATGGACACTTTCCGGCCAGCCTTGATCAGGCGCGCAAGATAACTCTCCGAAGAATGAAACGGAATCCCGCACATGGGGATCCTGTTACCCTTGACATCGGTTCCGCGTGAGGTTAACACCAGATCCAGAATGCCGGAGGCGTCCTGGGCATCTTCAAAAAACATTTCGTAGAAATCACCCAAACGAAAAAAAAGAATACAGTCCTTGTGCTTGGATTTGATTTCAAAATACTGTTTGAGCATGGGTGTGGCGGATTCCATAGGAGTATTGTTATACCAAAAAAATGTTGCCCGGGCAAGCAAAGAGGAAAAGCGCTTTTTAATTTTTCATCCTCAAACCATGCTCTTTTCTCCAATAAACCATATAAATGTCAATAAATGTCTATATATGTAAGACAACCTTGACACTTCTTAAAAAATAATGGTATACTTCAAACTCATATCGTCGTGAACAAAGATTTTTATTGAAAAGAACACCCTGACCTTACCAGGAGATTCAATGGAAACACTCTCAGCGGTTTTACTCATGGCCTTGACCCTGCTTGCAACGCCTGTTTTTGGCAATGACACAAGCGTTTTACCTCAAAAAGACTTTGTCAGCATCAGGCAAGTTACGCTTTCGCAAATTTTTCGCTACGCCAGGGAAGAATACCGTAAAGGAAATTACCGCGAAGCCACGCCAGCCTTTAAAAAGATGCTCGCGATTGATTGCCGCAATGCCGTTGCCCAATACCATATTCAACAAATTCTCCACAAAGACCCGGCCTCCAAAGACTTGGAATCCTATTTAAACGCCCTTCCCTGTCCCAAATATAATTTTCCTGAAGAAGATTTTCTTCCGGCCTTTATTTACTACGAAAAAGACCCGGACCTTTTGCAGGAACAGATCATTGCCTACAATCAACGTTACCGCCTTGAAAAGGTGCGAATGAACGAGCAAGTGGCCAGCTACTCCAAACTGGCGGATGAACTTTCCCAAAAGATCACTGTTTTAGAGGGAGAGCTTTCCGCAGAAACCGATTTAAAGACTCAAGCCGTAGACGCCCTCAACCAAAAACTGGAAGAAAGCCGCGCCGCGGCCCAAAAAATGTCTGACGAAATTGCCAAGCTCCGTTTGCAATTGAATGACGATCGCCAGGAACGCCAGAAAAACCTCGCAGCACTTAAAGAAAATTTCAGCCATTCTATGGAACAGGCCACGACCCAGGCCCAGGAAACAACATCAGCCACAGCGTTCTCCGTGGATCAGAATGATGAATTCGCCACACTTGAAGAAAAGTTTGAAGCCCTTCAAAAACGCCTCAAACTTATCCAGGCTGAAATTCAAAATAAAAATGCCCAGATCAAGTCCATGGGAAAAAACCTTAAGGAAACGCAACATTGAAAATTACCATGACTAACAACACATCCTCTGCGTTACGCCTGCTCATTCTTGCCTTTGCCTTCACGGCCCTGGCTAGAAATCCTTTGGCCCTGGCTCAAACTTACAGGGGTCAGCTCGATTTTCTGCAAAACTTTGCCATC
>JADFYI010000005.1 GCA_015233145.1 Candidatus Omnitrophota bacterium
GTGCAGGTTATCTACATCAAATTTCAAGTCGGGGTAGGAAATGCGAATGTCATTTACGGAAGTTTCGCGGCGCTTCCGTTATTTCTCATCTGGCTGCAACTGAGCTGGAGGATCGTGCTCTTTGGCACCG
The DNA here is from genome assembly GCA_015233145.1 of Candidatus Omnitrophota bacterium. Lineage (GTDB taxonomy): Bacteria > Omnitrophota > Gorgyraeia > Zapsychrales > Fredricksoniimonadaceae > JADFYI01. Next base: position 131 of record JADFYI010000005.1, read on the forward strand.
AGGTCTCTTTTGCTCATCAGAACGTCGATACCTACGAGTTCGAGCATGACTGCCTGAACGTTAGTCATGCTTTTAAGCGGATGGTGTCGTTACAGATTGCTACCATTTTAGTCAAACGGTTCGTAGATGGGAGGCCACCCTTGGCCGCGAGCCAGGTTTCCGATCAGATTGACATTCCTATACGCCTGGTAGAGGACATCCTTTTTGAATTAACCGAGGCCGGGATCATTTCCGAGATCAAGGAGTCCACCTATAAACAATCGTCCTACCAGCCGGCCAGGGATATCAATCAACTGACAATCTTTTTTGTGAACGACGCGCTCGATAAAAAGGGAGCAAGCGATATTCCAGTGGTGCGGACCGCGGAACTGGCAAAAATTCAGGAATCCTTAAAAGATTTTGCAGATCAGATCAATCACTCTGTGGCCAATACTCTGCTCAGGGATATTCAGTAATTGTGGTGTTGTCCGACCTTCGCAGTAAATTCAAAAAAGTGTAGAAAAGTCAATAAAAGAGAGACTGTGCACCTTGTCCTGGGGCACGGGAACTTTATTATAAAATAAGAGTAGGGAAGGTATATGAAAAGGGGAACTTTTAACAGGGAGAATACTAATGGATACTCTTAAGGAAGCACTTCACCTGGGGTTGGGTCTTTTAGTTCTTACCAAAGAAAATGTGGAAAAGATTGCCAAGGAACTTGTTAAAAAAGGCAAGTTGGAAACAAAAGAAGGCGAAGAGCTCATTAAAGAGCTGATCAAAAAAGGCAAGGTTCAGGAAAAAGAAATTGAAGCCCAGACTTCTAAAGCCGTGGCCAAGGCGCTGGTCAAGTTGAACATTGCCAACAAGGATGATATCCGTCGCCTAGAAAATGAGATCAAGCAGTTAAAAGCGCAGATGAAAAATGGGGCATGATCCCATAGGGCCTGTTGGCCTGTCCTTGGCATTGAGAGCATATAGAATTTGGTAAAGATTGGAGAAAAGGTGTGTTTTTTACTAAATTCAAGAAGAATATCAGCAGTATCAAAAGACTCAACGAAATGGCCAAAGTCTTTAGTAAATATGGGTTTGGCTATTTTATCAAGGAGTACCATTTAACCGCCTACGTTCCCGCGCATTCTGCCGCAAAAGATACACTGAGTGATCCTTTAACTGTCAGGTTTCGTAAAATCCTCGAAGAGCTGGGCCCTACCTATATCAAATTGGGGCAGATGTTAAGCCTGCATCCGGATATCATTCCCCCCGAGTTCTGCAAGGAATTTGAGAAGCTTCAGGATAATGTTTTTCCCATTGAATTTGAGAAAATAAAAGATGTCCTTGAGAAGGAATATGGGAAGCCTTTGGGTGAAGTTTTTAAGGATTTTCCATCGACACCTCTGGCCTCTGCTTCGCTGGCACAAGTCTACAAAGTTTTTTTGGGAAACAAGGAAGCTATCGTGAAGGTGCGAAAGCCCGGGGTTGAAGAGATTGTCCGGGCTGATCTGGACCTCCTGGATTTTCTGGTTAAACACCTGGAGAAACATGTTAAGGAATTGCAAGCTTACAATCTCAGCGGGCTTTTAGAAGAGTTTAAGGCCTATATTCTTAATGAACTGGATTTTACCAACGAGAATATTAATATCGAGATCCTGAGAAAAAACTTTCTTCATGATAACTCTGTGCATATTCCTCTTGTTTACCAGAAGTATTGCACGGATAAGGTCCTTGTGATCGAATATATCAATGGAACCAAATTAAGCGATATCAAGCGCTTCAAAGACCTGGGGATGGAAACGCCCAAGATCGCGCGGACACTGACGGAATGTATTTTAAAGCAGATTTTTATTGACGGCGTTTTTCATGCCGACCCGCATCCCGGGAACATATTTATTTTAGCCGGAGGAAAAATATCTTTGGTGGATTTTGGCGTCCTGGGGAGAATCGACGATGATATCCGCTTTTCATTTGCGCACTTTTTCATTGCCGCGGCAACTAAAGATGCTGAACTTCTGATGAAAGTCCTTCAAAACACGGGAGCTATGGGGTATGCCGATGAATCGCTGGTGAAGCGCTCCTTTCAGCTGCTTTTAGATAAATATTTCGGGATGACCCTGGAAGAATTCAATATGAACGACTTCCTGAATGATTTTAACAGGATCGTTTATTTGAACAAAATACGGGTTCTGCCGAATAATTTTCTTTTATTTAAGACACTGGGTATCCTGGAATCAGAAGCCAAGATGCTGGACCCAACGTTGAATTTAATGCTGGAGATCAAGCGCATGGCGGAAAGGGTTGTTGAGGATGAGTACAGTATCGCCAGGATCGCCAGAAAAATAGGCGCATTTAGCGCGGATGTGTTGTACCTGTTGCAGAATTTTCCACGCGACCTGATTTCTATTATTGATGAGATTAAAAACGGACGCCTGGTCATCGGGTTTGAGCACCGCAACCTCGAGGGGTTGATAGGGATGCTTGATAAAGCCAGCAACAGGTTGTCTTTTAGCATGCTGGTGGCTGCCATCATCATAGGTTCTGCCTTGCTGGTTCATACGAGCGGGGCCTCTTTTTTAGGCTCGCACCATCAGTTGGGCATTGCAGGATTTGTGGTGGCAGGGGCGTTGGGGCTTTGGCTTGTTGGAAGCATTATGCGTTCGGGGAAATTATAAGGAATAAAGTGAAATGCTGTAATTTTGGGAAGAAAAAAAATTAATGAAAATATTTGACAAAAACAAGGAGTTTTGTTGTTAAAATAATCACAACAAGTCATGGATATGGCAAAATGAGTCCTTTAAAGGGCACACCGCCAATAATGTTTCATGAATACAGCAGAACCCCAGTCGGGAGATTTTCCGGCTAGGGGTTTTTTTGTGCCTTCTGGAAGAAGGCAGGGCTTGCGCAGAAAGGGTCTTGGTCTAACATATTTAAAATGAGAGGTCTGTATGGGTGTGAATGTCATGGAAAGAGAAAAGGGAACTTTGCTTGTGACGCCAAAGAAGCCGCACGACCCCGTTGTTAAGAAACCTGATGTGTTGCCCGTGCCAGCCGCATCACCGGTGCTCGACCTTGAGGCCGCCTATGGTTTGCAGTACCGCCGGCTCGAGGAGGAGGCTCAGGCAAGGGAGAAAAAACTGATCGCTGAACTGGAAGCGAAGCAGGACATGCTTTTAAAAAAGATGGGAGAGTCTTTTGCCGAGAAGGAGAAAAAGCTGATTGAAGAGCTGGAGGCCAAGTTTATGGCCGAGTACCGCAGGCTTGAGGAGGCTGCCGCTGATAAAGAACAATCGCTCCTTGAGCAGCTGGGCCTTGCGCGCAGGCAGCTGTTTATTGTTGTGGTGCTCGCGGTTATTAGTATCGTGGCTGTTGTAAATTTTAAGGCCAGGCCCAAGGATGCTCCTGTGCCTGTTTTGCCAGCGCCTGTCAGCGCTGAGAAGGCTTCGGCGGCATTGCCAGCGAGTCCGGCTGTAACGGTTCTGTCCCCTGCTGCGCAGGCAGCACCTGAGGCTGCTCCTGCGGCTGCTCAGAAGGCCGCGTCCGCGCCAGCGGCGCAACCCATTGTTAAGCCAGCTGTGAAGGCCGGGAATGGAGGCAATTTCGCGGGTGGGTTCTCATCCGGAAAGTAGTTTAACGACCGATTATGGAAAAAGCCCTTGTAAGCTTAAACGCTTCCGGGCTTTTTCTTTTAGTAGAAATCAAACAGGACGAAAGGATCTGATATGAAGGTTATAGCGTTTAATGGAAGCCCCCGCAAAGACTGGAATACGGCGGAATTGCTTAAAAGCGCGCTCAAAGGCGCGGCCTCACAGGGTGCCGAGGTGGAATTGGTCCATCTTTACGATTTGAATTACAAGGGGTGCACCAGTTGTTTTGCCTGCAAACTCAAAGGCGGCAAAAGTTATGGCCGTTGTGTGCTCAAGGATGACTTGACCCCGTTTTTTCGCAAGATCGAAACCGCTGACGGGATTCTTTTGGGATCTCCGGTGTATCTGGGTGGAGCTACCGGCGAGATGCGTTCATTTATCGAGCGGCTGGTATTTCCTTTTTTTACGTATACAGACCCGCCAACGTCGCTTTTTCCCGGAAAGGCGCGCGTGGGGATCATTTATGCCTTTGGCGCAACGGAAGAAATGGCAGCCCAGCGGGGCTGGGATCGGAGCCTGTCGGATATCGGTGCCTTTCTCCAGCGGGTTCTTGGGCCGGCCGAGACCCTTCAAGTCTATGACACGCTTCAGTTCGATGATTATTCAAAATACGTGGCGCCCCGTTTTGATCCGGCGGCCAAGGCACTGCGCAGGAAAAATGTTTTTCCTCAAGATTGCCGCAAGGCTTTTGAAATGGGTGTCCGCCTGGTTCAGCCTTAAAAAAATCGCGTTACGGGGAGTAGTTTTTCTGCAGTCTTTTGACTGTGATGTAGGTGAGGGTAAAAATTCCAGCCTCAGTGATGACTGTGGCCATGGCCGCGCCCAAATAGGAAAATAAATGGATGAGAAGCAGTAATAATGGCAGGCCAATTGAGGCCATGATGATATGGATTCTCGAGTAACTTCGTGGTTTTCCGCAGACGAGTAAAAATTGCACCCGAAACGCATTGGCGCTCACAAAAAAGACTGAAATCAAAAGAAGCCGTAATGTCATTGTTGCTTGAGGGTAGTCTCCGCCGCATACAATCCGAATGATAAAACTCGTCAAAATAAGAATGAGCGGCAGGGATATTAAGGAGATGCGGACAGTGATGCTTTGAACTTGCTGCATGAGCAGGAAGGCCTTGGCCCTGTTTTTGCGGAAGATATTGCTCAGGCGCGGGAAAATGGCCTGGGAGAACGATGCCAATGGGAAGGTTTGCGCCATGCTCGCGATTTTCTCAGCAATAGAGTAAAATCCGGTCAGCGTGTTGTTGGTCAAAAGGCCGACAGCAAAAACACGCGTTGTTGTGTAGGCATTGATGGCAACGATCGATAAAAAAAGGTCTTTTCCCGCCCTGATTTCTCGCCGGACATGCTTGAGCCTCGGAAATTTAAGCGACAACTTTAACCGCCAGAACACAATCCCTATGCCCATAATGCCGGTGAAAAGCGAAACTGAAGAGGTAACGATGGGGACTGCGAGGTAATCTGCGGGGCCCCTGACCCAAAGAAAGATGCCAAACGCGTAAGCGAATTCTCCAAACATTTTGAGCCTGGCAATATATTTCATTTTTTCCATGCCTTGAAAAAGCCATAAGGGGAACAGGGCATTGCCGATGACAGCTCCGAAGCTGAGCGTATAGAGCGTTTGATCGGTGCTGAACTTGGGCACGAAACGCAGGATTGCCGCGAAAATAAAGAGGCTCAAAAGGACTAAAATGATTTTGGCGGTCATGACTGCGGAAAAAATTTCCGAGGCTGTCGTGTTGTCACCTTGAAAAAGGGATATTTTTTTTGTGGCCGAGATATTGAAGGCGTAATCGGTCAGGATCATGAAGTAGATAACAAAGGCCTGCGCAAAGGAAATGAGGCCGAACTTTTCCGGGCCAATGACCTGAAAAAGGTAGGGGATGACAAAAATAGGAAGGAAAAACGTGATGGCTTGCAACCCCGAAAGGAAAGCGACATTGTCCATCACCTGGCGGCTGCCATCGCGCTCGGCCAGTTGGTAGGTTTTTTGGATCATCAGTATCAGGGAACGCATGGATTTAATCTACACGCCAGGCGCTTGGAAATAAACATTTTTTAGGGATTTATTAAGGGGTTTGTTATAATCTTGCCATGATAAAATTTCCATCAAATTTCTTCTGGGGAGCCGCCACTTCTGCCTATCAGGTCGAGGGCGGTAACCGTAATTCCGATTGGTGGCCCTGGGAAAAAGAGACCGGCAAGGTATGTTCCGGCGAGGCCTGCCGTCATTATGAGCTTTACGAACAGGATTTTGATTTGGCCAAAAGCCTGGGGCATAATGCCCACCGGCTTTCTGTGGAGTGGTCCCGTGTGGAGCCAGAGGAAGGACAGTTTTCCTCCAAAGAGCTTGAGCATTATATCAACGTCATTCTGGCATTAAAAAAACGCGGGATTGAGCCGGTTGTGACACTGCATCATTTTACCAATCCCATCTGGTTCAGCCGCTCCGGCGGATGGGAAGACAGGCGCTCCGTGGCGCGGTTTCTTCGCTATTGCGATTATGTTGTCCGCGCGCTTTCCCCCCATGTTCGTTACTGGATCACGATCAATGAGCCCACGATTTTTTTCTCCCATGCGTATCTTTTCGGGTTTTGGCCTCCGCAGGCCAGGTCGTTCTGGAGGGCCAGGGCAGTTCATGACAACCTCATTGCCGCGCATGTTGAGGTTTACCGGCGGATACACCGGATTTATAAAGCCGCAGGGCTTTTGCGCCCCGCCGTCAGCCTTTCCCAGCATGTGAGCGCTGTTGTCGCGTGCCGCCCTGATGTCAGAAATAATATTGCGGCGCGCCTGCGCGACTATTGGTATAACGTTGAGCTTTTGGATGCCGTTATGCGGCAAAAGTCTATGGACTTTATCGGCCTCAATTATTATTCTCGAAATCTCGTCGATGTTACAAGCTGGCGCATGAGCAGCCTTATGATGGAGACCTGCCAGAAAGGCCATCATCCGGTCAAAAGAAATTCGCTGGGCTGGGATATTTACCCTGAAGGCCTGTATCAGGTGCTCCTGAAACTGAAGAGATACGACCTTCCGGTCATGATTACGGAAAACGGCATCTGCACGTCTGACGATAATTTGCGCTGGGAATTTTTGTCAGGGCATTTGAAGAATATTCATCTTGCGATGGGGGCGGGCGTCAAGGTGACGGGTTACCTTTATTGGTCGCTGTTGGACAATTTTGAATGGGACAAGGGATTTACACCCAGGTTCGGGCTGATTAATGTTGACTACGCCACTTATCAAAGGACCGCGCGTCCGAGCGCCGCTCAATTCGCCAGGGTTTCGACAACAGGCGTTTTGGAATAACATACCGTAATGACCACTGTAATTTTTTATTATGAATCATCCTCTTTTTACACAATTAAGACGCCAGATTGATGAGGCCATTACATTCCATGACCTGAAGAATGCCAGGCTTTGGGTTGCCGAAGGCCTGCGTCTTTCCCGGGAAAAAGAATGTCCGGGGGAGGCCATGTATTTTCGCGCCCAGGAGGCCATTATTGCCGAACGGTTTAAAGACGCGATTGACCTTTTGATGCAGGCCCTGGTTTTTAATCCCGCCGATGGTGCGGCGTATAATGACATTGCGCTGTGCATGGTGGAAATGGGCAGGATTGAAGGCGTGCTTGAAATTTTTGACAAGGGGATCGCGGTTGAGCCGGATTATGCAACCATCCATCATAACAAGGGCTGGTTTTTGAATAAAATCGGGCGGCCGAGTGAGGCCATCGCGTGTTTTAACCAGGCGCTGGCCTTTGAACCAGAGCGTGTGGTGACCTGGGAGAACATGGCAAACGCTTATGAGGAACAGGGGCGGATTCCTGAGGCACTGGACGCTTACAGGAAGGCTTTGTCTTTCTTGAAAGAGTCCCAAACCGGGATCAGGGCACAGCTTCTCTCTGAGATCAAAAGGCTGGAAGACAAAGCTAACCTTTTTCCGTAATTTTCGTAATTTTTGAACGTATAAATATACCAATTCAGTGGCTAGTAATTTGATATTAAGAAAGAGGAGGTATTATGTATCCTGTCAAATCTTATGCTGTGGCAAGCGCCCAGCACCCTTTGGCCCCTTTTAGTTTCTCCCGTCGGGATCTTTGGCCTCGGGATGTTTTGATTGACATCCGTTTTTGCGGGATCTGCCACTCTGATATTCACCAAGTCCGCAATGAATGGGGGAATTCGCTTTATCCCATGGTGCCTGGCCATGAAATCGTGGGGATTGTGGCTGAGGTTGGCAAACAGGTTAAATCGTTTAAGCCCGGGGATAAGGTAGGTGTGGGGTGCCTGGTTGATTCGTGCCGCGAATGCCCGGATTGCAAGGATGGACTTGAACAGTTTTGCGTGCATCCGGTTTTCACTTATAACAGCTATGAAAAAGACGGGAAGACCCTGGCTCAGGGCGGCTATTCCAACCGCGTTGTGGTTAATGAAGATTTTGTCCTGCGCCTGCCGCCAGCGTTGCCTATGGATGCTGTGGCGCCGCTGTTATGCGCAGGGATCACGACGTATTCACCGCTTCGCCACTGGAAAGCCGGCCCAGGCAAGAAGGTTGGCATCATGGGCCTGGGAGGGCTGGGGCATATGGCGGTCAAGATTGCAAGCGCCATGGGTGCGGAAGTTTCTGTGATCAGCCGTTCCCGGAATAAAGAGGCGGATGCCAAGCGTCTGGGGGCCAAGCATTATTATGCGACTGGCGAGGCCGGGACATTTGAAAAGCTGGCAAAAACATTTGATCTTATTATTTGCACGGTCTCTGTGGACCTGGATTGGAACCAGTATCTGGGGCTTTTAAAGCGCGACGGAACAATGGTTATTTTAGGCGTGCCGCCCAAGGCGCCTGCCGTTTCTGCCGCGAGCCTTATTTTCGGCCGCCGGAGCCTCGCTGGTTCTTTGATCGGCGGAATCCGGGAAACGCAGGAGATGCTGGATTTCTGCGGCAAGCACGGCATTGTTTCCGACATTGAGCTTATTCCGATTCAAAAGGCCCAGGAATCTTACGAGCGCGTGGTCAAGGGGGACGTGAAGTTTCGTTTTGTCATTGACATGGCGTCGTTGAAATAAAAGAGGATAAGAATCCGGGAGCGAATATGCTGAAAAAAATTACTCGCATAGTATTAAAAATTCTTGTTGGCTGTTTTATTTTTTATCTTGTTGTCGCAGGCATAGTTTTGCCTGTGGCGCTTAAGTGGGGTATTGAGAGCCAGGGGGCAAAGGCACTCCGGCATCCTGTCAAAGTTGCTTCTGTGATGTTTAATCCTTTCTTGTGGCGGCTGGATGCGCGCGGCTTTAAGGTGCTTGATAGTGACGGGCAGGTCATGGCAGGGTTTGACCGACTGAGCGTGGATGCAAGTTTTCTTGCGCTTTTTAAAAAAACGTATCGTATAGAATCCCTGGTTGTGGAGGGCTTAAAAATTAACGTGGTGCTTTTAGACGCCGGGCATGTGAACCTGATGGATCTTGTGCCTGTTGCGGTCCCGCCCGCGAATTCGCCTGCCCCCAAAGAAAAGGCAGCGGCGAGTCTTTCTTCTCCTCAGGCTTTGCCTTTGGTCGTGGTTGACGTCATTATGTTTAAAAACGGCCAGGTCAATTTTCTCGACCGCAGTATTCATCCCAATTTTTCCGTTACTTTAAATGATATTGACCTTAAGGTCACGGGCCTTTCCACAAAGCCTGACAGTACCACAAACGCCCTTTTTCACTCAAGACTCGGGGAGAAGGGTGTCATCACCTCTGAAGTGAACTTAAAGCCTTTGACCCAGCCCATTGAACTGGAAACAAGCCTGGCCTTAAACGGCTTTGCCTTGGATGTGCTGACGCCTTACGTCGGGAAATACACGGGGCGAAGCCTTAAGGATGGCGCGTTAGAGTTTAAGATGGATTACCGCATCAGCGGCAACAAGTTGACCGCCACCCATAAAGTGCTTGTCCAGCGTTTTGCCTTTGGCCAGAAAGTGGAAAGCAAGGATGCTCTTCCTCTGCCGTTTGGCCTTGTGGTGGCGCTCCTCGAAGACCCCGAGGGGCGGATTAAAATATCACTCCCTGTGACAGGCGACATGAGCAAACCTGATTTTCATTACTGGTCCTTGCTTGGCCAGGTTGTGTCGAATTTTTTTACCGGGCTTATCACAAAGCCGTTCGCCTTTCTGGCCTCAGCCATGGGTGCGGAGAGCGGAACCGATGAATTGGGTTATGTCCGGTTCCTGCCCGGAAAGGCCGATATCCCGGAGGCCGAGCAGAAAAAGATCATAACATTGCTAGCGGGGCTTAAAGAACATCCGAAGCTCAAGCTCGAGGTGAACGGCGGCTATGATCCTGATACGGACTGGAAGGCCATTAAAATCGACACGCTTGCGAAAGATTATGCGGAAATTCGCCGCACCTCAACACGCTCTGAAAGCTCGATATACCAGATGTTATATCAGCGCAGGCTTGGGATTCGTGATTTGTGGACTTTGACCAAAAAGTATAAGGTCAAGGAAGGCACCTATGATGATGAGAAGCTTATTGCTGAAATCAAGCGCCAGTTGATTGAGAATGCGGCTGTGGATAAGCCGGCTCTTTTGGCGCTCGCGGCCGCGCGCGCCAAGGCAGTTTATGATTTTATTGTGGCGGCAGGGTTTGACGCGGCCAGGCTTAGCGTCGGGGCAAGCCGTCAGGAACAGGGCAGCATGGGATTTGTTCCGCTCGAGTTTACATTGACCGTGTTTGGGGACACGCCTTCCGATACCTCCTTATTGACACCGCCTGATTCGAGGGGTAAACTTCATCAAGTTAAAGGGTCTTGAAGGAAGTGTTTTTGAACGGGGCGGGTTCATGGGTGAGATAAAAGAGATCACGAAAAAGATTAAGAAATTTCGCAGCGAGCGCGATTGGGCCCAGTTCCATAACCATAAAGACGTGGCCTTGTCTCTGGTCTTGGAAGCTTCTGAAGTTTTGGAGCATTTTCAGTGGAAGTCGCTTGAAGAGGTTGAAGAACACGGCAGGGACGCCCAAGAAGAGCTTGCCGATGAGCTCGCCGACGTTGCCGTTTATCTTTTTGAACTCGCGGATGATTTGAAGATTGATCTCCCCCGGGCGATTACCACAAAGATGAAAAAGAACGCCTTAAAATATCCGGTTGAAAAGTGCATCGGCCGGCATACCAAATACAACAAGCTTTAAATCCTGATTGGCATTTTTCCGTGGCTTATCCAATACACAAGATTGATAAAATTATGGGCATCAAGTATTCCCAAAAGGATATTGAAGCGTGTATCCGTTTGCTGGAAGACTTAGCCGAGAACAGCGCCCAGATGGCGCATTTGCCGGATGAGCAAAGGATCCCTTTAATGAAGGCCGCGGGAAAGATTTCCAGGCCGGATAAAGACGAGATTCGCAAGCGCTCGTATGACCGGCGGCACTTAAAGAAGCAGCAAATTGACGAGCTTGAGCGCAGCCTGAGGGCTGATACCGGCATCCGCAAGGCCCGCCAGGCCGCAGTATTTGCCGCGCCTGAAAAGGCTGCTTTGCCAGCGCCGGAATCTGTGCCAGCGCGCCAGCTCGTTAATCCGCGGGCGTGTTATGTCTGCAAGGCTAATTTTACCGAGGTACATTTTTTTTATGATTCCATGTGCCCGAAGTGCGCAGATTTTAATTATGCCAAACGTTTCCAGACAGCGTCTCTTAAGGGGCAGGTGGCATTGATTACAGGCTCGAGGGTCAAAATCGGGTATCAGGCAACGCTTATGATGCTCCGCGCAGGGGCCCGTGTGATTGCAACCACGCGTTTTCCCGTGGACAGTGCTCTTCGTTATTCCAAAGAAAAAGATTTTCATGAGTGGGGCGAAAGGCTGCACATTTACGGCCTGGATTTGCGCCACACGCCCAGTGTCGAGATTTTTTGCAAGTTTTTTGAACAAAAATATGACCGCCTGGACTTGTTGATTAATAATGCGGCGCAGACTGTGCGGCGCCCGGCGGGTTTTTATGCGCACATGATGTCGAATGAAACCCTGCATTTCGAAGACCTGCCCGAGGGCGCCCAAAAGCTCCTTAAGCCTTTTGAGGATTGCAAGAAAGAGCTGGGGCTTGGGGATCTCACGCGCCGTGCCGGCCTGGTGAATGCTCCGGTCTCCTGGGGGGCCAAACTTCCCGGCATGGGTATTGCCTCCTCAGCACAGCTTTCGCAGATTCCTTATGTGTATGATAATGAATTGTCACTTGAAAAAGTATTTCCGGTCAATAAGCTCGATGCCGACCTTCAGCAGGTCGATTTGCGCGATACCAACAGCTGGCGTCTGCGCCTGGGCGAGATTCAAACCTCTGAAATGCTCGAGCTGCAGCTCGTGAATGCTGTTGCGCCGTTTGTTTTGTGCAACAAGTTGTCGTGGATGATGAAGCGCGACAATACCGGGCAAAAGCATATTGTGAATGTTTCGGCCATGGAAGGGAAGTTCCATCGTTTTGTGAAAACCGACCGCCACCCGCATACCAATATGGCCAAGGCCGCGCTCAATATGCTGACGCACACATCAGCGAGTGACCTTGTAAAATTCGGCATTCACATGAATGCGGTTGATACCGGATGGGTGACCGATGAAGACCCGTTTTTCCTGTCGAAAAGAAAAGAGCAGGAACACGATTTCCAGCCACCCCTTGATATTGTTGACGGCGCGGCAAGGGTTTGCGATCCTTTTTTTCATGGGATACTGACAGGTAACCATTGGGTAGGGAAATTTCTCAAGGATTATTTTCCGATCGACTGGTAGGTTTTAGAAAGTTGTTTTATGAAGAGGAGATTAAATTTATGTTGAGTCAATTTTTGCTGGCTTTTATACCCATGTTTTTTGCCATCGATGCCTTGGGGATTTTGCCCCTTTTCGCTGGGCTGACCCGTGGCCTGTCGCCGGCTGAAAAACGCAAGATCATTGCCCTGTCTCTGGCAACGGCAACGATCCTGGCCATCAGTTTTATTTTCCTCGGAAAAATTGTGTTCAACTTTTTAGGGATCAGCATGGGGGACTTTATGATTGCGGGTGGCATGATTCTTTTTTGCCTGTCCATGGTAGATTTGATGGGGTTAACGGCCCAATCCAGAAGGCTTAAGCCCATTGAGCTGGCCGCGGTCCCTATCGGCACGCCACTTATTGTCGGGCCTGCGGTTTTGACCATGGCCCTCATGCTCATGAATCAATTAGGCTGGGTGGTGACGCTCGCCGCTGTGTTATCCAATATCGTGATTGTCGGGGTGGTGTTTTTATTTTCCGACAAGCTCATCCGCCTTTTGGGGGTGAGCGGTTCCCGGGCCTTGTCCAAGGTCATGTACCTTCTTTTAGCGGCTATCGGAGTCATGATGGTGCGTAGAGGTGTTATTGAAGTCATTTCCTCGTTAAAATAATTCTTTTGCTTGGCGCCCTTCTATGGATTTCTTAATAACGTGCAAATCTAACTACGAGAAAATACTGGCCCGTGAGTCGGACGGGTATCAATTAAAACCTTCGCAGCAGGGTCAGGGCTGGGTTTTGCTGAAAGGGGATGATAAGGCCGCGTTTACGGATTTATGTTTTGCCTGCCACGTCCTTTTAAGTCCGTTGAATGTATCTGCGGCATCGGTGAATGCTTTGACAGAAAAACTGGTTAACCTGTTTGGGCAACATGTTGGCTCAACGCGGATTCTTGGCCCCTGGCCGTTCTTGTTTTTTTCCTCAACCGAGGGGCCGTTGATCCAGCATGCGAAGACTGTCGAGAAATATTGCTTTCAAAAGCTTCAAAAGAAAATGTCGCGCGTTACAAAGCTTGCCCGGGAAGGCATTCCGGCCGGCGCAAAATTTGCGGAAGGTTTTTTTGTTTATTTTACAGGCTTTAACCAGGCTTTGGTGTCTTTTCAGGCTCTCTCCCAGGGCCAGCAGCGCATGACCATGGATCCGCAGGCCCCGTCGAGGTCGTATTTAAAGATCGAAGAATCTTTTCAGGTGTTCGGCCGCGCGCCGCGCGAAAATGAAAAAGTGATTGATTTGGGCGCCTCACCCGGCGGGTGGAGCCACAGCGCCTTGAAACGCGGGGCGAGCGTCATTGCTGTTGATAACGGGCCGTTAAGGGAACCAGTCAAATCGCACCCGAGGGTTCACCATCTTAAAGCCGATGCGTTAAAATACCGGCATGAGGAGGCCTTGCCTGTGGATTGGCTCTTGTGCGATGTCCTTGAAAAGCCTGAGATGATCCTGGAACTCCTTGAAAAGTGGTTTTCCCACCGCTGGTGCCGTTTTTTTATTGTGAATCTCAAAGTGGGGCGCCTTGATTCGGTCGCGTTGCTAAAAAGCATCAGGGATAAAAATAAAGGCCTGGCCCCTTACTGCAAGGAGCTGTGTATCCGGCAGCTTTACCACGACCGGGAAGAAATCACCCTGATGGGGGAGGTCAAGCCACCGAGTTCCTCTTGACAAGAGGGGTGCTTGGGAGTAATGTTTCCAGTTATAAGTTTAATCTTTTTGCATCTTGATCTCGCGGGTGGGAAAAGAGCGGGGGACCCAATAGTTTGATCTTCTTCGTGAGATCTTGGGGCGAATACTCGAAAGGGTAAGGGCAGCTCAGGCCCTAGTCCGACAGCTAACTCCGTCAGCATGGATTGAGAGAGTGCACCAGAGAAGACTCTCTGGTTTTTCTTTTTTTATGGGTTCCAGGCTCAAATGGAGGATGTTCAGATGGCCAGTAATTTGATTGAGGTGGGCGTATCGCTGATTTTTCTTACCGCGCTTGCGATTCCGTTGGGGAAGTATCTGGTTCTGGTTTATGGCGGGCAACCCACAGGACTGACCCGGTGGGTATCGCCTGCGGAGCGGTTTTTTTATAAGCTTTCTAATATTGACGCGACTGAAGAGATGCCGTCTAAGGTTTATATCAGGGATTTCCTTGTATTTAACCTTTGGGGCATCGTGGTTCTTTTTCTGATTCAGGTGTTTCAGGACAAACTTCCTTTGAATCCGCAGCATTTTTCCGCCGTACCGTGGGATTTGGCGCTCAATACCGCGGTTTCTTTTGTCACAAATACGAATTGGCAGTCTTATGGCGGTGAAACCACCATGAGTTATTTGACCCAAATGCTGGGCCTTACTGTCCAGAATTTCGTTTCAGCGGCTGTTGGCATGGCGGCTTGCGCAGCGTTCCTAAGAGGATTTGTCCGGCACTCTACGGAGGCGATCGGGAATTTCTGGGTTGATTTGACACGAGGCGTTTTGTATGTCCTTTTGCCTTTGTCAGTTGTTTTTGCAGTCTTCCTTGTTTCGCAGGGCGTGGTGCAGACATTTAAGCCTTATGTTTCCGTTCAAACACTGGAGCTCCAGAATCAGTCGATTGCTGTTGGTCCGGCGGCATCTCAAATTGCTGTCAAACAGGTCGGATCCAACGGCGGAGGATTTTTTAACGTCAATTCATCACATCCTTTTGAGAATCCAACGCCGTTGTCGAATTTTTTCGAGACAATGGCCATTCTTTTAATTCCTTTTGCGTTTCCGATTTTTCTCGGAGAATTCCTTAAGAAGCGAAAAGAAGGATGGGCTGTCTTCTTGGCCATGCTGATTCTTTTTCTTGTCGGGCTTGGGGCGGCATTGTTTTTTGAAAGCCAGGGGAACCCGATTCTTAAGAATTCAGGTATTCACAACGGCCTTAATATGGAGGGGAAGGAAGTGCGTTTCGGAATCGTTCCTTCTGTTTATTGGGAAGCCGCAACGACTGTGACTTCGAACGGCAGTGTGAATGCCATGCATGACAGCTTCTCACCCATTGCGGGCCTTGTGGCCATGTTCAATATCGCTATTGGGGAAGTTATTTTTGGCGGTGTCGGGGTGGGGTTGATCGGGATGTTGTTTTATGCCATCCTCGCACTCTTTATTATTGGTCTTATGATCGGACGCACACCCGAGCTTTACGGCAAGAAACTTGGCGCTTCGGAAATGGTCATGACTGTGGTTGCGATAGTCTTTCCCTGTGTAACGCTTTTGGCGCTGACAGCTGTTGCGGTTGCCTTGCCAGTGGGGTTGGCCGGCCTTAACAACGCCGGGCCGCATGGTTTTTCAGAGATTTTTTACGCTTATGCATCAGGCATCGGCAATAACGGCTCAGCATTCGCCGGGTTAACAACTAATACGCCATTTTATAACCTTACGCTGGTGGCGGCCATGCTGGTGGGTCGTTTTGCCACGATCGTGCCTGCGCTTGTCATTGCCGGAAGCCTTGCGCAAAAAAAGATTTCACCGGAAAACCGCGCGACGCTTCCTACGGCGAGCCCTGTTTTTGTGGGCATCCTTTGCGTGACTGTGGTTGTTATCGGTGCGCTTACATTTTTCCCGGCATTTACCATTGGGCCCGTACTTGAACATTTTCAAATGACTGCCGGGAAGCTTTTTTAAGGGAGAAGTTGACATGGCGAACAAAAATATTTCTTTATGGCAGAAAGCAATCGTCATCCATGCCGTTATGGCATCGTTTAAGAAACTGGATCCGCGGATTTTATGGAGAAGCCCGGTAATGTTTTTGGTCGCCGCAGGGGCGGTGTTGACGACCGCCATTGCTGTTTTGTATGCGGTGCAGGGGAAGAGTTCGGGATTTGAATTCCATATTTCTTTGTGGCTGTGGTTTACGGTGCTGTTTGCAAATTTTTCAGCAGCCATTGCCGAGGGGCGGGGAAAGGCCCAGGCGGAGAGCCTCAAGCGTTCACGGGAGAGCGCTTTTGCAAACCGGATTATGAAAAACGGGCGCATGGAAAAAGTCTCGGCGCTTGATCTTAGAAAAAATGATGAGATCCTTGTCGAAGACAACGATATCATTCCCGGAGACGGCGAGATCATTGAAGGAACCGCTTTTATTAATGAGGCGGCTGTAACAGGGGAGTCTGCTCCTGTTATCCGTGAATCGGGAGGAGACCGGTCAGGCGTTACCGCAGGAACAAAGGTCCTTTCCGGGAAAGTGAAGGTTCGTATTACAGCAGACCCCGGGAAAACCTTTATCGACCAGATGATCGCCATGGTTGAAGGCGCCGAACGGAAGAAAACGCCCAATGAAATTGCACTTGAAATTTTAATTCTGGGTCTCACCGTGATTTTTCTGGCTGTTGTGGTCACGTTTCCGTTTTTTTCAAAGTATATCCAGGTGCATGTCTCCGTTGTTGTTTTGGTTTCGCTTTTGGTCTGCCTTATTCCGACGACAATTGGAGGGCTCTTGCCGGCGATCGGGATCGCAGGCATGGACCGGTTGCTTCAGATGAATGTTATTGCTTTAAGCGGCCGTGCCGTTGAGGCTTCGGGAGATGTGGATGTTGTGCTGTTGGATAAGACCGGAACCCTGACTTTGGGAAACAGGATGGCAACGCAGTTTATCCCGGCCCAGGGCGTGACGGAGAAGGAGCTCACTGAGGCTGCGCTATATTCGTCTTTGGCCGATGAAACGCCGGAAGGCCGAAGCATTATTACCCTGGCCAAGGAAAAGCTCGGGATTCACGGCACAGATATTACGCCGCCGGAGAATGCAGTTTTTATCCCTTTTAGCGCCCAGAACAGGATGAGCGGGGTTGATATGCAGCAACGCCGTATCCGTAAAGGGGCTGAAGATGCCATGGCAAAGTTTGTCAAAGATAATGGGGGTGGCGTGACTGCGGAATTTTCAAAGATTATTGAAGATATTTCCTTTGATGGCGGCACCCCGCTTGTGGTCGTGGACAATGCAAGAGTTTTGGGAGTGGTGCAGTTAAAAGATGTGATCAAAAAGGGCATCAATGAGCGGGTCGGCCAATTGCGGAAGATGGGCATTCAGTCGGTCATGATCACCGGTGACAATCAGTTGACAGCGGCCTCCATTGCGGCAGAAGCGGGGCTCGACGATTTTTTTGCGCAGGCCAGGCCGGAAAAGAAGCTGGAGCTGATCAGAAAATATCAAGCGCAAGGGTATATGGTGGCCATGATCGGTGACGGAACCAATGATGCTCCGGCTTTGGCGCAGGCGGATGTGGCCGTGGCCATGAATGCGGGAACCCAGGTTGCGCGTGAAGCCGCCAACATGGTTGACCTGGATTCGAACCCGACGAAGCTTCTGGATATTGTCGAGATAGGGAAACAAATCCTGATCACGAGGGGTGCCTTGACGACATTCAGCATTGCCAATGACCTGGCCAAGTATTTTGCGATCATCCCGGCAGCTTTTGTGGCCCAGTATCCCGCCCTTCAGATTCTTAATGTCATGCATTTGGCCAATGCCAGAAGCGCGGTCTTGTCGGCGGTCATTTTTAATGCCCTTATCATTCCGGCCCTGATTCCGCTTGCCTTGCGCGGCGTGCGTTACCGGCCGATGTCTCCAACGGCGTTACTTTACCGCAATCTTTTGATTTATGGTGCAGGCGGGATTGTTTTGCCGTTTATCGGGATCAAAATTATTGATGTGCTGTTAAATCTGTTTCATGGGGCATGAGGGGTTGCGTTATGTTGACAATTGTATTAAGGCCGCTTTTTGTGTTGTTTTTATTTTCCGTGCTGACCGGAGTGGTGTATCCGCTTTTTATTACAGGATTGGGGCAGTCGTTCTTCCCTCGACAGGCGAATGGCAGTCTTCTATGGCAAGGCGGCAAGCCTGTGGGTTCGGAGCTGATTGCCCAGCCCTTTAGCAAGGCGCGTTATTTTCAGGGGCGGCCATCGGCGGTTGACCAAATCACGGCGAATTCCGGCGCCAGCAATTACGGGCCGACAAGCGCGAAGCTCATGGATTCCCTCAAGGAGCGGATAGCGGCAGTGGTTCGTTCAAATCCGCTGGCGGACAAGGAGAATCTTCCTGCAGATCTTGTCCTGACGTCAGGGAGCGGCCTTGATCCGCATTTGAGCCCAAAGGCGGCTTTATTGCAGGCAGATCGTATCGCCCGGGCAAGAAGAATAACCAAAGAAAGCGTTATTGCGCTCATCACAAAGAATGTGGAACAAAAACAGGCTGGTTTTTTGGGAGCAGAGCGGGTGAATGTTTTAAAGCTCAACCTGGCATTGGATGCCATGAAGGGGGCCGTAGATGAATGATGAATCTTTACGACCGGATCCGGATGCCCTCTTGGCATTGGCAGGGGATGTGGAAAGCCAGCGTGGCAAGTTAACGATCTTTTTTGGCGCAGCTCCCGGTGTCGGAAAAACTTATGCCATGCTTGAGGAAGCCCAAAATCAGAAAAAAGAAAATGTTGATATTGTGGTTGGCTATGTGGAGCCGCACAAGCGCAAGGATACCGAAGGCCTTCTTTCGGGCCTGGAGGCTGTGCCGACTTTAAAAAGTGAGTATAAAAAGATTGTGCTGTCTGAAGTCGACGTTGATGCGGTTCTTCGGCGCCATCCTAAAATTGTTTTGGTGGACGAATTGGCTCATACGAATGCGCCGGGGGCCCGTCACGAAAAACGTTATCAGGATGTCGAAGAGATATTACAGGCCGGAATTGATGTGCACACGACTCTGAATGTCCAGCACCTGGAAAGTTTGAATGATGCCGTTCTGGGGGTGACCGGAATTCCGGTGAAGGAGACTGTGCCGGACAGCGTGTTTTTTGGGGCTGACGAAGTCAAGATTATTGACCTTTCCCCCAGGGCGCTGCTTAAGCGCTTGGCCGAGGGCAAAGTTTATCTTGGCGAGATGGCTGAGCGTGCAGTAGAGCGGTTTTTTACGGTGGGGAATTTGACGGCCCTGCGTGAACTGGCGCTGCGTGCTATCGCGACTCGCGTGGACAAGGATATGGACGTTTACCGCAAACTCAAAGCGTCCAAAGAGCCCTGGCCTGTGGCGGATAAGATTCTTGTTTGCCTTTTTTCAAGCCCTTCAGCGGAACATCTGGTGCGTTGCGCCTTTCGCCTTGCTTCAGAGCTCAATGCCCGCTGGGTCGCGTTGCACGTTGTCACAGAGCGCGACAATACCATGACTGACCAGGAAAAGGCGTGGCTTTTGAAAGCTGTGGGTTTGGCTAAAGAATTGGGAGCGGAAATGGTTTCTCTCCGGGGTGTTGATGCCGCCGATGTCATCATTCGTTTTGCCCAGGACCATAATATTGCAAAAATCATCCTTGGAAAACCGAACAGGCTGGGGAAGGGGCTCTTTTTTTCATGGAAAATGATCATGGGCACGCCCGGGATTGATATTTTCTGGTTTTCTCATGAGTTTAAGAAGGGCATCCTTTTTGAGAAGAGAAGGCACAATCCCTGGGGCGGCGTTTTTTATGGCTTGCTTTGTGTTGGAGCGGCGGCGCTTTTAGGGCAGATTTTAAGAAATCATTTGAATGAGACCAATACACTGTTTTTCATGCTTTTGCCTGTTGTGGCGGTATCCATCAGGTTTAACCGCCGTTCAGCTGTTATTTCTTCGGCGCTGAGTGTGGCATTGTTTGATTATCTGTTCGTTAAGCCTTATTACACGTTTGCGATCATGGATATTCAATATTTTCTTTCTTTTGTTGTGTTTGCGCTCATTGCTTTTGGATTGAGCAGTCTGGCTGCGCAGTTGAGATTTCAGATCCGTGAATTGCGCCGGAGCGAAGCTAAGAGTGCCGCGCTTTATAATCTTACGAGCGACCTTTTGGCGGCAAAGACCATGGATCAGGTTGCGGAAGTCATGTTAAATAATATTCGAAGGATTTTGCCTTGTGATGCGGGGGTGTTTCTTTTTGGGGAGGGGCAGCAGATTGTCATACAGAAACGCAGTCCCGGCTTTGTTTTTGATGAAAAAGAAGAGGCCGTGGCCTTGTGGGTTCAAAAAAATGCCCAGCCAGCCGGTCCGGGGACAAAAACACTGCGTGAGGCCAGAGCCATCTATCTGCCTGTTAAGCGTGATCAGGGCGTGGAGGGCGTTATCGGTATTAAATTATCTGCGGGCAGTGTTTTGACAGCAGATCAGCAGGCGTTGTTAAGCGCCGTGGGGCGCGTGGGAGTGTTGGCTTTAAAGCAGGTATAGCTTCTTAATAGAATTAAAATAGGGAGAGTCTTATGAAGGGTTTAATGATTATTTTAACGGTTGTGTTAACAAGCGCGCCATTCGCGGCTTATGCGCAGGTGCCGGCTGAGGCGGCTTCCGAGAAGCCGGTCGTGGTCGGCAACAAGATATGCCCGGTATCGGGTGCGAAAATCCTCGCGGATGCGGGCATGGCTCCGGTAATGTATGAATACAAAGGCAGGGTTTACAATCTCTGCTGTTCCGGATGCCTAGAGGCATTCAAGGCCGACCCTGAGAAATACAGTAAAATTGCGGATCAGGAAGTTCTTAGTGCCCAAAAGCAGATGAGCGATGCGCCTGTCCAGAGCGTGCCCTAGAGAAATTAGTTTTTGGTAGGGGTATCTGGCCTTATTTTAGATTTCATTTTAGAATATCGTCGAAATCTTTCACGCCTTGTTTTTTCTTGACATACCTAGGGGGGGTATGCTATATTCATGGCAGAAGGGAGATTTGCCATGAGTAAGTCCACAACCACACATGCCGAACAAATCGTTTATTTAAAAAAGATCGAAGGTCAGATACGGGGCGTCCAGAAGATGATTGAGGAGGGGAGGTACTGCGTTGACATATTAACGCAGATCCAGTCCATCAGCGGCGCCATCAAGCGCGTTGAAAATGAGGTTTTTAAGAAGCACCTCGAGGGCTGTGTTGTCGGCGCCCTTGAGAGCAAGTCTCCACGCGAAAGCCAGAAAAAGGTTGATGAGGTTCTGGGTCTCATCATTCGTTTCAAGAAGGGATAGCTATGCGGCAGAAACTGATAGCATTTCTTATTGTTATGATTGTGGCGCTGCCGGCCTTTGCGGCCAGTGACGCGGTGCCGTTAAATTCCCTGATTCAGGAAGCCTTGAAAAATAATCCCCGGTTAAAGGCTGCCCATTACCGCGCCGAGGCGGCCCAGGCCCGCGCGGCGCTCTTCCGCAATATTCCCGACCCTATGCTGGAATATGATTATGACAGGATTATCCCGGCCGAGGCCATGTCCGGCGGCGGGAAGGTCCGTCCCATGAGGTCTCTGTCTGTATCGCAGGAAATTCCATTCCCCACCAAAATTTTTATGCGCAAGAAATCTGCCCAGAAAGAGGCCAATGCGCTACAGCAGGAATATAAGGAAACAGAGCAGGCGGTTATCAAGGAAGTTAAAGAAGCCTATTCCCATTTATATCTTAACCGCAGAAAAGTGGAGTATCTTAAAGATTCTCTGAGTTTGATGAGCCAGTTTGTTGAAGTGACAAACAAGAAGTATGCGGTCAATAAGGCGGGCCAACAGGATGTGCTGCGCGCGCAAGTGGAGTATTCCAAATTATCCAATACCGTGATCCTTTATGAAAAAGAAGCCAGGATCGCCCAAAGCCTGTTGATTTCTCTTTTAGGCCGGGAGGATGATGCGTCTATTGATATTCTTCCCGTGGATCCCGCCAAGGATTTGAATTTAAAAGAAGAGGACATCGTGGCCCTGGCCAAAAAAGACCGGCCGGAACTAAAGTCAGTCCGGGAGATGCTGGAAAAAGCAGAAGTGGATAGCTCTTTGAGCAAACAGGAATTCTTGCCGGACATTACCGTGAAATATCAGCGGGAAGGAAAAGACGGCAAGCTCAGCCGGATGGATGAGGGTGAGTGGTCTGGCTCGGTGGGCATTAATGTCCCGCTTTGGTTTTGGGGCAAACAGCTTTCCGGGGTCCGTGAGGCTCGGGCCAATCTTGAGGCGGCGAAGGCTGATTACAAGTCTGCCGAGAATACGGCTGTCTTTGAAGCCAAAAGCGCGTTTGCCAAATACGAGGCCGCACGCAGTCTTGTGGAGATTTACGAAACAGGCGTTTTGCCGCAGGCCACATCTGCGGCCACAACAGCGCGCAAGGCTTATGAGTCCGGTACGCTGGGCTTTTTGGAACTTTTGGATTCTTTAAGGATGTTAAAGGATCTTCAGATGGAATATTTTGAGTCTGTGTCAGAATTACAGGTTTCACTGGCCGATCTGGAGAGATCCGCCGGAGGAAGCCTCGGAAATTAAGGAGCATTTATGAAGATGAAAATATTTTTCATGTCTGTGGTGCTCGCGGGCTTTGTGGCTGCCGGGTTTGTGTCACGAGGGCTTGCCGAGGAGAGCACTCTCGGGCATCCGGCGAAAAAGGCTGTTTATTATTGCCCCATGCATCCCCATTATGTTTCTGATAAAAAAGGAACGTGTCCTATTTGCGGCATGGACCTGGTGAAAAAAGAAACTGCAGAAGAACCAGCAGCATCAGGCGGAGTTGCCATTAATGAGAATAAACAGCAGTTGATCGGTGTGAAAAAAGATATTGTTAAAAAGCGTCCGCTTGCCGTTGAAATTTTAACCTCAGGCAAAGTGGCGTATGACCCTGATTTGTATGTTGCCGAGGAAGAGTATATCCAGGCCTTAAAAACGGCGGCTGCGACTGAGAAAAGCGCCCTTGTTTCCATCCGGGAACAGTCCCAGGGGCTTCTGGCATCGGCGGAAAGAAAGCTCGCGTTGCTGGGCATGAGCAAGACTGAAATCGAAACGCTTAAAAATAGCGGTGTGGCACAGGATAATTTGTATCTTTCCGGCAATTCCGGCAAGGCGTGGATTTATGTGACAATTTATGAATATGAAATGGGGCTTGTAAAAGAAGGCCAGGAGGTTTTTGTGGATGCCGTGGCGTTTCCAGGGGAGGTTTTTAAGGGTAAGGTCAAAAGTTTAACGCCGATCCTCAATTCTGAAAGCCGTTCTGTCCACGCGCGCAGCGAAGTTGACGATAAAGACGGAAAGTTAAAGCCGGAGATGTTTGTGAATGCAAAAATTTTAGTCGACTTAGGAGAAAAGCTCGCGGTTCCCGAGGAAGCTGTCATGGATTCCGGAACGCGCAAAATTGTTTATGTGGTTACGGGCGACCACTTTACATTGCGTGAGGTGACATTAGGCTCCAAGGCCGGCGAGTTTTATGAAGTCTTAAGCGGGCTTGAAGAAGGTGAAGCGGTTGTCACAAGCGGTAATTTTCTTATTGACGCCGAGAGCAAGCTCAAGGGAAGTTTATGATAGAAAAGCTCATAGAATTTTCAGCCAGGAATAAGTATGTCATCTTAATTATCACGCTTGTGGCGATGGTGGCAGCTGTTTATTCTATTAAAAATATTCCGCTCGATGCTATTCCTGACCTTTCGGATACGCAGGTGATCATCTATTCCCGATGGGACCGTTCACCAGATATTATTGAAGACCAGGTCACATATCCTATTATCACAGCCATGCTCGGCGCACCGGATGTCAAGGCCATCCGGGGGTTCTCGGATTTCGGGTATTCTTACGTTTACATTATTTTCAAGGATGGCACTGATATTTACTGGGCGCGCAGCCGCACCCTTGAATATTTAAGCAAAATCCTTCCCAAACTGCCCGAAGGCGTACGCACAGAGCTGGGGCCTGATGCCACATCCGTTGGCTGGGTTTATCAGTATGCGCTGGTCGATAAGTCGGGCAAAAACAATCTTGCCCAGCTGCGCTCATTTCAGGATTGGTATTTGCATTACTGGCTCCAGTCAGTCCCCGGGGTCGCTGAAGTGGCGTCAGTCGGCGGGTTTCAGAAACAATATCAGGTGAATGTGAACCCTAATGCGCTTTTGAGCTACAACATCCCTCTTATGAAAGTGACCGAGGCGATCCGTAATGGTAACAATGATGTCGGCGGTCGCCTGGTTGAGTTTGCGGGGACTGAATACATGGTGCGCGGCCGCGGTTATGCCAAGTCGGTCAAAGACATTGAAAATATTGTTGTGGGCAATGACCCTCAAGGCAGTCCGATTTTAATCAAGAATATCGCCTCTGTGGTGATGGGGCCGGACATTCGGCGCGGAGTGGCTGACCTTGACGGCGAGGGCGAAACAGTGGGCGGCATTGTGGTCATGCGGACAGGCGAGAATGCGTTAAACGTTATTTCGAGGGTCAAGGAAAAGCTTAAGGAGGTCAGGGCTTCACTTCCGCCGGGAGTGGAGGTGGTGGCCACGTACGACCGCTCTGACCTTATCCTGCGCGCGATTGAAACACTCAAACACCAGCTTATTGAGGAAATGGTCATTGTGAGCTTGGTCATCATATTTTTTCTGTGGCATTTCCCATCGGCCAGTGTCCCGATTGCAACGATTCCTGTGGCCGTGCTTTTGTCTTTTATCCCCATGTTTGCCATGAAGCTCACCTCAAATATCATGTCATTGGCCGGTATCGCGATTTCTATCGGCGTTTTGGTGGACGGCGCTATTGTCATGGTGGAAAACGCGTATAAAAAAATTCAGCTGTGGGATGCCGGAGGCCGAAAAGAAAATTATCAGGATGTTCTTTTGACATCGCTTAAGGAAGTCGGGCCTTCGGTCTTTTTTTCACTTCTGGTCATCGCAATCGCCTTTTTACCGGTCTTTACGCTCGTCGATCAGGAGGGCAGGCTTTTCAGGCCGCTCGCGTTCAGCAAAAATTTTGCGATGAGTATTGCCGCAGTTCTCGCGGTCACGCTTGTACCGGCCATGTTTGTGCTTTTGGTCCGCGTGAACAAAGTCAAATGGCGCGCACAGTGGCTCTCCAACATTATCAACATTTTTACCGTCGGGAAATATTACCCTGAAGAAAAGCACCCGATCAGCAGGGTTTTGTTTAAGGTTTATGAGCCTGTCTGCCGGCTTGTCCTTCAATACCGCAAACTGACGTTGTTGGCTGCAGGCGCCCTCGTGATTGCAACGGTTCCGATATTCCTTAAGCTTGGCTCGGAGTTTATGCCGTCGTTAAACGAAGGCACGATTCTTTATATGCCTACGACCCTGCCTGGGATTTCTGTTACCGAGGCTGGAAAACTTTTGCAGCAGATGGACAAGGTCTTAAAGTCTGAGCCTGAAGTGGAGCGCGTTTTCGGGAAGGCTGGCCGCGCAGAAACTTCGACTGATCCGGCGCCGTTTTCCATGATGGAAACAACAATTATCCTTAAACCCGAGAATCAGTGGCGCAAGGGCATGACTTCGGAAAAGATTATTTCCGATCTTAACGGGAAAATGCAGTTTCCCGGGGTGTCGAATGCCTGGACCATGCCGATCAAGGCGCGCATTGACATGCTCACAACAGGTATCCGCACACCGGTAGGGATCAAGATTTTTGGTGATGACTTAAAAGAGATCGAAAAGTTAGGGGTCAAGCTTGAAGGCATCATGAAAGACGTTAAAGGCACGCGCAGTGTTTATGCCGAGCGCGTGACCGGCGGCTACTTTGTGGACTTTGACATCAAGCGTGAGCAAATCGCGCGCTACGGCCTTGCGATCAAAGATGTGGAAGATATCATCATGACTGCGATTGGCGGAGAGACGGTCACGACAACAGTGGAAGGCCGCGAACGTTATACCGTGAACGTCCGCTACGCCCGCGAATTGCGCGACGATCTGCCTAAGCTTCGCCGCGTTTTGGTCCCCACGATGGGAGGGGCTCAAATCCCTCTCGAACAACTGGCGGATATCCACCTGACCCAGGGCCCGGCCATGATCAGGGATGAAAACGGGATGCTGTCGGGTTATGTGTATGTTGATATCGCTGACCGGGATGTCGGCAGTTTTGTGGAGGAGGCAAAGAAGGTTGTCGAGAAGGAACTTAAGGTCCCCACGGGTTATGCCCTTCAGTGGAGCGGCCAGTATGAAAACATGCTGCGCGTACGCGACAGGCTTAAGGTGGTTATTCCTTTGACGCTTTTTTTGATCTTTCTTCTTCTTTATATGAACACCCGTTCATCTGTCAAGGCCGGGATTGTGATGCTGGCAGTCCCCTTTTCTCTGGTCGGGGCAGTGTGGTTTTTAGCCATGCTCGGGTTTAATATGTCCATTGCGGTATGGGTGGGGATGATTGCGCTCATGGGGCTCGATGCCGAGACCGGGGTTTTCATGCTTTTGTTTTTGGATTTGGCTTACTATGACCGCGTTCGGCGCAATGCCATGAAAACCCAGGATGACCTTAAAGAGGCGATTGTGCACGGCGCGGTCAAGCGCATCCGGCCCAAGATGATGACAGTGGCGGCCATGTTCATGAGCTTGATTCCGATCATGTGGTCTATGGGGGCCGGGGCAGACGTTATGAAACGCATTGCCGCGCCCATGATCGGCGGTATTTTCAGCAGTTTTGTTATGGAGCTATTGGTGTATCCGGCTGTTTATTTCATCTGGAAGTGGCATTATGAGATGAAGCAGGGAACCGTTGATGTTGGCAGGCAACATTCTTGACACCCTGGTTTTTTTCTGTTAATTGGTAATAATAATCAGATGCTTTTAATGGGGGATGGGATGAAAAAACCAAAAATTTTGGTTGTTGATGATGACCCGGAAATTCGCCGGTCTTTGCCCGCGTTTTTAAAAATTGTTATTGATTGCGATATTACGGTCAAGGATAACGGGTCTGATGCCATTCAGGCGCTGGATAAAGAAAAGTTTGACGTTATTATCGAGGATTTGCAGATGCCCGGGGTTGACGGGTTTACGGTCCTTAACCATGCGATCAAGCGCTGCCCTGGCATTATCAAGATAGTTCTCACAGGATTGAGCGATCCCGCTGTCACGAAAAAAATTGAGAGCATGGGTGCTGTTTATGTCTCCAAGCCCCCGGAATTAAAGGTAATTGAGCTTGTGATTAAGAAAGCTTTTAAGGAAACGGCCTGAATGTCAGGGGCTGGGGGAGTGTGTGCTGGAATAAAAAACGTTATTGTCCGCAGGGTAATGGACGATGAGGCACACCGAAGTGCTTTGAGAAACGTTTTTAATATAATGAACCTGGCGCGCGTCAAAAGAGGCGCGCTGGCTTTTATGCAGTGTCTTTACCTCCTCGCCGCGGGGCGATTTGATAACAACATCAATTTTTCCCACTAGAACAAAAATCCATTTTAAAGATTTTTTTGCGTCCTTGCGGTCCTGTTCAGGCGAAGTCTGCCCGCCGGCCTTGAGGATCAGCTGTGTGGTCGCGAAAGGGAGGTTCCTGTCGAGGATTTTGAGCGCGGCCTTGTCGTTATAAGTAAAAATACCTTCCGGCTCGCTGATTGCGGAAACTTCCGCGGTTGTGCCTTCCCTTAAAGCCGAGGTTTTGACGCCTAAAATAATGGCAATCTGGTTAAGGGTCCGTTCTCTTACCACAACCTGGTTTTTAAGCAGCCGGGTGAGGGTAGAGCGGTCAATGGCTGTCTTTTCAAACGTTCCTGCCAGCCTGGAATAAAAATCCTTGATGGTGGCGTAGCCGCCTTCTTTAATTAAACGCCTGATTTTTCCGCCGATTTTTTCCATAACCTTACGCTCCTTATCCCAAAGTATAAAGGTTTTTAAAGGGCAAGTCAAACTTAAATACGCTTTATTTTGTAGATAACAGAATATTGCGTATGCATATCTTAACAGTGACTTGACAAATGCGCTTTTATGTTGTATATTTTGATTGTTGAGATTTCCCCCAAGGGTTTTAAAACATCAAGGAGCTTCATAAAACCTGCAATAAGAAAGAGGTGGTCTAATGCGCGCGCTTCTTGTTTTGAATGAAAAAAACGGCAATGCCAGGGTGATGGTCAATCTCAGTAAAAAACGCATGGAAAGCCGGCTGGCCTTTCTTCTGGAAGGGCAGAAGGCTCGTGAGGCTTTTGAACTTCTTAAAAGCGAAGCTGAAGTGGACGCTTATTTACCGGCAGGCGCAAAATTGCCTTTCATGCCCCAGCTCACGTTAGTTGAAGATTTGGTTTGATTGTTTTTTACGAGAATTCTTGACGTTGCAGGGCCGCAGACTTAAAATCAAGCATCTTCTCAATGAATGGAGGGCAAAATGAAAGATGTTTCATTTAAAGTGACGGTGCTTATTCTTTTTGTTGGGGCAGTATGCCTGGGGAGTTATTTTGCAGCGGCTTTGAAAGAGGCTGAATTGGCAAGCGCCAACTTAGACCTCCAGTCAACATCCAGCCACATCGCGCAGTTAAGAAGTAATGCCAAGCTCCGGGTGTTAAAAGCTCAATTGGCAGGCAAACAGCAGGAACTGGACGCGCTGGCCAAAGAGTTGGCGAGTACCAAAAAAGCCCTTGAGGATGCTGGGAGAAGACTGGCAGGCATGCCTGTTTATCAGCAGTGAAGCGATGGCCTCTTTTTATCTGACCGTTTTTTTCTGTTCAGTTTTTTTGATCCTGCCTTTTAATCCTTCTTTGGCTCAGGCCGCTGGCCATGCCTTTATTCCGCAGGAAGGCCGGTTGCTCATTATCGGCCAGGATAAGAATACAATCGAAAATTATATCCGTAACATTGGCATAGTCCCTGGCGGGTTTATGCTTTATACCTCTGTTCAGAGCATGGACGGGCTAATGGCTCCGGCTGACCACGGCGGCGGCCTTCAGGATGCCCGGTATTTGATGGGGAAGTATCCGAATGCCTTGGTCCAGCTTGGGCTTTATATGAAAGAAGGGCTCGACGACGTTTTGGAAGGCCGTTTTGACAAGAACATTGCCGCGCTGGCCAAGTGGCTTAAATTTCTGAAACGGCCTGTGTATTTGAGGATCGGCTACGAATTTGATCTGGCGGACAACAATTACGATCCTGTTAAGTATCAGAATGCCTACCGGTATATTGTGGACCGTTTACGCGCCGAGGGAGTCAAAAACGTTAACTATGTCTGGCATTCTGCGGTGATGGTTGATAATCCCGGGAAATACATGGACTGGTACCCCGGGGATGACTATGTGGATTGGTTTGGCATTTCGTTATTTTCCCCCCAGCAAATCAGGACCGCAGAAAAATTTATCCTTTTGGCCAAAGACCACCAAAAGCCGGTCATGATTGCAGAGTCAACTCCGGCAGGGGCGTATACGGTGCGGGGCAGGCTCGACTGGTTTAAACATTATTTTGATTTTATTGAGCAGAACGACATCAGGGTTGTCTGTTATATCAACAGTGATTGGGACAAATTTCCGCTTTTTAAATCTTTGAAATGGGGAGATAGCCGTATTCAAAAAGACCAGCAAATACGTGAATTATGGCTCAAGGAAATCCGTGACAACTATTTGCAGGCTTCTCGCCTTCTTTTTTATAAACTTTCCGTGTCTGCGGATGATTTGACATCCCCTTAACGCCATTGTTATTCCCAAAAACTCAAAATTCCTGTATTGCTGATTTTTCTCATTGTTGTCTGTTATTTCAAGTTTTTATTATATAATTTTCATAAGATTGGCTTTTCAGTCCTTCAAGTTAGCCTCCCCTTGCATTATAGGGGTCTAATAGTTTATATTTATATAAATTATTAAACGGGTATTTCTAATTAAAGGACAGTATGCAGAATTTTATGATACGTTTTTTTCTTTGTTGCCTCATGCTTTGGGGCATCATGTTTTCTCCAAAGGCTTTGTCGTGGGCCGCTGGGTACGATGATGGCAGAACTGAGATTGTGTCCCAGGCGCTTCTGGCGTATGAGCAGGAATCAGAACCAGTTGTTTCTTCACAAAGGTCTTCCCCCGCAATAACAGACAACGAGTCGAGCCCCGTGCCTTTTGGCATGCCGGTGCCGGCAAGCCTTGCGTCTTCTTCAACAACTCCGACAAGCAGCGATTTTGCCAATGCTGTGGGCGGCGCTGTCCAAAGGCAGTTCGGCGAAGGCTGGCATCCATCTGCTGATATTCATGGCCGCCTGCGGCTGGCCATGGGGATTAATACATCAGGGGATGCTATTTTTACCCGGGCTAATCCTGATTTGAATGAACGCAACTGGCGCATACTTGATAATACAGGGCTTAATCACTATTCCAATACTTACGACCCAGGGATTTACTCGAGCCTGAGGTTGCTTGTGGATGCCACAATTCTTCCCGCACTGACCATGCACATTTTAGCCGTCGCAGACCCGTGGAGTTACAGAGGCAAGACTGAGACAGCTTCTCTGAGCGGCACTTGGTCAGGCCCTGTTGACCAGGTCAGGGTGCAGTATTATTCTTTTGGCAACGATGGCTATACCTTTAATCGGATTGTTAATACCGACAGGATCGGAAAATCTCTCGCGATTCCGGAGACAAAAATTATTAAAGGTAATATTGTTCCGGCACAGGCGCTGGCGATCAATAACTGCAACCCCGCAGGCACATCATGCGATACTGTTAATGTCCCGCAAATGAAGCTGGATTATGAGTTTCAGCCTATTCGGGAGTTT
Organism: Candidatus Omnitrophota bacterium; assembly: GCA_015233145.1. GTDB lineage: Bacteria > Omnitrophota > Gorgyraeia > Zapsychrales > Fredricksoniimonadaceae > JADFYI01. The sequence continues at coordinate 30,899 of JADFYI010000005.1, forward strand.
TGGGTTGATGTGAAGCCCTCCGAGCATTTTTCTTTGAGGATTTTTCCCATAGCTTATGAGGATCAGGCCTTGACGAGCGATGACCCCTTAAGCCTTTCCAATAAGAGGACTTATTGGGAAGAGAGCCCCTGGATCCGGGAGTGGCATCAAGGCAATTTGAATCAGCCTGTGAATTGGGACGGGTTTGATTTTACGCAAGGGTATTGGGACCGTTCCATCGCCTTTTCCGCCAAAGATTCTTCGGGCCAGCATTTGACAGCCTTGCGCGGGGTCTCGACGAAAATCAGGCCTGACGGCTCCACAACCATCGAAGGTACCCTGGCCAGTCCCCAAAATCCCTGGGAGGATTATAACCAGTATAATACCCTGGCAGGAAGTGCGCGTGCCAAGCGTTACTGGGAGGATGATTTTTATTTAGGGTCGACCTTGAATATGCATCGCGGGTTTACAACAGACCCCAAGCCGCAGCTGGATGCCTGGAATTATGTTGAGAGTGTTGATGCGGCCATCATGGCCATGCATGGGGTTAAGGTGCTCGGCCAGGTCAGCAAGTCTCAGGCGCAGTATGATTTAACAAGGCCTGATTACGCCACGAAACATTACGGCGATGCTTATTATGTCGGCATCCAGACCAGCACCAATCAGATGGAAATGATCAAGAAAGATTATTTTTCCCTCCAGCCTTACAAAGGGGAAGACTCTTTTTATAAAACCCGCCTTTATTATGCCAGGATGGACAAAAATTTTGAGTCCAGCCTGTCGAGTTACGGCGCAACACAAAAGGATAGCGCCTGGTCGAGAAATATGACATTTTATCCTTCGATTTATCGCAATATGCCTGGCAATGAGCCAACCATGAGCGAAAATGACCTAGCGTATCTGGCCTTTGGCGACGGCATGAATTATGACCGTCAGGTGATAGGCTGGCGGGCTGATGCTGTTTTGGATGATAACAAGATTTTGGGCACGGCTGATTTCCGTCGTGTCATGACGGCCGAGGATAAATCCGTAGAAACGGTTTCGCACGGCGAGTTAACGTATAAGGCGACGGATAAATTGACCACAAAAGTTTCAGCCTTGCACCATGCTCTCCCGAATACCACGGCGCTTGATGATGGCCGGGGGCTGGACCCGTTAATGTTTGATGCCAATGGGAATCCTCTCATTAATCCGTCTGTGCAGAAGGGCCTGGATCCCAGCATGTCCACAGGCGCTGTGGGTGCACGTTATGATGCGACAGACTGGATGTCTGTCAATGGTGTTTTTATGCGCACCAATGACATCTTAATGACAGACAATTATCCGCGCGGCCTTTTTAACAGTTCAAATTCGTGGTATGCCGGGGATTTAACTCAAATAAATTTTCGTCATCCCACGTCCTGGCTTTACAGCCAGCAATATTTTGACCAGCCCCCGTATGGCTATCATGATATTCTTAAAGGCGGAATTTTATTAAAGCCATTGGATGTCTGGAATATTTATCTGGATTACACCCGTAATCCCAATAAATTTGCCGGCGGTATTGACGACAATATCAACCATTTCGGCATTGAAACAAGCTATGTTCCCAACCCCAAGCTCGGATTCTTTGCCCGTTACACTTTTTCAAAATGGTATGACATCGCCCGCCTGGCGCAGTCAGGGGAATTGAAGTATGAAGGGTTTAATAATTTCTTTATTGAGGGCCGTTACCTGGCTACCAAGGATGATAAATTTTCCATCATGTATGGTGTCGGGCCTGCGTATAATGTGACAACTTCAACCACAGACCCTGCGCTGGCTTATTACACGGCGCCTGTCCTTCAGACGGAACACATTATCAGGATGAGCTACGAGAAGAAATTTTAGCGTATCCTTTCTTGAAGAGATCCCTGGTTTAAGAGATTTTCTGTTAGCTTTTTCCTCAACAGACGACCAACCAGCACAAAGAAAGGAAAAAATTATGCCAACCATAAATCCGGTAACGCTCGTATCTTCTAACCCCGAACAAAAAAAACTCCTCGAAGGCCTGAAAGCCAAAATGGGCAGGGTTCCTAATATCTATGCCACCATGGCCCAGTCGCCCGCAACGCTTGAGGCGGTACTGAATTTTAATGCCGGGCTTAAAAAAGGAAGTCTTTCTCCCCAGGAAATCGAAGCGATTGCCCTTGCTGTAGGAGAAAAGAACAGCTGCCATTATTGCCTGGCAGCCCATACTGTCATGGGAAAAATGGCTGGACTGTCTCTTGAAGAGATGCTCGATGCCCGCCAGGGAAAAGCCCGCGATGAAAAGCTTGACCGTCTTGTTAAGCTTGCAGTCGAAATTGTATCAACGCAAGGGCGTCCTCAATCAGAAACGATTGAAGCCTTTCGCAAGGCCGGGTACAGCGATGCCGCGCTTGTTGAGGTTGTGGCCTGGGTGTCGTTTAATATTTTGACGAATTATATTAATCATGTTGCGGACACGGAAGTTGATTTTCCTCTAGCGCCATCCCTTGGGGCCTGATTTCTCCAGATAATTTTTTGTGCAAGAATTCTTTTTCTCTTGTATGATGGAAGAAAATAGCAGGCGCGAAGGGGGAGAAGATTATGTCCAAAAATGAGAAAACAATTCTGTGCGTTGACGATGAATTGAGCATTTTAAAAACGCTTAACCGGGTATTGTCGGGCGCCGGCTATAAGGTGGCGCTGGCCCAAAGCGGTGAAGAGGCGTTGAAAATTCTTGACGCGCAAGGTGTTGATCTTATTATTGCCGATCAGAGGATGCCTGAAATGACAGGCTCTGAGTTTTTACGTCTTGCCCATCAGTCTCATCCCGGGATCGTGAGTATCATGTTATCCGGGTATAGCGATTTTGCGAGCCTTGTTGACGCGGTCAATGAAGGAGAAATTTTCCGGTTTGTGGCCAAGCCCTGGAGTAACGAAGTGCTTCTGGAAATCGTATCTTCAGCCCTGGCCAAGCGCCATGCCCAGAATCTTGCAGGTATTCTTTTGGGCAATATTCAATCCATGGTTTCGGACAAATCAGGGATTCGCGTAGAAACCTCGCAGACAGAAGACACGGTGACTATCCGGGTCCTGGAAGGCGGGAAATTGCTTTCTACAGAAGTTATTTTTGCGTTCCTGCACAATGTCTTTGATGTTTTGGGTATCAAGGAGGATGACCGGATCAGGATGATTTCCGGGGCCGTGGCCAAGCAAAAAGGCAAGGTTGTTCTTTTTATTAACGTCGGAGAAGGGGTTGTTTTGAATATTGAAATCCCGAAGCCGGCGGGGGATGCATAGTATGAATGGGTCTTGTTTGAAGAAGCGCCCCCTCGGGGAATCGAACCCCGATCCCAAGCTCCGGAGGCTTGTGCTTTATCCGTTAAGCTAAGGGGACAGTAGAGCGAATTGTAACATAAGGTTGAATTTTTCGAAGCAAAATTTTTTAAGGAGGAGTTATGGAAGACAAAAAGAATGCAAAACAGGGAAAAAAAGGTTTCTTTGCCCGCCTTATGGATAAAGTTGACCAGAAAATGCAGGAGAAGGTAAAATCCAGCGGATGCTGTTCCTGCTCGTGCGACAGCGGCTCAAAGGATAAGAAATGCTAGAAGGCTTTTCCCGTTGGGTTGTGATTGATCTGATGCGCCTTTCCCTAAGTTCACGATTGGGGGAGGCGCTTCAGTTTTTTATAGCAGACTCGATAAAAATCATTTTCCTTTTAATGGCCATGATTTTTGTCATAGGGGTCTTGCGTTCCTATATCCCGCATGCGGCGATGAAACGATGGATGAGTCATCGGGGAGTGGGCTCTTATTTCTTCGCGGCTATTTTTGGGGCTGTGACTCCTTTTTGTTCGTGCTCGTCAATCCCGATTTTTTTTGCCTTTATCAGGTCCGGTGTTTCTTTGGGCGTGAGTCTGGCTTTTCTTGTGACTTCGCCAGTCATTAACGAGTATTTGTTTGTTCTGATGCTGGCCTTCTTCGGCTGGAAGATTGCCTGCAGTTATGTGGCGAGCGGAATCCTGATCGGCGTTTTTTCAGGCATGGTGATAGAGAAGATCGGACTCGTGCATTATCTTGAACAGGATATGGTTGGGAATAACGATGATGTCCCGTCAGGCGGTGTGTTTTCTGGTTTTTTAAGCCGGCTCCGCTATGGGGGGCAGGAAGCTCTTTCGATTGTCAGGAAAATTTGGGCGTGGGTTTTGGTTGGCGTGGCCTTGGGGGCCGCGATTCATAATTATGTCCCCAAAGCCTCCATTGATGCCTTGGTCAGCTCAACAGGAATTTTTTCTGTCCCGCTGGCTGTCTTGATCGGCGTCCCCATGTATGGTAGTTGTGCCGCTATCGTCCCTGTTGCGGTGGCTCTTTTTCAAAAAGGCGTTCCTCTTGGCACAGCGCTCAGTTTCATGATGGCCGTTTCTGCCTTGAGCTTACCCGAGGCGGTCATGCTGCGCAGGGCCATGAAACTTCCCTTGATCCTGATTTTCTTTTTCATGACAACCTTTGCGATTATAATAACGGGGTATCTTTTTAATTTTCTTCAAAATATCCTGATCAGCTGAGAAAGGAAATATTTCTTATGCGGGTAAAACGTGTTTTGTTATGGATTGTGCTTTTTGTTTTTTCCGCTTCTGCGGCTTTTGCAGCGCCGGCATACGGGACAAAAATGCCAAAGGCAAAAGAAGCGTTCTGGGGGATTGGGGAGTACACGATTTTTTTCCGCACTCTTAATAAAGACCATGGCGAGCTCAAAAGCCAGCAGGAACATATTCTTTTGTCTTACGGCGTGACAGATTGGTTTTCCCTGGACCTCAAAGCCAGCCTCGGCACGATTGAAAGCGATCCTTATACCGGCTCAAAAATTAAATATGATCATCCGGTTTGGGGCGGAGGGTATGGTTTTCGCGTCAGGCTTTATGAGAACGGCCCAGTCAGGGTCGTCAGCGGTTTTCAGCATATCAGCATTCATCCCAAAACCGTGAAAGGCAACGGCGAGAAGAACAATGCCATTCTTGATGACTGGCAGGCCTCAGCGCTTGTGTCATATGATTTAAAGAAATTTACGCCTTATACGGGCCTGCGGTATGGCACCACAGATTATATTCACCGCATCAATAACGATGCGGACCGCGTGTATTCTCCTGAAAGCCGCCGTTTTGATGCGGTCCTGGGGGTTGATATCCCGGTGTCCCGTAAGGCCTGGATTAACCTGGAGGGCGCTTTTGGGAGCGGAGAGGCTTTGGCTACGAGTTTGAATTTCCATTTTTGAGTGAGGCCGGCAAGAGGAAATTGCGTAAGAAAAAATACATTTATTTTTAAATTATGATAAAATTTCGAACAAAAATATTAATATTAAAGAAGCGGGAAATTATTTTTTAGAAAGGCCGTATGATTGAATTTAAAAGAAAAGTTTTGATTATAGGTTATGGGTCAGTGTCAAGATGCACCATCCCCATAATGCTTAAGCACGTCAGAATTCCCCATGAAAATATAACAATCATTGATTTTGAAGATAAATCCGGTGAATTAAAAGAATTGACGGACAAAGGCATCAAATTCTTCAGGCAGAAAATTACACCGGAGAACATGGATAAAATACTCTCCCGGCATTTGGAGCGCGGCAGCCTTTTGATAGATCTCGCGTGGAACATCGACTGCTGTGAGATTGTCCAGTGGTGCCATGACCATGAAGTACTTTATGTCAACACGTCGGTTGAGGTCTGGGACTCTTTTGCTGAAAGGTTTACGGCGACCCCCTATGGAAAATCGCTCTATTCCCGTCAGATGAAACTCAGGGAACTGACAAAAAACTGGAAAGATGCCACAACGTTTGTTCTTGACCATGGGGCTAATCCCGGGCTTATTTCGCATTTTGCCAAGCAGGGCGCCATTGATATTGCCCAAAAAATGATTAAAGACAACAAGGCCAAGAATCCCAAGAAGCTGGAGAGATTGATTGATGCGGCCCAAAAGGGTTCTGGAAATTTTGCCGAGCTTGGCAATGAGATAGGCGTAAAAGTCATTCATTGCTCGGAAAGAGACACGCAGATCACAAACAGGCCTAAAGAGGTTGATGAGTTTGTCGGCACCTGGAGCATTGAAGGCCTGAGGGAAGAGGGCACGGCTCCTGCGGAGATGGGCTGGGGCTCTCATGAGAAAAAACTTCCCGCGTTAGCGCACGTCCCCTCCAAAGGCCCCAAAAACCAGATATTCCTCGCCCAGATGGGGATGAACACATGGGTTAGGTCATTTGTTCCTGATTACGAGATTGTCGGAATGGTCATCAGGCATGGGGAGGCCTTTGGAATTTCTGACAAGTGGACACTGCGAAAGAATGGAAAAGCCGTGTACCGGCCAACCGTCCATTATGCCTATATGCCGTGCGATGAAACAATCATGTCCTTGCATGAACTGAGGGGAAATAATTATGAGATGCAGTCAAAACTCAGGATATTACAAGACCATGAAATAAAATCCGGCGACGATATTTTAGGCGCTTTGCTCATGGGGCATGCTTACAATTCATGGTGGACCGGCAGCATCCTGTCAATCGAAGAGTCCAGAAAACTTGCACCAGGCCAAAATGCGACGACGATACAGGTTGCTTTGGGTGTCATTACCGCAGCCATGTGGATGATCGAAAATCCTAAAAAAGGTTTTTGCCTTCCCGACGACCTGCCGCATGATTATGTGTTAAAGGTTGCCAAGCCCTATCTTGGCAAATTTGTTTCAAAGCCGTATGATTGGACGCCGTTAAAAAACAGGAAAACTTATTTTAAGGAGAATCCTGCCAATAAGTTTGATAATAAAGATCCGTGGCAATTTCAGAACTTCATGTTTGTGGCCTAAGGGGAGATGGAATGAGCGAAACCAATGGAAAGAATAATGAATGCCGGCTGTCAGAGGATGAAAAGGTCCTGATGCAGAAGCTTGCCATGGAGCATGGCACGCCTCTTTTTGTGATCGATCATGAAAAGATAAGGCAGAATTACCGCGAGTTTAAGGAGTATTTACCCCGGGTGCAGGCGTATTATGCTGTGAAAGCCAACTCCAACCCTGAAATAGTCAAAACCCTGTATGACATGGGCGCGAGCTTTGATGTCGCTTCCATGCCGGAATTCATGCTGGTTCACGAGAACATTAAAAAACTTCCAGACAAGGAAAGACAGGACTTTATTTGGGACAAGATCATCTACGCCAACACCATCAAGCCTGTGGAAACACTGGAAGCATTAGATAAGTACAAGCCGCTGGTTACTTATGACAACAGCGAAGAACTTAAGAAAATAAAGAAGCACGCGCCCCAGGCCGGCCTGGTGTTAAGGATCAGGGTTCCCAATACCGGCTCTATGGTGGAATTGTCTTCAAAGTTCGGGGCATCCCCTGGAGAGGCCGTGGACTTGATTGAGGAAGCCTTTAGCATGGACCTTGTTGTGGAGGGCTTAAGCTTTCATGTCGGGAGCCAGTGCACCAATTTTAACAATTACATACAGGCGCTTCAGCTGTCATCCAATATCATCAAGGAAGTCGAGTCGCGCCTGAACAGGAAATTAATTATTATTGATATCGGCGGCGGATTTCCCGTGCAGTATAACGGGAAGGTCAAGGCCTTCAAGGTGCTGGCAAAGAAACTCAATAACGAGATAGCACGATTGTTCCCGCCGGATATGCATTTGCTTTCAGAGCCTGGCCGCTTTATGGTGGCTGATGCCTGCACTGTTGTGGCCAAGATTGTAGGCAAGGCCATCAGGGATGGAAAACCGTGTTACTATATCAATGATGGTGTTTATCATACGTTCTCAGGACAGATTTTCGACCATTGCAATTACCCCATCAAGGCCTTCAAGGAGGGCGAGAGGCAGATATCCGCAGTCTTTGGCCCCACATGCGATGCGCTCGATACCATCACATTATCTGCCGAGTTGCCTGAGCTTGAGATTCATGACCTGGTGTACGCAGAGAACATCGGCGCCTATTCCCATGCCTCATCCACTTTCTTTAATGGGTTTCCGCCTGCGAAGATAATACATATCAACAAATAATTCCTTAGAGGGAATATGAACCGTAAAGATTATAAAGGTGAGGCCTCTTCCAAAGTCCTTGAAGACGGCAATGACCTTTTGATTGATTTTGAAAAATTAAAGAAAGTTGCGCAAAGCCCTGATTCGGTCGTGCCGGTTGTGGTCCAGGATGCTGCGTCAAAGGAAGTTTTGATTGTGGCTTATGCCAACGAAAAGGCCCTTCGCCACACGTTGGAGTCCGGGCTTGCCACATTCTGGAGTACTTCGAGAAATGAGCTTTGGATTAAAGGCAAGACCTCGGGGGATGAGCTTTATATTGTTGATGTTTTTGTTAATTGTGAGCAGAATTCGCTTTTATATCTTGTGACAATGAAAGCCAAGGGCTCCTGCCACACCAAAGACACCAAAGGCCAGACCCGTTTCGGATGCTATTATCGGCGCATTAAAAATGGGAAACTTGAGTTTATAAAATAAAATGTTCCGGAGGCTTTATGAAGAACGTTATTGTGATTGATGATGACCAGGGCATTTTGAGCCTTTTTGAGAAAAAGCTTACAGCCAGCGGCTATGCGGTTTCAACTGCAATGGACGGGGTTGAGGGGCTTGCCAAGATTCGCCGTGAGCGCCCGGATTTGGTTGTTATCGACGTTGTCATGCCCAAGATGGATGGCTTCAGCGTTGTGCGTGAAATAAGGGCCGACGACAATCTCAAGGCTGTTCCGGTCATTGTTCTTACGGCCAAGGGCGAGCTGGGGGACCTTTTCCGGATGGAAGGGGTCGCCGCATTCTTTGAGAAGCCGTTTTCCTGCGATGAGCTTTTGGCAAAAATTCATCAACTGATCGGGTAATTGTTATCAGCCGGTTTTTATCCCGGCTGATTTTTTTCTTGAAAAATGACACCATGATGGTATCATTTACGCAGAAAGGATTTGGGGGTATGCATTTATTAGCTCGCAGCACAGATTACGCGGTTCGCGCGCTTTTATATATGGCGCCAAAGCGCGGTGAGGTTGTCTCCACTTCGGATTTGGACCGGGACCTTAAATTGCCGCGCCCTTTTATGCGAAGGATCCTTCAGGTTTTGCAAAAACAGGGTTATTTAAGTTCTGTGAAGGGGCATAAGGGCGGATTCAGGCTTTTGATGGCGCCAGGAAAAATCCGGCTTATTGACCTTATGAGGGCATTTCAGGGGGAGATATCGTTAGGGGATTGCTTATTTAAGAAGAAGGTTTGCGGTTGCGTAAAAACATGTCCCCTTCGTCATGAAATCAAGGATCTGGAATCCGTGGTTTTAGGCAGGCTTTCGAATATAACAATATCCCGTTTGATGCAAGGAGCTTCATGAGACGAAAAATTATCACGATTGATGACAACAAATGCAATGGCTGTGGAGTGTGTGTCCCGGCCTGTCATGAGGGCGCGATTAAAATTGTAAACGGCAAGGCGAAACTTTCCCAGGATGCTTTATGCGATGGATTAGGCGCTTGTTTGGGGGAATGCCCCCAGAGTGCCATTACCGTTCAAGAACGTGAGGCTGATGATTATAGTGAAATCGCCGCGTTAAAAAATATCAGCAAACAGGGGGCTCAAGCGGTCGATGCCCATTTAAAGCATCTTCAGGATCATGGACAAAAAGAGTATTTGGCGGTTGCCATGAGTTATTTAAAAGAGAAGGAGCTCCAGATGACAAAAGAAAAATCATCGTGCGGTTGCCCGGGTGCCATGGCCAGAGATTTCAGGGGCGCGGTAAAGCCAGTGGGCAGTATGGCCCCGGAAGCTGTTACGAGCGGGCTCGAGCAGTGGCCAGTCCAGTTAAAACTTTTGAGTTCTCAAGCGCCGTTTTTTGAAGGCCGGGAAATTGTTGTGAGCGCGGATTGCGTGCCATTTACTTATGCTAATTTTCATTCTAGGTTTTTAAAAGGGAAGGCTCTTGTAGTTTTTTGTCCCAAGCTTGATGAGGGTCTTGAAAGTTATGTTGAGAAGCTCGTAGAAATATTTAAGAGACATGCTACGCTATCGGTCAGCGTTGTGCGTATGGAGGTTCCTTGCTGCGGTGGGACGTTGAAAATTGTAGAAGATGCGGTCCGGCGTTCAGGGAAAAATGTGGTCATTAAGGAATACACAATATCTCTCAGAGGAGAGATTGTCTAAAAAGGAGAATGCTATGAGTATGTTTTGTTTTCAATGCCAGGAAACAGCCGGCAACGCCGGCTGCAAAGTTAAGGGTGTTTGCGGTAAAACCGATGTGGTGGCCAATTTACAGGATCTTTTGATTTTTGTGACCAAGGGCATTGCCGTTGTGGCAGACAAAGCCAGGGGCCAGGGGATTGCCCTGGATAACAAGACCGGGCAATTTATGACAACCGCAATTTTTACGACAATCACTAATGCCAATTTTGACGAGGCGGCCATTATCGCGCGCATTCGTCAGGCCCTGAAAGTGCGTGATGCCTTGAAAGCCGGAATATGCCCGTCGTGTGGCTGTGATTCTTCTTCTGCGCCGGAGTGCGTCACCTGGAGCGCGGATACCGATGACAAGATCAGGATGAAAGCCGCCTATGTCGGCGTTCTCACGACAGAGAACGAAGATATCCGCTCTCTTCGAGAACTCATTATGTATGGCGTCAAAGGCCTTTCAGCGTATGCCGAGCACGCCTGGCAGTTAGGCTATGAAGACCCTGCGATTTATGACCATATAGTGACCGCATTGTCAAAAACAACCCAAGACCTCCCTGTGGATGAGCTCGTCGGATTGACACTGAAGACCGGGGAGTATGTGGTAAAAACTCTGGCGCTTCTTGATAAGGCGAACACGACCACTTACGGCAAGCCTGAGATTACAAAGGTGAACCTGGGGGTGAGAAAAAATCCCGGTATTCTTATTTCCGGCCACGACCTTAGGGACATGGAAGACCTTTTGGAACAAACCAGGGGCACGGGCGTTGATGTTTATACGCACAGTGAAATGCTCCCGGCGAATTATTATCCGAAGTTTAAAAAGTACGACAACCTCGCTGGTAATTATGGCAGTTCCTGGTGGCACCAGAACCAGGATTTCGAGAGTTTTAACGGCCCGGTACTGATGACAACCAATTGCATCATTCCGGTGAAGGGCAGTTATTTAAACCGCCTTTTTACAACTGGTGCAGCCGGATATCCCGGAGCCAAACATATCGGGGAACGTCCTATGGGCGGACGCAAAGATTTTTCTGAAATTATTAAACTGGCCAAAACATGCCCGGCGCCAAAAGAAATTGAGACCGGAACTCTGGTCGGCGGCTTTGCTCATGACCAGGTTTTGGCCCTGGCGGATAAGGTTGTGGCTGCGGTCAAATCCGGGGCTATCAAGCGTTTTGTGGTCATGGCAGGCTGTGATGGCCGCATGAAAGACCGGCAGTATTTTACGGATGTTGCCAATGCCTTGCCGAAAGATACCATCATTCTTACGGCTGGCTGCGCAAAGTATCGTTACAACAAACTTCCCTTGGGTGATATTGGCGGAATTCCTCGAGTCCTTGATGCCGGCCAGTGCAATGATTCGTATTCACTCGCCGTGATCGCGCTTAAGCTCAAAGAAGTTTTTGGGCTGGATGATATTAACAAGCTTCCGATTTCTTATGACATTGCCTGGTATGAGCAGAAGGCCGTGGCAGTCCTGTTGGCGCTTCTTTACCTGGGTGTCAAAAACATCCGTTTGGGGCCGACCTTGCCGGCATTCCTCTCGCCGAATGTGGCCAAGGTGCTGGTTGAGAAATTCAATATCAAGCCCACTGCGACAGCCGCGGCGGATGTGTCAGCGATCATGGCCGGCGTTTAAAGATAGCAATGAGATGAGGAGTGTTTTTCAAAACGCTAGTTAGCGCGCTTGCCGCAGAGGTGGACTTTAGTACCATAGATTTTCTCTATCTGTGTCGCAGGCGTCATGCTCAGGTCTTCGTCATTGATATCAAAACTGGCTCTCGGCAAGATGATTTCTTCTGGCCGAGGGCCTTTATTGTGAAGGAAAAATTCTTTAACCGCGGCCAAATAATCCTCCACAAGCAACAGGCCTGCGCAGTCAACGTTTCCTGCGAAAACTTGAGATTTAACCATGTGGGATCCGTCATTTTCCATTCCTAAAGACTTTAATACGCCTGGAAAAACATTGCGGACGCTGGCAGGATAAAGGAATAACTTTCTTCTTTTGGAAAAATTTCTTTTGTCTTTCATCAAATTTCTAAGACTTTCTGAAATATCTTTGTTCATGTCAGTATCAGACATCGCAAAGCCATAACTGATATTGGCAGAGTATTTCTTTTTAAGGAAGAGGCAGTATTGATGAAGGAAATTATCGGGAACTGATAATTCTTTAATGACATGAGCAGGGGTATACTTCGTGTAACCGGGGCGATGTACCACGATTTTTGTAGTGTTGATTTCTGTTAAATTTCTGACTGTCGCTTCAAAATCTCCGGAAGTGATGCTTTGTTTTAAAGGGACAAGGAGTATCAAGTGGTGGATTTTATATTTTTTTAACAGGCTCAGCGTAGCGATGGCATTTTGATGTTTTTTTTGCGTTCCACCCATGATTTTTGTTCTATGGGAAATGTTAGTTGTGTGCAAAGAAACATGTAAACATAAATTCAATTCTTTAATTATTTCGAGCTTTTCTTCTGTCAATTCCATGGCGTTGGTGAAAGTGATCATGTTATTGCATTCAACGCGTTTCTTTTGAACCAACAGTTTGAGGACATCCATAACATGGGGATGACAAAAAAATTCTCCGGAATTAACATGGATGGCCGAGCCTATCCATGCGGGACTTTTCAAATGCCTGTCCATGAAATGTTCGATTTCTTCCAGCGTCAGCATCCTGTTAAGATGCTTGAGGACATGGGGCGGGTTCCATTTTTGAGAGCAAAAAAAGCAATTTGCGCTGCAGACATCGCCGAGAGTAATGATGCCGTTTTGAAAATCTTTTTTAAACGCCTCATAGACGTCGGCCGGCATGGAAAGTTTTGATTCCGCTCGAGAAAGGCTCATAGGGTATTAATGAAATGGTTGCGAGAGATCCTTTATTTTATTAAGTATAATGAATCGTTCTCATTTTTCCCATTATTTTTAAAAGAGGCGGGAGGTAATTTTTACCCTTGTTTTTTTAGGAGGCTTTCCTATAATGGTTCCTCTTAAACAGGAAAAGGATTGGGAACAAAAATGAAAATGCCTGAAAGCCGTGAGTGGCGCAGATGTGATGTTTCTTTTCCAGCGAAATGCTGGGCTAAGGCGTCTCCTCAAAATCAGAACAATATTAATATTATTAATATCAATGGCCAGGGTTTTTGTTTTTCTTCTCTTTTGGGGTTTGAGTCTGGTGATAAATTAGGCCTGGAAATGGCCCTTCAGGGAGTGGGAAAGGCGCGCTTAAACGTGCAAGTCATCTGGTCAGGATTTCTTGATAAAGAGAAAAGCTTTTATTCAGGAGTCAGGATTGTCAATACTGATCAAAATGAGCATGAAAAGTTCCTGAAATTTTATAATTTAAAACTTCTTTCTCTTCCTGCTTTGGAATAGTGCATAATTTACTTCTTTCTATGTTGTCAGCTTGTATAGCTTGTGTTATATTTATCTATAAGGGGAACAACCAGAACAACGGGAACTGGTTTGTTATTAAAAGGGGATAAATATGGATAAACCACCGCTAACAACCGGTGAAATTGCCCAATATTGTCACGTCACAGACCGCGCTGTCTTAAAATGGATTGATGAAGGAAAGCTTAAGGCCTACCGCACCCCAGGTAACCATAGCCGTGTGAGTATTCATGATTTTATTGCCTTTTTGAAGGAATATAAGATGCCTATTCCTGAGGAGTTACAGGAAGGCAGTACACAAAAGAAGGTTTTAATCGTTGATGATGATAAAGAAATGGTTAATGCGATACGGCGTGTCATTTCTTCCCAAAATCACTTCCAGGTTGATATTGCCTATGACGGCTTTATGGCAGGGCAGAAGTTTGCTGAATTTAAGCCTGATTTGGTCCTTTTGGATATTAAAATGCCAGGAATCGATGGCTATGAGGTTTGCCAGCGCATCCGCAAAGACCCTGACAGCAAACACGTTAAAATCATTGTGATATCAGGCGCGCTTGATATGGACGGGATGGAGCGGATCATGCAACTCGGCGCAAATGATTATTTGACAAAACCTTTTCGTAATGAATTCTTGATCATGAAAGTTGAGAGAGTTTTAGGCCTTTGACGATCCCGCGGAGAATAGGCAACCCCTTTTATGTTCCCATCTGCTGACGTCCTTTCTTTTGACCGAGTTCCTCCCACAGTTTTTATTCGAGATGACGATGTCTGGACTCCTGATAGCGTTTTTAAGGAGCTTTTGGGTTTTTTGAAAAAACAAAAAATCCCGGTGATTTATGGCATTATCCCTGATCGCCTTGAAGAGGCCATGGTTCGTCTCCTTCGCAAAGAAAAAAAGCAGCACCCGGGATCTCTTGATATCGTTCAACACGGGTTCGCTCATAAAAATTATGGCGAGGGCATGGCCAAGTATGAGTTTGGCCAAAGACGGTCCTATCACGATCAGCATGACGATATCCTCAAAGGGCTTACCATCATGCGCAGGCGTTTTGCACAGTATTGGACCCCGGGATTTATCCCGCCCTATCATGGTTATGATAACAACACCTTAAAAGTTATTCGGTCGTTAAAAATCCCTCTTTTTTCATCAGGGGCGAGGGTCGTTTGTGATCAAAAGACTTTTATCGACCTTCCAGCCGCGATATCTTTAAATGAGTATGATGCCAACAGCACGCCGAAGCCTTTTGATTTTCGCCATATGCTGAACACAACCTTAAGAACGTTGCGGCCGGGCAAGGTTTTTGGCATGGTTTATCATCACCGCGCCATTAAGACAGAGTCGGATATGCGGGCCATTAAAATGTTTTTGCGTCTTTTGGCAGATTGGCGAGCTCAAAAAGAGCTTAGAATCGTGCTTTTTTCTGATATTTTAGAGGGATTTTCAAAAGGCGTTTCCTTTTAAAGAACTTGAAATAAAGTCTTAATAATATATACTTTTAATAATAATAAGCGTTGATGATAAAAAGGGCAGGAGAGAATGTTATGCAGAAAAATTTGGTTAAAGTCAATGGTTGGGGCAAGCTGTCCGTAAAAACAAAAATATATCCATTGCAGACGATTTATTCCGCCGGGTATGTTTTTATGGACAAGGCTTATATTTATCTTGATGAGGGGGGTAAGGACAGCGTCGCGGTGTGGCTTCTCCCGAAAGCCAAGGGAGTCAAAGTTGAACAATTGGCGTTGGAATTTTCTCAAGAATTGCTAAATTACGCCCATTATTTCTCGAGCCTTAAGGCCAATGCCGAGAGCGTAAAGATTCTTTTACAGCGCGCGCTTTTTTCAGCTTCTCCGTCGTTAGTTCAGGAGGCGGAGGAAAAGGAAATCAAAGACCTGATCGCTGAATTGGAGCAGGAAGAAGTGAAGGAAAGCAAAAAGGGGAAGAAATGACTCTGCCTTTTTTGAAAAAAGACAAAGCAGGAACTTGTGTGGAGCTTTCCAAGTCCTTTTATCCTGAAAAAGCTATAAGCCGTTTTAAGGAAATATATGGCGAGGAGCTTTTTTCAGTCAATGACCAGGGACGCTGTTTTCTGGTTCGGCTGAAACATGGCTCTGAATACGACTTTTTAGAAGCGCTTAACCATCTTTTATATTTTGCCAAGAATGCCTGACCAAGCGAACCAATGTTATACTTGTGGTGCGAGGCGTGTTGCCATTTTTGTAGGTTACAGTTGCAATAACAATTGCCGGTTTTGTGTTGTTGCCGACAAGCGTAGTTTTGCAGACAGGACCACAGAACAAATTCAAAAGGAGCTTAAAGAGGCCTATGCCGGAGGGGCACGGCAGGTTGTTTTTACCGGCGGAGAGTGCACCCTCAGGAAAGACATTTGCGGTTTGGTTTCTTTTGCTAAAAAGACAGGTTTTCCTTCCGTTCAAATTCAGACGAACGGGCGTTCTTTTTCATCCATGGAGTTTTGCAAAAAGATCCTTTTGGCAGGGATGTCGGTGTTTGCCCCTTCTTTGCACGGGGCTACGGCAGATTTGCATGACGAGTTGACATGCAAAAAAGGGAGTTTTCGTCAGACCGTGTTGGGGATTCATAACGTGCGCAAGCTTACCAAAGGCAAGCTGCCGATTCTGACCAACACCGTTATTGTCAAAAAGAATTACCGCTTTTTACCGGAAATTGCCAGGCTTTTGGCCGGCCTTGGGGTTTATCAAATGCAGTTTGCTTTTGTGCATGCCCAGGGGAATGCCGGCCGGTTTTACAAGAGCGTTGTGCCGCGTAAGACCGATGTGGTGCCGTATGTCACAGAAGCGCTGGACATTGCGATTCGCGCGAAGATCGGCGTCATGACTGAGGCGATACCGCCGTGCCTCTTGAAAGGATACGAGAAATATATTGCCGAACCAGGCATCCCTTCAACGGAGGTCAGGGAGCAGGGCCGGCTGGTTGAGCGTTTTGAGGATGTCAGGATGCATGAGGCCAAGATAAAATTTCCTCAGTGCCGGCGCTGTCGATATGATTCGATATGCGAGGGGCCCTGGAGAGAGTATCCGGTATTTTATGGAAATAAAGAGTTTCAACCGGTAACGATAAAAAAATGAAAAAAACAAAAGATTTTGTCATATTGCCGTTTAATTCGGCCAGGCTAAAAAACAAGTACCTGGTTTCCAATGTGCTTGGCGCATGGGACTTTCTGGGACCCGCTGAGTTTAAGCAATTCAGTGCTTTCGGGTTTTCCAAAGAATCTCCGTTTTTTTCAAGGCTGAAAGAGCGGGGGCTGGTGGCGGATGATTCGAACATCCAGTCGGTTATTGAAAGCTTTCGCAATACCAACGAGAATCTTTTTCTGGATACATCACTGCACATCGCGGTTGTGACAACCCGGTGCAATTTAAGCTGTTCTTATTGCCAGGCCAAGACGCCGCACCCCAAGGACATGTCTTATGAGGTGGCCGCGCAGGTTTTAAAGTATATGTTTGACGTGCGCAATCCTTCCGTGACTTTGGAGTTTCAAGGCGGCGAGCCGCTCTTAAATTGGCCGGTTGTCAAGTTTATGATCGAGAGTGCCAGAAAGATCAACACGACGGGCAAGAACCTTAAGATCACCATTGTCAGCAATCTTTTGCTTCTTGATGAAGAAAAGATGAAGGTTTTGGCAAAACACAATGTGGATGTTTGCACGTCTTTGGACGGCCCCCAGAAGATCCATGACACAAACAGGATTTCCGCAGGCGGTCAGGGTACTTATCAGCAGGTTGTTCGAAAAATCAAAATTTTTAAAGATAAATTCGGAAAGTCGGTCAGCCTTTTACCAACCATCACAAAAGATTCTCTAAAAAATCCCAAAGCCATTATCGATGAATATGTAAAATGGGGGCAGAAAGAGATTGCCCTGCGGCCTGTGAATAATATGGGCACCGCGTCTTGTTCATGGGCAAGCCTGGGGTATTCTCCTGAGGAATTCTGCGATTTCTACAGCCAGGCCATGGAGTATATTTTAAAATTCAATCAAGAGGGCATTTTTATCAGGGAGCGCACGGCAAACCTTATTTTGACAAAAGTCCTGGCCAAAAAGGACCATCGCTATGTGGACCTTTTGAGCCCCTGCGGCGCAGGCCGGCTGGTCATGGCCTATATGCCTGACGGCAGCTGCTATCCTTGCGATGAGGCACGCATGTTGAATGAAGACATGTTCAAGCTGGGGAATATTTTGAATGAAAAATATGATGACATGATGAAGAAGGAAAATCTTTTACACTTGCTGGAAGCATCGTGTTCCAATTTGTGGAATTATGCCTCTGTTTACAGCCCCTGGATGGGGGTTTGCCCGGTTGTGAATTATGCGCTCCAGAAAAACGTTATTCCAAAGGTCGCCTGTTCGCCGATGCAAAAAATATTAACGTTTCAGTTTGAGTATATTTTTGGGAAAATCCTTAGTGGTGGGGATGTTCTTAAAACATTTAACCGTTGGGTTGAAGGAGAAGGCTATGGCCAAAAAAAATAATTTCCCCAGGAAGAGCGTCCCTCAGTTCAAGAAATCTGTCAAAGATTTTCTGGCCGATGAGGACGGATTTGTGAGCAAGGAAACAATTCTTAAAGTGGGCCTGACAACCGTGGCAGGAATTGGCATGTTGGGTGCGATGTCTTCCGTTGGCAATGCCGGACATACGAACCATACAAGCCATAGCAATGCCTTGGCGTCTAACAATCCGCCGGCGGGACAATCGTGCGTAACTGTTTCACATAATAATTTTACGCCGCACACGAGTCATTCGTCATATTAGAAAACAAGGGAAAGGGATGCTATGAAAAGGCTTTTTTCTTTCGTCTGCGTATTTACTTTTTTAATGGCGTTTGCTGTTTATGCTCAATATAGCGATGGTTCGGATCAAAAAAAGGAGGACGCCCAGGTGCAGGCCGAGGACTCTCAAGACCAGCCATTTTTAGAGCAATTGAAAGCTTATGTGGCGGTGGCCAAAGATGACGTTTCCTTTTGCACGGGGCGGGTTTGCAAGGACAGGGCTGAAAGGATCCTTCAATTTAGGAATTTTGGAGAAGGGAAATGCAGCCAAGTTGTGGAAAACATGCGGGACCATTGCGAAAAATTCAAGTCGCACAGTTGCGCTGCATTTGCCGAGCCTAATGAGCAGGAAATGTGTCAGGGGCGTTTTCCTGGCAGTGTCGATGCCCTTTCGACAGTGCAAAAGAATTATAATATGGAATCTCTCGAAGAGCTGGCCATGAGTTTTTCTGTTATCTTAGGGTACCAAAAGCATGATTCCGGTGCCTGTGAAAAACTGGTGACAAAATATATATCCAGCAAAAAACCGGAATATTTTTCTTGCAGCATCCTTTTTTCTTCAGATCCTCAGAGGGCCTTTGAAAAAATCGAAGCTGATTTTAAGCTTGTTGACCTTGCCCGAAAAAGAAACGATTCCGAGATCTGCAAGCAAATCAAAGATCTGGCCGTTATGCAGGAATGCTACAGGCAGCCTTTTCAATCCAGGGCTGATGACACGGCTTCCGATTCTGACAGAAAGTGAGAGAAGGGTAATCCATAAGACAGCTTTTTATCTTTTTTTCTTTCGAAGTGTCTCCGCACAGTTTTCAGCAGTCAGTCTTTTATTTCTCTCAGAATATTCTCAGTTATAACAAAGTTTGAATAGCAGCAAAATTATTTATGAATAAGAAGAGCCAATCTCAAGCCAAAACAACCCTTTGGCAAAGGGTTGCTCTTATTTTATTAGGGGTGTTTTTGTCTCTTGTGATTTTAGAGACAGGGCTAAGGTGGGCAGGATTTGTATTCACATCTATTCAGGGGTATCAAAATTGGCTGTCTGTCAGCCAAAAGGGGAGCTATCGGATCATGTGCCTGGGGGAGTCGACAACCGCAGGGTCGTATCCCCGGCAATTGGAGACGATTTTGAATGAGAGCGGGTTGAAAGTAAAATTCAGCGTGATTAACCGCGGCTACGCAGGGACGAACACATCTGTTATTTTAAGCCATCTTGAAGAGAATCTTGATAAATATAAACCGGATATGGTCATTACAATGATGGGGGTTAATGACAACCGGAATTACGTTTTTTATCAAGATAACGGCGGGGCAAAAGCAAAGGATTTTCTTCACTCCTTGCGGACATACAAACTTATGGCTTTGCTTTGGGCCAGCTTGAGGCCCAGAGTTGAGAAAGAAGACTTGTATGACGTTAAAAAAAGCGTGCCTTTGATGAGCTTTAATGATACGGAAATAAAAACCTATTGCAATCATCTTGATACGCTGGATGAGTCTTCACTCCAGTCTTTTCCCGAGGAAGGAAGGCTGGAGGCCGTCGAGCGTTTTTACAAGAAGCTGACAGACCTGTGCCCGGAGAGTGACAGACTGTATTATTTCAAGGGCCTGATTTATCTTGAAGAGAAAGAAGCGCGGGAAGCCAAGGTCGGCGAAGAATTTCTAAAGAAAGCCATTGAGATGAACCCCCGAAATTCCGATGCTTATACCATGCTCGGAGAATGTTATCGCGACCGGAAAGAATATGATCAGGCCGTTGGATTATTGGAAAAGGCCATAGACGCCAATCCTCATAATGACCGCGCCTATACTTTGATGGGATTGATATATTTAGAACAACAGAAGTATGCTGACGCCCTTAACATTTTTAAGAAGGCAATAACGTTTAACCCTAACGTGGACAGGTATTACGGCGGGCTTTTATTGGTTTGCCAGGCCATGAAAGGGTGCAGGGATTCTCAAGAATATTACAGGGAGATCCAAAGGATAAGGTCAAGTTACTACAGCGCGGATACGGTCAACAATTACCGCCAGGTTAAGAAAATTTTGGATAAAAGGGGTGTCAAGCTTGTTTGTGTTCAGTATCCGATGCGCAGCCTGGCACCCTTAAGAAAGATATTTGAAGGGGAAATAGGGGCCCTTTTTGTGGATAATGAAGGGAGTTTTAAGGCCGCAATACAGAAATCATCCTGGCGCGATTATTTTTATGATATTTTTGGCGGCGATTTCGGGCACGCTACCCAAAAGGGGGATGGGCTTTTGGCGAAAAATATTGCAGATTCGATTTTAAAAAGATATTTTAATTTGAATTAAAAAATATTACCAAAGGTTGGCTTTTGTGAGCCTGGAAAAATTTTTGAAGATATTGCGTTTGGGGGGGGTAAACGTTTCAGAAAAGTTTTTCTCTATATTTCTAAACGTTCCATCCCGGGCCGTTGACCGGCAGATGCTGGATGTCTTACATAAACTTTTAAATGTTTACGGCCAATCTTATTTTATTGTTATTAAGGGGCTGCCTCCGTGTCTTTTCCCTCAGGCCCATGAACGGATTGTTTATGCGCGCCAAAAAGGAAAAATCTACCGGCGAATTCCTTCTTGCGGACAATGCCGGTTAAAACGCCAGTGCCCTGGCTGGTCTCATGACCTTAACCTGCCGCAGGAGGATATTCAGTCGATTGCCGACATCCCTTCAGAAATTGTTTTAGAAATTACTGGCCGATGCAACCTGTCGTGCGGCCATTGTACAAGCGCAATACAAACTGTGCGCCAGGTTCCTTTGAGAACCATCAAAACAATCCTTAACCAGGCCCATAGATGTCGTGTCCCTGCCGTACGATTTACCGGCGGGGAGCCTTTGCTTCATCCTGATCTTGCGGAAATCCTTTCTTATGCCAAGGCCCGGGGGTTTTATGTGCTTCTCAATACTAACGCCACATTATTGACGCCTTCTTTTTTAAGACTTTTCTCAAGGTCCGTTGACAACGTCCTTGTCTCTTTACAGGGTTTTGACAGCGCCTCTGACCAGGCGCTTACTCATTCAGCGGTTTCTTTTGAGAGGAAGTTGCAAAATATTTTTCTTTTGCAATCGTATGTTCCTACCATGCGCCTGGGGACCGTTATAACACCGCTATTATTGGAGCATTGGCCGCGTTATGCGGCTCTGATGAAAAGAATAAAGCCATCTGCGTGGGAACTTTTTCGCCCCATGAGTGGCAGTGCCCGTCAGGAGCCTCCATTGACCAGGAAAGATTACCGCGAACTTTCCTTGAGGGTGTTGTCACTGAAAAAAGAGGGTATTAACGTCAAGCTCGCGAATGCGTTGCCGTTTTGTGTTTTGTCGAATTTGAGGCTGTCGGCAGCCCTGATGCTGGGGGCTCTTTCCGATGACGGCAACTCACGGCTTGTATGGGATGTGCGTGGTTTTTTTAAACCGAGTTATTTCATTGATAAGAATTTGGGAAAAAGTGTGATGCCCGCCTGGAGGCATTTATTCTTAAAGAAGTTAAAAAGCTCCGCTTATTTACCAAAGCGATGCCAGGAGTGTGAATATTGGAGCTGGTGCCGCGGGGGGAGCCGCGCGATAGCTCTACAAGGCAATCATTCTTTTTTTGCCGCGGATCCTTTATTCGATTAACGATGCACGATCATGATCAACCAGGTTAACAGGGGCGTATAGCTTAAAATGCACCCCAAAAAGAGAAGCGGCGCAAAGGGCACCCTGTCTTTGGAGTTTGTTACGCTTTTGGTGACAGAGTTGACGGAGTTATTGATGACGGCATAAAGAAAAATCATCCCCAGATAGACCAGCCAATTCGGCCAGAAAAAGAATTGGGGGGAAAAATGGGCCCGAAGGGTAACCCCTAAGATAAAAACAATAATGGCGACTGCCGGATATTTCAGGGATGAATGGATTGCTTTAAAGAAGATATTGATCAAAAGGTATAAAATAAGAAAAGATAAGAACCCGTATTGCGCTATTTGGAGTTTACTGAGGAGCGGAAAGGTTATCCAGGAAAGGCATAAACAGATGAGGACTGTTTTTTTGATTTCTTCACGTGTCTTTCGGGCGATTATTTTGAGAAAAATTCTTTTTCGGTAAAAAAGAGCATTTTTGATAATGTCAGGGATAAGAAGCACGAACCCGGCCATAAATGTGCAGGTAAAAAGGACAAGTGCGGGGACCGGCAATAAAAGTTCATATCCTGTCTTTGGCATAAGAAAAGAGTAAAGGATGAAGAGCTTCGCGTCGCCGGCTTCCCAGAATTTCTGCCAGTAGCAGAACGTAGAAATGGCAAGGGCGACCCCCAAGCTCGATAATGCGAAAAGCGGGAGTTCTTTCCGAAGGAAAAAAATAGATATTTGGAGAATTAATCCGGCCGCAAAAAGGAAGATCAGATGATTGTTCCGGACTTTTCTGAACGCGAAGTCAGTTGTGCTTGTTAAAATGCCTGTGAGGATAATAAGACCGAAGGAAATGTATATTAACATGGGAAGAATTCTTTTTTATAAAAAATATTATAGCATGGGGCCTGTCATTGTCAGGGAGGTTTTGTGGTAATTTATCCCGAGATTCCGGCAACGTTATTGCCGCTTTTTAAATATTTTAAGCTCAAGGCCTCTGACCAGACGGGGCAAATATTGAAAGAATTTATCACGTTAGAAAATTGGCCTAAAAAAGGTTTTGAATTTTCCAGTGATTCAGCTGAGGAAAAGGGAAGGGCGTATCTTCGCGCCGCGTTTTCGTGTTTAAAGCGCGAAGAAATTTTGAGGCTGTTTTCTCATACAAAATTTCGCGCGTCAGACCTTGACGGGCTTATGTTCGAGAATTCTGTTGATCCATGCTTTGGCATGGGGATCGCCGATTACAAAGACACAAAAGAGGATGCCCGCTTCAAGCTCTACAGTGTTTATCTTGATGCACAAAAAAAAGTGGACCAGGTAAAACACATACATGATGTCTGTAAAAGGATCGGTCTTGATTTTTCTCTGGTAGGCAAGGACCTTGATTCTTTTAAGGAGATGCGGGCCTGCTCTGTGGACCTTTATGACAATGGCGTTACGGGATTAAAATTATATACCCCGTTTCTTCAGACAGAGGATATTTTGGGCCAGTATAGCTCAGTATTTGACAAATCCACATTGCACAAGTATGAAAAATTACTGCACACGGGGATTCTTCCGGAAACTTTTTTGTTTTGTATTAGGTACGGCCATTCGCTGAGGTCGGCTCGTACCGATTTTTCCTACAGGACAACGCAGGTGGCTCCTTATTTGCAGGCATTTGATTTAAGCGGAGCAGCCACCCGGTTATATCAGGAATTATTAATGGTTATTCCGACAATAAGGCTGGCCTATATTAGTATGGATTTGGATAAAAGACTGAGAACTCAATTCTATTTTGAAGGGACGCCGCAGACCAGTGATTAATCTTGAATTGACCAATTATTGTAATTTTTCGTGTGAATATTGCCCTTCCCGCTGGATGACAAGAAAAAAGGGGAAAATGAGCTATCGCCTGGCCGTTAAGATTATCCGGGAATTAGCAGGGCAGGGCACGGAGAGTGTGATGACTTTTCATGTGATGGGAGAGCCCTTGTTGCATCCTGACTTTGAGAAAATATTACGTTTTGCCAAACAAAAAGGATTGACGACTGTTTTGGTTACCAATGGCAGTCTTTTGCCCCGGGCTTTCACCGCCAGGATTAGACCGTATTTAGATTGCCTTATTATCAGCGTGACTTCAGATTCGAAACAGGTTCATGAGAGGAGAAAATCAGGGATCAGTCTTGAACATTACCGTTTGATTGTCAAGGAGGCGGTGGCCGGGCTTCTGGGCTCCTCAACGCATGTCCTTTTGTTATATCTTGATCAGTTGTCATCGCGGTCAGGAAAATCCGGGCAAGAAAAGATCGCCGGGGGGTGGCGGGAATTTCTTGTAAAAGAAAGAAGAGACTCTCCTAAGAAAAGTAAAGCCCCGGGTCGATCAAAAATGCTATTTATTAATCAATGGAAAAAAAGCCGCAGGGCGCAGACCTTTAAGTTGTTTTCTAATGTGGAGGCTGTATTTTTACCGGTATCTTTTTCCTGGGCTGGCCTCTATTCCGGATCTGGAAAACATCAAGCAGGGCATTGCCCGGATTTCTTAGAAACGCTCAGTATTTTATGGGATGGAAAAGTAACGATTTGCTGCGGAGATTATGATGGCCGCATGGCTTTGGGAAATGTCACAAAAAGTTCGCTTAAAGACGTGCTTCAAGGCAATCAGGCATTGATTCAGAAGATGGCAAGCCTTAACAAGAAGAATTTATTATACGCTAGGGTCTGTCAAGGGTGTTTTAGCCCTTCTCAAGGCAGGAAGGGGGCGCTGTAGTGTTCGTTAGTTTGCGCATGGATGATCCTGTTCAATCGATAGGCCATTCGTTTAAGTTTGATGCTGTGGGCAAGGATGTTGCGGTCTTTATTCTTGATCCTCGGGGGTTGCCTTTAGGGTTGGATGCCAAAGAGGTTTTGAAACTTTACCGTGAATATGGATTGAAAGCCCTGCCATTGATATGCCGTAATTATGCCGTGGCCCTGTGTGATTTTCGAAAAAAAAGGTTTGTTCTGGCGGTTGATCAGATCGGGCATGCCACATTTTATTATAAGGTCATCGGCGATAAATTTTTTGCGGCATTAGATTTAAAAGCGTTATGCCAAGAATATTTGCCGGAAGTCAGCCGCGAAGCCTTAAAGATGTATTTTTCTTGCGGCTTTATTCCGGGTCGTAAAACAATATTTGAAGGCATCCAAAAGATTGCTCCCGGTGAATATTTATCTATTGAGAATGGACGAATGATTGTTGCGCAGTATGTTGTCCCTGATATACGCCCTGTGCGTAGCGGTAAAAAGGAATCAGGAGAGAATTTGCGCAGGGGGTTAATGCGTTCCATGGAGGCGACTCAGGGGGTTCCCGTGGGGGTGATGTTTAGCGGAGGTTTTGATTCGTCTTTGTTATGCCACCTGGCACAGCAGTATAACCGGAAATTAAAGGCCTACACGGTGAGTGTTCAAGGATATAATCAAGAGACTATCTTTCAGGCCCGGCAGGCAGCGGGTTTTTTGGGTGTTCGCCATGAGGTTGTTGAGATAAAAATGAAGCAGTATGTTTCGGCATTCTCTTCGGTCTTTGAAAAATTGAATGAGCCGGCTTTTTTACCTTATCTGGCGGTAGCTCATGCTGCTTTTTCAGGGATACCTCAAGGTGTGAAATTTCTATTCTCAGGGATGGGCAGTGATGAGTTGTTGGGCAACAGATTTTCAAAATCCAGAGGTTTTCTTAAGAATATTATGTCTTTCAAGGAGTATCATTCGCTGAGGAATTTGAATAATGGCGAACGAGTGGCCTGGTCTTTGTACGCGAGGGTTGCTGCCAGCCTTCGGTCTTACCATCGGCTTTCTCAAGGAGCTGGCCGGCACATTGTTTTTCCTTTTTTGGATTCCGGGGTTATGGAGGTTGTTCAAAAAATACCCGGGTCATGTCGTCAGGATAAAAAACTTTTACGGTCATTGGCGCCCGATTTAGATGCGTTCTTTTTGCTTTCTCCCCGCAGGGATGCGGAGCAATTGTCGCCAGTCTTGACCGGCGCCATTGCCGGGTTTTATCGTGAGAAAATAAGGGAGAACAGGGCGTTGGCATCATTGTTTGGAGAGAAAAGAATGAAGGAGCTTTCGCGCGCCGGTGCCAGGGAAGATATCCTCAAGTGCGCTGTCTTTGATTTATGGTCCAGAAAAAATTTTCCTGGTTTGGCCTAGGAACTGCTGGTCAGGCGGCAGTAGTTTATTAAAAAATTAAGACCGGATTGGATGGTATGGTTGCCCAAAAAAAACAGCGTGTTTTAGTCGTGGGGTGCGGCTGCCTGGGGAAGTGGATGGCGGCGCATTTTTCTAAAGGGACGCAAGTTTTTTGTTACGAATCCAACAAGGGCATTGTGCGCTCTGTTACAAGGAAAGGCCTTTTCCTGATTGAGAACCAACAGAAACAAAGAGCCAGGGTCAGTATTACGGATAGGCTGGAGCGGTATTCAGGCTGTTTTTTTGATTTGATAATTTTTTCAACAAAATGCTTTGATGTTTTAAAGGCGATAAAACAGGTTTCAAAACACGTTAAGGCAGACGGGGTGCTTTTTTTACAGAATGGCAGTTTCCCTTTGGATCAGGCGAAAAAGGCATTTAAAGGCTCAAGTATTTTTCGAGGCGTGACAACATCTGCCATAACATCGCGAGGCGATGCGGGCGCGGAAGTTTTTTTTCACGGGAAATTGTACTGGGGGAGTTATGGCAAGCCATTGAAGAGCGGTTTTGACTTATCACGGGCTTTAAAGAGTGCCGGTATTGATGCGCGTGAAGCCAGTGATTACCGGGGTGCCTTGTGGGCAAAACTTATTTTTAGCGCGGTGATGAACCCGTTGCCGCTTTTGACCGTGGCCGATTACAGCATTTTACAGAAAGATGACAAGGTTTATTCTTTTGTAACTCAGGCCATAGATGAAGGAAAAAAAGTGGCCCGGGCCAGGGGCATCACCCTGGCATTTGATCCTATGACTATTGTACGGAAATTACGGAGAGGGAAACTGGGCCAGTTTCACCACAAGGGTTCCATGTATTATGACTTTATCGAAGGCCGCAGGACAGAACTGAATGACATTACGGGTGAGCTTGTGCAATGTGCCCGTAGGGCCGGGATTATGGCGCCGGCGCTGGAAACGATTTATACTTTAACTGCAGCGAAGGAAGCTGGCCGTCTTTAAGAGCGCTGAATTCTTTGGAAAGCGCGATTTATTAATTTTTTTTGGAGCAGGTTTGTGCTTAAGAAGGAAAAAGAAATCTTTGAGAAAGTCTCCCGGTTGCTTTCGCATTTCCGCAGGTTTGATAAGCGGTATCAGGGGATAAAATTACCTCTAAAAACATGGCAGGATTTTAGGGCTGTTTCCATCGTATCCAAGGAGGATCTTCGGGGTTATTCGGTGTGCAAGCCTTTTAACATAACGGCG
This sequence comes from Candidatus Omnitrophota bacterium, assembly GCA_015233145.1. Lineage (GTDB taxonomy): Bacteria > Omnitrophota > Gorgyraeia > Zapsychrales > Fredricksoniimonadaceae > JADFYI01. Next base: position 58,279 of record JADFYI010000005.1, read on the forward strand.
ACATCGGGCTCTACAGCAACCCGTCTTTTGATTGCCCATTCCAGGGGGTGTTATCAGGCGCATATCCACAGGCTTGTCACGCTTTATCAAAGTGTCGGCATTTCTCAGGATGACCTTTGCCTGAATTTGTGTTCCTACAGCCTTAATAGCGGTGGACGTATGATGGAGGCGGCTTATAAGGCCGCTGGAGCAGGGGTTATTCCGTTGGGGGTTTTGGATTCTGGTGCCAAAACCCGGGAGGCTGTGGATTTTGTTCGAGAACTGCGTCCGACAGTCGTCAATTCTTATACCAATCAGTTGTTTGATTTTTTTTCCCTTTTGGGGCGCAGGCATTCTATCCGCATGGCTATTGTGAATGGAGAGCCTTTGACAAAGCCTTTTAAGGCCAGGATCGAGGCAATGTCGGGAGTGAAAGTTTACAATCATTACGGCGCCATGGAATTCTCCGGCTTTGCAGTGGCCCAAAAGCATACGGATGAGTATATGAAAGTTTTTGATAATGGGCTTTTTATTGAAGTGCTTCGCGATGACGGCACGGTATCATCGACAGGAGAAGGGGCTGTTTTGATAACGGATTTAGGAAACACATCAATGCCGTTTATCCGTTACAAGCTGGGAGACAAAGTTGAGGTGAGAGCCCGCCGAGACGGAATGTATGTCAAGGTTTTGGGAAGGCTGGCAGATTCAGTTTTGATTGACGGGGAAGTTTATTCAATTTCTGAAATAGCTGCCCAGGGGCAAAAGGGCCTCAAGCACCCGCATTTCTTTTTTGTAATCAATAAAGATCAGGGGACTTACGCTGATAAAGTTATTTTGAATTTGCCGGGTTCTGATATGCCGCGTTTCAACGAGATCAAGTCTTTATTCAAGAAGAGTTTTTCCTTTGGAAATAGTTTAGATATCCGTTCATATCAAGGGGAGTTTCCTAAAACGACAACAGGTAAGTTCAGACATGTCATTGATTCCCGAAAGAATTCTGAGAAGGCCTAATATTCATACGGCGTTTATTTATTTGACAGAGAAGTGCAGCCTGAAGTGTGCCTACTGTTATTTTAAGAAAAAAAAGGATCGGGACAATTCTCTTAAGAGCGTTGAATCGTTTCTTGATTTTCTGATTAAATATGAATTCTTCCCTCAGAAGTTTGAAATCAGCGGCGGGGAGCCTTTATTGCGTTGGGAAAATCTTAAGGCCGTTGTGCAGACTATTGAAAAACGGTTTCTCCAAAAAAGTGTCAGCATCCAGACAAACGGCCTTTTTTTAACCAAAGACAAGGTTCGTTTCATCAAGAAACATCGGGTTTTTCTGGAGATCGGCATTGATGGGGATAGCGCTACGACTATGCAATGGAGGAAAGGGATAAATAGCCGAAGTTTTAGCCAGCTTATACATAATATCCAACATTGTGTTAAAGAAGGTGTTCCCGTGGGTTGTAACATGACAGTTCATCCAAAGGCCGCCGGACAGCTTGTGCAAAATTTCAGCTTTTTGATGTTGCTGGGCGTGTCACATGTTGATGTCACGCCTGCGGCGTTTATGCGATGGGATGAGCGGGCCAGGACGGTTTTTAAAGAGCAATACGACCAATTGATGAAACTCCATACGGGCTGGAAAAGAATTTACATGGGGGAGGACAGGGAATTTATTGCGGATTCTCTTATGGACATCAGTTTTCATCCCTCGGGGCATGTTTTGTGCGGCGACGCCTATCTTTGTTTACCGGAGAAGCAAAAGCAGAAGTATAGCCTTTGGAACCACCAAACAGCCTGCCTTCGCCCAGAAGTTATGAATTTTTTTATGGGAGCATACAGGACACTCAGGTCAAAGCTCGGGAAAAGGCCGTACACACACCGTGATTATGTGTGTTCTAGTTTTCAAATCGTGAATGAACTGGTAGGCGGGGAATACCTGAATACAAACGAAATCATTCCTTTAATGCTTTTTTTAACCAGGACCCACTTAAAAGCGATGCGCCCATGAAGAAACCCCACCCCCACATCCTGACGGCTCGAGAGGCCCTCCAAGCCTATGGCGGGCATGTTAAATATTTTGAATCTACTGAAAAATTGAGCGATCTTCTTAAGTTGTCCGGTAAAAAAGCCAATAATATTTTAGCTTGTTGCGCCAGCGGTGATCAGGCGCTCACATTATTAGGCGCCTTAAAGGTCTCTGGTTTTTTATATGCTTTTGATGCCAACCCGGCACAGCTGTTCCTTTTGGCTGGAAAGGCTCTTTTTCTCGCTGATCAAAAAAAGTCTCCATTTGTTTCTTCTTTTGAGGATTTGGAGGCTAAATATCCAGGGGTTATTTCACGACTGCCAGCGGATTTGAGGCGGGTGGATAAACTTTATAATATTAGTAAGAAGAAATTCCAATTGATGCCTGAAGCATTCCATCAGAAGTTTATTTTTCAATCTGACAATGGGATGTATTCCTCTCGTCCGCCTTTTTGGAGTAATGACAAGAAGTTTACGTCTGGCATTAAGGCGAACATTCATAAGTTGCGTTTTTTGCATTCTGACCTGTTTTATGTTGATCAATGGTTTGGCAGGAATTCTTTGGATTTAATTTATTTATCCGATATTTCGTTGATGGCCGTAACGCCGTTTTATATGACAAAGATTTCCTCTCTAGTGTCTCTTTTAACTTCCGAAGGAATAATTTTAGGCCACAGCGATAACGGGGAACAATATCTTTCGCAGGGGCAGAGTGTTATTGATGTATTGAGAAAAAAGTCAAAGATACTGGGCTTGGAAGTTTTTGGAAATCGGGGTAATCTTTGGGGCTTAAGAAAGAAGAAGAATGCTGTTCTGGCAAAAAAAGGAATGCACGGCCATGATTAAGACGTCGAAAAAGACGGCGATTCTTCAGATCATCCCCAATCATAATTCCCTTTTGCCTCAAAGCCTGGTCAGGGCCCTTGTGTCCTTAAAGCATTATGGCGTTGACCATGTTTTATATAATATTGAGGCCACAGAAGAAAAAGATTTCGCAATGGCCTTGGAAAGGCTTCTTCAGGGGATTAAAGAAGAGAAGGTGGTTGTTTCTTTGTCTTGCCATAATAATTATCACAAGATTGTGAGTTTTTTATTTTTTTACCTGTATTTGCCGCTGTTAAAAGGAAAAGAAGTCCATATTTGTTCTCCTTATTTATCTTTTTACGATATCAAGCAGCTTAAGTCGAAGAATTTGCATTTTCATTTCCTGGAGATTGATGAATTTGTGAATGGTTTTTTTGGTCTTTTGCCATTAAATGAAGGCCTTTTTTTGAAGTCAGCACCCCAGGTTATCAAAAATCATGGGTATGATAATTACAAATATTGGTCTTATTTGACTTTTGGCTGCAAGTTTTCCTGCACATTTTGCTACAACCGTTCCCTCAGGAAAGGGGACCCTTGCCTGATTTACGGGAATCCTGAAAGAATTATTTTATGGATGCGGTTTGCCCAGTCGATGGGGGTAAAAAACTTTGAGTTTTCAGACCCCAATTTTTTATCAGACAAGGAATTTACCTTGGCCTTTTTGGCGCGACTTAAGAAAGAATCGCTTAAATTATCGTGGAGATGCAAGATCCGCCTGGATCATGTCAATGAGGACATTTATGAAAAGATGATCGCTGCCGGATGCGGGAAAACTTATTTTGGAGTGGAACATGTTTCTCCCCAAGTCCTCAAAAGTGCCCACAAACAGGAGGATGTGCTTCCTCTTTTAGTTGGTTTTTTAAAATATTGGAAGCAAAAGACCATCCTGGAATTGTCTTTTATGATGGGAATTAAGGGAGAAACGCCAGCGCTCCTTCAACAGAACCTGGCGCTTATTTCCAAATTTTCGAAGATGCCCAGGATTTCAACAATCCTTGCCTATACCATTCTTTTTAACGAGCAAAGAAGGAAGGGGGCGCAGGAAAATTACTTAATCCCCCTTTTATTTTCACTCAATTATTTGCACGGCAAAAAAGATGTCAGTCCGGAATTTTTCAGGAAATTATTGTTTTTTTGCCGGAAAAACGAATTTTTTAATTTTTTCTTTTTGACGGAAAACACCCAAAGCCTTGAGCTTTTTAAGGAGATGAAAAGATTTTATCAGGCCAATCCTAAAGAGCCGGCTATTGAGTCGTATAGAAACATGTTTCTTTTTGAAGGGGGAGCGTTTGCGGATATGATTGAGTCTGCAGGGTCTTTGGATGGTTTGAATCGCGATGTCTTGGGGAAGCTTCAGAATAATTAAGAAAGATCAAGCTGTGGTAAAAAAGTTTCTCATTATCATGAGCGACAGGATGGGGGATATGCTAATGACCACCCCTGTCCTGCGCAAACTAAGAAAATCTTATCCCGGATGCCGTGTGGATCTTTTGACATCCTGGCGCAGGAAACAAATCATAGAGGGCAATAAATACATTGACCGTGTTTATATTTATCAAAAGTTTTCCGATGCCTTGCTTGAAAAACGCTGGATCACGGCTTTAAAAGCTTTTTGGATCCGTCAAAACTATACGGCATGCCTTGTTTTTTCAGCCTCTGAAGAGCAGCACCGGTTGGCCTTTGAAGCAGGAGGAAAAAAGTGTTTAAAGACAGGCTTTGCTTTTTCAAACACGCCCTGGCTGGATAAGACCGTTCTGCCTGACCGCAGCGTCCATGATATTGTGAATAAATTATCCCTTTTGCGTGAGGCCTTGGGGCTCAAGATTTCAGCGCGTGATTATGATATGGATTTTGTGATTGCCAGGGGCGCCGCAATACGTATAAAGAAATATTTAAAAAGCCAGGGGATCTCTTCCGGAGGGAAATATTTTGTTATTCATCCCGGGTGTTCTTCGGATTTTCCTTTTAGAAGGTGGTCGACAAAAGGGTATATTGAAATAGCCCAATTCTTGAGAAAACAGGGATTTAAAGTTTTTGTGACCGGCCAGGGTGAGGAATGGGTTTATGCAAACCAGATTATGCTGGGAGGCCAGCCAGGGGCGCAATTATTTGTTGATAGGCCCATCCATGAGCTTGCCGCTTTAATCAAGGGGGCGCGGGGGCTTTTATGCGCGGACACAGGGATATTGCATTTGAGCCGGGCGCTTAAGACTCCAGTTGTCAGCCTTTTTGGCCCCACCACATCAGTGGAAACCGGATGCGTGGGCCAGGGGATTTATAAAATGATTCAAGCCAAGGGCGACTGCCCTGCATGTTTTGCCGTTGTTAAAGGGGAATTTACATTTAAGAGAGTTTGTACGAACCTTTATCCTCCGGCGCCATGCATGGCGTCTATTACGCCGGGGCAAGTCAAGGAAGCAATACAGCAAATTCTCGTGGCCAGAGGTTCCGCATGAATTTTTATCAGGATGAAAGGGTTTGTTATGCATAAGCCTGAGATGTGCCAGGACGATATTTTCTGGATCCAGTTGATGGTCACCAATAAATGCAATCTTCGCTGCCGCCTTTGTAATATTTGTCGTGAAAAACCATCGGTAGGTGTTGACCTTAAAAAAGTAAGCCTTGTTTTAAAAGAGGTATTAAGCCATACGCCCTATATTGGATGTTTTTCATTCACCGGAGGAGAGCCGTTTGCGGATATGCCGAGGGTTCGACGGTTATGGCGTGTTCTTTTTCCTCTTTTACAGGCTGGGAAAATACAGGTTTTGAATTTTAACACCAATGGCACATTGACACGGGTCATGGAAAAGTTTATTGCCGAAATCCCTGACACGGGAGTGAAGAGAGTTTCTTTTAATATCAGCCTTGATGGTATGCTCTCCTCCCAGGATATGCTGCGCGGTAAAGGAACATTTGATAAAGTGCTCAAATCGGTCCGTTTTCTTAAAAAACGCGGGTTTCCTGTGACGCTCAATTTTGTGATAAGCCCTTTTAATGTGGCTGATATTTTTCCTTTGTACCAGTTTGCGGCAAAATGGGGCGTTGAGATGGAATATAATGTTTACGCTGAGAATACAAAGTCCTTTTATCATTATTCAAAGCCTCTTCGTGTTTCTCAGAATAAGGAATGGCGCCTCCTCGCGGCAAAAGAAGTGGAGAGGATTATAGAAGACGGGGCCAGGGGATGCCGTGTCAAACAATTGGAGTATATCCGGGATTCTTTTCGCTTAGGAAGAATTCCATCAGAATTGACCCGCGCATGCCTTCGCCCGGCGAAATTGATTTTCATTCGCGCTACCGGAGAGATTTTCTCATGTTTTTATGCTTCGCCCATTGCTAACCTTAAGGATTTTACGTGGTCATCTTTTTTGTCGGAAAGAGAAAGGCTGGTAACAAATATTCGCAGCCGTGCGTGCAGGGGATGCTTGCTGGGGTCTCTTAAGTATGTTCAATAAGCCTGGGTTAAAGCCGCCCAGAAGTTGACAGGGATGATTGAGTGCGCGGCGTTTCGGTCTTTAAGTATTTTGTATATCGGTGGCTGTTCTTTGAGGATTGTTTGCAGTGCCTGTTTGTGATTTTTTTGGCCAGAGGGTGTTGAGAGCCCGTATCGGATAATGGCGGGGGACAGGTAAGGGCAATGAAATGAAATGCCGTATTGCCCTGCAATTTTTTTGTGATTTTTTAAGGTAGATTTGGCTTTATGTTCCAAGAAAGATCGCAATTGCGCTTTAGGCAGGCTAAAGATTTCATCGCTGCCTATTCCGCTTAAGACTGATGAGATGCCGATTTTTTTTAATGTTTTGAGAAGATAATTGACAGCCGGAAGGTCTTTATCAGCGATGGGTTGCCGGATAATTTTGATTGTGTTTTGAAAATGACGCAAATAATCGCTCTTTCGGATTTTGACTGAAAAAAAACGCAGGCCCAGGAGCGCGGCTATTTTCTGGCATAGAGTGATGGAGGTGTCGTTGTAGCGCTGGCATTCCGGTGCGTCAATTGCGGCAAAGACCAGAAGCGGCTTTCGGGGAGCCGCCAGCAGGGCCAGCACTGTTGAGTCGAGCCCGCCGGTGAAAAGAACGGCAGAGCGTCCTTTTTGGCTAGAGCGGTGAATTGATTGTGTAAGAGATTTTTCTAAATTCATAGGATGAAATTTAAGTTTCAAAACAGTTTAGCATTGATCATAGGTCTTGGGAAATATTAAGAGGTGGCTTTTTATGGCGCGCGGGTCTTTTGAGTTTATAAATTCTTTTCCATTGGATCATGTGTGGGTCTTTCTGACAGACCGCTGCAATCTGAAGTGCGGGTATTGTTTTTTCAAAAACAAGACAAACCGCACAACAATTCATGAGACGGCCCTTAAGGCGCTTTTTTCTTTCTTGCCTCAAAACAAGCGTTGGCAGTTTATTCTTTCCGGAGGAGAGCCTCTTTTGGAATGGGAAAAAACAAAAGGGGTAATTGTGAAGATTCAAAAGAAGTACCCCGGGAATTATCTTTCCGTCCAATCCAATGCTGTGCTTTTAGATGACAGGAAAACTTTGTTTTTAAAGGCTCGCCATGTGAACCTGGAAGTAGGTATTGACGGGGATGAGGCCACAACAATTGCCAACCGCCAGGGGATCAGCGCAAAAAGTTACCAGGGCATCAGCCGCGGGGTTATGCGGTTAAATAAAATGGGATCGTCTTCCTCAACGACCATGACCGTGTATCCCTGTAATGTGGATGAGCTTTTTGTAAACTTGAAACATTTGGATTCTTTAGGAGCCAAACGCATTGAGATCCATCCCGCGTTTTTAGAGCCGTGGGAACGCGCTTCAGCCAGTGTTTTTTTACGTGAATACCGCAAGGCTTCTGCGTATGAATTGCGTTTCCGGAAAAAGGGGCTTATTGGCCGGGAGTATAGTTTGCCCAGCAAGGGTGTTTGGGATATGGTGATTATGCCTGACGGCAAGGTGCTTCCCAATTGGACATTTTTGTCGTTCCCAAAAAAGGTCCAGGAGAAATTTTATGTGATGGACCTCTCGAGTGGAATCGCAAAAACACTTCCGGCGGCAAAGAAGTATTTTGATTCATTAAAAAAGTTTCTGGGCAGGTCGAAAAACGGGGTTTCTTATCGCTGTTTGAGTAATTTTAATGCGTCTTTGGCGCTGCAATGCTTGGGAAATAAAACCTTCACAAGAAGTTTTGGCGTCTATGACCGTCTTTGCCAGGACGTTGAAGGGTTTGATTTGGAAATTTTGACCAGGGGGGCAGGATGCAACAAGTCCGTTATGAATGCGCGTTAGTTGAGCAGGTATTGGCCAAAGAGTATGCCGCAACGATGGAAGATTATTTAAAACGTATGCGCGGGTTAAATGATATTAAACCCTTCATTGGGGAGTTTGAGAAGGATTTTGCGAATTACATCGGCGTCAGGCATGCCATTGCGGTTAATTCCGGCAGTGATGCTCTGCAGATGATTTTAAAAGCGCTGGGTATCAAAAAAGGTGATGAAGTGATTATCCCGGATTTGACGTATCAGGCCGTGGCGCTGGCCGTGGTTTACTGCGGCGCCCGTCCAGTGCTTGTGGATGTCAGGAAAACTGACCTTACCATGGATGTTGCGGCAGTGAAGCGGGTTTTGACAAAGAAAACAAAAGCCATTGTTGCGGCGCATATGTTTGGCCGGGCGTGCGACCTGGTTGAATTGCAATCCCTTTGCCGCAGGCAGGGGATAAAGCTTGTTGAAGATGTTTGTCAGGCCGAGAGTTCCTGCCTTAATGGCAAAATGCTGGGCAGTTTTGGTGATTTTTCAGCATTTTCCTTTTCTTATTACAAGCCTTTGTCATCCTGCGGCGGTGGCGGCGGCATGATTTTATTTAATGATTCAAAATATGCCTGTATGGCGGGGTGGATGGATAACTGGCGTGATGATCCCGAGCTTTTGACAGTTGGGCAAAGGTTTTCTCCGCTTTATTTCATGGACCTGGTGGCATTGCGGGTTAAATTTAAGCATTTGGCTAAGATTATTGAGTCCAGAAAGAGGATCAAGGCGCTCTACGAGCAGGAATTGATGAAAGTTCCAGGCTTGAGGATTTTTCAGGACCGCGCAGGAACAGATTCGGTTCCGCAGAATTTTGTGGTGTTGTGCGATGCCAGGGATAATTTTTTTAAATTTCTTTCCGTCCATGGCATTATGGCCCAAAAGCCCTATATTCCGCTTCATGCCATGGACGCGTATCAGCGTTTTTCCAAAGGAAGGTTTTTGGTCAGCCGTGAGTATTTGGCAACAGCATTGCATTTGCCTCTCTATTCTTTTATGGGAGAAGATAAGGCGCGGCATGTCATTGATATCTGCCGAAAATTCTTTTTAAAGCAGCGTGTTGTTATGTCTTTAAAACGTTAAGAGGCACGGGGAGTATTTCTTGGAGAAAATATCCGCTAAAGATTGTCTTCGTCTGAAAGGGATTTTGGCCGGCAAGCCGCTTATTGGCCCGCGCGTCGTCAACATCCACCTGACCAACGTGTGCAATGTCCGCTGTTGTTTTTGCTGGTATCATTCGCCGCTTGTGACCTGGAATAAGAAGCGGGAGGACCTTGATTTTCCGACTTTCAGAAAAGTGGTTGATGACTGCGCTTCAATGGGTGTTGACGCTTTGAGCCTGGAAGGGGGCGAAGTCGTGCGCTACCCGCATGCTGCGGAAGCTTTTCATTATGTCAAGAGCAAGGGGCTGGGGATATTTGCCTACACTAACCTTGCTTATGGACGAGAGCATTTGAAATACATTGCGAAAGCAGATCGTCTTTATATCAATCTTTCTGCGAGCGATGAGAAAATGTATCAAAAAATACACGGGATGCCTTTCTTTAAGCAGGTTGAGGAGAATTTAAAGATTTTACGGGAGATGAGAAAACAAAGAGGCCATCCGTCGTTACAGATGACATTTATTATTAATAAATTAAATTATCACGCCGTGAAGGAATATTTGGATTGGATGAACAGGCTTCAAGTGGATAATGTTTCTTTCAGGATTTTTGAGGCTACGGTTGAAATGAAAAGCCTTATTCTCAAGAAGGGCTCGTCAGATAAGCTTTTAAAGGTCATCGATCGCGTATCGCGTCTTAAATGCCGCGTAAAACATAATCTTTTTGAGATACGGGAAGTTTTAACTAATGGAGAGTTTTTAAAGAATCCCTTTTCCATCGAGCGGGGCAGGTGGAACAGCGACAGGCTTTTTTATTACAACAATTTGCATGGTGATGTGACGAGCTGTTATACGGGATGGTTTTATTCTTTGATTGATGAGAAAGGACGTGTGATTGCCCCGTGTGACAATATCGGGATTTGTGTCGCGGGCAATATTTATGACCGGTCGTTTAAGGATATTTGGTTTCATTCCCAAAAGTTTAAAGACATCCGCCGCGAGACGCTTCATTCTATTGATATTACAAAGAAGCGCTGGGCCGAGTGCCGTTATTGCGGGCATGCTGTTTTTAACCGGGAAATAGGCGAGGTGTTAAAGGGGATTAAAGCAGGCGGTCAAAAGGCATGATGACTCATGACATTCAAAAACGTCAAAGGTTTTTGCTGCGCATGGCCGGAGCGAGGGATGAAAAGGTCTACATCGGCCCGGAAATAGTCCATCTGCACATTAATAATTATTGCAACATCCGTTGCCAATATTGCTGGTACCATGCGCCGGACAATCCTACCAGCCGCCATCCGCTGGGCGTTATTTCTTTCAAGAAAATCAAGGAAATTGTGCGGGACTGCGTTGATTTAAAGGTCGATTGCCTTTATTTATCCGGAGATGGAGATCCTGTTTTCCATCCGCGTTTTTCTGACATCATGGCGTTACTGGATAAAACGCCACTTTCGGTGACTTTATTCACCAATGGGGCATTCCCCTTGAAGTATTGCCGCGATGTCAAAAAAGCAGACCGGGTGATTATTAATCTGGCGGCGGTTGACCGGCAGAGTTACCAGCTTTTACACGGCAAGGATTTTTTTGACCGGGTGATAAAAAATATTCAAAATCTGGTTTTGCTGCGGGAAATCCAAAAACCTTCCTTAAAGATTGAAATTGTTTTTGTCATGAACACCCTGAATGCCCATTTGAAGGGCAAGATGCAGGCCTTGGCAAAGCGCTTGAGAGTTGATAACCTTGCCATAACCCCGATGCAGCCGCACGACTATAATCAGGATTTGATTTTAGACAAGAAGCAAAAAACGGAGAAATCCCCGGAGGCGGCAGCGCGCCGCCTGCCATGTTTTCAGGGGTGGTTTTATGTGACTCAAAATTTTGACGGCAGGGTCAGTGTGTGCCGCAGGGTTTATGAAATGGAAATCGCGAACATTAAAAAAGTTTCTTTTCGTGAAGCGTGGCTTTCCAAGAAGTTTATGGTAATGCGGCTGGCCGGAAAGCGGGGGTTGTTGCCTGAAAAGTATGATTCCTGCCGCTATTGCCAGCCCTCCCAGCGCGATATCGAAATTGCAAAAAAGATGTTTGCAAGAAGGAAATATGAATAAGCCATGCCTTGATGATGTGACCATTGAAATCACCAATCACTGCAATTTGCGCTGTACGATCTGCGGCATTGGGCGCGAAAAGCGCCTTTATGAGATATCAGAAAAAGACTTTGCCGCGGCCTTAAATAAAATTTTAGGGCATTTTAAGATCAGGTCTGTGTCTGTTACCGGTGGGGAGCCGTTTTTGCATCGCGGTATCAGGCAGATCCTCAGGGACTTGGCATTGTTAAGATTGGAAGGCCGTATTTCCTCTTTTGGTGTGTATACCAATGGCACTCTTACTTCTGTGATGACGCGTTTACTAAAAGAAGATCCCAGGCTTTTTCGCAGGATGAGTGTTGGTATCAGTATTGACGGCCGTGAGAAGACGCATGACCTCCGCAGGGGGCGCGGGGCTTATCATAAATCCATGAAGACGGTTGAAATTCTTTCAACCCGGTTTAAGGGCATTGTTGATGTGGAACTTAAATTCACAGCAGATGCGGATAATTATAAAGAGCTAATTGATGTTTACAAAATGGCTGTTTTTTATGGCGTGAGATTTTCTCCCAAGCTTGCGGAAACCGGCGTGAAAGCCTATTACCACCGGGTTTCGGCTGGTAAAAAGCAGGTTCACACAGGATTGAGTAGAAATTTTTCAGAAACGCTCAAGCGGCAAATATTAATGATGATCAAGGAAGAATCTTTCTCGTCGAGAAAGACTGCGGATGTCGCCATGTTGAGGATGCTCTTGCGGCTTATTTCTTCAGGGAAAAAAGCTATCCACGCGTGCCGTACACCGGAGCGCTGTCTTTTTATAACATCAAGGGGAGATGTTTATCCGTGCCTTTATATGACCCCTTGCGCAAAAATCATTGACCCCATGTTTTCTTTCAAGGAATTCCTTTCCCAGCGTCGTGCCTCTATCGCACATGCACGCCAGGCGGATTGTCCCCGTTGTTTTGCCTACCATGGTTTTTTAAAAGATTTTAATTCCCGTTTTCTTGCGTAAGAAGTTTGGCCGTGGCAGCGCTTCCATGAAGCCAGGATGGGGGGACTCGTTTTTTCTTTTGAGGAGTTTCGCACTTTTGGTGAATGGCTTTGGCGAGCATGGCCGGAGTCATGGTGTGATAGGGCAAGACCGTGCTTTTCAGATAATCTTTAAGAAGGCCTGCGCGGGCGATCTGGTCGTTGGCCGGACCTTTGGAACGTTCGTTCATATAGGGAATGATAATGCTCTGGGTGTTAAAAGAAAGCAGTTGAACTGATGTGTTATAACCGCACATGCTGACAGAGGCGTCACAGTTTTCTAAAAAATAGGACAATGCAGGGATATGCTCAAAGAAAGAAATGTTTTTTGACCTGGATTTTTCCAGGAATGCTTTAAAAAGAGAGCGTTCCTCATGACTTGTGGAGGGGCCGCTCGCGATAATAAAACGGTAACGTTCTCCCAAAAGCGATTGGGCGCGGATGGCATTGACAATAATTTTAGGGTAGACCGCTCCTCCTCCGCGGCTGACCACAACTGTCAACATTCCCGGTTTTTTTTTGAGGAGTGCGTGGATTCTTGGTTCTGGCGATTGTGCTACCGGCGGGATATAGCCTGTATAAATTATCTTGCGGGCCATGGTATGGAAAAATTGGTCATAATGTTTTTGGAGCTCTTTGGAGTCCAGTGAGGCCCTCAGATAGGGGTTTTCAAGATTTTTGGGGGTATGGATAAGAATTTTATCGTAGAGGCCGACGATAGAGTAAAAAATGTCTGAAAATTTTTTATTTTTCAGATCAGGCAGGCTCGTGAGGTAAGGATATCCCACGCTGGCGTAGATACGGGTTTTAAGGCGGCGCAGGTATCGCAATGCCGGCAAAAGTTCCGGAAGATACTCCATCCGTCCGAGCGGAAAAAACTCTGTGACAAAAATACCTGGCTGGATGCGCTTTGCAGCTTCCAGAATAAATTGGGAACGTTGAGCCAGGTTTTTTTGAGCATGAATGCCCTGGAAGCTTGAGCGTGAATCAAAAGGAGCCGGGACGTTTAACACATGAATAGAGCTGGGGAAGCGGACAAAGGGTTGCGGGATCCCGCCTTGAAGCACGTAAATTTTTCTTTGGGGACAGTTTTTGGCCAGCTCATGGCAAATAGAGAGGATGCGGGTGGTGTGGCCAAGCGTTTCTTTATGGGTGTAGTGAATGAGGATGGAGGTGTTTTTAGACATTCAATAGCTGAAAAGAAAAGACCAATTATCAAGGGCTCAGGCCATAGCTTTGGGATGCATTTCGAGATGGTGCGCCCCAAGTGTACGGCGGCGTTCCTGAGTTGTAAGGCGGGTTTTCTGCCATAGTCTCATTGCCGTATTCTGCGCCATAGATGTAATCCATGAACATGCAGTAATTGACGCCGTTAAGATTTTGTACGAATGCCCATCCGTCTGATGTATATCCGTATAAGCCGCTGATTTCGATACCGGTGCTGTCCCAGGGGCCGTAGAAGTCTGGAGACGCCGCCATTAAGCGTGTGGCTTGCTGAGGGCAGTTGCCAATGCTTGACCGGAAGAATGTTTTTCCGCAAATATAACATTCAGGGCTGTTAATCGACCAGGCAAAAACATTACTCCAAAACTTTTTGTTTTGGTAGGAAACATCCTTATAGGCCGACGCGGTCATCCAGTTGCGCATGACAAATTCGTCACCCCAGACAAGGACTTTACCTTTGCCCACATTTTTGACAACACCCAGAGTTTTATTGACAGAGGGGTCCGAATTATCAGCATTGGCAAAGGCTGTGCAGTCATGATTTGGGCAAGTGATATGGCTGTTGCCGTTGATATAAAAATAACATTCACTCTGATTGAGGAACGGCCATGACGGCGGATTAAGCCAGCTGACTGTTCTGACGCCAGCTGTGTTTTGAGACATGGTAATATTAAATGGCGCCAGGATCTTATTGCTGTAAGCATCATAAGCATCCGCGGTTCCGCCGTAATCGTTGCCGTACCCTCCCAGCATTACAAAAGTGCCGCCGCCATTGACCCAGTCGCTGATAATGCCGGGCAATGTCGCCATATAGGGGGCCAACAGGTTAGACCCTGCGGTATTAAAAATAACCATGTCAAAGCCGGCAAGGTATTGGGCTGTTACTGTGGCAGGGTTTTCATTTTTAACATAGGAGTTGGAACTCTCCGGACCGAAATAGGAAATCGTAAGCGGGTCTTCCTGGGAAAGGTCGGTTATAATAAGAATTTTCTGGGAACATTTTTTATAATATTCGCACCGTCTGGTGGGGATTCTGCTGCACCCGGTTTTGCTGCTTAAGACCGTGGAGGGGATATCCCAGGCTAGATAATGACTGCCGTCAGTGCCCCACGATTCGCCTTTGAGCCCTCTGTCCGGGTTATCTTTGAGAAAAGTTCCGTTAGGCTGAATAACGCCATACAACCGGTAAGCGACTTCTTCATCAAGCAATGATTGATTGGTCTCATCCGCCTGGGTGGTGCAGGGAGCTGCGCTGTTATTGGCAGCGCCATTAGGGCCTTCCCATATACAGGATGGCAGACAGGCGTTTTGTTCTGCGCCGGTCAATGTTTTACAGCCGTAATATTTTTTCGTTGTGTTGTTGGGCCCGCCGCAGGTAACGGTGTAGAGCCTTTCGCCGATAGCGCAGTCAGAGGAATCAACAGTCAGTCCGTCTTTACTGATCATACAGGTGCCTTTAAAATTGGCCCCGAATTTGGCGCTGTTAAAAGCGGCGCGAGAGAGGCATTGGTCGTAAGGCGTGCCGTTCCAGTCCACAACAGTTCCGCATTGAACAAGTGTCGGCGCTGTGCAGCAGGCGTCATCGGAAACGCAGGCAACTTCCGGCTTGCATTTGAGAGGTGTGCATGAGCGGTAATGATATCTTTGAGTGACGGTACAGGGCGATATGCCGCAGGTACTGGCTGGCCAGGAGGCCGGATCGTTGTCCGGGGCATTGCAGGTGCATGTAATGGGATTGCTATCCGGAGCCTGCACCATGCGTTCATGGAAAGAATCGTGCATGTTGTCGGATGTGGTTTTAAAATAGGCGCGGATAGAATTTAAGAGAGTTGGGCCTCCGAAAATAATAGCCGACATCACCAAAGCAGCGATGATGGAGTATTCAATAATGGATTGGCCTTTGCGTGAAGTTAGCATAGTATTCCTGTATTAATTTTATATTAAAAGTATATTCTATAAAACAGGTTTTGCAAAGGCGCTTTTTTAGAAATAAAATTTTATAATATTAAAATACATTTTGTTATAATAGGGGCCGCAAGAAGGGGGTTGTATGCTTAATTTGCCGGTCAGCGATATCATGAATGACCATCCGATCAAAGTGAAGTCAGATGTTTCGATCCGTAATGTTGCACATCTTCTTTTACGTTACCGGATTAACGGCATTCTTGTGGTCCATGCCGATGCCCCGGAGACTCTCTTGGGCGTTTTCAGCATGAATGACCTTTTGGAGCTTATGGCTGATGCCTTGTCCAAGGGAGCGCGAAAGATGCAGGCCCTTAACGGGCTTTCAGACAAGCCCATCATAGAGTTTTTGAAGAAGGAATACGTCCGTTTAGATAAAAACGACAATGCGGCCAAGGCCGTTGCCCTGATGCACAAGAAAAAGGCCCTGACTATCCCTGTTTACGACGGGGAAATCCTGGTTGGGGTGATTGGCCGGCATGATATTATTAACATTGCATTTGCATAGACACCATGAACCCGCCTGTTTATATCCTTGGGATTTCCGCCTTTTACCACGACAGTGCCGCCGCCCTTATTAAGGATGGCGAAATCATTGCCGCTGCGCAGGAGGAGCGTTTTTCGCGTAAAAAGCACGATGCCGGGTTCCCCCGGAATGCTGTAAGTTACTGCCTGAAAGACGCCGGAATCACCCTAAAAGATTTAACTTATGTGGCATTTTATGATAAGCCTTTTCTTAAGCTTGAGAGGCTTCTTCTTACATATTTAGATTATGCTCCCCAGGGGCTTTTATCTTTTTTAAAGGCCATGCCTGTCTGGCTTAAGGATAAGATTTTCCTCAAAGATCTGCTTTACCGGGAACTGGAGGGTTTTAAAGGCGATATCCTTTTTCCGGAGCACCATGAGTCGCATGCGGCCTCAGCCTTTTTCCCTTCGCCGTTCCCCAAGGCGGCGATCATCACCATGGACGGTGTTGGCGAGTGGGCCACAACGAGTGTGGGTTCTGGCGATGGGAACAGCCTTCATTTGACACGGGAATTACGTTTTCCGCATTCTTTGGGGCTTTTGTATTCTGCGTTCACTTATTATTGCGGATTTCGCGTCAATTCCGGCGAGTATAAGCTTATGGGCCTGGCGCCTTACGGCGAGGCCAAATATGCGGATGTAATCCGCCGGGAATTAATTGACATCAAGCCTGACGGGTCGTTTCGTCTGAACATGAAGTATTTTAATTATTGCGTTGGGCTGACCATGACCAACGGCCATTTTCATCGGCTTTTTGGGCGGGGGCCGCGTAAGCCTGAAACCGCGCTTTCGCAGTTTGATATGGACATGGCCAAGTCCATTCAGGATGTGACTGAAGAGATCATGATCAAAACCGCGCGTTATGCCCGGGAGGTGACAGGGCTGGACCATTTGTGCCTGGCCGGCGGTGTTGCCTTGAATTGCGTCGGGAACGGCAAGATTGCCCGGGAAAATATTTTTAAAAAGATCTGGATCCAGCCTGCCGCAGGGGATGCGGGCGGCGCTTTGGGCGCAGCGCTTTTTGTGTGGTACCAGTATTTGGGAAACCCGCGCAAGGTGGACGGTGTCCATGATTTGCAGAAAGGCTCTTACCTGGGGCCGGGATATTCTGACGAGGAGGTCGAAGCGTTCTTAAAGGCAAAAAACGCACCCTATGAGAAGTGTGTTGGCGATAAGATTTTTGAACGGGTGTCTGACCTTGTCAATTCCGAGAAGGTGGTAGGATATGTGGTCGGCCGCATGGAGTTTGGGCCCCGGGCTCTAGGTGCCCGGAGCATTATTGGGGATGCACGTTCCACGAAGATGCAGGAAGAGATGAATGTCCGTATCAAATTTCGGGAATCGTTTCGTCCTTTTGCGCCCAGCATCATGGAAGACAAGGTCAAAGATTTTGTAGACCTCCCTTATGAAAGCCCTTATATGCTCATGGTCGGCCCAGTTCAGGAGCGTCAGATAGACCCTGCCTCAAAAGAGACTTCTTTGACAGGCTTGGCCAAGCTTAAGATCAGGCGTTCCACAGTGCCGGCCATTACCCATGTGGATTATTCGGCGCGGGTTCAGACCGTAAATAATGAACGTAACCCCTTTTATTACAAGACGATTGATGCGTTTTATAAAAAGACAGGCTGCCCGGTTATTATCAACACTTCGTTTAATATTCGCGGAGAGCCGATTGTGTGCACCCTTGAAGATGCTTACCGCTGTTTTATGTGCACCAACATGGATTACCTGGTTTTAAACCGGTTTGTGCTGGAGCGTGAAAAACAGCCGAATAAAGACCACTATAAAAAAGAACAGATCTCACAGATTTTGGATTAACATGGATAAAGAAAAGAAAGACCTTCTAATATTCGGATGTATTTGGGCAGCAATCGCTTTTGTGTTTGCCTCAGGCGGGATTCTCAAGCACGGCGCAACCTGGCCGCAATTGGTGAAAGCAGCCTGCGCCATTGTTTTTACGCTGACCGCGGCCTTAAATCCTATGGCGTTCAGGCTGGGGTATGGCCTTCAGATGAAGGTCGCGATGTTTATTGGCGGGATTGTTTCAACAATTCTTTTAAGCGTGGTATTCTTTGGCGTGTTTGCCCCCGTAGGAATTTTGTTTCGTTTAATCGGCAAGGATCATCTGGAGCGTAAACTTGACCGCACAGCGAAAACATATTGGCACGTTCGCGGGGCCGTAGAATTCGACAAGGAAAGATACAAACAACAATTTTAAATCACGGGAAAATTCGAGGAAAAACTTTTATGTCCAAAGCATCTATCTTGAAAGAATTCTGGGACTTTCTTAAAGTCCGTAAGCGTTTTTGGCTTGCGCCCATTATCTTGATCCTGCTTATTTTAAGCCTTCTGATTATTTTTGCCCAGAGCTCAGCCGTCGCGCCGTTTATTTATACGTTATTTTAGAATGCCGCTTTTGCAGACCTGCGCATATTTCTTTGCACTGTCTCTTACAGTCCGCTTAAAGGTGGTGTAATCAACGTCAACCAGGCCAAACCGCGGGGCGTATCCGTCGGCCCATTCGTAATTATCCAGCAAAGACCAATACAGGTAGCCCATAACAGGAGCGCCTTTCTTCATGGCGTCGTGAACGCATTTAAGGTGGGCCTGGATGAATTCCCAACGCTCGTTGTCGTCATGGGTGCAGATGCCGTTTTCGAGGATAAAAATGGGGAGCTGGTATTTCTTAAGGTGCAGGAGGTTGTCCAGTAGCCCCTCAGGGTAAACGTCCCAGCCCAGGGAGTTCTTTTTTATTTCTGCAGGGTCAGTCTTGTGGACGTCGGAAAGGAATGACGCGGGAGACCAGGATCGGACATCCACCACATCGCGCGTATAATAATTCACCCCCAGAAAATCTAAAGATTTTGTATGGAGAAGATTTTTTATCAGCCGTTGATTAAAAAGATAATCTCTGGCAAAAGCCCCTGCCTGATTCTTGAAGCTGGCATTTTTCCGAACAAAGGAGCGGATATTTTGCGCGATACTGACCAGCGGCGCCGGAAAATTCTTTCTTTTGTAAATGGCGTGGATACGTCCGTAGGCGTCAATGTGGGCAAGGGCAAGGGTGTCCGCCACTTTCATCGCCAGTCCGAATGACTTTTTCTGAGGCGGCCACAATCCCGCGAGGTAGGAGTAATACGCATACACCATAGGTTCGTTAATGGTCACCCAGAAACGCACATGAGGGCTTAGGACATCAACGATCTGTTCAACATACCGGGAGTAATATTTCCGTGCATCCTTGTTTTCCCATCCGCCGAGCCGCGCAAACCATAGCGGGTTCGTAAAATGGTGCAAGGTTACAACCGGCTCAATGCCGCGGCGTTTTAACGCCTTGATAACATCCTCATAATGCCTGATCTCATGGTCGGAAAAGTAGCCTTCTTCAGGTTCAACACGGCTCCATTCTATGGACAGGCGGTGACAGTTGTGATGAAGGGATTGGATGAGGTCAAAATCGCTGTCATACAGTTCGTAATGGCGGCAGGCGAGCCCGGACGGCTCTGGCCTCTTTGTTGTCGTTTCCCAATCCCACCAGTCGCTGTTGGCGTTGTTCCCTTCAACCTGGTAAGCGGAAGTCCCCGCACCCCAAAGAAATCTTTTAGGAAAAGTTATTTCAAAATTATTCATAGTATTATTAATATAATATATTTTTTAAAAAGATAAAAAGAAACTTAAGAAAGCTTTTGACGGGGAGTGCTTTTCAACGAATAATAAAAATATGTTATTTCTTAGAAAATTTGCTTATTTTATTTTAGTAAATAGTCTGCACAGTAATTTTAAAGTGACAGTCAGAGGTGTGGAAAAAATCCCTGATTGCCTTGCGGCCATGATTGTAGCCAATCATTCCAGCTATCTGGACGTTTTTATGCTGGGGATTGCGTTTTACGGGCAGTTACCCAAAATCCGCTGGGTGATTTCCAAAGAAAATTATGACCTTTGGTATTTACGATGGTTTTACGCCATTTTCCGTGTTATTCCCGTGACCAAGGGGACAACCGAAAAGATTCGGGAGGCCATGACAGAGGGTTGTTGGATTATTATGTTTCCCGAAGGGGCCAAACAATGGTGTTCTCGAAGAAAAAGAAAACAATACCGATTGCGGACCGGCGCTGCAGTAATTGCGCTTTCTACCGGGTTTCCCATCATCCCTGTGCTGATCCAGGGGGCTGATAAAGTGTTGCCGCCGCGGTCTTTTCGGCTTAACAAACGCCAGCCGATTACGGTTTCCATTGGCCAGTCGTTTTCTTATTCTCCTGTCAAAGATGCGTTGCCAGACCAGGATCAGCTTCGCAAGGTGACCGCAGAAGTCATGCAGCATATCCGCCATGCCGCCACGCCATCCCTTCCGCTTGCGAATAATTCGGGAGAGGCTTTACAGCCACGGGTAACCTAGTTATCATAAGAATGCTATGGCTATAAAGAAGAAAATTTTGGTCGTTGATGATGAAAAGGAAACCTGCAACAGGATTGCCCATCGTTTGCAGAAAAAAGGTTTTATCGCCGAAACAGCTTATGATGGGGAAGAAGCCTTAAAGGCGATTAAAGCAGGGCGGCCGGATTTGGTGGTCTTGGATATTGTTATGCCGAAGATGAATGGCCTGGAGGTTTTAAAGTATCTTAAAACCAGTCCTGAATATGCCTTTTTGCCGGTGATTATCCTGTCCATGAAGTCTAGCCAGGAAGATTTGGACAAAGGGATATCGCTTCAGGCCGATTTTTATCTTCCAAAGCCATTCAGTTTTGAGAATCTTATGCAGTTTATCAATTTTGCGATTTCCGGCGGAGATGAGGCTGTTTAGCCTTGGGGCCGAGATTGTGAGGAGCCATGCGCGATAAAAAGTCAACAAAGAGCAAGGTGGAAAGAAGAAAATTTCAGCGCCTGTCGCTGCCCTTGAAAGTGTCTTATAAAATCACCAAAGCCGGGCGCGTTAAGAAAGGCGAGGCGGATTGCATTGATTTCAGCGGCGGAGGGATTTGTATCCGTGTCAAAGAAGATTTTAAGATCGGAGAGAAACTGGAGTTGTCGTGTTCTTTAGAAGGGCGGCAAGAACCCATATCTGTTAAGGCCAGGGTGGTCTGGTCAGTGAAAGAGGCCGGGGCTAATAAAAATGGCCTGCAGTTTTTGAATGTTGAACACAGGGATGATTTTCTCGATTTCTTTTGTGAGAATCTGACGAACATGCTTGCCAACCAGGAGATTAACGAAATAGGATGACAGACTATGCGTTTTAAAGAGAAACGAAAGGCCCAGAGGCTATCCATCCCGCTCAATGTCAAATACACATGGGTTCAGCGTAAAGTGGTTATGCATAAAACCGTTGCGCAAGACATCGGCGGCGGCGGCATGAGGATAAGAGTCAAGACGCCTTTAAAGAAGCATGATCTTTTGAAAAGTTTTTTATATTTTCCCATGGCGTCGGGTCCTGTGCCAGTCGTCAGTGAAGTTGTGTGGTGCAGAAAGAAAGTAAATAAATCAAAAGTTTATTTTGAAGTCGGGTTAAGGCACAAGATTGCGCGAAAGGACATGGAAAAATTTGTCCTTCTTTTTTGTGAAACTATGATAAACCATGTGATCTCCAGCATGCGCTAGGCGTTGTTGGGAGAATGACATATTCCGAGGTGTTATGAATTTGGATCCTGAAAAATTAGCTAAAACAGAAATAAAATATCAGATTGCCAGAACTAGAGAGGACCTGGAAGATTCTTTTTCATTGGTCTATAAGGAATATGCCCAAAGGAAGTATATTCCGCAGGACTTTAAGAGCAAGATGCGGCTTTCCTTATACAATGCCCTCCCTGAAACCACGACCTTTGTTGGGAAACATGCGGATAAGCTTATCGCCACGGTCACGTTGGTCCCGGATTCCCCGCTGGGGATTCCGATGGATAAAATTTACAAGACAGAAGTTGATACTTTAAGAAGAAAGGGGCTCAAAGTCGCGGAAGTTTCGCAACTCTCAATCGACGGAAAGCTTTTTCCCAAGGGCTGGTTTTCGATGTTTAATTTCAATAAGCTCATTTTTATTTTCAAGCTTTTCAAGCTTGTGCTGGATTACGCTTTGTATGAAACAAAGATTGATGAACTTTGCATTGCTGTCAATCCCAGGCATCAGTATCTTTACAAGTTCCTCTTTTTTGAAGAGCTGGGCGGGCTTAAGGATTATGGCTCTGTCAACAAAGCGCCGGCGCTGGCCAAGCATTTGAATATACGCTCAGCAGAACAAAAAACCAAACAAAAGCAGGGCGTGCATAAGATATTTTTTGGCCAAAAGACCGACCTTAAGGCGTTTGAAAACAAGTTTATTTTGACGGCTGAGGAGCTGAATTATTTTTTTATTAAGAAGTCGGAGATTTTTCTTAAAGCTGAGAGGGATCAGTTGGCACAGGTTTTAAGTTTTTACCCGCAGGAGATTTCCTCTCCTATTATGGAAAAGATGGGAAAATTCCACAAAAGCTAAAGCGCAGGGTTTTTTCCAGGTCAGAAGCTGTAGGTGAGGTGTGAATAGACCCGGCTTTCTTTTCTAAATTCCCCAAATAATCCATCGGAATGACCCCGGAAGATGTCGGCTCCCAGCCGCCATTGCCAGTTGTCCTTGATCCTTAAATTAACAAGCGGGCGGTACAAAAGATCAGGCTCCATAAGGCTTGTGATGACCGTGCATTCCGGGGCGACACGCCCGTCAACGTAAGAAGTTTTTACGCGCAGGGCAACGGACTCGTCGTTCGGCCTTTCTCCGGCAAGGAAATCCGGAGGGTTAAGGACGATTTTTTGCATATACTGCAAAGTCGTGTCAATGGTCTTGTTAAACGTATAGTCTGCGCCGATGAGATAATTGATAGCGTCGCGTTTGGCCACGCCATCCGTGTCAGCAGGGTCCAATGTTGAAAAACGGTTGTCCTGGTTGTAGGCGAACTCGCCCTTTAAGACAATGTCATTGACCTCTTTCGAAAACGTGGCGCCGTAAAAATTGGTTCTTTCATAGCGAGGCGTGAAATCAAAAACGCCGCTGTCAATGGTACGAAAATAGGCGGGTGTGTCGGTCCAGGTATGTAAGGCAAAAGAACTGAAATCCCAGCCATCGGTTTTATAGGAAAGCCGCAAGCCGTATTTTCCATTTTGCAGGTTGTTGGCCGGTTTTTCAGGGTCGCGGGTTGTCAGAGGCGTTTGCAGGGAAGGCACGGGATATGGAAATGCAAACGGCGCACCGGGTTTGGCAAACTTGTCAAATTCAGGGGCGGGAATCCAGAGCATTTCCGCATGAAAGGGCTCCGCGCTGTATTCCACGAGAGAACCCCATTCCGGGATGCGGATCATGTTTAGATCCGGCAAAATAAATTCCCGCATGTCGCGGGCATTGACCACGTCCGCAAAGAACAGGGCCACGGCGTCACCCCAGACGATTTGCTGTTTTCCGAGGCGAAAATCCCACGGACCATTGGAGTAGTCGAGGTACGTGTCCCTCAGCTCCAGTTCCTTTTGCTGGTCTTTTTTGACTTCAGGATTGAAATTGTGCGTCCAGTTATACACCGTATCATAGTAAGCGCGGCCGCTTACCTTAAAGGAGATGTCGTTTGAAATAGCCCCTGTCACTCCCAGGAGCATTTCGTTTCTTATTGAAGTAAGTTTTTTATCACCGCTTAAGCGGCTCGCAGTTTCGTTTGTGATTTCTCCTGACAAATGTGCCGACGAGTTTCTCTGGCCCTGTGGTTTTTTCAACTGTTGTTTTCTGGTAATGATCTGTGCACTCAGGTCTTTGATATCGTTTTCAATTGATGAGTTGTCTTGGGGGGAATCAGGGGTTGCCTCATTGTCAGAGGCTGCCAAAGATGTCGATATCAAGAAGCAAAAAATTCCGAAGCCGAGAAGACAAATTATCCAATATTTTCTTGTGGTCATGTTTCTATTATATTAAGTTAATATCAGGAATAAAACATTTTATAAGAAATAATAAGGGCTTATCGTATGAGCGTTGTTGAGGTAAGGCAGGCAGCCAAAACATATTTGATGGGGCAGATCAAGGTTACTGCCCTTAAGGGTGTCGACTTGACAGTCGAGGGCGGGGAATTTATGGCCTTGGCAGGGCCGTCGGGAAGCGGAAAGACAACGCTTTTGAATCTTATCGGCGGCTTTGAAAAGCCCACATCAGGGAGCGTGCGGGTCAAGGGTACTGATTTGGCCGCTACCTCGGCGGATGCCTTGGCTTCGTTGCGAGCGCGTCAGATGGGGTTTGTTTTCCAGAATTTTAACCTGCTCCCGGTTTTGACAGCGCTTGAAAATGTAGAGTATCCTCTGCTTTTGTCTGATAAATTTTCCGCTTCAAGACACAGGGATTTGGCCCGTCAGGCGCTGGAGCGGGTGGGACTGTCTGGCCATCTTCTCCACAGACCCATGGAGATGAGCGGCGGCCAAAGGCAGCGCGTGGCTATTGCCAGGGCCATTGTGGTTGAGCCGGATATTATCCTTGCCGATGAGCCGACCGCGAACCTTGACCACACCACAGGCGAAGAAATCCTGAGGCTCATGAAAGACATTAACCGCGTATCAAAAACCACTTTTATTTTTTCAACACATGACCAGAAGATTATGGATATGGCCGATCGCGTGGTCAGGCTGTTGGACGGTGCTTTTGTGGAGGGCGCATGATGACACTTACGATTGCCATCCGTAACATTTTCCGCCACCGCACAAGAACCCTCATTACGCTGTTCACGATCGCGTTTGGCTGTGTGGCGATTATTTTTGTCCATGGTTTTTTTGAGGACGCCTTAAGGGAGATGCGGGATAGTTACATCAAGGCTATTACCGGGCATCTTCAGGTTTGTAAACGCGGGGCCTTTGATAAAGGCTTTGCCAGGCCTCTGGATTACATTATTGATGCCCCGAAGGACATTATTTCTTTAATAGAAAAAACGCCTGGCGTCCGCGTGACAAGCAGCCGGCTTGTTTTTTCAGGGTTGATGAGCACAGGGGAGAATTCCGTGTCTTTTTTGGGCCAAGGGGTGGAGCCGCAAAAAGAACAGTCTGTGATTTGCCGCAGCTCCGAAGACTTTATCAAGCTCATGCGTGACAGGTCATTTGACAAGCCTGATGTTGGCGGCGTAACGATTGAGTCGGGCGATAGCCTGGAGGCAAAAGATACATATAGCGCGATTTTAGGAAAAGGGCTCGCGAAGAACCTGGATATCAAGCCGGGAGACAGTATTGTTTTGCTGACCAATACAGTGGGCGGGTCTATTAATGCTGTTGATGCCAAGGCCAAAGGGATTTTTTATACCGGAGCCAAGGCTTTTGACGATATTGCGCTTCGAGTTCCCTTGTCGACAGCCCAGACGCTGTTACGGACAGAGGGTGTCAATAATATTGTGGTACGTTTATTTAAGACCGAAGACACTCAGCGTGTAAAAGAACTTTTGGAGAAAGCGTTCAAGGTGCATTCATGGGACCTGGAGATTCGCACCTGGGATGAAATGAGCGACTTTTATACCAAGACGAAAATGTTGTTTTACCAGCAGCTTTTTATTTTGGAGTTTGTCATGACCGTGGTTGTTTTGTTGAGTATTTTTAGCACCATGAACATGGCGGTTTTGGAGCGGACTTCGGAAATCGGGACGATTATGGCGCTGGGGACCAAAAGACGGGGGGTTATCAAGCTTTTTATGTACGAAGGCCTTGTGCTGGGCATTATCGGCGGGCTTTTGGGCATGGGTGCCGGGTGGGTTGTGATTAAAATGGTATCAACCATAGGAATCCCTATGCCCCCGGCGCCGGGGATGACGTTTAACTGGATATCCCAGCCGGATGCGCCGGCGAAGACGTATGTGTTAGTGTTCTTTTTGTCAGTTGTTGCGGGCCTTGTCTCATCGATTTTTCCGGCATATAAGGCGTCCCGGCTCGAAATTGCCACAGCGCTTCGGGGTAACGCCTGAAGATTATTATCCAAGAATTTGGAAAGGAACAGGGAATGAAAAACAAAGGGTTATTGGTAGCGTTTTTGGCTGTGATGGCCTTGTGTAGCGCAAAGGCCTTTTCTGCAGATACGCCTTCTGCCAGTGACATCCTGGCCCGTTCCGATGAAATACGCAATCCCCAGGCAGATTATTCACTGGACGTCAAGATTACCAGTGTCAAACCCGGACGTGCAGATGCCTTGTCATCTTATGAAGTTTTGGTCAGCGGACGAGACCGGACTATTGTCCGAACCCTGACCCCGCCGATTGATAGAGGCCGTGTCATTCTTATGCTGGGGAAAGACCTGTGGGCGTATCTTCCGAACCTGGCCAAGCCTTTGCGCATTTCTTTACGTGAACGACTGACCGGGGATGTGGCCAACGGGGACATTGCGCGTGCGAATTTTGTGGGAGATTATACTCCAGAGCTTGTGCGAACTGAAGATATCGATGGTAAGACCTACCTTGTTCTTGAGCTTAAGGCCAATGCCGAGGATGTGACTTATTCCAAGGTGATGCTCTGGCTGGAGAAAGACACCGACAATCCGTTGAAGGCTGAGTTTTATGCGGTTTCCGGAAGGTTGCTTAAAACCTGTTCCTATGAGGATTTTCGTGAATTCGGGGGGGAAGTCAGGCCTACGCGTGTTGTCATGATGGATGCTGTTGTTAAAGGCCAGCAGTCTGTCCTCGAATACAGCAATATTGATATCAAGCCTATTCCGGAAAAATATTTTACAAAAGATTACATGAAGAAGCTGTCAGATTGAATCTGAAGACCGCGTAGGTGCCGAGCTCCTTATTTTGTAAAGGGCTCCTACGCGGTCTGCCGAAAGCGGCAATAAGGAATAAAATGTTAGAAAATAAATCTTCAGTGCTTGGCGTGGCCGGTCATGTGGCGCGTAATGTTATGCTGGGGTTTCAGCAGAAATTTTTGGCTCAATCCGCAGATAGGATTCTGGAACCGGCCATGGTCATGAATGTGGATGACCAGTTGAAACAGTATGCAGAGGGTGGGGAGTCAGGCGGCCTTGCGATAGCCTATGAACTAATTATTCATAAATTTCAGCAGATAGCGCCGGAAAAAGGGCAAGCGCTCGATATCTGCTCTGCGTCAGGTGTTCTTTTGTCCAAGCTTGCGGCTATGCGCAAGGACGTTCAGTTTACCGGCATTGACCTCGCGCCATTGGCACTTCAGCTTGGCCGGAAACGTGTCCAGAGCCAGGGACTCACAAATGTTGATTTTAAAGAATGGGACATGCGCCGTCTTGACTCTTTTCCTGAAAAAGATTTTGATCTGATCACCTGGAATCTCGCCATGCATCATTGTGACTCAACGGACGAGGTGGTGGGTGTTATTAATGGCGCTTTAAAACTGTTGAAGAAAAATGGGGTTTTGTTTATTTGTGATGTGGAGCGAGCAAAAACCAGAGATTTAGCTGTCCGCCTTTCAGAGGAGATGAAGCCTTATGTCGGGGATATCCTTTACGAGGACACGCTTAATTCTTACCTCGCGGCATTTACTTTTGGGGAGTTTGCACAAATTTTGGGCCGGACCCACTGGCAGGGGTATGAACATTTTCACCCTGCTCTCGGGAACTTTTTTCAATTTGCGTGCACCAAGGTTCAGCACAAGCATCCTCAGGTCAGCAGAAACACCAGAGGAAAAACACCGTTGGCTTTGAAGATTGATACGTTCTTGGTAAAAAACATGATGCTTGGGAAGATGTGAACACCGAGGGCCGCGATACTATATGACTAACGATGAAATAAATTTTTTATTGGATCAGGCCATTCTGGCGCCTTCAGGGGATAACTGGCAGCCTTGGAAATTTATTTTGCCGGGCAACGGCACCATCGAATTGCGTATTGATTTTGATCGCCGGCTGCCATTTTGGGATGAAGACCCCGGGACGCTCTATCTTTCAGCCGGCGCAGTGATCGAGAATATCAGGCTCGCGGCGCAGCATATCGGCTATGCCCTGAAGGCAGATTATTGCTGGTCTTCTGATAACCCTGCGCGTGTCGCAGTGTTGTCTTTTCAGCTCATGACATCACCTTCCAGCGCATCTGATGAGGCGTTATTCGCTGGGATTTCTCGCCGGGTAACAAATCGTGATTTTTACAATCCTTTTCGTTTTGTCCCCGCTGAAACTTTCCTTAAGATCAATGAAATAGCAAAGACTTTAGATGGCTTCCACCTGTTGTGGATTACCCGGCAACAGAAAAAAGATTATTGTAAACTGGTTCATTTTATGATGAGGGCCGATCGGTTATGGATGGGCAACAGGTCTGCCCGGCTGATCATGGCACGTTCCATTCGCTATTCAGCTGCAGAAATAGAGTCGATGGCCGATGGGATGGACGTCCGGGTGATGGGCATGAATCCCTTTGATCGTTTGATGATTCCGTTGATATTTTCTCCAGACCCTCGCCTGGAGTGGATCCATCGGTTGGGAATTGCCCAAGCGTTTTCGTTACGGACGGGGTTACAACTGCACACCTCCAGCGCTTGCGGAATTTTGTTAGGACCAGAAGGGACTCCTTTGGATTTTGTTCGTGCCGGTGAGTTAATGGAGAGGGTATGGATTGCGCTCAACCAGGAGGGCATTGCCCTTCAGCCCATGTGCGCTTTGCCTATTTTGGTGGCCAACGTCAAGTCTTCCGGGCAAACGTTGATTTCTGCGCGCGAGAAAGAAATCGCGAGTAAACTTTGGCAGGATTTTTCAGAGTTTATACATTCCCATTCCAATGGGAAAAAGGCGCTTTTTATGTTTCGGGCGGGATATGCCGCAGCGCCAAAAGTGCGCCTACCTCGGCGGAAACGGAATTCTTTTTTAGGAGGGTAGCAATGTTTGATTACAATCAGGCTTTTGACCGTAATAAAGGCTGGCTCACGCGCGAGGAACAAGACGCGCTTAAAAATGCGACTGTCGCGATCGCGGGTGTGGGAGGTGCCGGCGGCAACCAGGCTTTGGATTTGGCCCGGCTGGGTGTGGGCGGGTTTAAAATAGCTGATCCTGATTGTTATGAATTGACGAATTTTAACAGGCAGGCCGGGGCTAACATGGCAACGCTTGGCCGGCGCAAGGTGGATGTGATTCGGGATATGATTTTGGCTATTAATCCCGAGGCCAAAGTCGAAGTTTTTCCTGACGGTATTTCTTCGGCCAACATTGACCGGTTTTTGGATTCGATCCAGGTTGTCATGGATGGCGTAGATTTCTACCAAATGCCCATCAAGGTGATGTTGTTTGACAAAAGCCGTGCCAAGGGATTGACGGTTGTGACTTGCTGTCCTCTGGGGTTTGGGGCAACGCTGATTGTTTTTACTCCGCAAGGCATGTCATTCAGGAATTATTTTGATCTTTCCGAGACAGACACGCCAGAAGATGTGAGTTTAAAATTTCTTGCAGGCCTTTCGCCGTCTTTTTTGCCTCTTTGTTATGTTAACAAAAAAGAGGCCTTTGATCCCAAGGCTAAACGGGGAGGGAGCGTATCTCCGGGGCTGACACTTGTTGGCTCTTTATCTGTCACCGAGGCCGCTAAGGTGCTTACGGGAAAGGGGCGCTTATTTCCTGCGCCGCATGTCTGGGAAATAGACATGCTGACTCGGCGGACACGGATTTCTTATTTTGCCTTTGGCATGAAAAGTCCCTGGCAAAGGCTTAAGAGAGCCGTGTTATCGAAAGTCATGCGGCCCAAGGCGTCGTCCACTCCTCAGTAATGATTGCTCTCGCTTTAGCTTCGATTTTTCCCCAGACTTCTGGAACGCATGAAAGCCGATAGGGATTTTTGGTTTTGGCGGAGGCGGCGGCGCGAGCAGTTCTCGAATGGCATCAAATACTATTTTAAACTGCTGGTCGTATTTCTTTTCCATTTCTTCGATCTTGAAACGTAAGTCCTTGTGAACCAGCATTAATTCCCTCAGCTTGCCGAATGTCCTCATAATCTGGATGTTAACCTCGATTGCCTTGTCGCTGTTTAAGATGCTGGAAAGCATGGCAATTCCATGTTCGGTGAATGCGTATGGCAGGGTGTGGGAGAATTTGAGTTCTTGGAGGTTATCGCAATTTGCGATAACCTCTTTCTTTTCTCGATGTGAAAGTTGGAACATAAAATCATCAGGGAATCTCCGTATGTTTCGTTTTACTTGTTCATTAAGGCGAAATGTGGGAACTTGATAAAGCGCTGCCAGATCCCTGTCGAGCATGACTTTCTTTCCGCGGATAAGCAGAATCCGTTGTTCAATCCTTTCCGTGATCATGATTTCAGTGTTTGGTTTCATGGTTTTTAGTCCTTTCTCCAGTCTTCTGGAAAGCATGAAAGCCGATAGGGATTTTTGGTTTTGGCGGGGGAAGCGGCGGCTTAAGGAGCTGTCGGATGGCTTCGAAAATATTTTTAAACTTCCGGTCATATCTTTTTTCGAGATCGTCAATTCGCTGTTCGATGTCTTTATGCCTTAGCATAAGTTCGCGCAGCCTGGTAAATACCCGCATGATGTGAATATTGACAGCAATAGCGCGGTCGCTGTTCAAGACGCTCGAGAGCATGGCAACTCCTTGCTCTGTGAAAGCATAGGGCATGCTGTGGGAAAATTTGAGCTCTTGGAGGTGGTCGCAAATTGCGACCACCTCATTGACTTCCC
This sequence comes from Candidatus Omnitrophota bacterium, assembly GCA_015233145.1. GTDB lineage: Bacteria > Omnitrophota > Gorgyraeia > Zapsychrales > Fredricksoniimonadaceae > JADFYI01. Next base: position 88,959 of record JADFYI010000005.1, read on the forward strand.
GTCGAGTTAGGCGGAACATAAAATCGTCTGGAAAGCGCGCAGGGTTTCGTTTGACCTGCTCGTTAAGTCTTTTGGTGGGGACGCCGTAAAGTTCAGCAAGGTCACGGTCGAGTATGACTTTTTTTCCACGAACGACCAATATCCGTTGTTCAATTCTTTCTGTGACCATGATTTCAGTCTTTGACTTCATAATTTTTCCTTTGATTATTAAGTGTTTATTCTGTCCAGATTTCTGTAGCTGATGGCTTCGGCCAGGTGCTCGGGCTTTATTTTTTCACTTTCAGCCATGTCAGCGATGGTGCGCGCGACTTTAAGGATTTTGTCGTGCGCCCGCGCCGAGAGGCCAAGCCCTTCAATGGCTTGGCCCATAAGGTCGCGGCATTCCTTATCAAGAGAGCAGTGGGTTTTAAGGAGCTTGGGCGTCATGCGCGCGTTTGAGGTAACAGGGGTGTTTTTAAAACGTTTCAGCTGGCACGCGCGTGTTTTTAAAACCCGCTGGCGGATCATGGTGGAATTTTCTCCTTGCGGCGCCGACAACAGTTCCTGCGTTTTTAGGGCAGGAACGTCGAGATGGATATCAATGCGGTCTAACAGCGGCCCTGAGATTTTGTTAAGGTATCGCCGGACGCTGGTAACAGAACACCGGCAGGTGCGGGTGCGGTCGCCCAGGTATCCGCAGGGGCA
>JADFYI010000019.1 GCA_015233145.1 Candidatus Omnitrophota bacterium
TGAAAGAACATGCGGAGCTTAAGCCTCTCATGATCAAGGCCAAGGTGGCCGAGTTTCTGGAGTTGGTTGACATGCCGGATGCCGGTGAGAAATACCCGTCAGAGCTTTCCGGCGGAATGCGCAAACGCGTGGCGCTTGCGCGAGCCATGATCTTGGGCTCCAAAGTGCTTTTGTGTGATGAGCCGACGTCAGGCCTGGACCCCATCAGGAGCCATGATATTTCGCAGCTCATCCAGAGGCTTTCGAAAAAGATGGGCTGCACAACGGTCGTGACGTCGCATGATGTCCGCAATTCTTTCAGCATTGCAGACAGGTCGCTTGTTTTGAACAAAGGCCGCATTGCCGCTATCGGGAGTGAAGATGATTTGCGGCGGTCAACGGATGCTTTTGTAAAAGAATTTTTGAACCAAGGGTAATGGTATGGCAAAAGATGATGTCGTCAAGCAGTTGGTGGCCGGAGTTTTTCTTATTTTGGGCATTGCGGTTGTGGGCTGGGCTGTCTTTTTTATTGGTGTTCAAAAAGGGCTCACAGAGCCTCAGTTTGAGGTGACGGTGCTGTTTGATAAGGTGGGGGGCCTTATGGAAGGGGCGCCTGTCAGGCTTTCCGGGGTTAATGTGGGTGTGGTTAAAGCCATTGATTTTCTGGATGAGGAAATGATGGAGCGCGGCATCCGCGTTACATTGAGCATCCGTGAGCGTTATGAGAAACAGGTGCGCCGTTCCACAAAAATGTCGGTTCAGACCGAGGGTGTCCTGGGTGCCAAGTATATTGAAATCGGCCGTGAGCCGGGAGAGATCCCCGTGGACATTGCGCACCCTATTTTAGGCCAGCCCATGCTTGATGTGTATGACCTTGCTGAGATTTTACAGGACACGGCCACTTCTTTTAACGATACTACGCGCGGCATTAATTCAATGATGACCGAGTTAAAATATATTTCCCGCAAAACCAAGCGCTTGATCGACCGCACCGAACAGCGGATTATTGATGGAAACCTCTTTAAGGTGTTTTGATTTGTAGGGGTTCAATTTATTGAACCCCCGAAGGGGATTGAGTAGAAGCATAAGGAAGCATAAGAAAATATAAGGAAGCATTATGAATTTCAATTTTTCTGATATGAATCCCTGGATTCTTGCGCCTGTGATTTTTCTTTCCTGGGTTTTGGTGCTTTCGATCGTTAAAAAGATTATTTTTATGATTGTCCGCAAGCTCACGGACAAGACTGAGAATAAAGTCGATGACCTTCTTCTTGCGGCCTTGGACTTTCCGCTGCAGCTTGTTGTTTACGCGAGCGGCGTTTTGATTGTGGAACGTTTTTTCCATAATGTCCTGGGGCCCGAGGCCCTTAAATATTTGCTGTCCGGATTCAAGGTCATAGCGATTATTGCCGGCATTCTTTTTGTTGATAGATTTATTGGCGGGCTTATCAGGATGTATTCCGCCAAAGTGGATATTTTAAAGACTTCCGGCGGGTTTGCGCAGGGGTTTGTACGCATTGTGGTCATGGGCCTGGGCGCCCTTATCCTTTTGGATACTTTCGGGGTTTCGATTACCCCGATTATTGCTTCGTTAGGTATCGGTTCTTTGGCTGTAGCGCTCGCCCTTCAGCCAACGCTTGAGAATTTCTTTTCCGGGATACAGCTTGTGGCCGACAAGCCTATCCAGGTGGGGCAGTTTATTAAGCTTGAATCAGGCGAAGAGGGGACAGTCGTCAAGATCGGCTGGCGTTCGACATGGATTTGCATGTCGAACAATAACACCATTGTCATGCCCAACAAGCTGTTGGTAAATTCACGCGTTACGAATTATTTTTATCCCAACCAGGAAGTGGTGATTCCGATGGTGATCCAGGTCCATTATCATTCGGATTTGGAAAAGGTTGAGCGGGTGACACTGGATGTCGCGCGCGAGGTCTTAAAAGATGTGGATGGCGCGGTCAAAACATTTTCGCCTGTGGCCAGGTTCCAGGATTTCGGAGATTCCGGCATCAGCCTTAGCGTGGTCTTGCGTTCCAGGGACATTGCCTCAAGCGCTTTTTTAAGGCATGAGTTTATCAAGCGCGTGGCCAGGCGTTACGCGGCAGAAGGCATTGTCATGCCGTATCCCACAAGAACGATTGTCCAAGACCAGAAATAGGGGGATTAAAAGATGTTTGTTCTGTCGAATTTCTTTTTTGCGATTTCTAAGGCCGTGGGTTATTTTTTGGATGTCTATTCCATGATCATTGTTGTCAGGGCCCTTATCAGCTGGGTGAATCCGGATCCGTTTAATCCTATTGTGCAATTCCTGGAACGGGTGACAGAGCCGGTTCTGGCGCCAATCCGCAGGTTTTTGCCGCCGATGGGGATTGACGTTTCTCCTATAATAGTATTTCTTATCATAGTATTTTTAAAGGCGTTTCTGGTGCCCACGATTTTTGAGATCGGCTTGTCCATGAGAGGATAGGGGGAAGAAGGGGAAAACTTCCTTGCCAACAGCAGGCTTTTAGAGTATAAGATTTGAAGGCAAAAAATCAGTATTTGACTAGAAGGAGTGGTTTCAATGTTTGATCAGATGAAAAAATTGATGGAAATGAAAAAGCAGGCTGATGTTCTTAAGCGCGAGCTTGAGAAGGTCATGGTGGAATATAATGAGGTGCGCGGGATCAAGATTAAGCTCAATGGTGCGCAGGTGTTCCAGTCGATTGAAGTGGAAGACAACTGGCTTGACCCCCAGCAAAAATCCCGTTTTCAGGTAGAATTGATTAAGGCTGTCAATATGAGCATCAAGAAGTCTCAAAAAGAAGGTGCCATGCAGATGCAGAAATCCGGTAATTTCAATATCCCGGGATTAACTTAAGAAGCCAGTCCTCAAATCTGGATTAATATAAGAAATAAAACCTAAAAGGAGAGAATATCATGCCTTACGACAAGTCGCTGGATGCAGAGTTATTTAAAGAGGTTAAAGAGTTCGACGGAAGCCGCATTACCGTCGGCGTTTTCTCTTATAACAATGGCGAAAAGAAACTTCAGGTTGGCCGTGAGAATCAGGATGCTTCCGGCGAATGGCGTTTCAGCAAGCTCGGCCGCATGACCAAGGAAGAGGCCCAGGCTGTTATTCCGGTCATGATGAAGGCTGTTGAAAATATGTAATAAGGCAAAGATAACGCTCGCGCACCAGGGTGCCCGCGTCCCGGAATACCACAAGCAGATGTCCAGGTTTTTTTAGTGGTGTTCTTGTGTTCTTGCGCTCTGGTGTTCTTCTTTAATTAACGTTGTTAACGCACAAAATTATCAAGGAATTTATATGGCAGGCCAGGTTTATCTTTCCCGTTTCGGGTATCAGAAATTGATTGAGCAATTGGAGTTTTTAAAGACCAATGAACGCCTGCGCATTGCCAAGGCCATTGGCGAGGCAAGGGCCCAGGGCGATATTTCGGAAAACGCGGAATACGATGCTGCCAAAGATGCCCAGGCGCATAATGAAGCGCGCATTGCCGAGCTCGAGGGGACTCTTTCCAACGTGAGCTTTATTGAAGATATGAACATCCCTCAAGACAAGGTTTTTATCGGCGCCACCGTTGAGCTCGATGACCTGGACCACAAGGAAAAGATCACATATACTCTTGTGGCTCCTGAAGAAGCCGAATTTCGTAAAGACAGCCTTTCTGTTTTTTCGCCGGTGGGCAAAGGGCTTTTAACGCATAAGGTCGGCGATGAGGTTTCCATTCAGGTTCCTGCCGGCATCCGCCGTTATAAAGTGCTTTCGATCAAACGTAACTAATTCTTAAGAAAGTTTTTTAAAAAAGGCCCTGATTCCTGCAAAGGAACCAGGGCCTTGATTTTTTAGCAGGTTATAGTTTATATTTGTAAAATCACACCCATAATGGCAGACGAAGGACAAATATGATGTTAAAGCAAAAAACACCCCTTTTTCGAAGCATTTCCGCTTTAATTCTTGCCTCATTCCTTCATATGCAGGCTGCCTGGGCGCAAGCGCAACTTCCCATGCCAGTGCCGGGCACAAGGCTTGAGTTGAGTGAAAAATTTACGCCAGCCTTGATGGTCGGGCTTGAGCTCGATCGCCAAAACCCATTTAAATTTAGTTTTTTGATCAATCCCGGCCAGGAGAAACTGGATGAGCCTGCCAGCCGCGCGGAATACCAGAAAATCATCAAATATTTCCTGGCGTCCTTAACGACACCCAATAAGGACATGTGGGTCAACCTTTCGCCGTATGAAGGCACGCGTATCATTGCCGACAATTTCTCAAAGACGGAAATGGGCCGCGACCTTTTGAGCCAGGATTATCTCTTGAAACAGATGGCCTCATCGCTTCTTTATCCTGGCACGGCCCTGGGAAAGAATTTCTGGGACAAGGTCTACAAAAAGGCCTATGAAAAATTTGCGACCACAGATGTTGCGGTGGATACGTTTAATAAGGTGTGGATTACGCCGGACAAAGCCGTTGTTTTTGAGAAACAAAATGGCGCGCTTGTCTTGGAGAGCCATTTAAAAGTCATGCTTGAGAGCGATTATCTTGCCCAGTCAGCAAAGGGGGATGCCCCTGTTACCTCTTCCTTAACCAGGGATATTTTTCGCGAGGTCGTTATTCCTCTGCTTGAACAGGAAGTGAATGAAGGCGAGCATTTCGCGCCGTTACGCCAGATTTACAGCGCCATGATTGTCGCGACATGGTTTAAACAGTCTTTGAAGAAAAGTATTTTAGGCCAGGTTTATGCGGATCAAAGCAAAGTGGCGGGTGTGAATTTAGATTCGCCGCAGGAGGAAAAGGAGCGCATTTACAATCAGTATCTGGAAGCGTATAAAATCGGTGTTTTTAACTTTATCAAAGAGGATGCCGACCCAGCGACACAGGAACCCATGCCCAGAAAGTATTTCTCAGGCGGCGTTGTTGCCCCTGAATCCGTGAGTGTGGTGAGGGCTGTTCCTGATGCCTCCCAGAGCGCGTGGCTCGAGCGCGCTGCCAAGGGATTGCTTTCCGTAACAGTGTTATTGTCAGGGGTCGTCGCGCCTTCTTATTCCGCGGCACAAGCGCCCTCAGTCCAGCAGGGGGATGAAGGCCTCGAAACCCATATTGGCTCTCTTTGGGAACAGGATGGCCCGCATACCATTGTACGGCTGAACCAGTTTATTCAGGAAGTATCGCTTGACCAGAATACTGTTAAAGCCTGGATTGAGGTGATAAGAAAAATGCCATCGGAAATGAACTGGCAGGTGCAATTTATCCGTCGGTCAGGGAATATCTTTCAATTGTCTGTTCGTCCCATGCCCATGAGCCATGGGATGACGACGCGCTCACAAGGCAATGCCACCCGCATGAGAGTGGTGGGCACGGTTAATGAGCTGATGGCCATGGCTCAAAAAAAGAGATCGCCTCAGTTGGAAGGCCTGATTCGGGATCAACTGCCGCTTTTAAAAATGTTTGAAACGCTATTTTATGAACTGGATGTTATCGAGATGCCTGGCAGTCAATTTGCTGTTGAGAATTTTCGGTCAGTGTCCTATGAACCGCCCAGCCTGCCGGCGAACGCAGGCCTTGTGAGACTGGGAAGGGCGTCTATGCCGCCCAACACGTTGGCCAGAGACCCATGGGCTGAGGCGAAAAAGAACGGTCGCGCCATGATTGTCACGCAAAATGATGCTGTGGCCATGATCCAGCGGCATCAAAAGGAAAACGCCTGGGTTGATCCGAACGCTACCGAGGCCTGGGTTCAAAAAGTAAAGTCCATGCCCGGGATCATGCTCTGGCAGCTGCAATTCAAAACTGTGGAAAATGGCCGTTATCAATTGAATGTTAAGCCCGCAGACATGAGTTTTGGGCCAGTGCAAACTTTACCAAACAACAACAAGTTCAAAGTTGTTATAGGGACGCGCGAGCGGCTTTTAAAAATGACAGGGGATATTTCTCCTTTATTCAGGGCTGACCTTGAAAAAGCGTTTGGGGCGGCGCCGCGGGCGTGGTATTTTCAGTTTGATTTCATCACACTCCCCAACGGCCAGGTTTCCTTTGGCAATGTCCAGCCGCTCGAGTATACTCTGCCGCTTGTTCCTATCCCTCAAGCTCCCCGGCAGGATAAGGCGCAAACGCCTTTGGGCGGTATTGATCTTGATGAAACGCTCATGAACATGCAAATCAGGCGGGATAGCCAGGGAAGTGTTTTATCTGCAGAGGATCAGCCTAAGGATGTGATTGAGAAATTAATGGCGGCAAGCGGCTTTCGCGCCGTAATTTTAGATATTTCGCCTGTCAATCCGTCCACGTTATTCTAAGGCCAGAAAAACCCAGAAGATGACCGCAGGGGTCAGGGCGTAGATGATGCGGTTAAGGGTGTTTCCCAGCCACCAGACAATCGGAAAAAATGTATTGATCCAGTAAACTCCTCCCAGGACAATCAGGTAGGCGATAAGCGTGAGCGGAATGAGAAGAAGTTCTTTTCGCCACGCTTTCCATCGGCTTAAGGCGATTCCCAGAAGCGCGATTAACCAAAAGCCGTTCCATTTACCGCTCATCAATTCCATCCCCATAAAAGCCAGGACAGCTTGAAGCCTTTCGAGGGTGGCGGGCTTGTCAGCCGAGCCCAGCCCATTAATAAAGGTGTGGCTGTTGGTTGAGAAAGTAATTTGGAAAATAATAGTGGGCAGAAATGCCACAACAGCTGCGGCGCCAAAAATCCAAAGGCCTTTTGTGAGGCCGGATTTGTCTTTCGATAATAGCCGCATCATAAAGGCCAGCCCCAGGGTGATCAAAGAAAGCACAAGCCCTTCGCTTTTGGTAAAAGAGAGCGCGCCCAGCATGAGCGCCATGACGCAAAGCCAGCCGCGGCTTTTTGATTTTTCAAAAGCAATCCAGGACACAATAGCTGCCAGAAAATAATTTCCCACCATAAGGTCGCTGTATTGGCTGGAAGCAAGTTTCACAAAAAAAACATTGGATAAGAGCCATAAGGGAGCCAAAAGCACGTGCAACCGCCCGGTTATTTTTTTCAAGGCAAAAAGAAGCGTCCCTGCGGTGATAAAAGTGATGAGGCATGACACCCCCAGAGGGACCGTGTTGACCGGATCTGTGCCAAAACACCACGCCCAAACATTGACAGCCGGCACAAGAAAAGGGTAGGCGATGTTAGACCGCCACAAAAGCGGGTCAAACATGTTTTTCCAACCTTCTCCGCCAAGAAAAATAAAGCGCGCTTTCAAATTCCAGCACGACCAGGCATCCCATCCGCCGTAAGGGTAAAAGTTGGCGTGGATAATGACCGGGATGGTGATGACCGCAACAAGAAGAAGGCCTAATTTATCCGAGGCTTCAAATTCATTGAGCGGCAGGCGTTTACCGTCAGGGAAAACCTTGCGAACGCACCAGCCAAGCGCCAGAAGAAGAGCTGTGTGTGCGGTAATAACAAAAGCGGAAAAAAGTTTTCCCCATAAGATGAGGCTTGTAAAAACTAAAAAGGCGCTGGCAAAAAGGCCGGCACTGGCGCCAAGAAAAATCAAAAGCGGAAGTTTAGGAGGATCATTCTTAAGGATCAGCCTTAAGCCCAGGTAGCCGATCATAATAGAAATTGATATAGGGAGAATATAAATCATATTATCTGTAATCAATTCGCTGTTGTTATCGCGAGTATTGTTCCGCGGTTGCTGGCCTTAAGCGGCCTGGCCTTGATTTCTTTTATTTTTTCCACACATTTTTGAGGATTGTCACAGTCAAAAAGCACGAATCGACGCGAGGTGTTGTTAAGGTCCAGAATCAAAGGAGCCAGGGCCAGTTGCACCTGGGCAAATCGGGCGCCGTATTTGGGAACGTCGATAGAAACGTCGGTATAGTACCCGAGGTATGTTTCGCCTTTGAGGGCTTCGGCAAGGCCGATAAAGGCGTCTCCGTAGAAACTGAACGGCACTTTCTGGCGGGCCACTGCGATTTTATTCAGTTCCTCTGCTCCGGAAAAGACACCAAAAATAACAGCGGATGCCACAATGAGGAGAAACAGGGCCCTGGGTTTATTGGATTGGAGAAAAATTGCAATATTCATCTGAGTGCCTGCATTTTAACGGCGACTTCTGAGATTATCAAATAAAAACTTTGGAAACAAAGCTTTAATCTATATAATAATATATTATTTTCAAAGTCTATAATTTAATTAAAGGAGGTTTAAGTTGGTTTCTATCGGCATTATCGGCTGCGGGCATTGGGGGCCGAATCATATTCGTGTTTTTTCTCAGTTGGCCAATTCGCGGTCTTTGATGTGCGCGGATTTGGATGAGGCGCGGTTAAAGGCCGTCAAAACGCTTTTCCCTTCTATTCAAACAACTGTCAATTATAAAGACATCCTTGCCAGCAAAGATATTGACGCTGTGTGCATCGCGGCGCCCACAAAATACCATTATCAGTTTACAAAAGAAGCGCTCGAGCATGGCAAGCATGTCCTGTGTGAAAAACCTCTCGCCATGACGCCGGAAGAATGCCTGAGCCTTAAGGCCATTGCCCAAAAGGCCGGAAAAATTCTTATGGTCGGCCATGTGTTTGTGTTTAACGCCGGCATCCGCTGGATCAAGGAATATATTGATTCCGGCGAGTTTGGGAAAATTTATTATGCCCATTCCGAGCGCACCAATCTGGGGCCTTTCCGCTATGATGTCAATGCCCTCTGGGATCTGGCGCCGCATGATGTTTCGATTTTTGATTATCTTTTGGGAGGCGCTGCCAGCAGTGCTTCTGCCCGGGGCCTTAAATGTCTGGGGAACAAGCTTGAGGATCTTTCGTTTGCAAGCCTGGATTACCCCGAAGGCCGCCTCGTCAATATCCATGTGAGCTGGGCTGATCCCCGCAAATGCCGGCAGATCACGATTGTCGGAGAGAAAAAGATGATTGTTTGGGACGACCTGGACTCTTTGGGGCCGATCAAACTTTATGATAAACATGTCGAGCGCACCACAAAGTTTTACGAAAGTTACGGCGAGTTCCAGCTTCTGTCAAGGGAAGGCGCTATCATGATCCCGAAGATCAGCGCCGGTGAGCCTTTAAAGGCACAGGGCCAGTATTTTGTGGATTGTGTCGAGGGCAATAAAGAGCCGCTTTTGGCTGATGCTGATAAGGCCGCGTCGGTGGTCAAGGCGCTTTCGGCCATTCAGCGGTCAATGGATAACATGGGGTCCTTGGAAAAGGTATAGTATGAGGTATCAAAAACATTCCACAGCCATTGTGAGCGATGAGGCCGTTATCGGTGAAGGGACGCGCATTTGGGCGTTTGTGAATATTCAAAGCAACGTGAAGATAGGAGCTAACTGCAACATTTGCGATTGTTCTTTTATCGAACGCGGGGCCTCTCTCGGCAATGGCGTGACCATCAAAAACGGGGTTTCGGTTTTTGAAGGCGTTACGCTCGAGGATGATGTTTTTGTGGGGCCCAATGTGACCTTTGTCAATGACCGGTATCCTCGAAGCCATAACGCGAATTGGAAACTGGAGGCTGTTGTTGTCAGGAAGGGCGCTTCGCTGGGGGCCAATGCCACCATCCTCTGCGGGGTTGAGATCGGCGAGTATGCGGTTGTCGGCGCCGGGAGTGTTGTGACGAAAAATGTCCCTTCCTATGCGATTGTTGCGGGAAATCCTGCCCGTCAGATAGGCAAGGCCTCGCGTGAAGGTACCCCTCATGCTTAAGGCATTGGTTTCTCCGATTGCGTTTAATGAAAAGACAAAGCTTCAGAACGTGATTGAACGCTTTTTGAAAAGCCCTGTGGCGGGCCAGGCGGATTACCTTGTCATGGACGACGGCTCAACGGACGGCACAACCGAAATGATTCAAAGTTATGCTTCCCGGGGAGTTTTGACGCTCAGGCACGACAGGCAAAGCGGGGTGGGCGCGGCCATTCGCACGGTTATCCGTTACGCTCAAAAAAACGGCTATGATACTCTTGTCATCATGGCAGGCAATGATAAAGACAATCCGGATGAAATCCCGAACCTTTTAAAGCCTATTGCCGAAGAAGGGTTTGATTTTGTCCAGGGCTCGCGCTATAAAGGGCGGGTTGGTACCGGCGGAGATATGCCGTTTTACCGCAAAGTGGCCACCCGGCTTCATCCGATGCTCATGTCTTTTTTTACAGGCGCGCATGTGACCGACAGCACCAACGGGTTTCGGGCGTTTAAGCTTTCGATCTTGAAAGATGGGCGCATCAATCTTGACCAGGAGTGGCTGAAGGCTTATGAGCTTGAACCGTACCTGATGTTTAAGGCCATCAAGCTTAAGTACAGGTTTACGGAAGTGTTTGTCACAAAAGTTTATCCGCCGAAAAGACTGGGTTATACAAAAATGAAACCTTTGGTCGGCTGGTGGAGTATTTTGAAACCGGTATTTTATCTGGGATTGGGGATAAAGAAATAATTATGAAAATTTACGGCAAAAATCCGGTTTTGGAACGCATTAAGGCCAACCCTAAAAGCATCAAGCGTATTTTTGTGGAGATGGGCAACCCTGAGCACAGCTATATCGCCATGAAGGCTAAACAGCACGGCATTCCGATTTCCGCGGTTGTGCCCTCAAAAATGATGAAGCTGGCGCGCGATTTAAATACCCAGGGGCTTCTTCTGGAAGTGGAAAATTTTGAATATACGGATTATGACGACCTCCTAGATTTGGCGCTTGCGGAAAAATTGAGCCTTCTTTTTATCGACAGCCTGACAGACCCGCAAAATTTGGGTGCCATCATCCGCAGTGTCGGCTGCCTCGGCGGGTTTGCCATTGTGCTGCCTACGCATGACTCTGTGCATGTCACAGATTCGGTCTTGCGTGTGGCTTGCGGCGGGGATAATTATGTGAAGATTGCCAAGGTCAATAATTTGAACAATGCCATTGAAAAGGCCAAGTCCAAGGATTTCTGGATCGCCGGAAGCATGGTCAAGGACGGCGAGAATATCTTTGAAGCCAAGCTGCCGTTTCCTCTGGGGCTTGTGATCGGCTCTGAACAAAAGGGCATCCGGGAAGTCATACAAAAACGGCTGGATGTAAAATTAACCATTCCCATGGCCCAGCCCCGCATGTCCTTAAATGCGGCGCAGGCCACAACACTTTTTTGCTATGAAATCCTTAAACAAAAAAAACAAATCCAAAAGTAAGCCTTCCGCGGCTGCGCTCGACTTTTTTGCCGAGGCCGGGTTACTCAAGCGCGTCAAACGGAGCGGCTGGTGGGTGGCTGGCATTGAAAATCCGGAAAGTGTGGCTGACCATTGTTTCCGCTGCGCTGTCATTGGTTTTTATATTGCCCACGAAGAAGGTGCTGACCCTTACAGGGTTCTTGCGATGACGCTTTTTAACGACATCCATGAAGCGCGTATCAATGACCTTCACAAGATGGGGCATTACTATATTGATTTCAAGGCCGCAGAGAAGCGCGTCTTTAAAGACCAGGTGGCTCCTCTTCCCTCAAAAGTGCGGGGCGCACTGGAAGATATCCGCGGCGATTATGATACCCAGCATACGCTCGAATCGCTTGTGGCGCGTGATGCTGATATCCTTGAATGTCTGGTCCAGGCCAGGGAGTATGAAGACCATGGTTATCCTGTGGCGCATAAATTTTTAAGGCGTGCCCCGGGTTTTTTGAAAACCAAAACCGCTCAAAAGCTTTGGCAGGGGCTCCAAACGTGGGATTCCACGGTATGGTGGGAGAACGTGGTCAAGTTTGAGCGATGATGAGACACTTTCTCCTTGAATTCATTTTTGTCTGATATTAAAATTTTGATAAACCAGACGAATTCTTAGAGGTTTCACCATGAAGAGAATAGGAATAGCCGCCAGCCGTATCGCCAAAGACAATCTGTTTTTGTATAACTTTTTTGTTTTATTGATTTCCGGGCTTCTCTCGCTTTTGATATTTTTTGTCTCCGGATTTTCCCTGATCGTCGGGCTGGCGCTCGTCTCTTATCTCACCAAGGGGTTTGCGGTGTTTGAGCCCGGGACAGGTTTTTCGTCCATGCTTTTCATTTGTTTTGCCGCGCTTGCTGTTGTTGTCGGGATTATCAATCTTTTGGCCATTCTGGTGAACCTGAAACTGAAGAAATAAAACATGCCTTTTAAGTCCGAAGAATTTTCAAGCCTTATTCATGCCCTCAAGATCGGTATTTGCCGGGCCACCTATGGCCCTTCCGCTGAGTTTATTTTTGTCAATGAAACGTTTGCCGCCATGCTGGGTTACCGCGTGAGCGAGCTTGCGGGAGTCAGGGTTGCGGACCTTTTTGCGGACCGCAGGAAATTTGTTGAGATGTCCCGCCGTTTGCGGGGCAAGGAAGGCCTTGAAGATTACGAAGTGGTCCTTAAGCGCAAGAAGACCGGTTCCGTATGGACCTCGGTCTCTGTTACGGTCCAGCACGACAGAAAGCGCCAGCCGCAATATCTGGATTTTGTTATTGAAGACGTGACCCGCCACAAGGATGTTGAGAAAGATTTAAGCCGGTCCAAGGAGCTTTTTAAAGTTATTTTCGACAATTCCGCGGCTGCGATCACGGTGACAGACAAAGACGAGCGCATTATTGCCTGGAATCCTTTTGCCGAGCAGATGCTTGAAATGGACAAGAAAGATTTGTTTAACAAACCTGTCAAGGACCTTTACCCTGAGCGGGAATGGCGCAAGATGCGCAAGCTCAAGATCCGCCAGAAGGGTGTTGTTTCCGGGATCACGACCCAAATCCAGAAAAAAGACGGTGAAATCGTTGATGTCGATGCCTCGATCTCCATTTTAAGAGACAGCCACGGGGTTGTGGCAGGCTCCATCGGAATCATGCGTGATATTACCAAGCAAAAGCGCATCCAGGAAATGCTGATCCAGGCCAAGATCTCGGCGGAGGAGGCCAACGGCGCCAAGAGCATGTTTTTGGCCAAAATGTCGCACGAATTGCGCACGCCCATGAATGCGATCATCGGGATGATTGATTTAACGCTTGATACGACGCTCAATGGCGAACAGCAGGATAATTTGCATGCCGCCAAAGACGCGGCCGCGAATCTTTTAAGGCTGATCAATGATATCCTCGACCTTTCCCGCGCCGAGTCAGGCAAGATGACGGTCGAGACGATCGAAATATCCATTCCGGAAATCATCAAGAGCGTGGGCAAGGGGCTTTCGGTCCTGGCCCAGAGCAAGAACATTTATATGAACTGGCAGGTGGGGCCGGACATTCCGCCTTTGGTCATGGGAGACCCGGTGCGCATCCGCCAGATTATTATTAATCTTGTGAATAATGCCATCAAGTTTACCCATAAAGGAGGCGTGACAATTTCAGTGAGCGTGCATGCCAGACAGGAGAAAGAATGCGACCTCCTTTTTAAGGTCCAGGATACTGGTATCGGGATCCCCAAGGAAAAACAGGGTCGGATTTTTGAGGTTTTTTCCCAGGCAGACGAACGGACTGCCCGCCGGTATGGCGGCACGGGATTGGGGCTGGCCATCAGCAAAAAACTTTCCGAGATGATGGGCGGCCGTCTTTGGGTTGAGAGCGAGCCTGGGCAGGGCAGCTCTTTTTGTTTCATTTTGAAATTTCCCATCAGCGAGAATGCTTATAAGGCCCCGGCAGATACAAGCGCCCAGGCCGCGGCAGATGCCGCGGGCGCGGAAGATGTGGGGAGGCTCCGCATCCTGGTTGCGGAAGACAACCTTGTGAACCAGAAGATTGTGGTCAGGCTTCTGGAACGCCGGGGCTGGGAAGTTGTTACGGCCAATAACGGGATTGAGGCCGTGGATGCTTTGAGCAAATCACGTTTTGATGTTATCCTGATGGACGACCATATGCCGGAAATGAGCGGGGTTGAGGCAACGGCTATTATTCGGACCGAGGAAAAACAGACCGGGATGCATGTCCCGATCATTGCGATGACGGCCAATGCCATGTCCGGCGACCGTGAGAAATATTTGTCGGTGGGCATGGATGCCTATGTGTCGAAGCCCATTGACCGCGAGATTTTCTTTCGTGAAATTGTAACCCTTGTGAAACAAAAGGAAAAGTCATGAGCCAGGTTATTGATTTAAAAGATGCCCTTGAACGCGTCCAGGATGACAAGGATTTGTTATTTGAGCTTTTTGATATTTTTACGGAAGATTTTGTAACAAAACGCAAGACGATCTGGGCCGCGTTTGAGAAAGGCGATTGCGCGGCGTTTCAGATGGTGGCGCACGGCTTAAAAGGGGCTACAGGCAATATTTCTGCCCGCAATATGCATGAAAATTCCGTTGAACTTGACCGTATGGGCAAGGGCTGCGATCTTTCCGGCGCACGTCCCAGGCTCGAGCTTCTGGATAAGCAGTTTGAAGAGCTCAAGGTCGAGATCGCGCGGCTCAAGAAAGAAAACGGAAAGTAATTCTGGTTAATCCCATGAACTTGATTTTACGCCCCAAGGCGATGCAGGTGTTGATGTGCCTGGCCGTCTTGGGGCTTGTTGTTTATGCCAATGCCGTATTTCACCCTTTTGTGCATGATGATGTTGCCTTTATCCGGGATAATCCGAATATTGCCAGGTGGGATAATATTACCGAAGTGTTTTTTAAGCCTGGCATCCCTTTAAAGTCGCTCAGGGTCACGACTCCTTATTACCGCCCGCTTCTGGAGGTTTTTTACCGCTTTGAATATCTTTTGTTCGGGATGAATCCGGCAGGGTATCATTTTTTTAACATAGCGCTCCATATCATCAATAGTTTTCTGGCTTATCTGGTGCTTTTAGCCTGGAGGATGCGCCGCCGTTGGGCGTTTTTTCTGGCAGTCCTTTTTCTTGTGCATCCTCTCCAAACAGAAGCTGTGGCGTGCATTGCCGGGGTGTCCAATCTTGCGGTGGCATTTTTTATTCTTTTAAGCGTTGTCTGTTATGAACGCGCCCGCAATCAGAAAGCCCGGGGGCTGGAAAGTTTGTTTTTTGCAGGGGCAATACTTTTCTTTGTTGCCGCGCTTTTTACCAAAGAACAGGCTGTTCTTTTGCCTTTGTTTCTGGCTTTCTATGAAATTTTACGCCGGAGAATAGTCGTTTTTCGCGATTTATGGCTTTTGTCTTTTTTGGGCGTGGCCGCTGGTTTTCTCATCTGGCGTGCGTATCTTTTTCCGAATTTTCTTTCATCAGCCATGTCTGACCCGGGGGAGTTAAGGCTAAGGTTGCTTTCAATTCCTCAAACCATTCTGATGGACTGGGGGCTTGTTGTTTATCCGGTGGGCCTGCATTATTACCGGACGGTTAATATCCTTGATTTCAAGCCTGTCCTTTTTTCATTATTTATTGTGATTTCGGCAGGTGCAGGGTTTTTGCTTTTGAAAATGCCGCAGAAGCACCGGGTTCTGGGATGCCTGGGGCTTGGCTGGGCGTTTGTCATGGCCTTAACGTCATTGAATATTGCGCCGCTGATTGTGGAGTATTCTTATGTGCTTTCTGCTGAACATTTTTTGTATCTTCCGCTTCTGGGTGCCCTGGTTTTCCTGTTGTTATTAATGCGTTTTGTGCTCAAGCCGGCGTGGAAGGATTTAAGTCCATTAGTAAAAGTTGTTGTGATGGGTGGGATTTTCTTGCTTTTGGCGACGGCCACTGTCCGTCAGAATACTTACTGGCGCGGGGAAATCCCTCTTTTTGAAAGGGCGCTCGGTTATGAGCCTCAGTTGGGGCGGGTGCAGGCTCTTTTAAGCAAGGCCTATACCCTGGACGGCCGTTATGACGAGGCGCTCGTCTCCTCGGCAAGAGCCTTGCGGATTATGGAAAATTATGTTAAAAAAACAAGCTTTTCCCGCGCAAAGCCTGCGCAGTCTGTGTATGTCCATTTTGTGAAGGCCATTCATTTTGACCGGGCCCAGATTTATGTCTTAAAAGGCGACGAACGGCATGCGGATGACGAGTTTCGCGCGGTTTTGGCGTTACGCGGCGAGGCGGTTCAAGAACAGGAAAGTAAAATTATTAACAGTCGTTCACTTTCAGCATTAGGGCTTAGTGCGTTAAGGGCTGGAAAAAGCATGGAGGCCAAACGTTACTGGCAGATGTCGGTCGTAATTGACACGACCAGTGCGGATGCCTTGAGCAATCTTGGAGCTTTGGCCCTGGAACGTAATGACAAACGTTTGGCTGTTTTGTTTTTTCAAAGAGCGCTTAAAGCGTCGTCGGATTTTCACCCGGCGGTGTTGGGGTTAAGAAGGATAAAATAAAAAGACGGAGTGATTATGTTCCTGTGGATTTTGGCGGGTTCCATTGTTTTTTTGGGCGTGCTTGCCTATATTGTTTTGCAAATGCCTGAGGTTCAGGAAAAGCGGAAAAAAGAAAAGAAGGTTCCGCCTCCGCCGCCTCCCAAGGATTGGGAAGGCATGGCCGGCCGCCTGGAAAAACGCGTGCAAGGCCTGGAGGCCCGTATTCAGGAATCAGAGCGCCAGCTGCGCGATAAAGACAAGGTGCTTGCTGAGCAAAAGGCAGCCATGGGCGGGCTTCAAAAACAGCTCGAGCAGGAGCAGCTGTGGCTTAAGAAAGAAGAAGAGGTTGTCACAAAAGAAAAGCAGCGGGAAAAACTTCTCGACAGCGAACTTGCGAAGACTCGTGAGAGTTTTAACAGCGAATCTTCTTTGCGCATCAAATTGGAATATGAAGTCAAGGAGCTGCGCCTGGCCAAGGAGGATTTTTCAGCGCAGGCCCGCCGGTTAACAGCGCAAAACGCTGACCTTGAGAAGAAACTGAAAGGGGTTTCCGATGAAGCCCGTTCCTTAAAGAATGAAAATTTCGAACTCAAGAAAAAGAAAGAAGCTGACCAGTGGGTGGCCAAGGACGATTTTATAAAGCTTGAGAAACTTTTAAAACGCGCGCGCTGGGAGGTTGACCAGTTTAAGAAGGCGGTTGCCGAGGACCTGTGGCCCAAAGAATTCCGCCCCAGGGCTCCTGTGCCGGTGTCTCAACCTGAGCCGATAGCGCCTCCGCCCGCAGCCGCTCAGGCGCTGGATGTTCAAGAAAAACCAGTTCAGCCGGAACCCCCCAAGGTTGAGGGCAGTGACTGGCAGTCTAATATCGAAAAGACGTCATAGGAGGGGATATGCCTTTTGAATATCGTCAACGGATTCCTGAAGTGAAAGAAATTCTTACAATGCTTCCCGTGAGCCCCGAGCTTTTGAATGTCAAAAAGAAGCGCGACCGTGAAGTGGCGGATATCATCACCTTAAAAAGCAAAAAATTTCTTCTTATTATCGGCCCGTGTTCTGCGGATAATGAAGACGCGGTTTGCGAGTATGTCGCAAGGCTTGCCAAACTTCAAACCAAAGTGAAGGAAAGGCTTTTACTGATCCCCCGCATTTATACCAATAAGCCGCGCACCACAGGCATTGGTTATAAGGGCATGGGACATCAGCCCGACCCCAACGATGAGCCGAATATCGTCGAGGGCCTTACGGCGATTAGAAGGATGCACATCCGGGCGCTGTCTGAATCGGGTTTAAGTTCCGCGGATGAGATGCTTTATCCTTTTAATTACCCGTATCTCGAGGATGTTTTAAGTTATGTGGCCATAGGCGCGCGGTCTGTTGAAAACCAGGAGCACCGCGTGACAGTGAGCGGCCTGGATGTTCCCGCGGGCATGAAGAACCCAACGAGCGGGGATAAGAGTGTCATGCTCAACTCCGTACGTGCCGCGCAGTCTGCGCATATTTTTTCCTATAACGGGTGGGAAGTGAAAACCCCGGGCAATCCTTTGACGCATTGTATCTTACGCGGCGCTGTAACGCCGTTTGGCAATACAGTCCCCAATTATCACTATGAGGACATTGTGACTTTAAGGAAACTTTATGAAAGTTCCCCGCTTTTGAATCCTGCGGTTATTGTGGATGTGAGCCATGCCAATTCCAACCGCATGTTTAAGGAACAGCCGCGCGTGGCGTTTGAGGTTTTAAACAGCCTGGTTTTTGCACCGGAGCTAAAGAGTTTTGTTCGCGGCCTTATGATTGAGAGTTACCTTGAGGAAGGCAGCCAGGGCCTCAATGACGGCGTTTATGGGAAATCCATTACCGATGCCTGTTTGGGCTGGAGTGATTCCCAGGAGCTTGTTTTAAGGATTGCAGACTTGGTGTGACCCTTATGCTGAAAAGTTTATTTTTTTTCTTAACGCTGGTTTTTTTAACGACCGCGGCTGCTGCTTCGGATTTTTTTAACAGTCATCAATGGGCGCTGGAGATGCCTTCCAAACTTCATATGATGACCTTTGTCCCCGCAGGGGAGAGCGAAAAATCCCCCAGGGAGTTTTTTTATTATGAGCAGCTTTGGTCGAGCGCTTCAAGCGAGGAAAAAAAGACCCTTCATGAGTATGCTGACGAGGCCAAAGACCGCTTTGGCCGTAATTGTACGGATGTGACATGGGATATTGTTTCCGAGCGGCCGGGGTCTTTGGTGACCGAGTCGCTCGCGCGCAATTGTTCCGATGGCGTTTTGAACTATCACATGGTTTACAGGTTTTATACGGCGGATGGGAATGTCAATGAAGCCCTGTATGCCGCTTATGACAAAAAGTTTTCCGGGCTTAAAGATATTTCCTGGAAAGACCAGAGAAACCGCTGGCTGAATTTTATTTATTCATTGCCCAGAGGTGTGGGGCCTGCGGAATGTTATTTGAGGCGGCATCTTTCGGGAGACTGGTACTGCTCTGTCGAGCTTTCGAATACGACGAGAAAAAATCCCTGAGCCATCCTTCTTTCTGTAAGATTCCCTTGTTATTGCGGACAAAATAACAGGTGTCCTATGAAGATCGCTTTTTTCAGCACAAAACAGTATGACCGTGAATTTTTTGACCGAGTCAATAAGGACTTTGGCTATGAGATTGTTTTCTTTGAAAGCAGGCTCAAAGACAGGACTGCGCCCTTAACCAAGGGCTTTGATGCGGTGTGCGTCTTTGTGAACGATGAAATTAATGCCGAAGTCCTCAAGGCGTTAAATGAGGCGGGGGTAAAACTTCTGCTTTTGCGCTCCGCAGGGTTTAATAATGTGGACCTTTGCGCCGCGTATTACAATAAAATCCGCATCGCCAGAGTTCCTGCGTATTCTCCCAACAGCGTCGCTGAACACGCGGCTGCGCTCATGATGAGCTTAAACCGAAAAATTGTCCGCGCTTATAACCGTGTCCGTGACGGGAATTTCTCGCTTGAGGGGCTTGTCGGGTTTGAGGTCCATGACAAAAAAATCGGCATTGTAGGGACAGGAAAGATCGGGGTGTGCTTTGCAAAGATTATGCTGGGCTTCGGCGCTGAGGTTTTGGCGTATGACCCCTTTGTCAATCCCGAGCTGGAGCGGCTGGGAGTCAAGTATCTGCCTTTGGAGGAAGTTTTTAAAATGAGCGATGTGATATCCCTCCATGTTCCGTTAATTCCCGAGACACAGCATTTGATCAATGAAGGCTCGATCAAGGGCATGAAAAAAGGTGTTATGATCCTCAATACTTCGCGCGGCGCTCTGATTGATACTTCTGCTGTCATTAATGCCCTCAAGTCCGGGCAGATCGGGTCGCTCGCGCTCGATGTTTATGAAGAAGAGGCCAATATTTTCTTTAAAGACCTTTCAGGGCAGGTTCTTCAGGACGATATTTTCGCAAGGCTTTTGACGTTTCCCAATGTGCTGATTACCGGGCATCAGGGATTTTTTACCGATACAGCGCTTTTGCATATCGCCCAGACAACGCTTTCGAACATGAGAGATTTTGAGCACGGGGCATTAAAGCCTGGGAATGAAGTGACGTGCGACCGGCTAAAATTAAAAACAGATTGCGGCCGGCCATGCGGCCGGGCAGATAAACAGGTGAATCCGTAATGACAGAGCGTTTTTTTAAATTTTCTGCGCGTACGAACTGGGACCTTTCAGAAAATCCTCTTTCCCTTGAGCTCGAAACTTTAAAAGCCAAAGGCGTGGAGATTTTTGACCTTACGGAATCAAATCCGACCCGCGCGGGATTCCAGTATTCACCAGATATATTCTTAAAGCCTTTAACTCATCCCGAGAGCCTGATTTATGCGCCTCACCCCCAGGGGCTGTTAAGCGCCCGTGAGGCCGTGGCCCGTTATTATAAGGAGAAAGGCGAAGTTATTTCTCCTGAGCAGCTTGTTTTAACGTCGAGCACTTCCGAAGCTTATTCTTTTTTATTCCGCCTTCTTTTTAACGCAGGCGATCGCGTTCTGGTTCCTGCGCCGAGCTATCCTTTGTTTTCCTATCTTGCGGGGCTCAATGATGTAGAGGTGGATTATTACCAGCTTGAGTTTAGCGATGGTGTCTGGCAGATTAATTTTCCCTCAATAGAATCGTCCATGACAGCGCTAACCCGTGCGGTTATTCTTGTGAGCCCCAATAATCCGACGGGTTCATCTTTAAAAAAAGAGGAGCTTAAAAAACTTAACAAGGTTTGCAGGGCGCACAATCTTGCCATTATTTCCGATGAAGTTTTTTCTGATTATCTTTTTGACGAGAGGGATGATATCTGTAAGACCGTGGCAGGGAATAATGCGGTCCCCATATTTGCCTTGGGCGGGGTCTCAAAGGCCCTGGCCATGCCGCAGATGAAGCTGTCCTGGATTGTGAGTAATGGCCCGGGAGATTACCTTTCGCAGTGCATGCCCAGGCTTGAGATGATTGCGGATACATATCTTTCCGTGAATACGCCGGTGCAGAATGCCGCGAGCGCGTGGCTTAAGGAGCGCCATGTGATCCGTGACCAGGTTTTAAACCGTGTTAAGGAAAATTTCTCTGTTCTCAAAAAGGGGGTTTCGAAAAACCCTCGCGTGAGTCTTTTTCCTGTTGAGGGCGGTTGGTATGCTGTTTTAAAGGCAGACTTGCTTTTGCCAGAAGACGAGTGGGCCATCAAGTTACTGCGCGACAAGCAGGTGTATGTCCATCCCGGATTTTATTTTGATTTTAAAGACGAAGGCTACATTGTTTTAAGCCTTTTGCCGCGTCCGGAAATTTTTCAGGAAGGCATATTCCGTTTAATGTCAGCTTTTTAAATTGCCGCTTCGCCAGCTGCGTCGATAAACTGTCAAAATCGCGCAGTATGCTTTGAGGCGCTTCACAAAATTCTTTTTCTTTGCTAATATGTTGCTACTTTTCATTAAGTTTAAATATTAATATAATTTAACGGAGTTTTTAACTATGGGCAGACCAACCTGGGATGAGTATTTTATGAAACTGGCGATGCTGGCCTCTGAACGCGCCACATGCCCCCGCATGCATTGCGGATGTGTGCTGGTCAAAGAAAAAGAGGTTGTCGCGACCGGCTATAACGGCTCGATCCCGGGTGACGCCCATTGCGAAGACGTCGGCTGCCTTGTTGTGGATAACCATTGTGTGCGCACAAACCATGCTGAGATGAACGCGCTGACCCAGGCCGCCAAAAAAGGCCATTCGGTGGATGGCGCGACGTCCTATGTTACGAATATGTCCTGCACGACATGCGCCAAGGCCCTTATAGCAGCGGGCATTAAGCGTGTTGTGGTGTGCACGGATTTTCATGATACCCTGGCCACAGATTTCTTTGCCAAAGCCAAGGTCAAAATTGACCGCGTTCCTTTGCCGTCAAAAGAAATTTCTTACGACCTTGAAAGTTATACTTCCGCCCGAAAAGCTACTGTCTGATGTTTTTAAACGGATAACAGGAAAAATATTTTGGGGAAAGTCCCTGGTTATTCGCAGGGAGCAAGCCTCGGCGGTCGGCTTATGCCTGAGGGGAACCTTTTTAAGGTAAGGCAACGGATAACGAAAGAGTTAAAATATGCCCTTAGAAAAACTTACCAGCCCTGATAATTCAGGGGTCAAGCGCGTTGTGCGCCTGCGCACTAAAAAGAGCCGTGATGCCAAAAACCTCACGATTGTTGAGGGCGTGCGGGAATTGCGCCGGGCTGTAGACGCCGGGCTTCGCTTTGAATGCGTGTATATCTGCCGTGAGGGCGTTTACCATTGCCCGGAGGAGATTGTGGCGTATCTTGAGGCCCGCCGCGTCAGGGTGATTGACACAAGCTGCAGTGTGTTTGACAAAATTGCCTATGGCGACCGGACAGAGGGCGTGTTGGGGCTTTGTGAGCAGCCTCAGCTTAAGTTAAGTGATTTAAAACTGCGCGAAAATCCCTTGATTGTGGTCATGGAAAGTGTTGAGAAGCCGGGGAATCTCGGCGGGGTCTTAAGGACTTCTGACGGGGCGGGCGTTGATGCCCTTCTGGTTTGCGATGAAACCACAGATGTGTATAACCCCAATGTGGTCAGGGCCAGCCTTGGCGCTGTTTTTTCTGTTCCCACGGTTTCCTGCTCAAGCAGAGAGGCGCTGGAGTTTTTTAAGGCCAGGGGAATAAAGACGTTTGCCGCAGTGGTCCAGGCCGAGGATTTTTATTTTCTTAAAAACATGACGGGAGCAGTTGCGATTGTGATGGGGAGCGAACAAAAAGGCTTAAGTGATTTCTGGATAAAAAATGCTGATGAGAAAGTACGAATTCCCATGATGGGGCAGGTGGATTCGCTCAATGTCTCGGTATCAGCCGCGATTTTGATTTATGAAACAGTCAGGCAAAGGAATATGAAGCCGTTATGATTACCTTGACCAATGTCTCAAAGAATTTCGATGAGCGCATGCTCATGGATGATGTCACGTTAAGCATTTTCAGAAACGAGCGCATCGGGCTCACCGGGCCTAATGGCGCCGGAAAAACAACGCTTTTTCATCTTATTTTAGGCGACCTGGAGCCGACATCAGGGAATATTTCTATCCAAAAGGGCATCAAGATCGGGTATCTGCCGCAGGAAGCGCATTTTGATTCCAAACGCACGGTCATGGAAGAGGTCACCTCCGGTGATGAAGAGATCCAGCGCCTCTTGGATGAAAAGCATAAAATGGAAGAAGAAAACGTATGCGGCGATGCGCGTTACGGCGATGTTTTAGAGCGGCTGGAGGCGCTGGGCATTTATGACCTGGAACATAAGGCTGAAAAAATCCTGGCCGGACTCGGGTTTAAGGAAGATGAGTTTCACAAGCCCGTGCTCCAGCTTTCCGGCGGGTGGCAGATGCGCACACTGTTGGCCAAGCTTTTGACGTACAATTATGACCTTTTGCTTTTAGACGAGCCGACCAACTATCTAGACCTGTCAGCCACGCTCTGGCTGAAAGATTTCCTCGGGCAGTATCCGGGTTCTTTTATCATGATTTCACACGATAAAATTTTCTTAAACGATGTCACTAATTACACCATTGTCCTTGAAAATGGCGCCATGGCCAAGGTCAAGGGAAGTTATGAGGCTTTTGAAGCGCAGAAGGAAATCGAGTATCGCACCATGGAAAAGCGCCAGAAGGTGGTGGACAAGAAAAAAGACCAGCTCGAGCGCTTTACGTCACGTTTTCATGCCCAGCCCAACCGGGCGAGTGCTGTTCAGAACAAGATGAAAATGCTGGAGCGCCTGGAAGAGGAAAGCGTTAATTTGCCCCGCACAAGGGTCAGCATCAAGGACTTTGAGTTCCCCCAGACCTCGGAAAGCGGATACACGGTCATGACGCTGAACCATATCCAAAAGAGTTACGGTGAGAAAGTCATTTATTCGGACTTGAATTTTGAAATCATCAAGGGGCAAAAGCTTTGTCTGGTCGGGCCCAACGGCGCCGGGAAATCCACGCTGTTAAAAATTCTTGCGGATGTCATTCCTTTTGACAGCGGCACGCGCAAGCTCGGGCATGGCGCCAAGATGGGGTATTTTTCGCAAACCCGCCTGGATGTCCTCAATCCCCAGCGTACGGCGTTTGAGGAGCTTATTTCCGCGGTCGGCGGAAATTATCCTCAGACCCAGGCCCGTAACCTTTTGGGCATGTTTAACTTTCACGGCGACGATGTTTTTAAGCCGGTTTCAGTTCTTTCAGGTGGGGAAAAAAGCCGCCTTATTTTGGCCAAGCTCCTTATTAATCCGCCGAATTTCCTTCTTTTAGACGAGCCGACAACGCATCTGGACGTGGCCGGGGTCGAGGCCCTGACAAAGGCTTTTCAGAATTACAAAGGGACGCTTTGTTTTATCAGCCACGATTTGTTTTTTATCAAGGAAATCGCCAACCATATCGTGGAAGTGGATGGCGGTACGATTCGTCAGTATCCCGGCGGTCTGGATTATTATATTGATAAAAAACAGGGGCGCGTTACTGCAGAAGCCGAGGCGGCGAGGAAGGCCGCGCGCCAGGCCGCGGAGAATAAAAAAAATGCGCCGCGCGATGGCCATGAAACCGACCAGCTCAAGGCGGCGCGCAACCAGCATGAGAAGGCTTTGGGCCGGATTCAGGAAATTAAGAACCAGCTTAAAAGTTTTGAGCGTGAAGAAAAAGAGCTCGAGACCGAGACGTATATCAAGTCGCGCGTTTTAAACACTTCTTTCAGCGGCCGCGACCGCGACAAGGTTGCCGAATACGGCAAGCGCCTTAAAGAAATTCAGATTCGTTTGCGTGAAATTGCATCCACAAGGACAAAATTGATGGAGGAGCGTGACAGGATCAGCCAGGGATGATAAGGGTTATTTGGAGCTGGGTTGGATCTTTTGTATCATGTTTTGCATCTTCGGATCATTGAGGAGTTTCTGGAACTGCGGGCTTGACTGCACGGCGTTAGGATCGCCGCTTTGGATCGCGGCAACAAAAGCAGGGTCTTTTAACGCTTCCATAATTTGCGGGTCACTCATTAATTCCTGGATTTGAGCCATGGCATTAGGGTTGGACAGGATCTCCGATTGGACAGCCTGCATTTGCTGGGCATATTCGCCCTTGAATTTGACAGGCTGCACTGTTTGCGGCATTGCAGGCGCCGGTGCAGTCGGCGCAGCCGCGGCATCGGCAGAAGTGATGCTTATGATATCATCTTCCTTGATCTTGACTTCGCCCATCGATGGCGATTGAATGGCGTAGCGCCCGCTTTCAAGGTTCATGATCTGGCCATTGATGCGCGTGCCATCTTTAAGGGTAATGATTTTGGAAGAGCTCAATGCGGGCGCAGTCAAAATCAGAAGACAGGGAAGTATCAGTAAGAATAACCTTTTCATACCAATAAGTGTAACACAAAATTTTGATTGCAAAAGGGTGTAATATCTTTTTTGTTGAATAATGGCGGTGTCTTCTTTATAATACCGCCCTGTTGTTGAAAATACGAACCGCTCTTGAAGGGGCGGAGGATCTCTTGAAAGGAGAACAAGGCAGTTATGGGTAAAGTAAAACCGGAAAACGAGTGGAAATTCAAGTGCGCTAATACCGGCAAGGCGATCAAACGCCGTAAGCGTTATTATCGCAATGGCAAATATTACACGACCAAGGCCGCGTTTCAAGCTCAGATGGCTAAAGAAGCTGAAGACAAGGCTGCCAAAGCCGCAGCAGCACCAGAAGCCGCTCCAGCGCCTGCTGAAACCAAGTAGTTGTTCCTGACAGGTCAAATTTTAAATCCGGTGTTTTCTTGAAAGAGAAGACACCGAATTTTTTTGTCAAGCCCGGGCAGGTGCATCTTTGAATATTTAGGATTTAAACACGGATTTAACTTCTTATTACTTCAGTAGTTAAGTTGTTTTAAGAAAACTCCATGCCGCCTGAAAAATATTTCCTGGGAAGGACTTCGCCTGAAAG
>JADFYI010000050.1 GCA_015233145.1 Candidatus Omnitrophota bacterium
ACAGCGTTAAGGCTGGCCTTTATTTTCTTTTTCTTAAGCGCCTTAATGATGGCCGGGTTTATGCGGATTTTAAGCCCGTCTTTTATTCAAGCCTTTAAGAACCGGATTTTAAATATTCATCCAGCGCTTTTACCAGCCTTTAAGGGTTCTCAGGCTATTAAAGACGCCCTGGCTTATGGCGTTAAAGTGACCGGTGTCACCGTGCATTTTGTCGACGAAGAAGTAGACCACGGGGCCATTATTTCCCAGGTTGCTGTGGATATCAGGCCTTCCGATACACCTGACACGCTTGCGGGGCGCATTCACAAGCTTGAGCATATCTTATACCCCAAAGCCATTGACCTTTTTGCGCGCGGAAAGCTAAAGGTCATGGGGCGGGTGGTTCGTTAATAGTTTATAGTTTTTTGTTGAGGGGAGCGTCTTTGGCAGAGGGTTTTTCCTCGACACCGGGGATTTTGGGCGCTTCAAAATGAATGATCGTGAGCTTTCCCTGATCTTTCTGCCATGCAGGTGTTTCTTCGTAAGTCTTCAGCTGTTCCTTTGAGAAAATCATTTCTTTATCCTGGCGTTTGTTGTAAAGATAAACCCCGTCGAAATCATGGAAGGGGTAAAGCTTGAGGGTGTTGGCCGCAAGCGCAATCACAACCTGGTCAGGGTCTTTCTTCGGCGGAAAATCGCTCATGGAAAACGCGAATTTGATGCGGTTTTTGATTTGTTCCGTCAGAAAATCCGCCCAGTTCACGTCATAATAATCGATGGAACGGCCTTTTTTATCGCCGATCAGGTTCTTATCGCCGAAAATCGCGTTTAATTCCCGTTTGTAATACTCTTCAAAAGGCAAAGCCTCGGTCATATAGGCCTTAAGGTCTGGCAGGTAAACCGTGTTTTTTGTGGCAATGCCCTTAACCGTGTCAGCCACGATAATCACAAAAAACTGCGGCGCTTCTTTTTCTGATTTGTCGTCTTTGGCCAGGGCAAAAAACGATTCCTGGAGCCCCTGGTAAATGAGCTGGCGTTTTTTGGTATAGGTTTCGTTGTAGCTCGACCCGTAGGTTGTGGGCTCCGAAGAAAGCACATTCGGCACAATGTCGTAGGTAAAATTGAAATTACGGTTATCAAATTCGTCTTCAATCGAAAGGAGGTAAAGCGCGGATTCGCGGCGCTTGCCTTTTTCGTCCTCATCTGAGGCCTTGATTTCAAAAACAGGGTCGGTCAGGGGAAGGTAAATCCACAGGGTTTTCCCGACGGAATGCGTCACAACATCCACTTTGCCTTCTTCGCGGCAGAAGGTGATGAATTTCTTTTCCGCTTCGGAGGGGGTGTAGGTTTTGTCTTTTATCCAGCCGCAGCCCGAAACAATGAGGCATAAGCCGAGGATGGCACAAAGAAGTTTTGTCATAACGGCTTACGCGCGCGTTAAAGGTTTAAGGTTAAACTTGCCGGAGAAAATAGTTTCAATATCATCGGCTTCCAGGTCGCCGCGCTTGTTAAGTTCTTCTGCAAAATAGGTGACAGCTTCCCAGTGCTGGTCAATGGCGCCTTGAACTTCTTTGAGGCATGTTTGAAGGATGTCCTGGGTGTCATCATTGAGTTTTTGCTTTGTCCCCTCGGAAATCGGCGATATGGAGGAGAAATAGCCTGTGGTATGTTCCATGGCTTCAAAGTCGCCAATAAGTCCTGAACGGCCCATGCCGTAGCACCAAACCATTTTTTGTGCCTTGGCCATGGCCTGCGCAAAATCAGAGCCCGGGCCTCCGCCGACACCCGTGGTTGTTGTATCAAACTTCTTTTTTTCAACAACGTAACTGGCCAGGGAAATCTTGATGTCAGCCAGAAGCGCGTTTTTATCCTGAGAATGGTATTCTTCTTTCGGGCGGTGGAACACATACCCCAACGACCCGCGCCTCGGCACAACCGTGGCCTTGAGCACGTCATCAGTGGGGTGGAAAAGGTAGGCAATGATTGCGTGGCCTGTTTCATGGTAGGCCGTGGCATACCGTTCTTTTTCTGACATCACGATATTGGACTTTTGCCCGAAGGAGACGCGCTCGTAGGATTCGTTCATGTCTTCTTTGGTGATTTTTTCGCGATGGTTTCGCATGCCAATGAGGCTGGCTTCGCGAACCATGTTGGCAATCTCCGCCGGTGTAAACCAAACGGTTTTACGGGCGAGGATGGTGGTATCAAGGGTTGAATCGTAAGACACCTTTGAAAGATAGAGTTTAAAAATCTGTTCGCGTTCTTTTAGGTTGGGGCGGGTGACATTGATCTTGCGGTCAAAGCGCCCGGCACGCATGATGGCGGTATCGAGTTCGTATTCAGCCACGTTGGTGGCCGCAATCACAACAACGCTGTTTTCGCTGTTACGAAGCCCGTCCATTTCGGTTAAAAACTGGTTGATGGTGGAGTTCATGTCCATCCTTCCGCCGCCTCCCATGTCAACCCCGCGGGGCCTGGCAAAAGAATCGATTTCATCGATAAAGATAATGCATCCGCCGTGAATCTGGGCGAGCTGGCGGGCCTGGCTGAAAAGAGATTTGATGCGCGCGGTTCCTTGTCCGACAAAAATCCCGACGAAATCACTTCCTGTGGAGGCGATCATAGGCAGCCCGCATTCATTGGCAATGGCCTTGGCAAGGTAGGTTTTCCCGCATCCCGGGGGGCCCATCATCATGGTGCCCTTGATGATTCTTCCGCCAACCTGCTTGAGGAGCTTGCGGTCTTTAAGGAGCTTGATAAGCTCTGCGGCGTCTTTCTTGGCCTCTTCAAGGCCGATGACTTCATCAAATTTAACGTCAATTTTCGGCATTTCAAAGTTAGTGGCGCCAAGTAACCCGCCGCCCATAAACATGGAATAGTAGAGGAGCGCATAAAGGCCTACAAAAATAACGCCCTGAACAATGCCCATAAAAAGGTACATCCCCATTTGGGCGGTCATTTGTTTGCGGGAGAATGATTCCATTTGGGCAAAGCTTGAAAAGCCTATGGTGAGCATGATAACGACTGTGGCCAGGAAAGCCACCGCAAGAACAATCAGGAGCAGTTTGAGCCAGTTTAGCCGAAGCCAGATAAAAAATTTCATTTTTGTCATAAAAAGAACCTGTGAAAGGGTTTTAAAAATGTTCTAACACGTTAGAGCCTAATAAATTACAGTAAGGATACCATACGGTTAAGCGCCCGTCAAATTCTTGTGGTTTTGGCGGCCTTTCGTACTCGACGGCAATGTGCTTGACATAGAAAATGAACTGTGTTAACGTGTAACATTATTTTTATTTCTAATAGTTAAAGAATTGAAAGAGGCGGATTATGGTAAAAATCAAGGACATTAAAGGCCGCGAAATTATCGATTCCCGCGGTAACCCCACGGTTGAAGTGGATTGTATTTTGGATAACGGCATTTTAGGCCGTGCCGCAGTTCCTTCAGGCGCTTCTACTGGCGAACGCGAAGCCATTGAGCTTCGTGACGGCGACAAGAAGCGTTATATGGGCAAGGGCGTTTTAAAGGCTGTGGCCAACGTCAATACCGTGATTAAGGGAAGCGTTGTTGGCAAAGAGGCTGATTTCCGCGCCATTGACCAGATCATGATCGCCCTTGACGGGACAGATAATAAGGGCAAGCTTGGCGCCAATGCCATTCTGGGTGTTTCTATGGCCGTGGCCCGTGCCGTAGCTGTGGATGCCAAAATGCCGCTTTACCGTTTTATCGGAGGCGAAAAAGCCAACATCCTTCCTGTTCCTTTGATGAATATCATTAACGGCGGTGTTCATGCCGACAATAACCTTGATGTCCAGGAATTCATGATCATGCCTATTGGCGCTCCGACGTTTAAGGAGTGCATACGCATGTCGTGCGAAGTGTTCCATAACTTAAGGGCGCTTTTGAAGGCCAATGGCAAGGGCGTTTCTGTGGGTGATGAGGGCGGTTTTGCTCCTGACCTTAAGTCAAATGAAGAAGGCATTTCCTATATTATCCAGGCCATTGAAAAAGCAGGGTATAAACCAGGCAAAGATGTGTTTATTGCCATGGATTGCGCGTCTTCCGAGTATTATAAGGAAGGCAAGTACGAATATGACGGCAAGGTTCTTTCTTCCGTGGAAATGGTGGAAGAGTATGCCAAGCTCGTTAAGAAATATCCGATTGTGTCGATTGAAGACGGCCTTGACCAGAACGATTGGCAGGGCTGGAAAGAACTGACCGCCAAGCTCGGCAAGAACCTCCAGCTTGTGGGCGACGACCTTTTTGTCACCAATGTCAAGTGCCTTCAGCAGGGCATTGACCAGAACATTGCAAACTCTATCCTTATCAAGGTCAATCAGATTGGTTCCTTGTCTGAAACACTCAATGCCATTGATCTTGCCAAGAAAAACAAATATACCTCCATCATGTCGCACCGTTCCGGTGAGACTGAGGACGTGACGATTTCTCATCTTGTGGTGGCCACAGGCATCGGCCAGATCAAGACAGGTTCTTTGTCGCGCACCGACCGTTTGTGCAAGTATAACGAGCTTCTTCGTATTGAAGAAGAGCTTGGAAGCAAAGCTGTTTACGCCGGGCCCATTTGGGGTAAGATTTTTTAACACTGGTTAGCAGAGGGTAGCGGGCGCGATGATAAAAAACGCCCTTTTGATATTCGGCATTTGTGCCGCGATCTTTGTTTTCTTTCTTCCGTCGTATCTGAGCATGCAGGACTTAAGTGCTAAAAACAGCACCTATGAACGGAAGATTCGCGATTTAACCAAGGCGAATGAAGATTTGCAGGAAGAACGCCGACGGCTTTTGGAAGACCCGGCTTATTTTGAAAAAGTAGCCCGCGAAAAGATGGGGCTCATTAAAGACGGCGAAACGATTTACAAGATAGTTCCGCCAGAGCAGAAGAAAGCAGACGATGCCAGGGCCGCGGCAGAAGCTAAAGAGGCGGCCAAAGAAGCGTTGTTGCCGTCACCCGAGAGCGCAACAGCCAAAAAACAGGCTGCGGCATCAAAGACAAAGGTTAAAAAGAGCACCAAGAAGAAAAGTTCCGCTGTGAAGAAAACCTCCAGCGATCAGAATACGAGTACCAAGAAGCAAAATAATACAGACCAGTAACAAGCGTTTTTACCAGGAACGTTTGATAAAGACATCGCGGGGTGGAGCAGCCTGGTAGCTCGTCAGGCTCATAACCTGAA
>JADFYI010000051.1 GCA_015233145.1 Candidatus Omnitrophota bacterium
TGTCTCGAGGGCTGTCCTTGAGGCTGCAGGTTCTGTCATGACCAACAAGTATGCCGAAGGGTATCCCGGGGCGCGGTGGTATAACGGCTGTGAGTTTGTTGACGATGTCGAACGGCTGGCGATTGAACGCATTAAAAAGATTTTTGGCGCCGAGCATGCCAATGTCCAGGCGCATTCAGGCTCGCAGGCCAATACCGCTGTTTATATGTCGGTTTTAAATCATGGGGACACCATCCTGGCGCTTGACCTTGCCTGCGGCGGGCATTTGACCCATGGGCTTAAAATCAATTATTCGGGCCGCACCTACAATGTTGTGTCTTACAAGGTCGATCCCAAGACGGAAGTGATCGACATGAACGAGGTTGAGCGACTGGCCCTGGAGCACAAGCCGCGCATGATTGTGGCCGGATATTCCGCGTATTCGCGTTTTCTGGATTTTAAACGTTTTCGTGAGATTGCCGACAAGGTTAGCGCGTATCTTTTTGTGGACATGGCGCATTTTGCGGGTCTCGTGGCTGCGGGGCTTTATCCGAGCCCTGTGCCTTTTGCAGAATTTGTCACCTCAACGACGCATAAAACCCTTAGGGGCCCCAGGGGCGGCATCATCCTTTGCCGCGCCGAGTTCGCCAAAAAAATTGATTCAGCCATTTTCCCGGGGATTCAGGGCGGGCCTTTGATGCACATTATTGCGGCCAAGGCTGTGGCGTTCAAGGAAGCGCTTGAGCCTTCTTTTAAAACATACCAACAGCAGGTTGTTAAAAACGCCAAGGTGTTTGCCGCGGCGCTGGAGAAAAGAGGGTTCCGCATTGTTTCCGGCGGGACTGATAACCACCTTTTTATGGTAGACCTTCGCCCCAAGAATATTACCGGTAAAGAAGCGGCCGCGCTTTTAGATACGGTTCAGATTACCGTGAATAAAAATCTGATCCCTTTTGATGCCCAGTCTCCGGCTGTCACAAGCGGTATCCGTATCGGCACTCCAGCCGTAACCACGCGGGGCATGAAGGAAGCAGAAATGGAAAAGATCGCCGAATTGATGGACCTGGCAATTACCAATCGCGCTGACGCCGGTGTTTTGGATAAAGTCCGCAAGGGTGTTGCACAGTTGACAAAACAGTTTCCGATTTATGGGAAAGCCTTATGAAATGTCCGGCGTGCCATTTTAAAGAAACCAAGGTTGTGGATTCCCGCATGAACGCGGAAGGGACTTCCATACGCCGCCGCAGGGAATGCCTTAAATGTTCCAAGCGTTTTACCACGCATGAGTATGTGGAGCAGGTGTCTTTGATGGTGGTCAAAAAAGACGGGCGCCGCCAGCCTTATGACCGCTCGCGCATTATTAACGGCATGACCAAGGCCTGCGAAAAGCGCCCTGTGAGCGTTGAGCAGGTTGAAAATATTGCGATTGACATTGAGCGTGAAATTCAAAAGAAGCACGACCGTGAAGTAGCCTCATCTGTTATCGGCGAGCTTATTATGGAAAAGCTTTATACGCTGGATGAAGTGGCTTACGTGCGGTTTGCCTCGGTTTACCGGCAGTTCCGCGATGTTAATCATTTTATGAATGAAATCAAGGTGCTTCTTGAGCGTGAACGCATTGAACGCACCGGAAAGAAATAGTGGTCAGAGTCGAGTTAGCCAGAATTATTATTGATGAAAAGAACCACGACCAGGCGGTTGTGCTTAAAGAGAAGGACGGCGCGCGCCAGATACCCATCATGATTGGTTTTGTGGAGGCCACCGGCATCCAGATGAAAATCGGCGGGGTTGAGCCGCCAAGGCCTTTGACGCACGATCTTTTAGTTGAGCTCCTAAAGTCGTTGGATGTGGAGGTCCAGTATGTTTTGATTGATGACCTTGTGGACGGCACCTACTTTGCGAAGATTCACCTTAAGACCAGCCAGAATGAAATCATTATCCTTGATTGCCGCCCCTCGGACGGCATTGCGATTGCCATACGCCTTAAAACGTTGATTTATGTCGACGAGGAAGTCTTTCAAAAGGCGCTGACCAGCAGCGATGGCGCATAAAAACCTTAAGCCCTGCCTATTGATATGAACATCATAAACCGTTTCCCAGAGCTTTTATCTCTCCAGGCACTTGCCCGAAAGAAACGGCTGCAGGTTTATCTTGTCGGCGGATTTTTGCGCGACCGGGTTTTAACCCCTCCCAAAGAGACAGGAAGAGATTTTGATTTTGCGGTTTCTAAAAATGCCATTCCCCTGGCGCGCCAGTTTGCAAAAATAATCAAGGGCGCTTTTGTCCTGTTGGACAAGGAGTCAGGCTGCGCACGCGTGGCTAAAAAGCGATCCGACGGGTTGTGGACGTACGACTTTTCCGATTTTCGCGCCAAGACCCTTGCCAAAGACCTTCTCAAACGCGATTTTACAATTAATACGCTGCACGTTGATATTTTGAGCCTGAAAACGGGTGATAGCCTTGAGCCTTTTCTCGCGCTTCAAAAGAAACCTCTCAGCGATATTAAAGCCAAAATTATCCGTATGGCCAGCCTTGAAGCTTTTTCTGATGACCCCTTGAGGCTTTTGCGCGCCTACAGCCTTAAAGCGCAGCTGGGTTTTAAGATTGATCGTCCAACGCTTTTAAGCATCAAGAAATATTGTCATCTCATTCATCAAGTTTCTCCTGAGCGCGTGCGGGAAGAGTTTTTCAAGATTTTGGAAAGCCCGCGCACGGTTGACACGATCAAGGCCATTGACAGCGTCGGACTCTTGTGGGAAATCATGCCCCAGGTTAAAATCATGGCGCAGGTCAAACAGGGCGGGTATCATCATCTGGATGTCTGGGCGCATTCCCTGGAAACCATTGCCCAGCTTGAGAAAATTCTTCAGGAAAATAAAAATCCCCAGCTTGAGGCTTATTTGAATGAAGAAATCGCGGGGGGGCATTCCCGTAAAGCTATTTTAAAATTTGCCTGCCTTTTGCATGATACGGGAAAGCCTGACACCAAAAGAAAAGAGCCTGACGGCCGGACAAGTTTTCACGGGCACGAACATGTGGGTGGGCGCATTGCGCGCGTGATTGCGCGGCAGTTTTTGATGTCCACCAGAGAAACCCATAGCCTTGAAGATATGGTGACGCTCCATCTGCGCCCCGGGTATCTTTCGAATTTTAAAAAGCCGTCGGACAGGATGATCTTTCGTTTTTTCCGTGATGCCAGGGACGAAGCTGTTTCCATACTTCTTTTATCTTTGGCCGACCAGTATGCAACGCGCGGGCCTTTGACAACAGAGTATGATGTGTCTCATCACGAAAAAATAACCTGGCCTTTGATAAAAGAGTATTTCCGGAAAAAAAGCGAGGTGCCGTGCCAGCCGCTTATTAACGGGCATGACCTTATTAAAACGCTTAAGTTGAAGCCCGGCCCGGTATTTGCCAGGATTTTATCCAAAGTCGAGGAGGCCCAGCATTTGGGCAAGGTGACCACAAAAAAAGAGGCGCTCGCGCTGGCACGGAAAATTTCAAAGGGTTAATGGTATGAAAATCAATAATATTGAAATCAAGGTTATTAAAGCCGACATTACCGAACTTTCGGTGGGCGCCATTGTCAACCCCGCGAATAACGAGCTTCTCATGGGTGGTGGCCTGGCCGGGCTTATTAAGCAAAAGGGCGGCGCTGAAATTGAGGCCGAGGCCCTTAAGAAAGCCAGAATTCCGGCGGGCGGCGCCATAGTGACGGCCGCGGGCAAGTTAAGGGCGAAATATGTGATCCATGCCGCTACCATGGGCATGGACTTTAAGACCGATGAGTTTTTGATTCGCGCCTCTGCACGCAATGCCTTCAAGTGCGCCTTGGCGCTTGAAGTTTCTTCGGTCGCCTTGCCTGCCTTAGGGTGCGGAGTCGGGAAATTCCCCCTTGTTGGCTGTGCCAAGATCATGAGCCAGGAGATTTTGCGAGTGTTACGTGAAACCCGGAAAGTGAAAACCGCGCTTAAAGAAATTATTGTCTGCCTTTACGATGAGGAGGCCTTCAAGATTTTTGACAAACAGGTTTTCGGCTATCTTCGCCATGTGACCGAGGATTTGAGCTGGGGGCCGTATGTCACAACAGACATTATTATTGAAATGCCCGTTGGGATTGTTTTGATTGAACGCACCAATCCGCCTTTCGGCTGGGCGCTTCCGGGCGGATTTGTGGATTTCGGCGAAAGCCTTGAGGCCGCGGCACGCCGTGAAGCCAAGGAAGAGACCAATCTTGACCTCGTTGATTTAAAACAGTTTCATACTTATTCTGAGCCGCTGCGCGATCCGCGTTTTCATACTATTGCCACCGTGTTTTCCGCCAAAGGCGAGGGCAGTGCTAAGGCCGGCGACGATGCCAAAGGCCTTAAAATTGTGCCTGTAAGCGAACTTTCAAGCCTTCGTTATGCCTTTGATCATAATCAGGTGATTGAAGATTATTTAAAATCACGCGGCTAAAGGCTCATGTTGCGAAGATTTTTATTCCCTTGATTTTAAGCCCTGATGATGTATCCTTAATGTAAGGATGTAAGGAAGTAATGTAAAGGAGTTTGGCGTATGACAATCATTGAAACTGCAAAAATAACGTCTAAGGGGCAGGTAACCATTCCTAATCGTGTCAGAAAGCTTCTTCATTTGGGACAGGGGGCGTCGGTGGCTTTTGGCGTTACCAGGGAAGGCGTTGTTCTGATGCCGTGCGAGGTAAAACCCAGATCGCCATACACTCCCAAGGAGTGGGAAAAGATCGGGAAATTGGCATCCGAGAAGGGGAAGTCTTTTTCAGGTGCTGATGCGGCCAGGAAACATTTGGCAGGGTTATGAGGTTTGAATTTAAGCCTTCTTTTGACCGTTCGGTCAAGCAACTAATGCCTGCGGAAAAGGCTCTTGTTAAGGAAACTGCAGCCCAACTCATTGATGTCCTTTGTAAGGATAGGGATATTTATCAAGGGTTGGGGTTGAAGCGTCTTTTAGGCAATTTTTGGGAAGTGCGCCAGGGCATCAAGGTTAGAATTC
>JADFYI010000052.1:0-3920 GCA_015233145.1 Candidatus Omnitrophota bacterium
TTTTGATTGGTATCATTACCCGTTGTGGATTACCGGCTAACCGACTCTTTAGCCGGTTTGGGCGCTGGTTTGGGATTGGAGCCTAAAGAATCGCAGCCGACAAACACCATGGCCGCCGCCGCACAAGAAACAAAAACAATTCCTTTTTTTAAAAA
Source organism: Candidatus Omnitrophota bacterium (assembly GCA_015233145.1). Lineage (GTDB taxonomy): Bacteria > Omnitrophota > Gorgyraeia > Zapsychrales > Fredricksoniimonadaceae > JADFYI01. The sequence goes on from JADFYI010000052.1 coordinate 156, forward strand.
ATCCATAATACCCTCCATCTTTTTTCTCGTGTAAACTTTACACGCTATTTTTTATTTTATATCAAGAACCTGATTTCGTTCATCTAAAAGTTCTTTAAGCGTCATATCAATCTTGGCCCAGGCAAAATCCCCATGGGTGACGCCTTTCACAATCGACCAGTCTTTCCCGTCAAAACAAACAGGAAACCCGAAAATCAACCCCTCAGGGACTCCGTAACTGCCATCGGAACAAACAGCGAGCGAAGCCATTGTTCCCGCGGGCATTGGTGTTGTCAGGGCCTTTACTGAATCAATCACGGCGTTCGCGGCTGACGCGGCCGACGAAAACCCCCGCGCTTTAATAATCTCAGCCCCGCGTTTTTGCACAATGTCAATAAACGATGTCTCAAGCCAGGCATGATCTTTAATCACGTCTGTTGCCGGTTGTCCGTTAATAAGCGCATGGCAATAATCCGGAAACTGTGTGGCGGAATGGTTTCCCCAGATCACCATATTGGAAACCGCACCAACAGAAACGCCAGCCTTAAGCGCCAGCTGCGCCGCGGCACGGTTTTGGTCGAGCATGGTCATGGCAAAAAAGTTTTTAGGATTTAGCCCTTTTGCAAATTCTTTGGCAATAAACGCGTTGGTATTGCAGGGATTTCCCACAACCAGCACTTTGCAGTCTTTTTTTGCGCTTTGTGAAAGAGCCTTGCCCTGGGAAACAAAAACCGAGGCATTGATTTTTAATAAATCTCCGCGTTCCATCCCCAACTTGCGGGGAACGCTTCCGACGAGAATTGCCCAGTCGATGCCCTCGAAGGCGACAGCCGCCTCTGTTGTTGTTGACACCTTTGACAGAAGCGGGAACGCGCCGTCTTCAAGCTCCATCGCGACACCTTTAAGCGCGTTCATGGCCGGTGCAAGCTCGAGGAGGCTTAACTCCACTTGAACATCACGGCCAAACATCTCACCTGCGGCAATACGAAATAAAAGAGCATAACCGATTTGTCCGGCAGCTCCGGTCACGGCCACTTTGATCTTTTTCATTTACTCTAATTCTCCTGAAACCTATTTTAAGGCTTTTTTCTATATAAGTAATAAGAAAATTATATTTTTTAATTTCTAATGGCTAATGGCCTGTTAAAAGGCAAATAAAAAAGCGCAACATTTTCTCCCATACGGGTAGAAAATCTTGCGCTTTTTATTTGGTAATTATGGCGACCCTAACGGGATTTCACTCAGCCCATAACATGGGCTTCGTGGCATCAGGGCTTCGCCCTGATGGGAACCCGTTATGGTTTTCATTGGTTTTATTTTTATCTTAACTTGAGACGAAAGCAGTGCTGTATTTTTCTGCTGTTTGTTTCTGCGAATTTATCGTGGGTTAGGGCTGTCATAAAACAAAAAACCCCCGAAAATTCGGGGGTTTTTGTTTTATGGCGACCCTAACGGGATTTGAACCCGTGTTGCAAGCTTGAAAAGCTCGCGTCCTGACCAGGCTAGACGATAGGGTCAAAAGACTTCAAACGATGTTTGGAGTCTTTTGAGCCCTGCGAAGCCCACGCGGTTTTTGCCATTACCTGGCAAAAATTTCTCAAACGAAGTTTGAAAAAAACGTGCTGGCGAAGCAGGGATCAAAGCTCCAAATAAATTTTTAAATTCTTATATCCTCCCTGCTGAGCCCTCGTGTGTTTTGCCAATTCCTTAAGCAAAACAGAACAACTTTGTATTTTAAAGTTGTTCAAACGAACTGGCGAAGCAGGGGACATCTATTTCCAAAAAAGTGTCCCTATTATATTGAGACGCCTCCTAGCGTCAAGAAAAATCAACTCGCCGCTTTATTCTTCGGCTTCTGCGCCCTCCTCGTCATCATGCGCCACAACATTGGCAATGGACGCCACAATGTCACCCGAATCCAAAGCCACAAGCCTGACACCCACCGCGCTGCGCCCGGTTTGACGGACATCCTTTGGCTTGCAGCGGATAATCGTGCCCTGTTTTGTGACCGTCATCATTTCATCATCGTCATGGACAACAAGAACACCTACGACATGTCCATTTTTCGATGTGCATTTCAAATTAATGATCCCCTTGCCTCCGCGAGACTGGATGCGGTAATCTTCGAAAACAGAACGCTTGGCATACCCCAGTGAAGAACATGTTAAAAGCGTGTTGCCGGTTTTATCCACATCCGGCGGGAAAACAATCATACCCACAACAACATCATCCTTGCCAAGGCTAATCCCGCGCACGCCCATGGCCGAACGGCCTAAATCACGGAGCTGGTCTTCAGGAAAACGCAGGGATTTGCCCTGTTTAGTTGCCAAAATGACATTCTGTTTTCCGTCAGAAAGGGCAACGCCGATCAGATAATCGTCCTTATCGAGCGTAATGCCGATAATGCCTCCTTTACGCGGATTGCTGTAAGCCGAAAGCTTGGTCTTTTTAACTGTGCCCTTGGCTGTGGCCATAATCAAAGATTGTTCATCATTGAATTCCTTGACCGCCACAATAGCGCTGATCGCCTCGTCATTGGAAAAAGACAACAAATTCACGATCGCCTTGCCCTTGGCCTGGCGCGACGCGACTGGAATCTCATACACCTTAAGCCAGCGGACAATGCCTTTGTTGGAAAAGATTAACAAATAATCTTTGGATGACGCCACAAAGAGCCGCTCCACAAAATCCTCTTCTTTGGTGGTCATGCCTGTCACACCCCTGCCCCCGCGCTTCTGCTTGCGGTAAGCCTGGACCGGGGTGCGCTTGACATAGCCGGTATTGGTAATGGTGATTGCCATGTCTTCTTCGGCAATCAAATCTTCCATTTCAATCTCTTCGGCCTTGCCGGCAATCTCGGTGCGGCGCTCATCGCCGAATTTTTCGCGAATGTCAGCAAGCTCTTTTTTAATAATGGCATCAACCTTTTTGGGGTCTGCCAAAATCGCGCGATAATCATCGATCGCTTTTAAAAGTTCGTTATACTCTGACTCAATTTTATCGCGTTCCAGGCCTGTCAGTTTCTGGAGCTGCATTTCCAAAATCGCCTGGGCCTGGATTTCTGTCAGGCCGAACTTTTTCATCAAAGCCACTTTAGCTTCCGGCGCTGAGGGAGCCTTGCGGATGGTCTGGATAATGTCTTCGATGTTCTTAAGCGCGATCCGCAATCCCTCAAGGATATGGGCACGGCGAAGCGCTTTATCAAGGTCAAACTGCGTGCGTTTGCGAACCACAATACGGCGATGGTCAATAAAATACGCCATGAGCTGTTTCAAATTTAAAACGCGCGGGCTGTTATTCACAAGCGCCAGATTAATGATCCCAAAGGTGGTTTCAAGCTGGGTGTGCTTGTAAAGATAGTTTAAAACAATCTGCGCTTCCACATCGCGGCGAAGCTCAATCACGACACGAATGCCGTCTTTGTCCGACTCATCGCGAATATCGGTAATGCCGTCAACGCTCTTGTTCTGCACAAGGTCTGCTATCGCAGTGACCAGGTTTGATTTATTGACCTGATACGGGATTTCAGAAATGATAATAAAATCTTTGCCGTTTTTCTGCCTTTCAATCGACGAGCGGGCCCGCAGCACAACCTTGCCCCGTCCGGTCATATACGCCTCTTTAATGCCCTCCCGGCCGCAGATGATTCCTGCCGTTGGAAAATCAGGGCCTTTCACAAACTTCATCAAATCTTTAATTTCGGCTTCCGGATTCTCGATCAGGTGCACAACGCCATCCACAACCTCTGTCAGGTTGTGCGGCGCCATGTTCGTGGCCATGCCGACC
>JADFYI010000052.1:3971-4914 GCA_015233145.1 Candidatus Omnitrophota bacterium
TTAACGGCTCTTCAAGTGTGGCGTCAAAATTTGGCGCAAAATCCACAGTCTGTTTATCAATATCCGACATGATGCTGTCGGTGATCGGCGCCATGCGCGCTTCCGTATAACGCATAGCAGCAGCGGCATCTCCGTCAATGGATCCAAAGTTGCCCTGACCGTCGACCAACGGATAGCGCAGAGAAAATTCCTGCACCATGCGGACCATGGTTTCATAAACAGCAGAGTCCCCGTGCGGATGGTATTTACCCAGCACTTCACCGACGATACGGGCGCTTTTCTTATAGGGCTTGTTGTGCTCCAGATGAAGCTCTTTCATGGCGTAAAGAACGCGGCGATGCACAGGCTTTAACCCGTCTCTCACGTCCGGCAGGGCGCGGCCCACAATAACGCTCATTGAATACGCAAGATAAGAGGACTTCATTTCCTCTTCTATCGGAACCGGAACAACTTTTTCTTTCTTCGTAAAATCCTTCATTGTGCCAAAACCTTTCTAAAATTAGATATCCAGATCCTTCACCATATGCGCATTGGTTTCAATGAATTCACGGCGAGGAGCAACCTCATCGCCCATGAGCATGGTGAATGTTTTGTCAGCCTCAACACCGTCTTCAAGCGCCACCTGTAAAAGCGTGCGGGTTTCAGGGTCCATGGTCGTATCCCACAACTGCTGAGGATTCATTTCCCCCAAACCTTTATAGCGCTGGATGTGCATGCCTTTTTTCGCGTTGTCCTCAACGTGGTTTAAAACCTCACGCAAGGAGAAAAACTCATGTTCATCTTTATCGTTTTCAATGGCAAATAACGGCTTTAATGTTTTGACCTTCCGCTTTTCTTTATCTTTGGCAATAATGGTTTCCGCCTTCACTTCTTCTTCTTTTTCAAACGTCTGAAAATTAAGGTCAAATTCTGAAAGCGCGATTTGAAGCCCGGCCAGGTCTTC
>JADFYI010000006.1 GCA_015233145.1 Candidatus Omnitrophota bacterium
GTCACACACTTTCCAGGCGTGCGCCTTCAACCACTCGGCCACCTCTCCAAAAATGTCTTCGACATTTTTGGAGACACCTGGCCACATCGACAAGCCTACAGCTTGACGTTGGCCAGGTGTCTCCCTAAAAACTCTTCGACGTCCGGCTTGAGACTTGAAATAACGCTCTCTTCATAGGGAAGAAAGTTCAGAAATAATATCACTAGCCCCATCCCCTGTCAACCCGGGCCGGTTTAATAATTCACAACCCTTAACTCAAAAACACCCTGGGGGTTCTGGCATGTGGGGCATACCTTGGGCGCGTGCTTGGCGGTGTGGACATGCCCACACTCGCGGCAAACCCAAACCACTTCCTCATCTTTTATGAAAACTTTGGAATGCTGAACATTTTCCGCGAGCTTGCGGTAGCGCTCCTCATGCTCTTTTTCAATTTTCGCGATCATCCGAAACTGGTTGGCAATCTTGACAAAACCTTCCTTTTCCGCAATATCAGCAAACGCCGGGTAAATCTCCACATATTCTTCATGCTCGCCGCCCGCCGCGGCCAAAAGATTTTCAAATGTGGAGCCGACAAGCCCGGCCGGATATGTTGCCGTGATCTCAACAGGCCCGCCTTCCAAAAACGCAAAAAAGGCCTGGGCATGATGCTTCTCGTTATGGGCTGTTTCTTCAAATATCGCTGCAATTTGATTGTAGCCGTCTTCCTTGGCTTTCTCGGCAAACATGTTGTACCTGTTTCTGGCCTGAGATTCTCCGGCAAACGCCTTTAACAAATTCTTTTCCGTTTGCGTGCCCTTGATAGACTTCCCGGCTTTATATCCTGAAAAACGCTCTCTTAATTCTGCTTTCATAGCCTTATCCTTTCTCGTCCCAACGGTTCAAAAATACATGCTCTGGATTGAATTTATCCCTTGGCTTTTCCTCACCTGTCGGCTTTCCTACGGCAATAACACATAAAGGCATAACACTCTCCGGCAAACCTAGAATTTCTTTAACAATGGCGACTCGCTCAGGCCGCGGATGAGCCGCAGTCCAGCAGGCGCCATAACCCAGGGCGTGCGCCGCCAAAAGCACATTTTCTGCGGCCGCCGAACAATCCTGGGCCCAGTAATCTGTCAATGTCCCGCCATGCGCCACAGAAAAATCGCTGGCTACAACTATGGCATGCCTGGACGTCAAAAGCATCTTGGCATAAGGAAGTGAATCCGCCAGTTTTTTTACAACGGCCAAGTCATTCACAATCACAAAACGAAAATGCCGCGTATCTCTTGATGTGGGCGCTGACATGCCGGCCTTGACCATAGCTTCAAGGTCTTTAAGGTCCACCGGCTCTCCTGTAAACTTGCGGATGCTCCGCCTTGTTAAAATTGTTTCAATCACTTTATTCATCAAAGGACCCTCCAAAAAAAAGGAGGCGCAGCGCCTCCTTTTGTTAAAAAATTATTTCAGATGGTTTCTAAACAATTTTTCAAAATCTTTGAGAAATTAAATGATAATGCGCGCATCAACTGCATAAGACCCGTCTTTATTCGTAATGAGCGGGTTAATATCAATTTCTTTGACATACTCGGCAATTTTCTGAACCGCCATCAAGGTCTTGATAATAGATTCTTTATGCGCCCCCTGGCCGCGATACCCGTCGAGAAGCTTTTTGGCCTTGATTTCACTCACCTGGCGGGCTGCTTCCTGTTCGCTAAAAGGAACTATACGGAAAGACACATCCTTTAACACCTCGACAAAAATACCACCCAGCCCAAACATGACAGCCGGCCCGAACTGAGGGTCTTTATTCATCCCCACAATACATTGGAGCCCATCCACCATCTGGCAAAGATTAACGCCCAACAGATTGGCATTCGGCGCATTTTTCTTAACAGTCTCCATCATCTGATTAAACTTGGCCTGCATTTCCTCAGCGTTTTTAATATTCAAAATAACACCGCCTACATCAGACTTATGAATAATATCAACCGAGGCGATTTTCATGGCCACGGGATACATCTGGGTTTTCTCGGCAACCTTGACAGCCTCATCCGCTGTCGTTGCAAAACCCCATTTAGGCATGGGCACTCCGCACGCTTCAAGGACTTCGCGGGATTCATGTTCCAGAAGGAATGTCCGGCCCTCTTGACGAACACGGTCAATAACAGCCAGAGCTTTCACAGGCGCTTCCTGCGTCACAACTTTCTCCTTGGAACGGGATGAAATCTCCTGCCAGGTATAAAGCGCCTTCAGGCCAGAGACGGCCTCGCGCACTTCTGTCATCGCGGGAATCTGATTTTCATTCAAGATCTGAATCGCCTGGCGGGAACGCTCCCCACCCACCATGGTCACAACCAAAGGCTTGTTGCGCTTGACCGCGTTATATTCATCAATCACAGCCTTGGCCACTTCCACCGGATCCAGAACCGCTGTTTCGCAATAAAGGACGATCACCGAGTGAATCCGCTCTTCATTGAGAGCCACCCGGACTGCTTTTTGGTACCCTTCACGCCCGCCGCCGCCGGTGACGTCGATAGGGTTCTTTGTGGAACCAAACTCCGGCATGGTGGGACGGAATTTCCCTTCAAGCCAGGCCGGGTCATCTAAAAGTTTAATACCGGAATTTTCGCATTCATCAGTCGCGCTCACCCCAATGCCGCCGCCATTGGTAATAATAAGAGAATCCGGGCCCTTGGGTGCTGGCATGGACAAGGCACACGCCGCGCCAAACGCCTGAGTAAATGTGCGTGCCCGCATCATGCCCAGCTGGTTAAAGGCCGCTGTATAAATTTTGTCAGACCCTGCCAATGACCCCGTATGGGATGCCGCGGCCTGGGCCCCTTTGCTGGACGTGCCGGACTTTAAAATCACCACAGGCTTTTTAATCTTTGTCGTCATAAACTGACGGCCTTCTTTAATGCCTTCCATATAAATCAGGATGACGCTCACGTTCGGGTCATCATTAAAATATTCAATCAGCTCTTTTTCCCCGATATCCGCCTTGTTCCCCAGGCTCACAACAGAGGCAAGCCCGATTTTTTCCATCATGGTCCAGCCCATGAGCGAAATCCCCAAAGCACCGCTTTGGGAAATAAAAGCGACTTTTCCAGGAGAAACATTCTGCGGCCCGAAAGAGGCATTCAAATTCGACGGAGTATAAACGAAACCGAACGTGTTCGGCCCCAAAAGGGCAATGCCGTATTGATCCGCAACATCTTTTAAGGCCTGTTCTTCCTTCTTTTTCCCGATTTCAGAGAATCCCGACGTGATAATAACAGCGCCTTTGACATTTTTCTGGGCGCACTCCTTTAAAACACCTTCCACCATGGGTGCGGGAACCGCAATCACAACAAAATCAACGTCCGTCGGACAATCTAAAAGTGATGGGAAACTGGGAACGCCGAGTATTTCCCTGGCCTTCTTGTTGATTGGATAAATCTTGCCTTTAAAGCCATTCTTGATAACGTTATTAAGGACCTGATACCCCACCTTCCCAGGTTCAGAAGACGCGCCGACAATGGCAACACTCTTGGGATTAAAAACTTTCTTCAGATTCTGCACCTTGACACGGGGGTCTGCGACACAAACGGCCTCAATACTGGATCCTTCGGCTGACATAAAAATAACCTTTCATAACTTTATTATTAAAACTTGAGCGCATGGGTCCTTCCCATGCGTTCAAGTTTTAGAGCAAGAAATACTTTTATGCCTGAGGAGGCTGGACTGCCTTTGCTGCCGCAGTCACTTGCGCTGCCATTGCCTCATAAATCGCCCATTTCTGGTTAACATCTTCCTGGGCGAGTTTAATTAAACGCTCGGCTTCTTCAGGCTTGCTTTTTGTGAGCGACTTAAAACGTGTCTGGCCGTAAGCATAATCCCTGAAAGCCATCTTGGGGGCCGAAGAATCCAGAGTTAATGGATTCTTGCCTTCCTTAATAAGTTCAGGGTTGTAACGGAACAGCGGCCAATGGCCGGTTTCCACCGCCGCCTTTTGCTGGCTCAATCCCTGGGCCATGTTGATACCATGCGCAATACAATGGCTGTAAGCAATAATAAGCGAAGCGCCCGGATACTTCTCTGCTTCCATGATGGCTTTAACCGTATGCTCGTCTTTAGCGCCAACAGCCACTGTGGCCACATACACATGGCCGTAAGTCATGATAATACGCGCAAGGTCTTTTTTAGGCATTTGCTTGCCAGAGGCCGCAAACTTGGCTACTGCGGCACGCGGAGTGGATTTTGATGCCTGCCCGCCGGTATTGGAATAGACTTCCGTATCAAGAACAAGGATATTGACATTGCGCCCCTGGGCCAGAACATGGTCAAGACCGCCAAACCCGATGTCATACGCCCAGCCGTCGCCTCCAAAAACCCAGACGCTCTTTTTCACAAGATAATCAGCCAAAGACAAAAGATGCTTGGCTTCAAAAGAAGTATCTCCCACGAGCTTCTTTTTCAGTTCTTCGACACGCTTGCGCTGTTCAAAGATATCAGCCTCATCCACCTGTTTGGCCGTAAGAATAGCGTTCACAAGCTCCCCGCCGACCTTGCCCTCAACTTTTTTCAAAAGCTCAGAGGCATGTTCCGCTTTTTTATCAATAGAAAGCCTGAACCCCAGGCCAAACTCGGCATTGTCTTCAAACAGTGAATTTGACCAGGCTGGCCCGCGGCCCGCACAATTTTTTGTATACGGAGTTGTCGGAAGGTTTCCGCCGTAAATCGAGGTGCATCCCGTGGCATTGGCGATGATCGCGCGATCGCCAAAAAGCTGGGTCACGAGTTTAATATAAGGCGTTTCACCGCAGCCGGCACATGCGCCTGAAAATTCAAACAAAGGCTGAAGGAACTGAGCGCCCCGAACCGTGCCCTGTTTAAGTTTGGAACGGTCAGCATCCGGAAGATTAAAGAAAAACTCCCAGTTCTTGGCTTCACGATCGCGGATAGGTGCAATCGTGGTCATATTAATGGCCTTCCTCGTCGGATCTTTCTTGCTCTTCGCCGGACAGGCAGAAACGCAAACGCCGCACCCTGTGCAGTCTTCTGCGGCGATCTGGATACGGAATTTCTTTCCTGCAAACTCTTTATCCTTGGCTGCTGCCGTGACAAAAGATTCAGGCGCACCTTTAAGGTCTTCTTCGGAAATCATTTTACTGCGGATAACCGCATGCGGGCACACCATGACGCATTTGCCGCACTGGATGCAGGTTTCAAGGTCCCATTCCGGACACTCAAGGGCCACACAACGCTTTTCATACATGGTTGTTCCTGTCGGGAATGTGCCGTCAATCGGCATTTTGCTGACAGGCAGCTTATCGCCGCGGCCGGCAATAATTTCAGCGGTCACATTTTTGACAAATTCGGTAGGATTCCCCGAGACCGGGCTTTTAAGCTCCATCTTGCTTGTCACAGCAGCCGGGACTTTAACTTCATGAAGATTGGCAAGAGTTTCATCAACAGCCTTAAAATTCTGCTGAACAACATCCTCGCCCTTTTTGCCGTAGGCTTTCTGGATAGACTTTTTAATCTGCTCAATCGCCTCTTCCCTCGGTAAAACACCGGAGATGGCAAAAAAGCAAGTCTGCATGATGGTATTAATACGCCCACCCATTCCGGTCTTGCCGGCAACAGCATAGGCATCAATCACATAAAACTTGAGTTTCTTTTCAATAATATGCTGCTGAATAACGCGCGGTAAGGAATCCCAGGCCTGATCCTTGGGAGACGTGGTATTCAAAAGGAATACGGCGCCTTCCGCGGCATCTTTGAGCATGTCATATCTCTCGAGGAATATCCCCTGATGGCAGGCCACAAAATTAGCCTTGCCAATAAGATACGGCGCGCGGATGGGATTGGCCCCGAAACGAAGGTGCGACACTGTCATGGAACCCGATTTCTTGGAATCATACACAAAATAGCCCTGGCCATAATTCGGGGTATTTTCGCTGATAATTTTAATGGTCGCTTTATTGGCGCCCACAGTTCCGTCTGCGCCCAGGCCGTAAAATAAACAGCAAACGCTCTTGGGGTCTTCAATAATAAAAGAATCATCCACTTCAAGGCTGGTGTGGGAAACGTCATCGTTAATACCTACCGTAAAATGGTTTTTTGAATTTGATTTTTTCATTTCATCAAAAACAGCCTTGACCATCGCCGGGGTAAACTCCTTGGACGACAGGCCATAGCGGCCGCCAATAACCCTCGGGACTGACTTTAAAGCACCGTCCTGCTGAGATTCAAAAAGGGCATTTAAAACATCCTGATACAAGGGTTCGCCCGCACAGCCGGGTTCTTTGGTACGATCCAACACGGCCAACACTTTTGCGGTCTTGGGGATCGCGTTAATAAAATGCTTAATCGAAAACGGACGATACAGCCTCACCTTAAGGACGCCAACTTTCTCGCCCTTAGCCGCCAAATAATCCACAGTAGTCTGTGTCGTTTCAGCGCCGGATCCCATGATAATAATCACACGCTCAGCATCAGCCGGCCCATAGTAATCGAAAAGGTTATACTGACGGCCAACAACTTTTGCAAATTTATCCATCTCAGCCTGGACAATGCCCGGACACTGGGCATAAAAAGGATTCACTGTCTCGCGGCCCTGGAAATACACATCCGGATTTTGAGCAGTTCCGCGCAACACCGGCTTATCAGGGGTTAAGGCGCGATTGCGGTGGGCAATGACCAGGTCATCATCAATCATGGCCTTGATGTCAGCATCATCCAAAAGCTCAATCTTGGCCACTTCGTGGGAGGTACGAAACCCGTCAAAAAAATGCAAGAAAGGCACCCTGCTTTTAAGGGTTGCCGCGTAAGAAATAAGCGCCATATCCATACATTCCTGGACATTCACAGATGCCACAAGCGCAAAACCTGTTTGACGGACAGACATGACGTCCGAATGATCGCCAAAAATCGAAAGGGCCTGTGCGGCAAGCGAGCGGGCCGACACATGAAACACGGCCGGTGTTAACTCGCCGGCAATTTTGTACATATTGGGAATCTTTAAAAGAAGACCCTGCGACGCTGTAAATGTGGTTGTCATGGCCCCGGCCTGAAGCGCGCCATGGACAGCCCCTGCCGCGCCAGCCTCAGACTGCATTTCCTGAATGGAAGGAATGGTTCCCCAAATATTCTTAACCCCTACGGCCGACCATTCATCCGAAAATTCACCCATCGGAGAAGACGGTGTAATGGGATAAATTGCCAAAACATCACTGCAGCGATATGCGACATACGCCGCGGCTTCATTACCATCTAACGTGTAAAACTTACGTGCCATAAAACTCCTCTTTCTTTTATGTAATTTTAATTCTTATTGTAAAAATGCCCCGCGCTTTTGACGCAGGGCCTAGCACACCCGATGGGTGGAGGCCTTAACGGCCTTAAAGTGAACAACAACTACTTTGGCTTGATCAAAACGCATAGCTATTAAAGGGAAATCGGTCAATCGTATTGAAAATCGAAGATCAATATCGACGATAAAAGATGCTGTTAAAAAAGCTTAATTAATCAATAATACACCTTTTCTCTCTTCTGTAAACAATTTTTTAACCCGAATGACCCATCAAAACTGCGGCACCTTGCGTAAAATCACGCAACAGCCAAAATCTGGGCCAAAGCCTGGACCACTTTCTGGTCAATGGCTTCCCCCATCTCCCGCATCACACGAAAAGCATCGGTTTGAGACATGGCTTTACGGTAAGGCCTGTCTGTTGTCAGGGCGTCATAAATATCAGAAATAGTCAGAATCCTGACGGAAAGGCTTATTGAGTTTCCCTTAAGGCCATCAGGATACCCGCTGCCATCGAGTTTTTCATGATGATGCCGTATGATATCGCGTAACGGCTGTAACGACGTAATGGGCTTGATAATCCCTTCCCCGATTTCCGGATGGCGCTTCATCATGACCCACTCCTGCTCAGTGAGAGGCGCAGGCTTGGCCAGGACATCATCAGTGACTCCGATCTTTCCCACATCATGGATCTTGGCGGCATCGCGAAGATCGCCTACCTCATGAAGCGGCAAGGCAAAATGCTGCGCCAGCTGGACAGCATAGGCCCCGACACGATCCAGGTGACCGCGGGAATAAGGATCCTTGGCTTCCACAGCCATGGCCAGGGCTGAGAGCGTTTCGAAATACGTCCTGTCGGCATTGGAATTGAGCTTTGAGTTTTCTATGGCCACAGCGGTTTGTGTCGCCAAAGAGAGCAATAAAGCCATTTCCTCATCCTGAAACGAAGACCCGGCCTTGCGTCCAGACACGGCAATAACGCCCAAAACTTTATCGCGTAAAATAAGCGGCGCGCAAATGATGGGGTAATCAAAAATATCATCCTGCTGGGAAGACGAAGAATCCAAATACTGAATTTTAGGAATAATCAGGGCCGTCCTGGTTTTTAAAGCAGGCGCAAACGGGCTTGTATCGGATGAAAAATTGATCTTGTCAAGCAGGCTTGACTTAAAGCCATAAATGGCTTTCACCTGAAGAGTCTTCTTCTCTTCATCAACAAGAAGGAGCAGGCCTTTTTTCCCTGACAAGGCCTCGGTCATTGTTTCAACAATAAGGTCAAGGAAAGTGTCAATATCCCTGAGGCTGGAAATCCCCTGCCCTACACGCGTCAAGACTGACTGCAGGGTTTTCTTGGTCATTTCAAGATTGGAAACATTCTCCTCAAGGCGGAAAGTGATTTCACGAAACGTCCGTGTCAAAATCGCGATCTCATCCTCGCTGCCTTTAAGGAAATCCTGGATCTTTTCAGGGCCTAGAACATCGCGCAACTTAACAGCGCTCGTTGATGTGACATCAATAAGATTTTTTAGCATCAAACGCATGGCCACATAGCCGGAGATAATCCCGAAAACAACAATGGCGAGCACAATATTAAGCTGTTCCACGGAAAGGTCGACCCGGCCATTTTCCGTAAATTCAACATAAAGCAAAATCAAAACACCCAGAGGGATGAGCGTCAGAAGGACAAAAAATATATGAAATTTAACGAGTATGGAACTGTCCTCAAGGGTTTGAAATTTTATCTTATTCACTGCGCCCTCCTCTTTTATTCAAAAACAACAGTCTTATTGCCATAACAAAGCACTTTATGTTCCAGATGCCAGCGCAGGGCCCGATATAAAACCACGCGCTCCAGATCCTGGCCCTTATGAACAAGGTCTTCGATAGAATGCTTATGGTTTACACGCGCCGTGTCCTGTTCAATAATAGGCCCCTGGTCAAGGTCTTCAATCACATAATGACTTGTTGCGCCAATGATCTTGACGCCTTTCTGAAAAGCCTGGGCATACGGGCTTCCCCCGACAAATGCCGGAAGAAAAGAATGGTGGATATTGATAACTCTTTTATTAAATGCCCGAATAAACTGGCCTGTCAAAATCTGATGATACCTCGCCAGGACAACAAGTTCAATCCCTTTGGCCTTGAGTGCTTGAAGCTGCCGGGTTTCCGCCTCATGCTTGGTTGCGGGAGTCACCGGAGTATGTAGAAATTCGATGCCTGCCTGACGGGCCAAAGGCTCGGCATCAAGATGATTGCTGACAATAAGCTCAACCTTGCCCTTAAGCTGGCCAGCCTTGTAACGGAACAAAAGGTCATTGAGGCAATGCAAATGCTTGGAAACAAACAAGGCGACGCGTGTCACCTCATCTGTAAAATACAACTCCCATGCCATGGAAAACTTCTCTGCCAGAGGGCGAAACTTTTCCCCCAGCTGTTCACGGGGAACAGAAAACCCCTCAAGTTCCCAGGCAATGCGCATGAAAAAAACATTATCCTGCTTATCCGTATGCTGGTCAGCATCGACAATATTGCCACCCAAACGAAAAACAAAGTCAGTGACAGCGGCTGTAATGCCTTTCTGGTCAGGACACGAGATAAGCAGGATAACTTGATCCATAATGCTTCGGCCTACTTCCCTATTTCTCAAAAACGCATGAATTAAAACTTATAAATCAACGACGACTGGACACGGTTATCTGTGGAATCAACTCCCGTCACCCAGTTCGTATTAAAACGCTGATATTCAAGGCCAAGTATAAGATCCTTGGTCAGGCTATACTTGATGTTAGTCCAATAAGTATCATTGGAACTCCAGGCCGCGCTGGTCACTGTGTTCTTATCATTCATCAACTGGTCGATGCCCATACCAAAGTTGGTTTCAACCTTTTTCAAAGGATTATAGGTCAATTCCATAAACCCGCCGATAGTGCGCAGGCCCTTGGTTGTGGCATTATAAGACGTGTTATTAGTTCCCACGGCATTGTTGACATAAAACCTGTCAAGCCTTGAGCCTTCAAAGCCCTCAGCCTTCAATGCCAGCCAATCTGTGAATTTTAACGTTGAATTAAGGGTCACGGCATAAATATCATTGCTCTTATTACCCTCGGAAGTCCCCAAAGCGTCTGTGGAGCTCTGCCCAGCAATACCGCCGACGCCAAAATTAGAAGCCACACCCATAATCTTGGTATCATAAGAAGCGTAAACACCCACAACCGGAGTTTTGCTGTTTTCCTGGTAAAGATCATCCGAATCAATAATACCGACTTTCGTGGCCACATCCCCACCCAGGATTTTTCCCCATTTATTGGTCAAATAAGCCTGCGGATGACGGTGCCCGATATTTCCCGCGCGCCAGGCATTGCCTGAGTTCAGCAAGTTGGTGTTAAGAGGCGCAAAAAAGTCCCAGGTGTGCCCTGCGGTCACGCCCCATTTGTCATAATCAAGAGTAATATAGGCATGACGAAGCCGCGGTGTATATGTGGCCTGAGCCGATGGATTGCCGGCAAAATCCATTTCAAACTTTCCACCGACCTTGCCGCCGTCATCCATGACCGCAGGCTTAAAATTAATGCCCAAACGGATATCCTGGCCAGACATATTAAAATCACCCTGATGTTTCTTCAAAGTATTCGAAGGGGCATTATAAGAAGCCGCAGCACCATTGGTAGCAGCAGTGCCAAGGGCGGCTTCAGAATCAGAATAAACAGCATCTACCTTGATAAATCCGTAAAGCTCCATATCAAACTTGGTCTTTAAAAAGTTTCCTGACGGGGCTGCGGCGGCAGGGGCTGCGGCAACAACTGCGGCAGGGGCCGGCTTGTTCTTTAATTCCATGACTTCTGCTTTCAAGGCCGCGTTCTCTTTTTCAAGCGCCTCAACGCGTTTTAAGATATCGTCCAGTGTCGCCTGTGCAAAAGCCTGGCACGGCATGCCGCCCAAAAATGCCACCACAACGAAAAGCGCCAGCACCCTTTTAAAGATTTTCCCCATATTCTCTCCTTTGTTTTTGCCTAACGTCCACAGAACCGATTCTTACTTTGCTGTTTGAGGTATGGATCCTAAACACGCCTCAACAACAATACATTTTTGCCCCCAAAAGGTAAACACAATTTCCTGTTTTGTATAGAGACTGTAATCAAACGGCAGTCCCTCGGGAACAGTATTTTTCTTTTTGATAGGTGCAGAAAGAAACAAATCCGCATACCCGCGGCTTGTCAGCCCGTTTTTGACTTTTCCTGCAATAATGTTGCACATTTCCCCGCAAATATCGAGCATGACCTCTTCATTCTCGGAATCCTTGATCGAGCGGTTAAACGCCCGCAGCAACTTTTCTGCCTGGTCTTCCTTGATAAAAAGGATGAGCGTCCCCACAACATGCCCGTCATCCTTGTCTTTCTGGGAAAGGTAATAATTAATCGCTGTCGCATACGCCGGACCGTTAAACTTTTCCATGGGAAAAACCCGCATACGGCTGTCGGATTCAATAATCTCTTTTTCCGTAACAACAGGCTCTGCCCCGTATTTGACACGGCACATCTGTTCAAAAGTATCTGACACAACACCTATGATGGTGGTGTTTAAAACCTGCTTATCAAACTCTTTGGGCATAGTTTAATTCCGGGCATCTCTTAAACATTAAACGCAATGGAGGCTACCCATCCTGACCTTCAGAAAGCGAATTCACCTCGGGTTGAGAAGGGGTTGAAACGCCCTTCTTCATCCCATAAAAATAAATCAAACAAAAAAGGGCGGCTGTCAAAATAATAAAAAAAGGATACGTCCAGATCTGCGGCCGCTTGGCACGGTGGTCATAGAAAATTGACATCGATTATCATATCCGGTTAGTTTACATATAATATTTGTTATTAGTCTACAAGAATTGAATAGGGAAAAAAAGCAAAAAGTTGAAATTTAACACAAAAGGGTATTTCAGGGAATTATGGCACACGTAACAACCCGTAAGAATTCTGCAACTTGATGATTTATATAAAGTTACAAGAAATACCCTCAAAACAAAAAAAACGTTTTTTTCTTATGGCCTTCATGGCAACACCAAAAGCCAGATGCTATACTTTTAAAGGGCAAGACAAAGTTCGTTCTTTACCAGTTTTTTAACTTGGCAAACTACTTGAAAGAGTAGGACGCAAAGCCGTGAGCCTAACCTCATGTTTTTTATGAGCAGGGCTGTCTGGTTGCCGTAACCAAAGTATCTTTTTTGGCTCCGTTAATTTTTCGTCCTCTCTTTCAAAAAGGCTAACTTTTTGAAAACAGGGGGCGAAAATGTTAAAACAAACCACATCCCTCACACTCACAGCAATCATCCTTTTAAGCGCCACAATCGCTCAGGCAGAAACTGTTTCCAAATCATTTAAAGTGAGCGTCACTATTCCGCCGTCAGTCACTCTGGTCAACAACTTTGTTAATAACGCTCCTGACGCCGTAGCTCTTCAAAAAAGGCTGCCGCTATCCGTTCAGGAGCAAATAGAGATTCGGGGCTCAAAAACCGTTGTTGTCAAATCGATTGTCGTTCTGTAAAGCGCGAAAGGATTACGGAGCGGGAGTATCCTCTGGTTTGATTCTCATCGGCACATGAAGAATGTATGTCGTTCCTTCTGACACTGTCACTTCATTGACAAGTTTAATCAGCGGAATTAACCCTGTGGGAAGTGTTTTTATATCAATAGCAATCTTGTGCTTGCCTTCGGAAATATTATTAAAGAAATACGCCCCCTGGGCATCGCTCATTTGTTTAACCTTATCATCCAGAATAAACTGCGCCTTGCCAATAAACTGATCCCCCTGATCAGGCTTTCCGTTGCCGTTCTTATCAACAAAAACAACGCCGTAAATACCGGAATTTGTTGTGAGGCCAAAATCAACGCCTTCTGTCCGCCAATGCGCAATTTTAACCATAGCAAACGTCGGAGTTGAAAAAATAAACCCCTGCGGGACCGTTTCCATAACCGGTGTTATTAAAACCCTCTTGGCGTTGACTTCAGCGCGATAACGGCCCTCAGAATCGGTGGGAACCTCTTTATCCCCCACTTTAACCTTGACGCCTTTAACGCCAGGCTCTCCCGGGTCATACCTGCCGTTGCCATTTTTATCTTTAAAAACAATCCCGGCCACAACCCCCGTAGGATCCCAGCAGGCCGGAGTTCCCCAGGCTGTCTTCATCCCGAAACGGACATCCGCGTCGTTATACGACGGATTTCCCGGAATGAGAGACCAGACATTTCTTAACCGTCCGTCAAGAAAATAACTTGTATCGTCCGTTGGATTATAATTCAGGCCTGCGGAGCCGGCCAGACTATCCTCCCCGGAGAGAAAACTGTTGAGCCCTTCAGCGTGAGATTCCTTGCGGTAACTCACGCCTAACGAACCGTTCAAATGCTCCAAAAACTCTTTATTGTAATTAAGGCCTGTATTAAAAACACTCGGCGTCAAATGATCGCCGGATAAAAGATCATTAACCCAGGAATATTCATAATTGCCAAAATAAGACACATCAGAAGTCAATGGCACATTAACTCCTGCGGTTGCTGAGTAGCGGTCATATTCCGAGGCCGGCGCAAAAGCGTACCGGCTCTTTTGATAAGCCCCACCGACATAAACCATGCCCTTTCGGCCTCCCCAAATATTAAAATATTGGGACAGCCGCGTATCAAGCGCCAGGTTCCTCCGGGGAGAAAGCTCTTGCTGGGTATCGATATAATGCACATTGGAATCAGATGAAAGGTCTTTGTTAATAGGCACATGAACTTCCGCGGTGGCATCATAATTAAAACCATCAGGGTTGTTCGGATTAAAATCAAGCCTGTTACGATACGCATCAACGCCTGTTGCCACACTAAATTTCTCAAGATTAGCATTCGTGTTCCATATCATGCCCAATTCCCCCTGGTTGGAAGGGGCACTTGTCACAGTCATAAATGATTTATCAATGTCCCTGAAACTGAGGCTCGTGGACAAGGCCCCATTACTCCATTTGGCGCCTCCCAAAGACGACAGGGTTTTCTCGTCATGCGCGAGTTCAGCGTTCAGGGTCACTTTATCAATTTTATGCACTCCTTCAATAGAATACGCCTGTTTGGCCAATGTGACATCCCTTTGCGAACCATACCCTTCAGCATAATTAAGAGAATAATGATGGTCCATGTCTTCAGGGAAAAGCGTCATTTTAAAGGCATTCACGTACGACTTTCTTGCCGACGAATTTCCCTGGGCAAGAATCCCGAACACAGGCTGAAGCTTTCCCTGGCTGACAGATAATCCAACCGCGTTCCCCAAAACCTTCGTGTCAACAAACTCACCCCGAAGATACGTACCCGGAAGGGTCAGCGGCGACAGCCAGCGTGAGGCATCAAAAATACGCACATTCAAATTTTGTGTCCCGGCAACAGGGATGTCGCTTAACCCTATCGTATAAGTCGGGATGTCTTTAATGGGATTAAATCCGACCAAGGTGGCTGAAGAATCAAAAATCCCATAAGGCGTTTCGCCGTCAATTCCGACACTCTGCTCAAAATTCAGGCTCCGGCGGTGCATCTGGGGGATATTGTTGCCATAATAATAAGAACTCCAGTCGTTCGAGTAACTCAGCCGAAAGCGCCGCGAATGTTCAATAGCCTGGTTCCTCTGAGCCGCCGCCTCTCCCTCTACTTGGGGCAAAACCACCTCCACGTAGATCGTTGAACGCCCGGTATCATCCCAAATATGGAGAAAAACACTGGCTCGTTTTCGCGGATCGATTTCAATCCGGTCGCGGGATATGCGCTTCACCTCAATAATCCCCTCTTCAACCAGGAGAAATCTCGTAATATTTTTTCCCTCCACAATTATCGGGATGCCAAACTGGACACGAAGCGTTGGCCTCGGCTTGGACGATTTTAGAATTTCAGACAAGGAAACAACATCCAGCGGTTTGGCTTTTTTAGGAGAAACAATAACAGGCTGAGGCTTTTGGGGAACCTCAGGGGCTTTCATTGATGGTTTTGCTTCTGGCGATGGCTTTTTTTCCGGTAGTAGCTGGACTGCTGAAACAACAGGAGGCGAAATTTCATGACGGGTTAAGGCCTCTGAAACAGCTTTGGGCTCGCTGACAGGCACAGCCCTTTGTTCCTCAATACGCTTAATCAAATTAATATAATCCAACGGCTCCTGAGCCTTGGGAACCAAAAGATGCGCCGTATAAAAATATTGGATCGCCTTTTGGGAATCGCCGGTGTCGAGGGAATCCTTCCCTTTCTTTAACAAATCCTCATAACGTGTGGATTTTAAAAGGTCTTGGGCAGGCTCAGGATTTTGCGGCTCCTGGTCTTTCGAGGCAAACATCCTTTCGGCTAAAATTTCAAGATACAAATCCGCTTCCTGAGAAGACGAATCGATCTGGCGGGCCCAGCGAAAATAACGAAACGCGGCTTCGTCATCGTTTCTTTCAAAAGCCTTTTTACCTTCACTAAAATAATATTGGTAGAGATGAGCGGGTTGTGCGAAAGCAGGAGCGCTTGCGGCAAGTGCAAAAAAGAAAAGAAAAACAAAAATCACTCGTCTTGTAGGCATAAATTTTTGATCGATCAAGGAAAAGCCAGCTTGCAACCTGCATGCTTAATCTTTCACTGCTGTAATCGTCAGGCTTCCGGAAACATCTTTCGTAAGCTCTATTTCCTTAACCACAACATCACCATCCTCCAAATCAGCATTGATCACAAGAGAATATTTTCCGGGATTTAACTTTTGAGGGAGTTCCAAAGCCCAGGATGCTGTCTCGAGCGGAGGGATATAAAGCTTTTTTATTTCTCCGCGGTCAGCCACCATCCCGCCCTCATCCATAGCATAATAAGTTGTGTTGGGGATCAACACCACATTGCTTTGATTGGAAAAATCGCCCTTGATAAAATTCCCATCAGCCTTGATATTTAAAAGAGAAGCCTGCTTGAGCCTGTCTTTAGGTTCCACAAAAAAAAGACACCCCAAGCGGGTCACAACACTCACGCCCGAGGCGTCTCTGATAGGAGGATCCGCCTTCTCAAAAAAAAGAACCCCATAATGCCCTCCCTCAACCTTTGAAGGGACTGAAATGGTGTAATCCACAACCTGCTTTCCAAAAGCAGGCAAGGTAAACTCCTGAGGTGAAAAACTGAACCACTGGCTTAAAGACCCTACCCCTGTCCCTGCCGGAAGAAACGCCTTGGAACCGTCATACGGCGACTCATACTTAAAGTCTTCCAGGTAAGCCTTTACCTTTACGGCATCTGCTGTGGTGTTATGGATTATAAGGGACTTGTTAATACGATCTCCGCCGGAGACCGGCAAAGACACCTTTCCCTGCTCCAGGAAGAATTGTGCCCTTGCCTCTCCGGCGAAGATCATAAAAACTGCAACTGTTAAAAGGATGATTTTTTTAATCATGCAAAAAACGAATCAATCCTTACGGTGTTGTGGCCGTAACTGAGAGAGTTCCAGTATAAGTGCCAGCCTTATCCGCGTTCGAAAAGACCTCCATATCAGTAGTAAAAGGAGGAACAGCCGTGCTATCTCCCGTATTGATACCAACATACATTCTCAACCATCCGCCAGTAATATCTGTCGGAGCAACCGTTGTCCCTGCGAGGTCCTTAAGCATTTTTCTGCCTAAAGTCAGGCCAGTTTCAGTTGTTGCTGTCCCGGAACCCGTGACCTTCCAAAAGGATGCCGAGGTTTTCCAACCCAAACCATGACCAGTTCCATTAGGATTGGTTCCTTCAACATACGTCATAGTAACCGTCGGAGCTCCTGTCGTGCCAGAAGACGCAGCATCAATGGCGAAAAAATGATCCGGAAGGAATATGCCGTTCGTGGTATTGAACGTCATGGGATCAAAGCTTAATGCTGTTCCTGTCACCGCAGTCCAGGCTTTTGTCGTTGAATTAATGCTGGAGGCATTAATGCTGATACTGCTCGTTAAGGGGATTGTCGCTGATACTGCGAAGTTCTTTGTGAGAGACGCAGCAAAAACGGTCCCGGGGAGCGCGAGCAAAAACAACCCCACTAATGTTAAACCTAGTAACCTTTTCATAACCTACTCCTTTTTTGATGATGTTATTGATAATTTCAATTTTGATCTAACGAATATTTTATCGGCGCCAAAAAGTGGCCGCCGCTCATCTGAGGATACCCCTGCAACCGATAAATCACTTTAAACGACACCGGGCTTCCCTGTCCATCCGAAGAAAAAACCGGATAATCCCCTGTTTCAGTCGGAGAAAAATCGGTAAACTTCGTCTGGCCTTTTTGCCCGGCAGGGATCTCGACCTTGATTGTAAAATACTCCTTCTTTATCTCCTGACCTTTTTCATTGGTCATGGGAGCTTGTAAATTTTGCATCACTTGATAAGGCTTGTGAAGATTGGAGCGAACCGTAACTGATATCTCTTTATCCTCAGGAGGATTCGTCGCAAGCACATTCGAAAAACTTACGCCCTCTGGAGGAACATCAACATCCAGCGTAAAAACAGGCTGCACCTGGCATTCCAAATTAATCGAAAAATCCTGCCTGCCTTTATCGGTCTCAACAGTATACTTTAACCTCCCGTTATAAGTCCCGGAATCCTGGGTTTGAAGCTTTAGAGGATCCATGAGAAAATAAACCATGACCCCGTCTTTGCTCTCGCGCCCGGAATAAAGAAGTTCCTGGGCTTTTCCTAAATCAACCGCATTCGCTGTGCGTAAATTTTTTGAAGATTCGCCGGCCGTATAAAACTGCAAGACTCCGGGCTTTATTTCATCGCCATTGGAATTCCTGGGCCAGGATTCAATATCCTGATAAATACGAATTTCCTGGCTGCTATTACCCTCAAACGATATTCTTACAAAATCAAAATGCTTATCCGCAGCGTCAGTATCTTTGACTTTGACCAGATCCGGGGCATGCCCTCCTTGAACCGATACTTTCCAATTTGAGGGGCTTTCCACAAACGTGTTAACAATCACCTGATCCTGCGAATTGTCGCCTATCGCGCGGACAGTAAACGCGACCTTGCCCATGAAATTACCGCTCGTATTGACCAAATCAGGCCTGAGGGAATATCCTACAACAAAAGAATCACTGTCTCCGCTGCGGCCTGAAGTATAAATAAGCTGGTCAGAAAAACTCATCCGGTCGATGTTCTGCATATAAAGCGTACCGGATGAATTGGAATTCGCATACGTTGCGGTTTCAATGGCCTGCAAATCCAAAGTCTGGCCTTTTTCGTTCACAATCGGCTCAAGAACCCTTTGAAAAACCTGATATTGCTTGCCACCCGTGGTTGTGATGCGAACGTGAATTTCCTTCTTGCTGTCCAACCCCTCTGACGTCGAGGAAAGTCTCAAACTGTTACTGCCGTCAGATGGCGTTACGCTCAAATGAACCGTGGCAAAAGCAGGAACTTCAAAGGCAATAAAAAATAAAAGAACAAAGGACAACAAACTTTTTAAAATCACGCTGATTCGCTTTTTTATGAAGAGATCGGTTTCTCTCAGTTGGCATACAAAGTATAACATATTAGGAAGTTCTGTGCAAATTCAAAGAATCTAGAGTTTTGTTCATAATTGGCAGAAGAAAGAAGGCGCCCTCAAACCTTATTAAGAGACCTGATTTTGTCACTAAATCGGCAAAGCGTCAAGGGTTAATTCTCTTGCATTTTATAAGTAATTTTAGAATAAAAATATGTATGTGGTCTGGTTTGACCGCGACTAATTTTTAGATAAGAAATGAATATTATAAAGGTTTAAAAAGGAGAGCATTTATGAAAAAAATACTTGCTTTCATATTAGCCGGGTTGTTTTTACTGGTACAGACGCAAACAGCTTTTGCGGTGTCTGCCACAAAAACATTCGGTGTATCAGCAACAGTCCCCCTGGCGACAGGGATTACCATTAACGCTTCCAGCGTTAACAGCACGACCCATGCCTTTACAGCGGTCACGGGCACTGCGTTAGGTTTTGAGCCCTTGGCTTTCAACAACACCAACAGCATATGGCTTCCGGATCATTATTTTGCCATTGACGTTGGGACTTCCGGAGGTGCCGGTGTTCCAACAGTCATCGTAACCTATGTTGAAGGCACTAATCCTAACGGGACAGGGCATGGTTTGGGCTGGAAATCAACTTTGACATTTGTCAAAGTTGTGGGAACCACTGAAACAGTTCTGGCGGCCCACGGAAAGAAAATGCTTAAAGATCTTTCCGGTG
The DNA here is from genome assembly GCA_015233145.1 of Candidatus Omnitrophota bacterium. Lineage (GTDB taxonomy): Bacteria > Omnitrophota > Gorgyraeia > Zapsychrales > Fredricksoniimonadaceae > JADFYI01. The sequence continues at coordinate 19,490 of JADFYI010000006.1, forward strand.
AAACTGTGGCGTCGACAGAGCTTACGGGTGCTTATTTAAGAATGTACTTAGGTGTTGTAGCCAAAGATCCGGCAGCAATCCCGCTTGATCCAGCAACCAGCGAACCGTTCACCAATGCGGACGCTGCCGGCTCCTACACAGGAAGCCTGACTGTTTCAGCAACTGTTGTCTAGCCAATGAGGCCATTGGCCTGATGCGGATTCCTCCTCCCCGTCGAAAAGACGGGAGGGGGAATTTGTATACCACGGTATTATTGATTCATTGCAAAGCCACTCTTAAAATGAACTTAGCTAAAGGAAGGCTTCCGCCTCAAACTTTAAAAAAATTATTACACTCAAACAAAGGAGACTGGGATGTCAAAACATCATCACACAAAGGGATCAAAAAATATTCAAACAAAGGTGGCCTGCGATGACAGCTCCATACAGCTTCGGGCTTACCAGATTTATTGTGAAAAAGGAGGGTTTGCCCTGGATAACTGGCTGGAAGCAGAAAAATCTTTAAAAAACAATCCAAGTTAAAACTTCTTAAAAAGAGTCAACGGTCATGGAAAGTACTTCTCACAAAGAACAACACCGCACGAATCGAATTGGCTGGCTGCGGGCAGCGGTGTTAGGCGCTAACGACGGGATATTATCAACCGCAAGTCTTACTGTTGGTGTTGCCGGCCTGGTTGCAGGGGCAATGTCTATGGCCGCGGGTGAATATGTTTCCGTGAGCTCTCAAGCTGATACCGAGAAGGCAGACCTGTTGCGCGAGCGCAAAGAACTTAAGGAAGATGACGCGGGCGAACACCGAGAACTCGCTTCAATCTACGTGAAGCGAGGCCTGGACCCAGCGCTTGCAAAACAGGTTGCCAAAGAATTGATGGCAAAAGACGCCTTGGGAGCTCATGCCCGAGATGAGCTCGGTATTTCTGTTAATTTTACGGCTCGTCCGGTACAGGCGGCGCTGGCGACTACACTTGTTTTTCTGGCTGCCCTGGGCGTCCTGGCCGCGCTTGCCGGCGGAGCGCCCATAATAAGATCAGCTATTCGCGTTACATTTTGGGGGGCGCTGGCCATGGGGCTGACAGCTGTGGTAGGGGCTTTATTTGGAACAATGAGTCACTAGGAAAAACCTTGCAGTATTGATTTATTGCAGAGTTTTTCTCTATCTTCCTTAAGGGGTTCGGGAGACCTGAGACTATCTTTTTGAAACTATTTTCTTGACACTATTTTTTTGACAAAAAATCAACAAAACCCACCCGACCGCGCAGGTCCGACCTGCGCGGTTGGAGAGTTCGACTATTCGTACCGCAGGGCTTCAATGGGATTGAGTTGCGAGGCCTGATGGGCGGGCCACAGGCCGAAAACAAGGCCGACCAGAATGGAAAAAATTGTAGCGACAAGGATCGAAAAAATAGAAATTTTAACAGCCCATCCGGCGGCCAATGTGATAATAAAAGACGTGCCCACCCCCACTATAATCCCGACAACTCCGCCAATCATGGACATGAGCACAGACTCAATCAAAAACTGGATCATAATATCTTTATTATTCGCCCCCAGCGCTTTACGCAGGCCGATTTCCCTGGTGCGTTCCGTAACAGACACCAGCATGATATTCATAATCCCGATGCCCCCGACCAGAAGCGAGATCGCGGCAATAGCACCCAAGAGCATGCTCATGGTTTTGGTGCTCGATTCCATGGCCTGCTTGATATCCGACATGTTGCGGATCTGAAAAGAATCCTGGGCTTCTTTGGCTGTCATGTGATGCTGTTTTGAAAGCGCGGCCTGGACATCTGTCTGTGCCGCATCAATCACATCAGGGCTCTTGGCCTCGACATAAAGGCTGTCAATATACTGCTTGCCTAATAAACGGTACATGGTTGTGGTAATCGGGGTAAGAACCGTGTCATCCTGGTCTTGAAAGGTGCTTGCGCCGCGCGAAGGAAGAATACCAATGACCCTGAAATTAACCAGGTTGATTTTGATCACCTTTCCCACAGGATCTTCATCCCCAAAAAGCTGTGTCACAACCGTGGTTCCCAGTAACGCCACCTTGCTTCTTGAGGACACCTCTTCATCTGTAAAAAATCTTCCGGCAATGGGGGTGGCGGCCCTGACTTTTTCATAAGAAGTCCCGGCGCCCTCCACCCGGGTATTCCAGTTCTTACCGCCGTAAACCAACTGAACCCGCCCTGTCACCGAAGGGCTGACATTACCTACTTTTTCAAGCTTCCCGATCGCTGTCACATCTTGAAAAGTAAACCGGGTCACTGCGCCGGCGCCCAGCGATATTCCCCCCGCCTGACTCGATCCAGGCCTGACCATCAAAAGATTCGACCCTAAGGACGAAAGCTGTTGTTCAATCGAATCCTGAGCCCCCTTGCCTAAAGCAATCATGGCAATGACCGCGGCAACACCAATCAAAATCCCTAAAATAGAAAGAAAGGCCCGTAATTTATGGGCGACCATGGCAAAAATCGCCTGGCGCGCGTAATCCAGAAATTTCATGCTGCTGGAAACTTCCTTTAGGACAGAATCGTCAACAGGCAAAAGATTTTTCTTGTTAGCAGCCGCGGTTCGTAAGGCTTCGCCCTGAAGCTGATCGGAAATAACCTGTCCGTCACGCATGGTGATGACACGGCTGGTCTGCGCCGCAATCTCAGGCTCATGAGTCACAATAATAATAGTTTTGCCCTTCTGATTAAGCGCCTTAAAAAGGCCCATGATCTCGGTTTTGCTTTTGGAATCCAGATTGCCCGTAGGCTCATCGGCAAGAATAATCAAAGGGTCATTGATGAGCGCACGCGCAATCGCCACGCGCTGCTGCTGTCCGCCGGAAAGTTCATTCGGGCAATGGTTCTCCCGATCGCCCAAACCCACATCTTTAAGCCTTTGATGCGCTGTCCCTTTAAGCCGGTCGTTGCCTCCGTAAATCAAAGGAAGCGTGACGTTGGCCAAAGCTGTCATACGGGGCAGTAAATGAAATTGCTGAAAAACAAACCCGATGTGCTTGTTTCTTAAAAGCGCCCACTCGTTATCCGAGAGCTTGTTCACTTCCTGGCTGTTTAAGAAATACTCGCCGCTCTCCGGCCGGTCCAAAAGGCCCAGGGTATGCATGAGCGTTGATTTTCCGGAACCCGAAGGGCCGATGATCGACACAAACTCGCCGGCGGCGATAGTGAGCGTAACATCGCGCAGGGCGCGCACGTCAACATCACCCATGCGATAAGTTTTATTGATCTTTTTTAACTCAATCATAGTGTCATCTCTTAACGCCTTGCCCCGCCCTGGCCACCGCCGGCCGGCCTGGCCGGCGCAAAAGGATTGGTGCCTGTGGTGCCTTTTGAAAGCGTAAACTTTTTTCTTTGAACAACAATCTGGTCGTCAGCAGTAACACCGGAAACAATTTCCACAACCGCATCATCCGTAATCCCCACGACCACGGCATGGCGTACAGGCTGGGACGTCTCCGGAACTTTAAGCAGGACAAAACTTCCGTCTTTATCTTTATGAACCGCATCCACAGGAAGGGTAAAAATATTTTCTTTATACTGGCTCCTGAAATCCACGCTCACATTCATCCCGGACCGGCAGAATGCGGGCAGTTCATCGGCCTTCAAGTCCACGTCGTAAATGGTCACATTATTGACCGTCTTTGATTCATAATAAACATGCTCGACTTCGCTATCAATCTTTGTGTCCTGGTAAGCATCGAGGGTGGCAACAGCCTCCTGCCCCTCGGAAATCTTTCCAATATCTGTTTCATCCACCTGGGCCCTGAAGATCAACTTATCGGAGAGCACAATCACCGCATCCGCGGTTGTGACCGTTTGCCCGGGCTGCATGGTCGCCACAATAACCTGTCCGTTAATCGGCGCCACAAGCGCGATGGGCTTATACACGTCGTTCCAATAGGCTAAAGACTCGTCACTCTTCCCCCGCGCGGCATCCAAAAGCGCGGCCCGGTCGGTTGAGCTCATCCACGCCACGATCTGGCCGGTCTTCACCATGTCGCCTTCCTTGACCAGAACCTGTTCAACACGGCCGTTGACCGGTGGCCTGATCTCCAGGCGATTTTTGGGAAGCACAGTTCCGGTCGTTGAAATAAACGTTTCAATGGTCCCTTTTTTAAGATGAATAATCCTCGTGCCCTCCCTGGCCGCGGCATTGCTCCTCTCCCGTTGCACCCAAAAGAAGCCTGCGGCCCCCACAACAAGAACGATCCCCAGAATGTAAAATTTATTGACTCGCATACTCTAACGTTACTCCTTTCGCATTGATCCACTGCGCCTCGGCCAACATGGCATTCGCCTGGGCGTCCAAAAATGACTTTTTGGATTGCACCAGATTATCTTCAATAATGGTCCAGTTATCATAAGTAATGAACCCTGTGGAATATTGCGCTTCAGCGATTTTAGCGCGCTCCATATCTGCTTCCAGCGTCTTTTTTCTGACCTCAACAGACTCAACAGCCTCACGAAAACCCTCCCATTGCAGGGCCAGAGAAAAACTGACCGTGTTCTCGCTGCTGCGCAGCTGCGCCTCTGCCTGTTTCAATACCGCATCCGCTGAAGACACCTGAGCCTTGCGCAGGCCACCTTCAAAAATCGGGATGGAAACGGTCACCCCGGCGCTTAACCCCGCATCCTGGGGCGGCCACTGGCTTCCATCCTTATTCGCCCCGGCCTGCAATGACACCTGCGGATAATAACTGCCGCGCGTGGCCCTTAAAGAAAAATCCGCTGAATTCCTTTTCGCCAAAGACTCTTTCACAGACGGATGATTGGCCGTGAATGTTTTAAAGTCCGGCGTATCGCGTGTTGATTCCTTCACAACCATTTCTTCGTTGGCTAAAACAGGAATAAATTCTTTTGTGCCCATGGCTTTATTAAGCTGTTTCTGGGACAACTGAAAATTTCTGACAGCCTGCTCTAAATCAAGCTTTGCCTGGAGCATGCTGGCCTCGGAATTTAAAAGGGCACCCTTATGCTCCAATCCCGCATTATAGCGAAGGGTAATGAGCTTTAACTCATCTTCCCTGATTTTGGCAATCTCCTGGGTCACCTGCTTGTTCTGCTGGGCCTTCAAAAGATTGACAAACGCGGTCCTTAACTGAAACCTGATATCTGCCGACGTGAATGAATACGATTCCTCAGCCGCAATAATATTCTGGTCTGCGGCCTTGATATTGTTGCTGGATTTAAGTCCATCAAAAATAAGAAGCGAGCCTGAAACGCCGTAAGAATAGGAGTCAGAGGTCGTTGTTTTTTGGGAGTCTATTTTGCTCTTTGATTCCGCCCCGGAGGCGCTGGCATTAAGTAGGGGGAAAACACTGCTCAGCGTAATCCCCTTGGACGCCCTGGACTGATTAATGGTTTCCCTGGCGGAAATAAGGTCAGGATTGTTTTTGCTGGCTTCTTTAATACACTCAGGCCACGTCATGGTTTTCTCTGCGGCAAAAGCCATTTGACAAAAAAGCCCGAAACACAGCGTTAATAAAATGGTTTTTTTCATGCCGGTCCTCTTCCTCCCTTTTGCCTTCCGTAAATTAGACAGAGAATAAGGCAAAAAGTTCCCTACATTAGTTGATCAATGTATTAAAAACTTTCTGGGCTTTTTTTAAGGAAATGCAAATATTGGCCAGAAAATTTCGGCGGTTAAAAATCAAAACAGTGGCCCGTCGGTTGATTGTTTTGGTCCAGTGGGCCTCGAAAGGATAGCACGCGCCATAAAAATCAAAGCGTTTCATTTTTTGTTCAAAGCAATAACGGATAAGCTCGTATAAAATCGCCTGGCCTGGAGAAAATTTCTTGTACTCAGGATTTGAATAATTAACCCCCAGCTTTAAGAAATAAAAAGTCCTTTCAAACACTATCCCGTAAATCGAGGCGATGGCCCCTCCGTTCACGCGCAGTGTGGCTAACAAAAATTGATGCTTGCCGGAAAAAACCTGGGAAATATTGTTATAAAACCTTGCCAACTCAGCGGAAGACTTAATGGTAATCGCGCCTTCGCGTTTCCATCCCGTATCTTCAAGATCGTAAAATTGCTGGACAGCCTTTTGGTCATAATCTTTAACAACTTCAAACGTCACCCTTCCTAAACGGGCCATTCTGTTGGCGATATTTTTTCTATTGTCGCGAAAACTGGCATTTAACTTACAGTAAAATGTCTCAAAGTCGCCTTGGATATCAATATAATACGCGCCGTCGCGCGGCTCGAGGAAAGAACACATCCCGGAATTATTGAAACACTGCGAAACCTCGCTCGGGATTGTAAAATCCGTCGGAATATAGCCCAGAACTATCATGCTCCAGTCATGATTGTTGTTCACAAGATGCGTTTTAAAAGCATTGAGCACTTCTTTTAAATCACCAGGAGCCGAGATAAAATTACAGGCCAAAGAATGTCCATTGGTGAGGGAATGGAAACACGGGAGGGAAAAAACTTTGAGGGTTCTACATCTCATGCGCAAAAGGGGCAAAATCCCTTTCAAACGCCCTTCATTGCGGACAGTCATGATATATAAAGAACGGCCCTCATGAAAACTGTCCCACCACAGCCTTACCCACGCATGCGTAAAAAACGGCATGGGGTGTTCCATGGCGGCCACCAGGGCGTCCCATTCTTCTTTAAGAGAAAGAAACTCGTTTAAATCCTCGACAACATGAACCTGTCCATTATTCATGGCCAATATTATAACGGTATTAGCTCAGCAATGGGCTGTCTTTTATGACTTTTCAAAACGCTCAAAAAACCAATGCAAACCAAAGGAAGGCCGGAGGAAATGTCCGAAGCGAATTGTGAAGTGAGCTGATTGAGAAATACTCTTAACCGAGAAATTCCAAACTTGCCAGCGAACGAAACGCTGAGCGAAGGACATTTCCGTAGGACTTCCAACCCGCTGTGATGATTTCTAAACTTAAGGAATGAAACACAAAAAAACTTATAACACTTCTTTAAAACGCTTGGTGAGGAGGGGAACAACGGTAAAAAGATCGCCGACAATGCCGTAATTAGCGACATTAAAAATCGGCGCTGAAGGGTCACGGTTAATGGCAATAATAATATCCGACGACTGCATCCCCACCAGATGCTGAATCTGGCCGGAAATGCCGCAGGCGATATACACGTTAGGGCACACGGTTTTTCCTGTCTGGCCGACCTGATGGGAATAAGGCATCCATCCCTCATCAATCGCGGCGCGCGAAGCGCCGACCGCGCCGTTTAACACCTTGGCCAGATCTTCCAGCATTTTAAAGGCCGCAGGCCCGCCCATGGCGCGTCCGCCGGAAACAATCACATTGGCCTCGGTAATATTGATCGTGGTCATCACTTCATCAACCACGTTTAATATCTTGGCTCTCGATGCAAAAAATGAATTATCAAAATTCACAACCTCGATCTCGCCTTTTCTCTTGGGATCAGGCACCGCTTCCTTCATGACCTTGTGGCGAACCGTGGCCAGCTGAGGCCGATGATACTTGGATAAAATCGTGGCCATGATATTGCCGCCGAAAGCCGGGCGCGTCTGGAGCAAATACCGTTCATCCAGGTTCACATCCAGGCCCGTGCAATCCGCTGTCAAACCGACGCGCAACTGAACCGCGACTCTCGAAATTACGGAACGGCCCATGGCTGTGGCCGGGCATAAAATAGCCTCGGGCCTGTACTTTCTGATAAGATTCGCCATGATCCGCGCATAAGGCTCGTCCAGAAGATGCTCGAGCTTGGGGTTGTCGATCACATAAACTTTGTCAGCCCCGCGATAAATCAAATCCTGGGCTTTGTCTTTCACGTTGGACCCAATAAGGACACACGCCACAGGGACTTTTAATTTATCCGCCAATTCCCTGGCCTTCCCTAATAATTCATAGGCCACCGACTGAATAACGCCTTTTCTCTGCTCGGCAAAAACCCAGATGCCTTTATATTTCTCAATATCCGGCGTGCGCGTGGTTTCACGGACAATGTCAATGGCACGGAACTTCTGGCAGGCCTCGACACACGCGCCGCATAACGTGCACTTATCAAGGTCAATAACCGCCTTTTTATCAACAATCGTAATCGCGGCAAAAGGGCATGCCTTTTCGCACAGCGCGCAGCCAATACATTTATCTTTATAAACTGTTATTCCGCTCATATTAGTGGTTTAAATCCTTTAGCAATTCGACCAACTGGTTGACAGATTCCTGGGGATCGCCTTCGAAAATCCTGCCCTTGGGCCTCGGAGGCGGAGTAAAAATTTTCCAGACCTCGGTGGGAGAGCCTTTAAGGCCTAAACGGCTTTCATCCGCATTGATGTCAGCGGCTTTCCAGACCGTAATCACGGCTGATTTGGCCTTCATCTTGCCCTTAAGCGACGGAAGCCTTGGCGTATTAATTTCCTTAACAACCGTAATGAGGCACGGCATTTTGGTTTGGACAACTTCATAGCCCTCTTCTGTGGCGCGCTCGGCTGTAATATTGTTGTCCTTGATTTCTTCAATCTTTCTCACATAAGTGATTTGCGGGATATCAAGCGTTGAGGCAACTCCAGGCCCGACTTGAGCGGTATCGCCGTCAATCGCCTGTTTTCCGCAAATGACAAGGTCATAATCCTTGATCTTTTCAATGGCTTTGGAAAGGGTATAGCAAGTCGCCAAAGTGTCGGACCCGGCAAAGGCGCGGTCGCTGATAAGGACAGCGTCATCACACCCCAGAGAAATGGCTTCTCTTAAGACAGCCTCGGCCTGGGGCGGACCCATGGTGATCACAGTCACCTTGCCGCCATGCTTCTCTCTTAAGCGCACACCCTCTTCAATGGCATACATGTCAAAGGGATTCACAATAGATTTGACGCCGTCTCTCACAAGATTCTTGGTGACCGGGTCAATCCTGACTTCTGTGGTGTCAGGAACCTGTTTTATGCAAACAATAATGTTCATCTGGCTGTTTCTTTGATTAAGCCCATTGCAATAATATTGCGCTGGATCTGGTTAGTCCCTTCATAAATCTGGGTAATTTTGGCATCACGCATGTATTTCTCAGCCGGATATTCTTTCATATATCCGTAACCGCCAAAAATCTGGACAGCATCTGTCGTAACCTTCATGGCCACATCCGAAGCATACATCTTGGCCATGGCAGAATGCGTTGCCACATCTTTTTTGCCGGCATCAACTTCACGGGCTGAGGCATACACCAAAGCGCGTGCCGCCTCAACTTGCGTCGCCATATCCGCCAGCATCCACTGGATGCCCTGAAAACTGGAAATGGACTGGCCAAACTGCTTTCTCTGCTTGGCATACTTAAGGGCATGATCCAAAGCCCCCTGGGCAATACCCAGCGCCTGAGCCCCAATTCCCGGACGCGACGTATCAAATGTCCTCATCGCGGCAATGAACCCAAGGCCTTCTTTGCCTAAAAGATTTTCTTTAGGAATTTTGCAGTTATCAAAAATCAACTCTCTTGTGGATGAGGCGCGAATCCCGAGCTTGTCTTCCTTTTTGCCAAAACTAAAACCCGGAGTCCCTTTTTCAACAACAAAAAGGCTGGCGCCGCGGGCGCCCTTGGATTTGTCGGTCATGGCAATAACAGTGTAAGTTTCCGCATCTCCGCCATTGGTAATAAAATGCTTCACCCCGTTAAGGATGTAATGGTCGCCTTTTTTCTCAGCCGTGGTCTGAAGGGCGCTGGCATCGGAACCCGCCGCCGGCTCTGTCAAGCCGAACGCGGCCAGCTTCTCTCCCCTGGCTAACGGCGGAAGATATTTTTTCTTCTGTTCTTCAGTCCCATAAAGAATAATAGGGTAAGTCCCCAGGGCTGAGGCCGAATAACAAAGCGCAATGCCTGCGCACCCCTTGGAAAATTCTTCTGTGGCAATACACAATTCAAGAATACCACCGCCCATACCGCCATACTTTTCCTCAATATATACACCAAAAAGGTCTGACTGGGCCATGACCTTCATCACATCCCAGGGAAACTTTTCGGTTTTGTCCAACTCAGCGGCAATGGGGCGTATTTTCTCATCCGTAATCTGACGGCACAAGTCACGAATCATGAGCTGTTCTTCTGTCAGTAAATAGTCGATCATTGCTCCTCCGATTGATTTTTTATTTTTCAGGAATTAAATTTTACCAATAATATCATAGAAAGCAAAAAAGAAACAAATTTTTTTTACTATCCCCTGTTTGCCGCTTTCTGCTGATTTGGGCTCATGGAAAGGATGGCGCAGGCTTTCTTAAAAACACTATCAACCCCAATAGAATCAAATTTGCCGCTGACAACCTGGCCCTCACGATCAAGTTTAATCTCTTCATCTTTTTCGTTACAAATAAGGACGCTCAGGCTCCCTAACGGACGCCAGCGTAACGAGTTGATCCCTGGCTGAGAACGTAAAAAGAGCGAAATCACCGGAATCCCTACGGCAGCCCCCACATGAACAGGCCCGGAATCGTTGGACACTAAAAGATGAGAGCGCCTCAAAACACTGACCATCTGGGCCAGTGTCGTTTGCCCGGTTAAATCCACAGTGTTGTTGTTCCCTTTTTCCATAATTTTTTGGGCGGCTGATCGCGCATTCTCGGCACCAATAATAAGAACCGTGACCTGGCATTCATTGACAAGCCGCTCGGCCAGCCTCGCAAAAGAATCTGTGGGCCAAAGGCGCGTGGAACAACTGGCATCCGGATGAAGGGCCACAACAGTCTTTCCCAAAAGACCGTGTTTAATAAAAACTTTCTCAGCCCAGATGTCAGCATCCCTGTTAGCGGCGACTTCAATCGCAAAATCCTTGCCTTTAACACCGATACTTTCTAAAAGATCAAGGCAATACTCGGATTCATGTTTTTTACCAAAATGACGTTCATCCAAAACAGGACGGTTCAGCAAAAAACCGAATTTATTGTTCTTATACCCCAGCCGAACAGGGATTCCGGCCAAAAAACACGTTGCATTCGTTCGCCTTTTGGTGTGATAAATAATGGCCAGATCGAATTGGCGTTTGCGCAACATCGTCAAAAAATGAAGGTAACCGCGCCAGCCCAAAGAACGGTCTTCTGCCAGAACCTCATCTATAAAAGAAACGCCATTCACAAGGTCCTGGGTGGAACGGTCAACCCACAAAGAAATCCTGGCTGATGGAAAACTTTTTCGAAGGGCCTTTAAGGCAGGCGTTGTCAAGACAAGGTCTCCCATCCGGTCAGAACGGACAACAAGGATATTCTTAAACTCTGTCATATCTTCCTTAATTTCTTATCCAAAACATCAATAACATCTTTAATGGAAATATCTGACATGGTTCTGCCTTTGTAAAGAGCCTCACTGCCCTCACTCCAGGGGCCGTAAACCAACGGGTCTGTTGGACCAAAAAGCGCGATCGTCGGGATGCCCAGATAACTGGCCAGATGCATGACTCCGCTGTCATTGGTGACAGCCAAAGACGCCTCGCGGATAATACAACACAGTTCTGTCAATGTCGTCAGCCCGCAGGCATTAATAACACCGGCGGGGCTGTTTTTCACAATACGCTCCACAACCTGACGGTCCTTGTCATCTCCCACAATCACAACGCTCTTGCCATAGGCGCTCACAACATGCCTGATCGCCCGGGCAAACCCTTCCTCACTCCAGCGTTTTCTGTTATCAGCAGCTCCCGGCGAAAAAAGGACATACCCTTTTTTTCCGCAGATACTTTTTTGAGCGCCCATTTGGTCTTCCGAAGAAAGAAAAAGGGAATATTTCTCCCTGGAAGAAATTTTTCCACTCAAAACCGACTCAAGACGTTTTAAATGTTTTTCCCTGCTATGACCATGCGGGGGGAAAATATCAGGCCATGTGATATAGCGCGCATGGAGTAAAAAAGGAAGCATGGAATTCCTCAAATCCACAATCACATCAAAACGCTGACGCCTTAATTTCAAAAACCACTGCCATTTTTCCTGCAACGAAGCCGCCTTGTCCAAAAGAATCACTTGCGCGATAGAAGGATTATTTGTTAAAAGGCTCTTGCCCTTGGGCCCGACAATGATATGAAGCTCGGCCGCTGGAAAAGCCTCTTTAAGGCTGTCAATGACGGGAAACGTCAAGACAACATCTCCGATATTGCTTAAAGACACAACAAGGATTTTCTTAACCCTGGATTTCGGCGATAGCCTGAAGAACATCTCCCACCTTGATCGCTTTCATGCATTTATTGTCCGAGCACTCCAGATAATAACAGGGCGCTCTATTGCACCCCACATCCTTAAAAATCACTTTGCATGCCCCCTGCCCGCGCGGCCCGGTAATCTCCGGACGCGTGGGCCCAAAAAGCGCCACAACACCCACACCCAACGCATTGGCCAGGTGCAAAGGCCCGGTATCCGCGGTCACCAGAAGGTCACAGCATTTTAAAAGCCCTGAAAGGCAGCTGATGCCCGTATCTCCCGCTGTGATGATAGGATTGACCTTGGAAAGCGCTGCTATTTTTTTCACACGCTCAACATCTTTTTCAGCCCCCGGCAAAACAACTTTCCCTATTTTTCGGTTTTCAATTTCGCGAACAAGTTCAGCAAAACATTCCACAGGCCACTGTTTTAAATTCCAGTTCCCTCCAGTATTAACCGCAATCAGCCTGTCACCCGGGGAAACTCCCATGGCCAGAAGCCTTGCCCGCCAGCCGGAAACAATATCAGGCCTCGCTTCAAGAAAACTCCTTCGATCCGTAACCTTAACCCCGAAACTTTCAACAACCCGAAGGTAGACATCTGACCGATGGATCGCATTAACGCCTGTGTCATGAACAACATGAGTCAAAAGCCCCTGCCACCCTTTGCCGGCAAAGCCGACCCTGACAGGGATCCCGGCGAGGTAACATAAAAAAGTCCGGGATAAGGAACGCCGGAGGATAAACACTGCATCAAAGCCCCTGCTCCTTAATTTTCCCGCCAGCGCCATTTTATTCAAAAGCGGACGGTCAAAGCCATCCTCATCATACACAATGACTTCATCAACATGAGGGTTAAGGGCCATCACATCCTTCACTCTCGGCACGCATAAAACCGAAATTTTGGCCTGCGGAAAATTTTCTTTTAACGCGCGAAACACCGGCGTTGAAAAAACCGCGTCACCCAGCCAATTAACGCTGATAACAAGGATATTTTTCATAACTTCTTAGGCCCGCAGGATTGAATAACGTCCTCATACACCCCCAAAGTCCCTGCCACCATATGCTCAACAGAATAATGCTCTGTGATAAACGCACGCGCCCGGGCTCCCATTTCTTTGGCCTTCACAGGGTCTTTTAAAACTTTGATAATCGCCTCGGCCAAGGCCCCGACATCTTCGGAAGCGACAAGATACCCTGTTTCTCCTTCCTGGACAATATCGCAAAGCCCTCCCACAGCGCTCACCACAACCGGCAAACCCGAAGACTGGGCCTCCATCACCGACAGCCCAAGCCCCTCGGAAATGGAGGGCATCACAAAAATATCCAGAAGCCCGAGAAGCTCCTGGGTCTTGTGGCTCACTGGATAAAAAAAGACAGCGTCATCCACTTTTTTGGCCGCACTCAGGGCTTTGAGCACTTTTTCCTGCGGCCCCTCTCCAAAAATGAGGCACTTGACATCGGGAAAAGATTTCTTGACCTCAGCCATGGCCTCAATGAGAAATACATGGCCCTTGACATCCGAAAGGCGGGCAATAATCCCGACTACAGGCTCACGCCCGATTTTCCAGCGTTCACGCAATTGATAACGGGCCTCAATGGGAAAAGGCTTAAAAACCTGATTGTCAATGCCATTAGGAACAAGAGCCACGTTTTTTTCCTTGAGGCCGAAATCCTTAAGAAGATGGATCCTCACCGCAGGGCTAATCGCAATGGCTTTTCGCCCCCATAACGGCAGAATTCTGCGGCCAAAATGAGGAGAAAAATAGCCATGGCAGGTCGTGACATAGGGACGCCCTGTCAAATGGGACGCGAGCGCGGCCAGCATGGAAGTGGCACGGGTATGCGCGTGAATAATGTCAATCTTTTCCTCGCGAATATGCCGGCAGAGTTTGGGAAGCTGTGACAGAAGCCTGGGATGGAACTCGAATTTAAAACGCACATTAAGCGGGAAATACTTTGCCCCTGTCTTTTTAATCTCCGGCACAAGGTCTCCACCGGAGGAAACGATAAAGACCTCCGCCCCCTTCCCTTTAAGCCCGCGCGCAAGGGTGAGCGTATAACTCGTAATCCCCCCTGCGTTCATATGGCCGGACATCAAAAGAATTTTCATCCCGGCCCCCCAAGGATACGCTTAATCTCCTGAAAAACTTCATTGGCCGATATCTCTTTCATGCAGCCATGATTGCGGCATTCGGTCTTATAACAGGCTGAGCACTTTAAAGGTTTACGGATAATCCTGATATTTTTTCCTGCCGGCGGGGCATGACGCTCGGCGCTGGTAGGCCCGAACAGCGCGATAACCGGCACGCCCATGGCCGCGGCCACATGAAGAGGCGCTGAATCGCTTGTGACATAGGCCTTGCAAAAACTGATCAAGGCCGCCAGCTGCAAAATATTTGTTTTACCGGCAACAACCGCAGGTTTTGATTTGGCAAGCCCCGACAACTGACGGACATACTCACGGTCTTTATCCATGCCAGTGACAACAACGCGAATGCCCTGGGAGGCCAGCATATCGCATAACTGGGCCACATGAGACATGGGCCAATTCTTTGTGGGCCAACGGTCAGACGCCGCAATATTGATCCCGACCAGCGTATGGGCCTTTTCATCAATCCATTCGGAATGTAAAATTTCTCTGGCGTAAGCATAGTCATCTTTGCGCGGCCAGAATTCAAGCCGCACACGGTCGTTATACTCAATGCCAAGGCTTTTAAGGACCCGAAACTGATGCTGGACCGGCGACAACCCTGAAACGTCATCAAGAATGCCGTCGCTCAAAAGAAACCCCAGCTTCTTGTTGCGGTAGCCATAACTCGCGCGGGGCATGCATAAAAACGTCAATAAATGTGTCCGGTTATTATTCTGAAAATCAATCACCTTATCAAAACGGTGATGTCTTAATTTCTTAAGAATTTTCAAAAACCCCTTAATCCCTTTATGCTTGGCCTTGTAATCATAAACAATCACATCATTAATATACGGGCATCCGCTTAAAAGTGAGGCGCCTTCACGGCCAACCAGGCACGATATTTTGGCATCCGGAAACCTCTCACGCAAAGCCTTTAAAGAAGCTGTGATCAGAATAATGTCGCCCACGGCACTCAACTTCACCACAAGGATATTGGTGGAGGCTTTTAACTCCTCATAAACCTTAATGGTTTTTAACGCCATCTGTTCGAGAGTATAACGCTCCTCCACACGCCCGCGCGCCTCAACAACCATGGCATCAGTGAGTTTACGGTCGTCCATGATACGCATGACTGCCGCGGCAATCGTGTCAGAATCCTTTGGCAAAACCAAAAGGCCGGTTTTTTCATGCTCAACAACATCCACCACCCCTCCCACCTTGGTCGCCACAACCGGAACGCCCACAGCCTGGGCTTCAATAAGCACCCGGCCAAAGGCTTCCTGTGTCACAGTGGATAAAACCAGGGCATCGGTCTCGCTTAAAAGCTGAGGGATGTCGCTTCGGTTCCCCAAAAACTCGATTTTATCCGCGATTCCCAGGCGTTTGGCAAGAAGAAGAAGGCTTTCTTTATAGGCAACTTTGTTGGCCGGCGCATCACCGATAACGCGCACCCGGACAAAAGGTTTCTGACGAAGGAGCTTGGCCATGGCCTTTAAAAAATAACCATGCCCCTTCAAAGGGGTGATCCGCCCGATCATTGAAACCGTAAAACTCGACTGGCCGGGCTGGCGCTCACGAAAACAAAATTTATCCAAGTCAACACTACGGGGAACCAAACGCACATTCTCAGCCCTGACGCCAAAATGGTCAATCATATGGCGCCCGATGACCTCGCTGATAACAATCACAAGTTTTCCCCAGCCCATGACCCGGCTCATAAAATTATCGGAATAATACCCATGGCACGTCGTAAGAAATTCAGCGTCGGTTTTGCGGACCGCAAAATACGCGATCCACGCCGGAACACGGGAACGCGCATGGACAATGTCAATTTTTTCCTCACGAATAATACGTTCCAGGTCTTTCACGCACTGGCCCATCGTAAAAATATCCTTTTTATGAACAGGCAGGGTGTAATGCCTGGAGCCTTGCGCCTCCAAAACAGGGACAAGGGCTCCGCCGTTGGAAACAACAACAGAATGATGGTTATGTTCCACAAGATAACGGGCCATATCCACTGTCCCCCGTTCAACTCCGCCGACATCCAATTCGGGCAATATCTGAAGAATCCTCATCTCACAAGTCCTTCAAGTGCCGCTTTAATCACAGCAGTATCATTAACAGGCTTTATAAAAATTTTTCCTTTTAATACCCCGTCAATGGAAGACGCCAAAGAACGGGTATCAGAAAAAACAATGCCGCCCTGGCGGCTCAAATCATCGGCAAAACGCGTGTATTTATTCTCGATCGGTTTTAAATTAGGCCCGTCGATGGGAAATACCACGGTCTTTTTCCCTGAACAGGCCGCTTCGGAAATCATGGAAATGCTTTCACCCGAAACAACAACCACATCCGAAAGCCCCAGGATCCCGCCGACCGCTTCAGGGACATTGGAACGGTTGGCAATGATAAGAAGAGCTGTCCGCTCGTAATCCTTGAATTCCCTGGAAACCAGCTGCTCAACCATGGGAGATGTCCTGCGGGACGTTGTCACAAGAATATTCATCTCAAAACGCTGGGCCGCATCCTTGATCTGATTGATCACAACGCGGATCTGCTGTTCGCTCATCACAAGCCCCTTGGTGTCGCCCCCCAGAAGAAAACCGATTTTAGGCCGTAAATTTGATTTAAGATGGGAAAACCTGTTCTCGAGCGCCTTCACGTTATCGTCAAGATAGGTTTTATCAATCAGATTCAAAGCCGCCTTGACCTCGACAACACAGGAAGGAACTTTTTTATTTTTGATATCATGACGGGGCAAAATCACCCGCGAAAAATGTTTGAGCGGCACAAGCCCAGGGCGTAAAATGGCAATATTCGAAGCCCTGTTATCCTGCGCCAGCCAGACGTTCACCGTCGCAGCCCTGGCCCCGGCAGAAATAACAAAATCCGGTTTCAAACACGCCAGTTTCTCAAAAGAATCCGGAGACAAAAAAGGCTTCAAGAAATAAACGCTCCTGTCGCCTAACAAAAATTTCCCGCCGGTAACCAAGCCCAAAAGAAAAGGGAAGAATGAGGAACGAAATTTCAAAGAAACAACTTCCTGCCTGACATTAAACCCTTTGACTTTAAGCTCTCCCTCTAAAAGTCGGGCCACGGCCTCGGACTGGCGCAAATGCCCGGTGCGCCCGTCATCCAGAACAACAACCGTGCGTGTTTTGGACAGTTTCCACGTTTTATAAGACCAGATATATTCATACGGATGCTCGTCAATCCACCGCTCGTAAACCCCGGTCATCCGCTTTAAATTCATCTGAACATCTTTTTCAACATCCGCACTCCGCGTCAATTCAAAAGGCAACGCTGTCAGGACATGCTTTCCGTGCGGCAAACGATAAATATTAACCAGAAGGATGGCGGCATCGTATTTAAGCGCCAGGCGGACCGCTCCCGTGGACATGGAGGCGTCCTCGCCAAAAAAAGGCACGGGGATTCCGTCCTTGCCCCCCTGGTCAACAACCAGTGTGACAATTTCATTGGCCTTAAGGCGCTTGATGATTTCCCGCCCACCGATACCGGGATTAATAATATTGCAACCCGCGCTGCGGCGCAAAGAATTCAAAAAATCCGCCACACGGTTAATATGCTCAAGGTCATTGGCCACCATGTTATAAGGATGCCCCATCATACTGCCGACAAGATTGGAAAGTTCCCAATTCCCAAAATGCATGGATAAAAAAATCACTCCTTTGCCCTTCTTGATCGCGACATCAAAATGTTCTTTGCCATGAACAGTGACGTAACGGGCAAAACCCTGTTTTGCAATCACAGGGAACCTCGCCAATTCAATAATGCTTTGGCCGTAAACCTGAAAAAATTGCCGTTGAAGGCGCCGTAACTCTGCGGATGACTTCTTTTTCCCGTAAGCCAGGCGAAGGTTCATAATCACCTTGCGCGACAATTTCTTGTTGACATAAAAAACAAGGTCCCCCAGGCAACTCCCCAAAACCAGGGATGCATCAAGAGGGATCATCCTTAAAAAAGATGAAAAAATATTAAGAAGAAAGTACGCTATTAATCCTTGAAAAGAGTTCATTTTCTCCCCTTATTACGTTCACCGCAATATTCACAACAATAACAGAAACATCCCCGAAAAGATTTTGGAAATTGATCATTTTAACAGCATCCTTATGGGTGGTGGCAATCAACTTTATTTTTTTCTCCCTGCAGATAGAAACCATCTTTTGAATATCCTCAGGATTATAAACATAATGATCGTTAAAAATCTCCGCGTGCTCAACGGTGGCACCCAGCTTCTCAAGCGACATCAAAAAAGGCCGCGGAGCGCCAATGGCAGCACAGGCCAGGACGCGGCCTTTAAGAGGGGAAAAATCCTTAAAAACCTCATTCGTAAAAAGGTTCGAAAGGCTTACGGGTGTTTGCGTTATTTCCGCAATTGTTGCCTGCGGATTTCTGCGATTAAGTTCCCCGCGCAACGCCGGGAGGTCTTTGGCAATGTCAGCCCTGGTGATGACAAAAATATGGGCGCGCTCCAAAGCCTCTAAAGGTTCACGTAAAATCCCGGCGGGAAGCAATTGCCCGTTTCCAAAGGGATTCGCGGCATCAATCAAAACCACATCAAGGTCCCGCGCCATTTTCCAATGCTGAAAGCCGTCATCCAGAAGAAAAACATCCACGATATGGTCATGGAGCGCTTCCCTCGCCGCAAGGACACGATCCGGAGACACCACAACCGGAACCTGCGGCAAAACCTGGCGCATCATCATGGCCTCATCACTCAAGGCATCATCGTTATCCATATACCCCCGCGTCAAAATCACGGGATGCTTCATGCGGTCATATAAATATTTTGCCAAAAAAATCACAAAAGGAGTTTTTCCGACTCCGCCTGCCGTGATATTGCCAATACTGATCACAGGCTTGTCGACCTTGACGGATTTCAGAATCCCGGCCTCATAAAGCCAATAAATGACCCTGACTCCTGCGCGGTAAACAAATGATAAAATAAAAAGCAACGGACGCATAAGCCCTGCCAAAAGGCTGTTGTTTTCTCCTGTCATAACACTGTAAAGAAAAGTTTTCATCGTCCCAAAAACTCCTCAATAACCTTCAATGTCCGCCCTGTTGCCCCACGGTTTTTCTCGACAACCGCCTGGGCCCTGCGGCCCAAATCATGGCGCAAATCCGCGCTGGCCAAGAAACGCGCCGCTTCGTTCTCAAAATCGTCTGCGCTTTGAACCATCCCAAGGGCGTTATCTGCTTTGAAAATTTGCACAATATCCCTGAAATTCTCCATATACGGCCCAACAATCATAGGCTTGGCAAATAATGCCGGCTCAATAATATTGTGCCCGCCTTTGACCGTCAGACTTTTTCCGACAAAAACCAGGGTTGAAATGGAATAAAGCTGAACCAACTGTCCCACGGTATCAACCACAAGGACATCTGTGGCTTTTAAGGCCTGGCGCCGTGCGGACAAAAAGACAGGATTCATTCCCCTTTTCCTGACTATGTCGGCAACATCACGCGCACGCTCCGGATGCCGAGGCGCAATCACCAGACGAAGATCGGAAAATTTTGTTTTTAAATGCTCCATTGCCTTTAAAACAATTTCTTCTTCCCCAGGATGCGTGCTTCCGGCAACAAAAATTTTCTGCCCGTCTTCAAACCCAAACCCTGCCGGAGAGGCACTCTGCACTTGAGGAATATTGTCGAATTTCACATTCCCCAGCATCCTGACGCGATTGGGGCAGGCGCCGAGCGCAATGATCCTTTGGGCATCAAGCTCGCTCTGCATCACAAACGCCTTAATATTTGCCAAAAGCCCCTTGAGCGCCCAACGCACCATTTTGTATTTCCCAAAAGCCTCATCGGAAATCCTGCCGTTAACAATCACCCCCGGCACCTGTTTTCGGGAAAGCACATTGAAAAGGTTCGGCCAAAGCTCGGTTTCCGCCGCAATATAAATCACGGGCTGGATGCATTTTACAAAGGCACGGGCCGTGACGCTGAAATCCAGCGGCGACCAGATGACAAGAGCCCCATCCTTATATTTTTTCTCAGCCAGGGCATAACCGGCTTTTGTGGTTACAGACACGACAATCTGATGATCCGGATAACGCGACCCAAGCCCTTTGGCCAGGCCCTCTATGGCCACAACCTCACCGACACTCACGGCATGAAGCCAGATGTTTTTCTTTTCAGAAAGGCGGCGCCTCATGTCTTGCGGAATAAACCCCAGACGGGCTTTAAAGCCATCATGCCATTTACCCTTAAAAACAAGAACAGGCAAATACAACAGGATGTAAACAGCGAAGAAAATATCGAAAAGAATAGTCATTGTTAAACCATTTTGCGTCCCTTTTTCCCAGGACACTTTTGTTTTGCCTGGTAATTTTGGCAAAACACGTGTCGGGAAAAAGGGACTCGAGCTTAAAAGCTCTTGCTGTTAAGCTCTCGGATGTGCTGCGTTATAAATACTCTTTAATTTTTCCGTTGTTAAGTGCGTATAAATCTGTGTCGTTGACAGATTCACATGCCCTAAAAGCTCCTGAACCGCCCTTAAATCAGCGCCATGGTCCAGCAAATGCGTTGCAAAAGAATGCCTCAACATATGCGGATGGACCTTCTGGTCCAGGCTGGCGCACGCAATATGTTTGTTGATGATATTGCGGATGCTCCTTGCTGTTAGCCGCCCTCCGGCATGATTTAAAAAAAGCGCAGAGGCATTGCTCTTTCTGGCATCCAGATAGGCCTGAATCGCTTCGCACGCCTTATCCCCGATGGGCACAACGCGTTCTTTCTTGCCCTTGCCGTAAACCTTGACAATATTGCCGATCAAATCCACATCCTCAAGGCTTAACCCCACAAGCTCGCTCACACGGATTCCCGTCGAATATAACGTTTCAAAAATCGCTTTATCACGCAAATCCACGGCTGTATTTTCGCCAGGGGCCTCCATCAACCTTACGGCGGCCGTCTCTGTCAGAAAATGAGGCAGCACTTTATCCAGCTTCGGCGTCATGACCAGCGCCGCAGGATTTTTCTGGACAACGCCTTCCCTTTGCAAAAACCGGAAAAACGACCTCAGGGAAGAAAGCTTCCTCGAAACGCTGCGGGGCTTGAGCGCCCGCACTTTGAGTTCTGCCAAAAACCTTCTCAAGGTTGGGTAATCGACCGCCTTAACATCATCGTTCCCTAAAAAGGCAAAGAATTCCTCAAGATCAAGGCGGTAATTCAGCAAAGTATGCTGTGAATAATTTTTTTCGTCTTCCAGGTGACCCAGGAATTTTTGAATATATGAATTCATATTAATATTATCATATATCTTAATTTATGGGAATGAAGGGGAAAATAAGGAAATTAAAAAACCACTTCCTACTACGCTTTGACTGGCTCTGATACCGGAAGCTTATTAGAAATGTGCTTGCAAACAGGATACTTGTTGCAGCCAAAAAAGACTCCGCCACGACGATTACGGCGCTCAACAAGCTCACCGCCGCAGTCAGGCTCCGGGCATTTTACCCCGGTAGGATACGGCTCCGCGTGCTTGCATTTGGGAAAATCTGAACAGCTGATAAACCGTCCGTTTCTGCCCCACTTGACTTGCATCTGCGCGACGTTGCAGATCGGGCAAATTTTATCCATAGTCACACTGGTTTTCTCCAACGTGGCCATGGCATGATCAAGCTCCTGCTTAAAGGGGCCATAAAAATCTTTAAGAAGCGTCACATAATTCAGTTCGCCTTCTTCAACCCGGTCAAGGCTCTCCTCCATTGTGGCGGTAAAACCAATGTCCAAAACCTTGGGAAAACTCGTGACCAAAAGGTCGCATATCAGAATCCCCAACTCGGTCGCTGTAAAATAACCGCGGTCGCGCGTGACATAATTGCGTAAAACCAGGGTTTGAATAATAGAGGCGTACGTGCTCGGACGGCCAATCCCCTCTTCTTCCAGGGCTTTAACGAGGGACGCTTCCGAATACCTTGCCGGAGGCTTGGTAAAATGCTGTGACGGCCTGACCTCTGTCATCTGGAGGATGTCTTCCTGGCTATAGGCCGCAAGGTCCTGTTTCTTTTCTTCATCATCACCTGTGCGATAGACCGATAAACACCCCTGAAAAATCAAAGTGGAGCCTGAAGCCCCAAACTGGTAATTTCCCGCTGTAATCTCCACTTTTTTGTTTTCAAAGACCGCCGGAGTCATCTGGCAACTGACGAAACGTTTCCAGATAAGGTCATACAAACTGCTCTGGTCCGGGGTAAGGAATTTCTTTACTGTCTCGGGAGCGCGGGCAATGTCCGTTGGACGGATGGCCTCATGCGCTTCCTGGGCTAATTTCTTAGATTTATATTTGTTAGGTTCCGCAGGTAAATACGTCTCACCGTAAACTTTACCGATATAATCACGGGCCTTGCCCAGGGCCTCCTGGGCAATATTCACTGAATCCGTGCGCATATAAGTGATAAGACCCACAGGGTCTTCTTCGCCGATCTCGACACCCTCATAAAGTTCCTGGGCCACCATCATGGTCCTTTGAGCATTAAACCCGAGTTTGGAAAAGGCATCCTGCTGAAGCGTACTCGTAATGAACGGCGGCAGGGGATTGCGCCTCACCTCGCGCGAATTGACAGCGGTCACACGAAACAATTTCCCGTTCAATTCTCCGGCAACAGCATTCGCCTCGGAAACATTTTTCAGGTCAACTTTTTCGCCGCTGATTCTTTCAAGCTGGGCCTCAAGAAGGCTGGAAACGCCGTCTTTCTTCAACATCACCGCGATCTCCCAATACTCGACCGGGGTGAAACTTTGAATTCCGCGCTCCCGCTCAACAATAAGGCGAAGGGCCACTGACTGCACCCGGCCCGCACTTAAACGGCTTCCGACTTTTTTCCATAACACAGGGCTGATAAGATAACCCACGATGCGGTCTAAAATGCGGCGGGCATTCTGGGCATTGATCTTGTTAAGATCAAAATCATGCTTGTTCTCAAAGGCCTTTAAAACAGCCTCTTTGGTGATTTCATGAAAAACCACACGAAAAACCTTCTTGCCGTCCTTGGCCAAATGAGGCACAAGGTTCCAGCCAATGGCCTCCCCCTCGCGGTCAGGGTCTGTGGCGAAATATATCTCAGTCTTTCCTTCAGCTTCTTTTTTGAGTTTGGTCAGGGTCTTTTGTTTGTTGCGGACAACTATAAACCGGGGTTCAAAATCCTTGTCAACATCCACCCCCAAAGTAGATTTGGGAAGATCAATCAAGTGCCCCATGGAAGACGTGACCTTGAATTTAGCACCCAGGATTTTATTAATCGTCTTAACTTTTGCCGGAGATTCCACAATAACTAATGCTTTGGCCATATCAGCTCACATGGGTAATAAACAAAAAAGTCAAACACCGGAACTCTTAAAGACTCTTCATACTTTCCATAAAAAACAATCTTTTGCAACTGAATTAATGAAAAATTATTTTTAAGTCAAATTTTCAAGCAACTTCATAAACCTTCCCAGGCTGCTGGCGGATCAAACGTTTTATCTCCAAAAGCAAAAGCGGGCCCATTAAACTCGAGGGAGCCAAACCGGTTTTTAGCTCAATTTCCTCAAGCGTCAGGAGCTTTCCTTCCTTAATAATATGTAAAACTCTTTTTTCTTCTGCAGAAAGGCCAGCCTCTTTATCCATGGGAAAAAGTTCAGGCTGTTGTGATAAAACGCTGTTGCCTCTTAATCTGAGCGGCAGCTCTTCTAAGAGATCCTCAACTGAAAGGGCCACCTTGGCTCCCTGTTTAATAAGCGCCAGCGGCCCTGAAGAAAGCGTGCTGTCAATGCGCCCGGGAACAGCAAAAACTTCTTTGCCCTGCTCCAGGGCAAAACCTGCCGTGATCAATGCCCCGCTTTTAATATTGGCCTCAACCACCAGGACTCCTAACGACACCCCGCTCACAATCCGGTTGCGGCGTGGAAAATTATAAGTAATAGGCTTTGTGCCAAAAGGAAATTCACTCATAAGACACCCTTGGGTCTTGATGAGCTCATATAATTCCCTGTTTTCTTCAGGATAAATATAATCCAGCCCACAGCCTAAAACAGCTATGGTTTGCCCATTGGCCTTAAGGCACCCGCGGTGCGCTGCCGCGTCTATTCCCCTGGCCAACCCTGAAACCACAACAACCCCCAACTCGGCCAAGGCCCTCGAAAATTTCTCCGCGGTTTCAAGGCCATAGAACGTGGGTTTTCGAGAGCCAACAACAGCAACAGAACAATCCATGTTCTCTGGCCAGTCTCCGCAAACATACAGGACCAGCGGATAATCGTGAATATTCCTTAAAGCTGGAGGATAATCTTTATCAAGAAACGTTACAATGCGCGCGTCGTGTTCTTTAAGATGCGCCATCTCCCGGGCCATAAACTCCTCTTTGTCAAAATTCTTGAAATTAAAGACAGCAGCCTCAGGCACATCCGTGAATAAAGAAATGTCCCCACCCAAACGTTCCAGCACTCCTTGAGCAGAACCGTAATGTTCGATAAGCTTGATAGTCCGCCGATTTCCAAAGCCTGAAATGGCATTGAGAACAATGAGACTGTCACGCTCTACGCGTGATGGCAATAATGAAGGAACTGATTCGCCGGGAACTGAAAAACTAACTGGACTTGTTGAGGATTGTGAGTATGTCATCGACCACCTTACCTATGTTGTCTTCGTTCGAATCAACGACGAAGTCAGCCTCACGGTAATGGGGGTCGCGAACGGCCAAGAGTTGTTGTATTTTTTCTTTAGGGTTTGGAACATTTAAAAGCGGACGGTCAGTCTTGCCCCTGGTACGCCGAAAAACACTCTCCGGTGAGGCGTAAAGGTAAAAGATGATGCCGTTCGCTTTAAGGGCTTTTAAATTGTCTTTGTTGATGACTACACCTCCGCCGCAGTCGACCACCAGGTTATCTTTCATGGCAATTTCACGGACAACCTCAGATTCAATTTTCCGAAAATAAGGCTCTCCGGACTGCGCAAAAATATCAGCAATGGCGCGGGCTTCACGCTTCTCAATCCATTCATCCGTGGAAATACGCTCACGGTTAAGGCGCCGGGCAAGTTCTCTGGATGCAAAGGTCTTGCCGGAAGCCATAAACCCGATGAGAACAATATTTTTTGAGGTTTTAAGCATGCAGAAATATTAACAATCGTCTTTATTAAAGTCAATCCCTATCATCGGAGCGGCTTTAAAGCGCTTTTTTTATCTCGGTTTTGAGATTGCGAAGAAACATCTCAGCGCGGGAAGGTTTGGGGGAAGGATTTAAAAGAGGATGGCCATCCTTGACCGAGGAGTGAACAGCCTGCGAACTCACGGAACTGGTCTTACCCTGCTTTTTATGCCAATACTCTGTTTTGGGACGTTTGGCCATGCCGCAGACTTCCTTTAAAATTTTTTAAGCCACGCCGTAACATTCTTGCGAAAACAAAAGACCATGGCAAAAAGGATCAGCGTTACCAATGACACGGATTGGGCCAATGTTCGCACCGGTGTTGTTGTAAAGAAAATCCTGACATCATGGCTGCCTGCAGGCGCTTGAAAAATGATCAATCCAAAAGGATTGTCCATCTTGATATCAACCGGCCTCCCGTCAACAGCCGCTTCCCATCCCGGGAAATAATAAGAATGAAAAACCAAAACAACAGGTGTTTTGGCATCAACTGAAAATAAGCGGTCTAAAGGACGCCCCCCCTTATCCTCAACCGCTCCGGTGCCTGACAAAACCTGAAGTTTCTGCGGCGGAGGATTAACACTGACTATTTTAACCCATTTCGACAGGTATTCCATATTATCCATTGGCAAAAGAGACTGCAGGTACTCTACCGGAGAGGAAAACTTGACCGGCTCTGTCCCGAAAGAATGGCAAAAAAAGATGTTCGAACCTACAATCGCGATAAGGGCCATTCCCAAAAACTTTTTACGAAAATTTTCTGAAACGCAAAAAATAATGCCTCCGGCCATGATGGAAACAGCCAGGGTCATAATGATCAAAAACCTCCAGGGAAACTCTGTAAAATAAAGAAGCGGTATCACTTTCCACAAAGGCGCCGACTCCTTGACCGTGAAAAAAGCGGCAACAACCAGAACAAAAGAGAAAAAGATAATCTGGCGCCTGGCATCCTTAACGCTTACCGTAACTTTTTTAAAAAACAAAAACAAGGCCATAACAAAACAAAGATGCACAATCCCCACCATAATGGACATCCCGCCACCCCAGGTTCCATAACCCCAGGGCGAATAAATCAGCTGTGGAAGGGTTGAAAAATTGTGGCGGTAATCGTATTGTCCGACGGTAAGGCGTTCAATCTGAACAAATTTCTTCTCCATCATGGCCGGAAGCCAGAAATAGGCTGACAGAAGAAATCCGCTGATAAAAACAACTGCTGACGCCAGGACAGAATATAATTTTTCTTTAACACCATTCGTGCCTGTAAAAAAAAGAACAACTGTATAAAAGAACGCCAGAGGCAAAAACAAAAATGCCGAAATATTATGTGAAAGAAGGAGCCCTGTCATCGCCAAAATCCCCAAAACAACATCTTTTAAGCACAGAGACCTGGAAATACGTAAAAGCGCCCATAAAATAAGCGGAAAAAACACAAACGCCGTCAGTTCCGCGGGGGTGCCTCGGACATAAACATCAAGGATGTGATACGGCGCAAAAAGATACGCCGCGGCCGACAAAAACGCGCCGTCTCTCCCCCAGATTTCTCTGGCAAAAAAATACATCGCGACCCCTGAGGCAAAAAGCACAAGAATGATCGAGAAATTAAACGCCAGGAAGGCTGGTAAAAAAAACATGGCAACTGCAGCGATATAAGAAAATAACGGCGCGTAAAAATTGCTCATGGAATAACCGTAACCGGAAATAATATGAGGCATCCAACGGGGAATCAAATCCCCCTCACGCCAGGCCTGGTTCATGGACACCGATCTCATAAAAGCACTTTGCAAATCAAAAGCCCGAATAAGGGAATTGCTGATAAGGGGCCAGGCCATAAGGAGAGTCAACAAAAAAATGCCTGCAATAAAAGGCCTGTCTGAGTTCATGGCCTTGTTAAGGAATATTGCAATTTTCCTGGTCATGGACAACACTTAATAAAATTAGAAACGCTGCGGTCATATGTTTTTTCAGTCTCCGATGGGAAAAAACAGCCCGGGATGGCCCCTTTAGCCCGATGGTAGCGCACGCACTCACAGCAAAGCCCTTTGCGGGAGCAGCCAGGGTAACTGCAGGTGCAATCTTTCAAATTCTTATCCTTAAGGCATTCCATAATTCCTCCTGAAATTAAAGCAATTTTTGGCAATACGGATGGTTTTGAGGGGAAAATTTAACCCGAAAAAGAATTTTCAAAAGATCTTTCGTGCTCGTCAGATAATGCCAAAACTTCACTTTCGAACCTTTTTTATCAATCCACTCGCGGACAGGATATTCAACACAAATTTTACTGACAGCGCGGCCTGTGGGATGACAACGCTCCATGATCATGAAACGCGCCAGGATCTCGACATCAAAAATCCAGGTGACCGTAAAAGAGAAAGAAAAAACTTTCTTAAGGCGTTCCGTTACCTTAAAAAGTTTGGCTCCGCACTGTGTGTCATAAACCGCAAGGCCCAAAGTCATGGATGCTAAAGTCGCAAAAATGCGGCCGATATAATGCCTTCGGCTGTCACGCTCAATATTGCGGCCCAGCAATTTGACGCGCGAGCCCATGGCTATTTCAAAGGAGGGATTGGAAAATAACCCTTCGAGCTCTATGATCGTGGACAATGGTGTCGCCAAATCAGCATCAAAATATCCTATCAAATCAACGGGGAAAGACAAAAATCCTTTTAAAAATCCCTGGCGAACAGCCTCGGCCTTCCCGGAATTCTTGGGCAAATTCAGCAAAGACATTTGCTCTGGCCGGGCTTTAACAAAATTTTCTAAGACTTGCCTGGTTGTATCCGTGCTTCCATCGTTGACAAAAAGGACATGAATATGCGGATAGGGCCCGAGAAAATCAAGGAACGCCTGGCCATCAAGGCGACTTGCTTCATTAAAACAAGGAACAACAATAAGTGTTTTTGGTTTCATATCCATAGGCTAGAAAAAAAATACCCCTGCGTATTTTACTCAAAAACACGCAGGGGTATAAGAAAAATTACGCCCTGCCGGCAGAACCAAGGACATTCTCATTCTTGGCTTTGTATACCTTGACCAGTGCGTCGCGCGCCGGACCAAGATACTTGCGGGGATCAAACTCACCGGGATTCTCCGCAAAAGTCTTACGGATAAGCGCGGTCATGGCCAGACGGCCGTCAGAGTCAATGTTAATCTTGCAGACAGCTGATTTTGCAGCCTTGCGAAGCTGTTCTTCAGGAATGCCCACAGCAGCCTCAAGCTTGCCGCCAAACTTATTAATCATGTCGACATACTCTGTGGCCACGGAACTCGCGCCATGGAGCACAATGGGAAACCCCGGGATGCGCTTTTCAATTTCTTCCAAAATATCAAAGCGAAGCGGCGGAGGAACCAAAACCCCGGTCTTGGGGTCTTTGGTGCACTGGGCAGGCTTAAACTTGTACGCGCCATGGGAAGTGCCGATGGAAATGGCCAAGGAATCCACACCCGTCTTCTTCACAAAATCTTCAACCTGATCCGGGGACGTATAAACCGACTTTGCCGCAACCACGTCATCTTCAATACCGGAAAGGACCCCCAGCTCGCCTTCCACGGTCACATCGTGCTGATGCGCAAAATCCACAACCTGTTTGGTCAGCTCAACATTCTTGTCGTAAGGATGATGGGATCCGTCAATCATGACCGAAGAAAACCCGGACTCAATGCAGGATTTGGCAAGCTCAAAAGTATCGCCATGATCCAGGTGAAGCGCAATCGGGATTTCTTTAAGGTTCTTGGCCTTGGCCAATTCCTTCATCATCTCAACCGCGCCCTTGCCCATCCAGCGCAAAAGCGTGGGATTGGCATACTTGCGCGCGCCGGAAGATACCTGCAAAATCACAGGCGACTGCGTTTCAACACAGGCCGTGATAATGGCCTGAATCTGTTCCATATTGTTAAAATTGTAAGCGGGAATGGCATAACCGCCCTTGAATGCTTTCGCAAACATTTCCCTGGTGTTGGAAAGACCCAATTCTTTGTATGAAACCATAAATTGACTCCTATGTTAATAATTAAAATAATTACACATTAGTAAGATACTATACCGAAGAAACCTTGCGTGAACAAGAAAAAATATCAGGGAATGTCAGGCGAAAATATTCTTTGTCTGGAACGGAAAAACAACACCCCCCATCCGATGAAAAGCAGAAAAACAGTCGCTAAAGAAATGATTTTACCCGTTGTTCTGGGAGGGGTATCATCGAAACGGATAAGGACATCATGGTTGCCGGGCAAAAGTCCGAACATAATATAACCGAAATCATTTTCATAATGGATCTGCTCTTCTTTGCCATCAACAAATACCTTCCAACCGGGAAAATACCAGTGATTAAAGCTTATGAGACATGTCCTTGTCGCTAACACCCTTAAGCCGTAACCACCTCTGGGCCGGCCGTTGACAACATCAATACGGCCATCACCTTTTAAAATACTAAACTTTTCTTTCGGAGGGAAAGGCAGTATCCTTTTGACCCAGACAGGAACATACTCCATGCCATCTCCAGGCCAACGCTCGTATAACCACTCGGCATAATTATTGATGCTGCCTTTTTCAAAGGTAATCGGCGCTCTGGACGGGGTGGTATGCCCGATATTTAAAATAATAAAGATTGCCATTAAAACTATTGCCGCCAACGGCCGCCAACGCTCAGAGAACATCACAACAAAAGCCCCTGTTAATAAAGAAACAAAAAAGACCAGAAAATAAAAAAATCGCCACGATCCTTGAAAATAGCGAAAAGCAAAAGACAAAGAATCCCAGAGCCCCACCGACTCCCGCGACATGATAAAAACAAACCCCAAAGCACAAAATCCAAAGAGAGAAACAAGCCAGATTATTTTTCGGGATTGGTGATAAAAAAATAAAAACAAAACCAATGTGAACCCGCCGACAATAACATGGGCATACCCCAGCATAAAAGAATGTTCACTATGAATACCGTTGGTCCAGGCATTCCAAAGGACCTGTTTCCATGTCAGAAAATGATAATGGTAATCAAACTGCTGTTGCTTGAGGACTGCGGAAATAGAAACATATCCGCCCTCCATAAGGCCTGGCAAAATAAAAAACGCTGCCAACCCCAGGCCCGCAGGAATAGCAAGGCCTGCTACGATGAGCCCCCGATGGTGACGGCACTCTCCCTCAAAATACATAACAGCCAGGAAAAGGCCCAAAAGAACTATGCAGACCCACGAAAGCAAAATATGCATGAGAAGCAATATGGCAAAGCTGCCTGTCGCTAGGAGAAAACGATTGTAACCAGGATTCTGGTAAGCTCTTAAGAAACTAAGCCAGACAAACGGCAGAAATGATGCCGCCAAAAACATTGTAAAATAGCCGCTGTGATAGGCGCACCAGATATGATACGGCGCAAACATGTAAGCCACTGCCGCCACTAATCCGGCAGGCTTCCCAAACAATTCCCGTGCAAAGAAATACATGCAAATACCTGAAAAAAGAAAACCCAGAACTAAAACAGTGTTCATACCAGCCACAGGATGATGAAAAAGAAGTGCAAACAATGCGGACAAATAATAAAAAAGCGGGGCATAATAATTTAAAAGCGGATACCCCTGGCCAAAACCGACATCAAAATACCAGCGACAAGAAAAATACCCTTCCTGCCAGCTTCGTAAAACCCCAACAACCCGGATCAGATGGACATCCGCGTCATGATTGGAAACAAGGGCATCCGTCCACAGCCTCCACGTTAACAGGCCGGCTAATACCATAAAAAAAAGCAGCCAATAACGGTCAAACACAACAACAAGATTCTCCAAAGCCTGGAGAATTCCTGCGCTTATGCGTTCACTCTGGTCATTTTTCATAAGTGATTTTAGAAAACTTTGAATCGGGCCCTGTTAATAAACCCCATACCCGGTCATGATCCAGTGGATAATACGATCACCGCAAAAAAGGCTTACTAAAGCGCCGAGCACAAGATAGGGCCCGTAGGCAATGGCACTGTCTTTGGTGCGGATCTTTTCAACAATCCCGACAATGGCGCCAAAAAAAGGCGCCACAAAGAATGTCAAAATCGCAAGCTTCCATCCTAAAAAAGCCCCTATCATGGCCAAAAGCTTGACGTCTCCGCCGCCCATGGCCTCTTTTTTAAAAATCCACTCCCCCACAACGCCCATGAAATAAATGGCGCCCCCGCCGATAAGCGCCCCCTGAACCGATGAGGCCAAAGAACGCGACCATGGCGCTGTTGCAGGAAAAGCCTGCGCCGCAAAAGAGGCTGCGAGCTGGACCACCACCAAAGCAAGGCACACGAGCACATAGCCGGCATCTTCTTTTTGAAATGGCGTCTTTTGAAGGAAAAAATACAAAAAATTAGCCGCAAGACAAAAAATAACAAAAATAAAAGTCACGGCCGCTGTGGGAATAAAGGCGCTCGGGTCAGCCGATGCGTGAAGCGCCGGGATGAGAAGACTCAGCGCAATCCCCGCAAACATCCCTCCGACGCTCACCTCATCAGGAATGATGCGGTGTTCAAAATCAACAAACGTTGCCACAATAAAACCCGCGGTCATTAAAAGATACGGCAATAAAAGCCAGCTCAAACCATAATAAAGATAAAACCCCAGAAAGACACAACCTGTCAAAAACTCGACAAAGGCATAACGAACAGAAAACTTTGCCCCGCAATCGCGGCATTTTCCCCAAAGGATAAAATAACTTAGAATTGGAATATTATCGAACCATCGGACAGGTTTCCCGCATTTGACGCAATGGGAACCTGGAAAGACCACAGACTTTTCTTGAGGAAGGCGAACAATACAAACATTTAAAAAACTGCCAATGACCGCGCCGAGCATAAAAAATAAAGTGCCCCACAATATTTCAGGTTCCATTAAACCGTCCTCTCAAAGTGATGAATAATTATTTTTTATAACAGTCTGCTTGAAATTCTTTTTGACGCGGCCCCGTCAGCATCAATGACTCTGACTGGCCTTTTCCAGTTCTTCCCACATGCGTTTTTTAATCTGATCTGAGAGCTGCACTTCCCCCCAACGCTGAAATGCCAAAACGCCCTGGTAAAAAAGCATTTTAAGGCCATTGACCGCTTTTGCGCCTTTTTGCCTGGCCATCTTGAGGAGCGCCGTCTCCGACGGATTATAAACAAGGTCATACACCATCATGTGCGCGTGCAAAAGTTCTTCACTGACCAGGGCCACATCTTCGGCCTTCATGCCCACAGGGGTGGCATTCACCAAAAGGTCGGCTATCTCAATATTCAAATCATCAATGCTGCTCACAATCTTGACAGGGCTTATATCCATGCGTTCCCCCAGGTCGCGAATAAGATGCGCGGCGCGCTCGGCATCAATATCATAAACCTTGATGCATTCCGGCTTCTCGGGTAAAAGGCAAAACGCGCTGATCAGCGCGCGCGAGGCACCCCCTGCGCCTAAAATAGCGATACGCTTGTCTTTGGGATTAAAACCGCATTCCGTCAGATGCGCCAAAAAACCAGGGCCATCGGTATTATAACCAATGAGCTTTCGCTTGTTCGTGATAACCACGGTATTGACAGCACCGACTTTCTCGGCAAAAGCGTCCAGGCTGTCCAGCAAGGGAATCACATTTTCCTTATGCGGCACTGTGACATTAAGCCCAAAAATAGGGCTATCCGGGCTTTTAAGATCGTCGAAAAAAGGTTTTAATTCTTCCTTTTTCATCGGAAAAAGCACATACACCGCCTCCACATCAAGTTCCTTGAAGGCGGTGTTGTGCATGACTGGCGACAAGCTGTGGCCCAGAGGATAACCCACAAGGCCGTATGTTGATTTTGTCATATTAAGGTTGCAGGCCAAAATCAATGGCCTTTTCGCTTAACCTGGTTTTACTTTTCAATGCAGCGCACGTTTTATTAACAGCATTCAGGTACGCCTTGACAGAGGCTTCAATAACGTCGGTAGACATCCCGATGCCCATCGCCTTCTGGCCGTTAAAATTCACGCGCACACGCACCTCACCCTGGGCATCCTTGCCCTGGGTCACGGACTGAATGCCGTAATTGAGGAGCTTGCCTTTTAAGCCCGTGATCTCGTCAATGGCCACATAGCAGGCATCAATCGGACCATCTCCTGTGGCCTTTCTGACGTGGCTTTTGCCGCCAGACTTAAGCTTGACCTCAACTTCAGGCTTGATATGCGTTCCGCTTTTTACAGCCAGGCTTTCCAAAATCCAGATGTCCTTGACTTCCTTTTGGGTCTGATCTTCGACAATCGCAATCAAATCCTCGTCAAAAACTTCTTTCTTTTTATCGCAGAGGTCCTTGAACCGCTCAAACGCCTTTACGAGCTCTGCGTCATTGAGCTCAATGCCCAACTGCTTTAAACGCGCCTTCAGGGCATGGCGGCCGGAATGTTTCCCCAAAACCAGGCCTATCCCGGAAAACCCGACATCCTCGGGCCTCATAATTTCATATGTGGTCGGCTCCTTCAAGACACCATCCTGATGAATGCCTGATTCATGGCGAAATGCGTTAGCGCCAACAATCGCTTTGTTGGGCGCCACAGCAAACCCGGTAAACTTGCTCACCAGCCTTGACGTGCGGCTTATTTCCGTTGTCTTTATCCCCGTCGAACATCCAAAAAAGTCCTGGCGTGTGCGCAGAGCCATGACAATCTCTTCCATCGACGCATTCCCGGCGCGTTCTCCAATGCCGTTAATGGTGCACTCTACCTGACGGGCGCCGTTTTTCACTGCGGCCAGAGAATTGGCAACAGCCAGGCCCAAATCATTATGGCAATGAACAGAAATAATGGCCTTGTGAATATTGGGCACATTATTTCTGATGTCCACAATGAGCTTGCCATACTGCTCCGGCATGGCATACCCCACAGTGTCAGGAATATTAACAGTCCTTGCCCCGGCTTTAATCACTGCCTCCAAAACGCGATACAGGAAGTCTTTTTCTGAACGCGAGGCGTCTTCCGGCGAAAATTCGACATCCGCGCACAATTTTCGGGCCTGGGTCACAGAATCCACAGCCATTTGTACGATTTCATCCGGAGTTTTCTTGAGCTTGTATTCCAAATGAATCTTGGATGTTGCTAAAAAAACATGGATCCTCGGATGTTTGGCTGACTTTAAGGCCTCGCCAGCCGCTTCAATGTCTTTCTTGATGGAACGTGCTAATCCAGCGACTGAGGAAGTTTTAATTTTCCTGGCAATCATCTGAACTGATTCAAAGTCGCCCTTGGAAATCACAGGGAACCCGGCCTCAATAATATCAACGCCCATGCGTTCCAAAGCCAGCGCCACTTCCATTTTTTCGCGCTGGTTCATGCTTGCGCCCGGGGCCTGCTCCCCGTCCCGCAAGGTGGTATCAAAAATAATAACTTTATCTTGTTTTGACATATTTATCTCTTTCTTTATAAAGATACTTTTACTCCTAAAACTTAAGGACCCTGTTAGAGTCCCAGGTAACTTTAAGAGTAATTTCGTAATAATCCTTATGAAATTAAAAACGCGCTGTAAAAAGCGCGTTTTTTAATCGTCACATATCTTGAATATTACTTTTTTATCCAAGACATCATAGAACGCAACTCTTTACCAACTTTTTCAATTCCGTGTTGAGCCTGCTCCTCGCGCATCTTGGTAAAACCAACGCGTCCGGTCTTATTCTCCTTCATCCACTCACGGGCAAACTTCCCGGACTGAATTTCTTTGAGTATTTTCTGCATTTCCTTTTTGGTGCGATCGTTCACGATGCGCTTGCCGCGGGTGTAATCGCCGTATTCTGCGGTATCGGAAACACGTTTGCGCATTCCCGCAATACCTTCCTCATAAATAATATCAACGATAAGTTTTAGCTCATGAAGGCATTCAAAATAAGCCATTTCAGGAGCGTACCCCGCGTTCACGAGCGTTTCAAAACCAGCCTTGACCAAAGCGCTCGTGCCGCCGCACAGAACAACCTGCTCGCCAAAAAGGTCGGTCTCTGTTTCTTCTTTAAATGTAGTTTCAAAAACCCCGGCGCGCGACCCGCCTAGGCCTTTGGCATACGCCAGGGCTTCTTTAAGCGCATGGCCCGAAGCATTTTGATGAATGGCCACCAGACAGGGGACGCCCTTACCTTCTTCATACTGGCGGCGGACAAACGAACCCGGGCCCTTGGGCGCCACCATCCAGACATCAATGTCTGCCGGAGGCTTGATCTGCCCGAAGTGAATATTAAAGCCATGAGAAAACACCAAAGCCTTTCCCGGCTTCATATAACGACGCAACTGCTTTTTATAAATCTCGGCCTGTAAATGATCCTGGGTCAAAATCACAATGACATCGGCTTTTTTGGCTGCTTCACCGGCATCCATGGGCTTAAAACCATCGTCAATAGCCTTCTGGTAATTAGGCCCACCCTCGCGCTGCCCGATAATCACATTAAGCCCGCTATCGCGCAAATTAAGAGCCTGTCCACGCCCCTGAATACCATAACCGATAATGGCAATGGTTTTATTTTTCAACACATTCAAATCCGCGTCTTTGTCGTAGTAAATCTTAGCCATTTCTTCCTTCCTTAATTAATAATAAAAAACGAATTAAAAAAACCTCGTGGAACCCGACGATCCTCAGCCTTTCAGGCTTGAGGATGAATCTTCGGGTATGGAAACCTTTAGCTTGCCCGAAGATCCTCAGCCCTCCGGGCTTGAGGATTAACAAGTATATTTCAAAAAAGGGCTCTGGTCAACTTTCTCTCAATATCTATAATGATCCGGCTTATAGGGCCCTTGCGCCGGCACCCCAATATACTTCGCCTGTTTGGCTGAAAGCCTGGTCAGCTTGACACCCACATTTTCAAGATGAAGCCGTGCAACCTCTTCATCCAAACTCTTAGGCAAACGATAAACGCCAACCTCATATTTCTTCTGCCAAAGTTCCAGCTGGGCAAGGGTTTGGTTCGTAAAAGAATTCGACATCACAAACGAAGGATGCCCTGTCGCACAGCCTAAATTAACCAAACGGCCTTCTGCCAAAAGAATAATGCAATGCCCGTCAGGAAAAATATATTTATCAACCTGCGGCTTGATATTCAGGCGCTTGATGCCAGGCCACGTCATAAGGTCGTTGACACCGATTTCATTATCAAAATGCCCGATATTACAGACAATCGCATGATCTTTCATTTTGGACATATGCTGAGCTGTAATAATGTCGCAATTTCCCGTCGCTGTCACAAACACGTTGGCCTCAGGCAAGGCATCCTCAACAGTTTTTACTTCAAACCCTTCCATCGCGGCCTGAAGCGCGCAAATGGGATCAATTTCTGTCACAATGACGCGCGCGCCGTAATAACGCAAAGAATGGGCACAGCCCTTGCCCACATCGCCGTAACCGCAAACCACAGCCACTTTTCCGGCCAGCATAATATCCGTGGCGCGCTTGATGCCGTCAGCCAGAGACTCACGGCAGCCGTAAAGATTGTCAAACTTTGACTTTGTTACAGAATCATTCACGTTAAACGCAGGAAAAAGGAGTTTTCCTTCCTTCTGCATCTGGTAAAGCCGATGAACGCCGGTGGTTGTTTCTTCAGAAACACCTTTAATCTTTGGCGTAATCCCGTGCCAGAGTTTGGAATTTTCTTTAAGCGTTTTCTTTAAACACGCCAAAAGTTGTTTTTCATCTTCCCCATCAGCCTTGCGGTCAAGGAGCTTCGGGTTCTTTTCTGCGGCAAACCCCAGATGAACCATCATGGTGGCATCGCCGCCGTCATCCACAATCAAATCAGGCCCTTTTCCTCCTGGAAATACCAAAGCCTTTTTTGTACACCACCAATATTCCTCAAGCGTCTCTCCCTTCCAGGCAAAAACCGGAACGCCAAAATCAGCAATGGCCGCCGCTGCCTGGTCCTGGGTTGAGAAAATATTGCAGCTCGCCCAGCGGACATCCGCCCCCAGATAAACCAGGGTCTTTATAAGCACTGCGGTTTCAATAGTCATGTGCAAAGAACCCATGATGCGAGCACCCTTTAAAGGCTTTTTCGAGCCATACTTGCGGCGAAGAGACATAAGCCCCGGCATTTCTTTCTCGGCCATGGCAATTTCTTTATGGCCAAGGCCTGCGAGGGCAATGTCTTTCACTTTATATTCTTGAGCAGCCATGAACAATATCCTTATTTTTTAATTATCTTTTAAATTCCAGCGTCTTTCTTAAGCTTTGAGGCCATATCAGCCTTTTCCCAGCGGAACGCCGGGTTGCCAAAATGCCCATACGCTGCCGTGCGGCGGAAAACCGGCTTTCTTAAATCAAGCTTCTTGATGATTCCGGCCGGCGTCAGGTCGAAATTTTTGCGGACAATTTCAACAATTTTCTGTTCTGGAATTTTCCCGGTGCCGAAAGTGTCAATAAAGATACTCAACGGCTCAGCCTCGCCGATAACGTAGCTCAGCTGGATCAGACATTTGTCGGCAATGCCGGCCGCCACGATGTTCTTTGTAATGTAACGCGACATATACGCGGCAGAACGGTCGACCTTGGTCGGATCTTTTCCTGAAAAAGCCCCGCCGCCGTGAGGAACAATACCACCATAGGTATCCACGATAATCTTACGGCCAGTAACCCCGGTATCAGACTGCGGGCCGCCCACGACAAACTTTCCGGTCTGATTAATATAAAATTTTGTCTTCTTATCAATCAGTTTCCCGACAATCGGCATGGCCACAATCTTGACGATCTCAGCACGTGACTTATCCGTAATTTTCTTCTTGGTCTTATCGAGAATCTTCTCGGTGTGCTGGCACGCCAAGACAACCGTGTCAATGCGCTTCGGCTGCCCATCAACGTATTCCACAGTCACCTGGCTTTTGCAGTCAGGCCCGAGATAATCGAGAATTTTCTTATTTCTGACTTCTTCCACGCGCTTGACAAGCTTATGCGCAAGCGTGATGGGAAGCGGCATCAGTTCCTTTGTTTCATTGGTAGCATAGCCGTACATAATACCCTGATCCCCTGCGCCGCCCGCATCAACACCCTGGGAAATATCAGGAGACTGACGGTTGATAGCGTTCAAAATCGCGCAAGTGGCGGCATCAAAACCATAAATCTGGTTGGTATAGCCGATATCTGTCAAAACGCCGCGGACAAGCTTATGCACGTCAACGTATGTGGAAGTCGTGATTTCTCCACCCACAATAACAAGGCCGGCGCTGATAAACGTTTCGCAAGCCACGCGCCCCTTGGGGTCGTCTTTTAAAACCGCGTCCAAAACTCCATCTGAAATCTGGTCGCAAACCTTATCCGGATGCCCGTTACCCACTGATTCTGATGTGATAAAATAATTGCCTTTCACGTCGTCCTGCCTTTCCTTGAGTTATCAATAGAAATTTTATTCTGAAAAATTGTTTTGAGCTTCATTGTAAGATTCAAGACTGCCGATATCATACCATTTCCCGGAAAACTTAAAACCATAAACAGAAAACTTTTTATAAAGCCACTGGATATAACCGCCCGTGGTGTCCATGGCATGCGTTTCATCAATAAACTGGCGAACGAGCGGCAGTGACGCCTTGGGCAAGAAATAAAGGCACATGGAAATCAGGCTGGATTTTGGATTTTTAGGCTTTTCTTCAAGAGAAATTATTTTCCCACCCTGATCAAGGGCCATAACGCCATACTTTGAGGCTGAGGAAATATC
Organism: Candidatus Omnitrophota bacterium; assembly: GCA_015233145.1. Taxonomy (GTDB): domain Bacteria; phylum Omnitrophota; class Gorgyraeia; order Zapsychrales; family Fredricksoniimonadaceae; genus JADFYI01. Next base: position 58,541 of record JADFYI010000006.1, read on the forward strand.
CTTAATATCATAGGCCCCCACTGTCACCGCTTTTTCTTTTGTCCTGGCAAACTCAATAAAATTCTTAACTCCGCCGTCAAACAAGTTATCGCTTCCGGCAATAACCCAGTCCGTAGCCGCCTTTTCCTTATCAAGCACAAAGAGAATGTCGCCAATAGCGCCCAGCCTCTCTTCAGGAGTGCGGGTTCCATCATTAATAACGCGTATAGAAAAAGGCAACCCCGCGTGTTTTTGGGACCACTGTGTCAAATGACCTGAAAACTTGTCGTTGGTCACAACAACGACCTCTTCAATGCCCTGGATTGACTCAAATTTATTTAAAATATAATCGATGAGCGGCTTTTGCTTGACCTCAAGAAGCGCCTTGGGGGTGTCTTTAATGATGGGATATAACCGGGTGCCGTAGCCTCCGGCGAGAATTAGGACTTTCATGAGTATCAGGAATTATTTATTTTGAGCATCATACATGTAAAAATCAGGAACAATCTTTTTTATCTCTGTCACCATAAAATCAACGACTTCATGGCCCGTGGAAAGCTTCAAGGCCTGCCTGGCCAATTCTTCAACATCAGAAAATTTCAAGCTTCGCACCGCCCTTTTGATCCGCGGGATAGTTGTCGGCGACATGCTGAAAGAATCCACCCCCAGGCCCAAAAGGACAATGGCCAAAGTCAGGTCGCCCGCCATCTCACCGCAAACACTCACCTTGATCCCGGCGTCGTGGGCGGCATTCACGGTCCGGCGGATAAGCCTCAAGACCGCAGGATGGCCCGGTTCATAAAACTGCGCCATCTTTTCATTCGCGCGGTCAACCGCCAGCGTATATTGGATCAAATCGTTTGTGCCGATGGAAAAGAAATTCACTTCCTGGGCCAAAAGGTCTGCGGTCATGGCAGCCCCTGGAACCTCAATCATGACGCCCACAGGCATATTTTCATTAAACGGCACCCCTTTATCGCGCAAGCGCTTCTTAACATCCGCCAAAACAGCATTCGCGGCACGGAGCTCCCCCGGGCCTGCGATCATGGGATACATCATGCCCACATTGCCATGGGATGAGGCGCGTAAAATCGCACGCAGCTGCGTGCGGAAAATTTCCTGTTCCTCAAGGCATAAGCGGATCGCGCGAGACCCTAAAAACGGCGTCATTTCCTTAGGAAGCTGGATACTCGAAAGAAATTTATCGCCGCCCAAATCCAGTGTCCGAATAATCACAGGATGGGGATTCATTTCCTCAGCGATCTTGCGGTAAGCCTGATACTGCTCTTCTTCCGATGGCAAATCAAGGCGGTTCATATAGAAAAATTCGGTGCGGTAAAGCCCGATGCCCTCAGCGCCCTGCCTTTTGACGGCCGGCAATTCACCATGAATTTCAAAATTGGCCAAAAGAGACACCCGGCGGCCATCGATTGTTTCCCCCGGGGCATCCTTGATATTGCTGAACGACCCTTCCACCTCGGCTAGTTTATCTTTTTCCTTGAGATAAAGATGCTTGGTTTCTTCCGAGGGATGGAGAATGACAAAACCCTTGCGGCCATCAATAATAATATAATCGCCATTACTGATATGAAGCGTTGCGTCTTTCAGGCCCAAAACAGCCGGGACGCCCAAAGATTTGGCAATAATCGCGGTGTGCGCTGTCTGGCCTCCGATATCTGTCAAAAAGCCAAGAATCTTTTTGTTATACATGCTGACGGCATCCGAAGGAGAGATGTCGTGGGCCACGATAACAATATCATCTGTAAAACTGTCAAAATCATGGACCCGCGACTCTCCCATAAGATGCTTAAGGACACGGCGGCCTATGTCAGAAACGTCACTGGAACGTTCCTTAATATACTCATCCTGGATATTTTGAAAAATCTCAATATAACGTTTAAGGACCAAAGAAAAAGTGTGCTCGGCGCTAAATTTCCATGTTTTAATGCGCTTGATAACCTCATCAATGAGCATGCAGTCTTCCAAGACCAAAAGGTGCGCATCAAAAATCTGGGCGTCCTTGGTACCGGCCTCTTTGGAAATCTTGTCCCTGATCGTAAGGATCTCGGATTTTGTGTGCGACACGGCCTCCTCGAAACGGGCAATCTCGACAGGAACTTCCTCATCGAGAATGCTGCGCTCAGGAACAATAAAATCCGGCTGATCCATAAGGAAGGCCTGCCCCGCCGCGATTCCCGGAGCTGCCGCAATCCCTTTAAGGACAATCTCTTCTCTAGTGTTCTTCTTTGCCAAGGAAATTCTCCAATTCCTGAAAAACTTTTTCGGCATCAACTCCATCCGCGATCAAAACCACTTCAGATTCCTTATCAGCTCCAAGCATCAGGATCCCCATAATAGACTTGCCATTGACTTCCTCTTCGCCACGGCGGACAAAAACCTCGGCGCTGTAGCGGTTGGCAATCTGCACAAACATCGCCGCCGGCCTGGCATGAAGGCCCTGCTTGCTTTTTACAACCACTTTTTTTTCAATTCTGGGCATATGTCACAAATTCTTTAGCGTTTAATAACCCTGTTTCTCTCAATCACATTAATAAGCGCCTGCGTAAATTTCTTGGCATCGTGCCTGACGTAATCCTTGACCTCGACAATATCTCCGGCAAAAACTTTGTAACCCAGCGCCCGGACTTCTTCAGTATCCGCTTTCACAGGAAAAGAATTTTCTTTCTTGTACCTGGACAACGCCTCGGGAGAGCTGATCTCCGTTGAATTCATGATGACCGCATCAATAATATCGTTGCGGGTGTGTTTAATAATCGCGCGCACATGGTCGCTGGCGCTAAACCCCTCGGTCTCGCCCATCTGCGTCATAACATTGCAAATATAAATCCTGTAGGCCGAAGACGCCGCAATCGCTTCCGGGATCCCCTGAATAATCAAATTCGGCAAAACACTGGTGTAAAGGCTGCCCGGCCCCAGAATAATCACATCCGCTTCCTTAATAGCCTCAAGCGCTTCAGGCGTGGGCTGCACGTCCTGGGGCTTTAAAGAAAGCTGGTCGATCACAACTCCCAGACAGGGGATCTTGGCCTCGCCCTCAGTCACCTTGCCGTTCTGGTAACGCGCCACCAGATGGACATTCTGGACAGTGGCGGGAATCACCTTCCCCCTGATCGCAAGAACCTTGCTGGTAAGCTCCACCGCTTCTTTAAAATCCCGGTTTCCGACTTCAAAGAGCGCTGTTAAAAATAAATTCCCGAAATTGTGCCCCTTAAGCTCAGACTTCTCAGGAAAACGATATTGAAAAAGATCTCCCATCAACGCCGGCGCGTCGGCCAGGGCCACCAGGCAGTTACGGATGTCTCCCATGGCCACAATATCAAACTGTTCCCGCAACCTTCCCGACGAGCCACCGCTGTCCGCCACGGTCACAATCGCGGTAATATTCGAGGTGTATTCTTTTAAAGCAAACAAAAGGTTTGAAAGCCCGTGCCCTCCGCCGATCGCGACGATCTTGGGGCCACGCTCTAAAAATCTTTTCTGATAAAGAATATTAACAAGGTCCTGCTCTCTTTTGGGGAGAAACAGGGTAATGAGCGAGATGGTCATCTTTCCTATGCCGATCACGGTAAACAAAATTCCGCACAGGATAATAATGATGCCAAACAACCGGACGAAAGGATAAGGATTAGCCCAAAAATATGCGCCTAAAGCAACAACACACACTCCAAAGAGCGAGGTCAAAATCCAGCGTTTGACCATTATTCCGGGGTACAACCACTTGAGGAAATTTTTGGACATTGTCCTTAACTGATCTGCGCATCTTCGCGGGAAACAAGTTCCAGGATGTCTTTTTTGTCTTTCGACACCCTTAAGCTTTCGCGAAAATATTTGTCTTTAAGAAGACGAGACACCCTTGCCAATGCTTTCAGATGAGGGCCGGCAGAATCCACGGGGGCTGCCAAAAGAAAAAAGATATACGCGGGCTCTCCATCCAGAGCATCAAAATCAATGCCCTTCTTGCTGATCCCAAGGCCAGCGACGAGCTTGTCGACGCAATCGGTCTTGCCGTGAGGGATGGCAATGCCCTGGCCAATGGCCGTTGAGCCCAAAGCTTCGCGGGCAATAAGGACATCGATAATCTTGACCTTATTTTTTTTCTCGAAAGCACCGGCTTCAACCATCATGGAAACCATTTCTTCAATAAGCTCTTTTTTGTTGGTGGCTTTTAAATCAGCGTTAACGGCGTTGGAACAAAGAAAATCAAGAATTTTCATATGGGGAAACAACCTCCTGGATATGCAAAAAATAAGAGCGGCGGATGGGATTTGAACCCACGACATCAACCTTGGCAAGGTTGCATTCTAGCCAACTGAATTACCGCCGCATTTAATTTAAGAATACATCTAAATTTTTTCTATTCTATCACTAACAACAATCAAGTCAACCTGGAAACCTTTTAAAAGTCGAAGAGCAATAGAAAATAGACAATAGACCGCAATCGACACCTTCAAAAATTTCTCTATTATCAATTTTCGATTGCTCTAATACAAACGTCCTTATGAACAATTTTGAAGACGTTTGTATTGGTGGGCGGGAGAGGACTTGAACCTCCATGGGTTACCCCACCAGATCCTAAGTCTGGCGCGTCTGCCATTTCGCCACCCGCCCGAAAAACCAAAAATTCTTGGTTTTTCGTCCCGAGACTATCGTGGCGACCAACAGTCGCCCGAGTCTCGGGGCGAAGGATCTTTAAAAATTCGTCCTGAGGCTATTGTGGCGACCTACAGACCACCCAAGCCGAAGGGCGAAAAGAATCCATAACAACATGCGCAAACTTCTTAAAATATTTTTCTTCGCTGCTCCAAAATTTAGACGAAATAGCGACTCCATAATTCGAGGACGAATTATGGAAATGAAATCCACTCCGGCCCCGATGGCCTCTTGGGCCATCTGGTGGCCTTCGGGATATTTTTGGAAGAATCCTTCCCAAAATAAATGGTGACCCACCCGCGACTCGAACGCGGCACGCCAGCCTTAAAAGGGCTGTGCTCTACCAGATGAGCTAGTGGGTCAATATTTAAAAGAACAAATTATATTGTTAAAAGGTCTTTACTCTTCTTTTCCAAAATCATATCAACATCTTTAATATACTTGTCGGTCAGCTTCTGAATTTCTTCCTGGCCTTTAAAATTGTCATCTTCAGCAATAGCATTATCTTTTTTGAGTTTCGCAATCTTTTCATTGGCTTCGCGGCGGATAGACCTTAAAGAAACTCGCCCCTTTTCCGCCATATCCTTAACAACCTTGGCAAGTTCCTTACGGCGTTCCTCTGAAAGAGGCGGAATGACCAAACGTATGACCTTGCCGTCATTATTCGCTGTGCCGCCAATCTTTGAATTCATCAAGGCTTTTTCAATCTCTGCCAAGGCTGAGACATCCCAGGGCTGAATAACAATGCTTGAGGCATCCGGTGAAGAAACTCCCGCCACCTGCTTGATAGGGGTTGGCGTTCCATAATAATCAATATGAAGCTCCTCAACCAAAGAGGGGTGCGCGCGCCCTGTGCGCACTTCGGCAAACTCACGGAGAACAGAATCCACTGCTTTTTTCATCGAGCCATCTGTAAGTCCCACAATATCTTTTATTCCCATAACAACCCCCATCCCTTTTAGCTGACAACGGTTCCAATATCTTCCCCAAGAACAGCTTTGCGGATATTCCCTTTTTTCGTCAGGTTAAAAACCAGGATCGGCAGATTATTGTCCATGCACATGCTGATCGCGGTTGAGTCCATGACCTTTAAATCCTGATTTAATACGTCGATAAAACGGAGCTTATTATACTTTTGGGCCTTTTTATCTTTCATGGGGTCCGCAGTATAAATGCCGTCAACTTTTGTGGCCTTCATGATGATATCAGCCTTGATTTCACTCGCGCGCAAAGCCGCGGCCGTGTCTGTGGTAAAAAAGGGGTTGCCTGTGCCGCCAACAAAAATAACAACACGCTTTTTTTCCAAATGGCGCATCGCGCGCCTGACAATATACGGTTCGGCAATGGCATGCATTTCAATGGCGGTCATGACGCGTGTGGGGACCCCGCTCTGCTCAAGAGCATTTTGCAATGCCAGGCCGTTTAACACCGTGGCCAGCATTCCCATATAATCAGCCACAGAGCGGTCAAGCCCGAAACGCTTGGTCTCAATGCCGCCGCGAAAAATATTTCCGCCACCCACGACAATGGCCACCTGAACACCCATTTCCCAGATTTCTTTAATCTGGACGGCAAACGTGACACAAATATCAGCATCAATACCATGCTCACGCGGGCCCTGAAGGGCCTCACCGCTCATCTTCAAAAGAATTCGCTTATAGGCAGGGTTTTCTTTGGTCAAGTTATCTTCCTTAATATAAAAGTTACTCGCCGATTTTGTATCTCAAAAAGCGGCCAACAACAATATTCTCGCCAATCTTGGCCACAAGCTCATTCAAAAGATCCTGGACGCTTTTAGAAGGATCCTTGACAAAGGGCTGTTCCAAAAGCACGCTTGCCTTGAAAAAAGCGGCCTGGTCTGCCTCAGCTGAAAGAACCTCTGCCGCAACATCTTCTTTCTTAAGATACTTTGGCGCCATGGCTGCAATATGCATGGCCAGGTCTTTGGAAAACTTGATAAAATCCTCATTGCGCGCCACAAAGTCGGTTTCGCAATTGATTTCCAAAAGAACGCCAATTTTATTGCCGTTGTGAATATAAGCTTCCACGCGGCCTTCATTCGCTACGCGCGAAGCCTTTTTCATGGCCATCTGCAACCCCTTCTCACGAAGAAGCGCCTTGGCCTTATTGATATCTCCACCCGCCTGCTCTAATGCCTTTTTGCAATCAACAACACCGCAGGACGTTTGTTCTCTTAATTCTTTAATAAGATCAAGTGACATGAGCCTTACTCCCTTTCCTTTTCCTTGGCAATAACTTTCTTAACCGGTTTTACAGGCTTCTTGGTGTCTTTGTCGCGTTCAACAACCTCGTCATAAACATCCAATTCCTCGGCAAGACTTTCTTTGATAACCGCAGGAACAACATCTGTGACATCAGGCACCTCAGCCACGGGTTGGGCAACCTCAACCACTGGCGCAACAACTGGCTTTGCAACATCCCCGCTCAACTCACGGCGGCCTTCAATAATGCCTTCGGTCAAATAGTTGATAATCAAACGGATGGACTTAACCGCATCATCATTGGCCGGAATGCAATAATCAATGGGGTCCGGGTCGCTGTTGGTGTCAATCATGGCAATGACCGGTATATTCAAGCGCTTGGCTTCACGCACCGCAATTTCTTCGTTCTTGACGTCCACAACAACCATGACGTCCGGAGCGCCGGTCATCTCGCGAATACCACCCAGGTCATTGGTCAAACGCGCTTTCTCCTTGTTAAGAAGCGCAACCTCTTTCTTGGTCAGTTTCTCAAAAGTGCCGTCCTTCTCCATGCGCTCAATATCCTGAAGTTTGCGGATAGATTTCTTGACTGTTTCAAAGTTTGTCAGAAGCCCTCCCATCCAGCGGCTGTTCACATAGAACATTCCCGAACGGACAGCCTCATCGCGCATCACTTCCTGGGCCTGTTTCTTGGTGCCGACAAAAAGAAACTTGGCGCCCTTCGCGGCTTTATCACGCGCGAAATCACGGGCCAGGTTCAGGCAATCCGCAGTTTTTTCCAGGTCAATGATGTAAATTCCGCCGCGGTCGCCAAAAATGAATTTCTTCATTTTGGGATTCCAGCGCCTGGTCTGGTGGCCGAAATGGACACCGGCTTCCAAAAGTTTCTTCACTAATTCTGTTGTCATGATCTCTCCTTAGGATCTATTTCGCCGTATCTATTGCAGAAGTGAAGGCGAAACGGTTTTCCCCGGCAAGGCTGCCGAAGGGAGGGCGTGGGTGTCTCACTTCATTCCCTGACCCGCGCTCTCCGTTACAGGGCTTCCCGCCAAGCCACCTGGCTTTGGCGTTTACCCAAAAATGTTGCGATTAGTATATCCGAGATTTTCGGAAATGCAATAATAAATTTATTATAGGAGGGTTACTCAAAGTCATTGTCCTTCTGGATGCTGGGTAAGCCTTTCAGGATGATGCTTGACCACCTCACCTGTCACGATATAAATCACGTCTTCCGCGATATATGTTGCATGGTCGCAAATACGCTCCAGATACCTGGCCACCAGAATCAAGGGCACAGCGCGGGGTGCAGTGGCTCCATCTATAACAATATAATCATTAATAAGCTCTTCCTGAATTTTGCGCTTGAGCTGGTCTGCCTCTGAGTCCATTAAGATCACCTTTTTGGCCAATTCACTGTCACGGGCAATAAACGAATCAATTGCGGTTTTGACCATGTTCTGGGCCAACAATGAAAGCCTGGGGATATCCACCAACGGCTTTAAAAGCGGCTTATCCGCCACTTCCAAAACACGCTGGGCAATATCCACAGCAATGTCAGCAATTCTCTCAAGCTCGGAATTCAACCGCATGGCCATCACAATAAACCTGAGGTCCTTGGCCATGGGCTGGTGGCGCGCAATCAAATCCAGGCACTTTTCGTCAATAATAAGCTCCAGATCATCAATGTGCTGATCCCGGTCAATAATGCTCTGGGCCAATTCCTGGTCCTGATCTTTCAATGATTCAATGGCATGAGCAATCGCCTCCTCGGCAAAAGCGCTCAATTTCAAAATATCATTATGAAGGTCTTCCAGTTCATCTTGAAAATGCTTGCTCATAATTTTTCTCCTTATTAAACTTACCATGCTCCATCGAGCCAGAGGCTTCTATCCAAACCTTCCTGTAATGTAATCCTCTGTCCGTTTATCTTTGGGTGCCGTAAACATTTGTTCTGTTTTATCAAACTCGATCAAGTCACCCATAAGAAAAAATCCGGTATAATCTGAAATACGCGCTGCTTGCTGCATATTATGCGTGACAATGACAATCGTATAATCTTTTTCAAGTTCGAGAATCAAATCTTCAATTTTTTTTGTGGAGATAGGGTCCAGGCTCGCGCATGGCTCGTCAAAAAGAATAACCTCCGGCGCAATAGCAAGGCAGCGCGCAATGCAAAGCCGCTGCTGTTGCCCGCCGGAAAGCCGGAGCGCGCTGTCGTGCAAGCGGTCCTTCACCTCGTCCCAAAGCGCGGCTTTCTTAAGAGACTCCACCACCCTGTCCTCAATCTGCCGCCTGTCCTTAAACCCGTTAATCTCCAGGCCATAAGAAATATTTTCAAAAATACTTTTAGGGAACGGGTTAGGTTTTTGAAAAACCATGCCCACACGTTTACGAACTTCTACGGGGTCAATATCCAGCTCAAGAATATTTTTCCCATCCAGTAAAATTTCGCCCTCAAGCCTTGAATGAACCACAAGCTCGTTCATCCGGTTTAAAAGGCGAACAAATGTAGATTTGCCACAGCCCGACGGACCGATAACCGCCGTAACCTCATTGGCATAAATTTTCAGGTTAATATTTTTTAAGGCATGGTGCTGGCCGTAATAAAAATTCACCTCCTTGGCACGCATTTTTACTATTTTATCCATGGGCCAGGCTCCTCTGCTTTTGTCGGATGACAATCGCGGCCAATGACACTAAAAGGACCATGCACAAAAGAATAAAACTGCATCCATAGGCAATCGCGGTTTGTTTTTCCGGATGCGCACCCTCGGTCATTAACGCATAAATATGATACGGCAACACCATGACTTCCGAAAAAATCGAGTTCGGATACCCTTTTTTATAAAACGTGGCCGCTGTAAAAAGAATGGGGGCTGTTTCTCCGGCAATGCGTCCAATGCTTAAAATAACACCTGTCAAGATTCCTGGCATGGCTGTGGGCAACACAATCCGGTGAATGGTCTGCCATTTTGTGGCGCCGACGGCTAAAGAAGCTTCCCGTAACGACTGGGGCACAGACAAAAGGGCCTCCTGGGTGGCGGAAATAATGACAGGTAACGATAAAATCCCGAGAGTTAAACTCCCCGAAAGAATTGAGACCCCAAAGCCGAAATATTTCACAAACACAGCCAACCCAAAAAGCCCAAAAACCACGGACGGCACCCCTGCCAGGTTATTAATACTGATTCTGATAAGGTTAATCACCCATCCTTTGGGAGAATATTCGCAAAGATAAATCGCGCATGCCAACCCCAAGGGAAAAGCAAAAAGGATGGCGCCCAACGTCAAATAAAGTGTGCCGACAATCGCAGGAGCCACGCCTCCGGCGGTCATGCCGTTACGCGGGCCCTGGGTTAAAAATTCCCAGTTGATTACCGAAATGCCCTTGACCGCCACAAAAAAAAGAATGGCCGCAAGAAAGAACAACGTTGCCCCCACGCAAAGGAACAAAATGCCAAAACCCAAAAATTGCTCTAAATCTCTTTTCTTTTTCATCCTGCCAACCCCAGCTTAACCCTGAATCGCCGGCTGATAATCTCGGCGATAATATTAAAAACAAACGTGATCAAAAAAAGAATAAGCGCTATCGCAAACAAGGCATGGTAATGATCGCTTCCCATGGGCGCCTCACCCATTTCCGCGGCAATGGCAGAGGTCATGGGCCGCACAGGGTCAAACAATGATTTGGGGATGACTGCCGCGCCTCCCGCCACCATCAAAACCGTCATGGTCTCCCCAATGGCACGGCTCATGCCTAAAATAATAGCTGTGGAAATACCTGAACCCGCCGCAGGAATAATCACACGGGTTAATGTCTGCCAACGGCTGGCGCCAACAGCAAATGAAGCTTCACGAAAAGTGTTCGGGACATAACTCAAGGCATCTTCTGCAATGCTGCAAACCGTGGGTGTTGCCATAATGCCCAACGTCAGGCTTGCAGAAAAAAGGCACAAGCCTATGGAAAGATGAAAAAGATTTTGCAACAACGGCGCCATCACGGCCATTCCGAAAAATCCATAAACAATGGACGGAACACCCGCTAAAATCTCAATCGCAGGCTTTAAGATGGCCTTCTGACGCACGCTCGCTAATTCATTGATATAAAGAGCGCTCCCCACGCCCAGCGGCACACACACGGCCATGGCGCCTAAGCAAACCCAAAAAGAGGCCAAAATCAGAGGAAAAATTCCAAACTCCGGCGGATCGTACGTAGGATACCAATACTGTCCCCCCAAAAAATGAATTAAAGAAACTTTCTTGAAAATAGGCAGGGCTTCCCGGAATAATACAATCATGATCCCCACCAGGAAAAACAGGGAGGCAAAGGCGAGGACGCCGAAAATCCATTGATAAATTTTTTCTTTTATCTTAACCATCAATAAAAGAATACTAAAAAGATATGACAGCGGGATGGCAACAGTGTGAACTTTGTGTGAACAAAAAAAGACCACGGGAGACCGTCACAGCAGTCTCCCCGTAGCCTTTGCCATACTGTAAGCTCTTACTTCAACGCTACAAAACCTTCTTGATCCACAATCTTCTGGCCTTCCGGACTTTTGACGAAATCAATAAAGTCTTTCACCAAACCCTGAGGCTCGCCATTGGTATACATAAATAACGGACGGCCCAGCGCATATTTTCCTGAGAGAACCATTTCTTTAGAAGGCGTGATCCCGGCAAAATCCAGTGCTTTAACAGACGAGGAAAGAAAGCCCAGGCCCACATAACCAATGGCTCCAGGGGTTCTTTCTACGGTTGATGCCACAGCCTGGTTGGACGCCTGCATCACTGCATCGCTCCTCACCTTTTGGCCTCCCAAAGCCAACGTCCCAAACGCTTCAAAGGTACCGCTCGAACTGTCGCGGGAAACAGCCACAATCTTACCCGCCGTTCCGCCGACTTCTGACCAGTCGGAAACCTTGCCGGTAAAAATGTCCTTCAACTGTTTTTTGGTCAAAGCACTGATAGAATTAGCAGAATTAACAATAACCGCAATCCCATCCATGGCAATGACATGGGCCTTAATGTCTTTGCCATAAGTCCTGGCCTTATCAAGTTCGCTGTCCTTGATAGGACGTGATGAATCGCCAATACTGCACGTGCCATCCAATAAAGAGGAAATCCCCACACCCGACCCCCCGCCGCGCACGGAAATATCAGCATCAGTATGCGTTTGCATAAAAACTTCGGCAGCCTTTTGGGCAATCGGAAGCACTGTCGTTGACCCTTCCACAACGATCTTTGCGGCATAGGATACTGTCGCAAAACCGATCACGGACGCTAAAACTGTAAGTATCCCCAATATTCTCTTCATACTTCTTCTCCTTTTCTATTAAACATTGCCGGATGAAAATAATTCACCACTTTATAAATTTCTCTTTTTGTCGTAGGGGCTCAATTCATTCAGCCCAAAAATCGGATATCCTTGGGCGTCATGAATGACGCCCCTACGCACATATTTTATTTTCTTTTAGAACTTTAAATTCCAATCAATCTGCAACAAGTTCTCAGGGGCTCTCCCCGCGCTTGCTGACTTGTTCAACAAGAAAGAATAATAATAATCCACAACCAGGCTGGTGTTTTTCCCAAGCCCGTATTCCAAAATACTCTCATAAGACTGAGTATTAGTGCTGCCTTTTTTGTAACGGTCTGAGTCGGAAAAAGCATCAACCCAGGAATCACGGCCAAGCTTTGATGTTGCGAGCTTGAGCTGCCACTGCGCCTTGTCACTGACCTGTTGATAGCCAAGCTTGACGCCGGCATCAAAACCGCCTCTTCCGTCAGTCGGATGCGAATGGCTGATATTATAGATGTAATCGCCGAAAATGGACGCATAAGGAATAACCGAGCCAATGCTCTCACCAAACGGATTTTTAAACCCAATTTCAGCACTAGGGCTTAAAGAATCATAATTATAGGTGTAACAAGCTGTTGACGCTGCAGCCCCCTGGTTACAACCAGAATAAGTACTGTTAGTCGCATTGGCGACTGCCGTGGAATAAGCAATCCTTGGCTGATCTTTAAGATTCAAAAACCGGTAATAAGTCAACGCAGATTTCAAGTTGATATTACTGGTCACATCCCAGCTGACGCCCGGCTGAAAAGCATAGAGAGACTCATTTTGAACGCCCTTGATCGCAGAATCCGGATTGCGCAAAATGAACGCCATATTATTCATGAACAATTGCAAATTAGAGGCTACAGGGTAATTTAACTTAAGCGCTGCACCTTCAGGCGTAATATCGCCTTTCCAGATCATATCCCACGGGCTCCAGATGGGATTCTGAAATTTACCCGCCGTGATCGTGGCATACTGGAATGGCGTATAATCGGCATACGCATAATCTAATTGGATGTTCTTGGCTGACGCCGCATAATTATCTGTTCCATTATAAGAGTCCGTACTGTTGCCTAAACTGATATTGCGAGAACGCGGATCGCTGGGTTTGCCTGTGGCCATCCCTATGCCAATCTTCATCTGGTCATTGATCTTGGATTCAAGGCCGAGCCTGACGCGCAATCTCTCATGGGTCAAATCTTTTGCAGCTTTATCCTTAATGTCTTCAAAACGCACTCTCACATCCCCTTTGATCTTGGTGTTTTGCACCCAGGTCGGGATGAGTTCATTGGTTCCCATGGAATTTTGCTTCTTGATTTCTTCTTTAGTTTGGGTCAAAAGTTCCTGCGCCTCTCCGGCTGACAAGACTCCTTTTTCAACAAGTTTTTGGACGAGGAGGTCTGTCTCACCGGCAGAAGAAACTCCCGCCGAGAACCCCACGACCACACAGACTGCAATCATCATGGCAACTAACTTTTGAAACATCACTGCCCCCTTTCGATTGGGTTATCCATTGTTAGAACTTTCACGCAACAAGGATAACTAAAAGGTGTGACAGCTGAATGGCAACCATGAAAACTTTGTGTGAACAGAAATAAGGAGAGAAATTTAAGCTGTCGGAATGGTAAAACTGAAAGTCGAACCTGCCCCGACCTGGGAGCGGACACGGACTTCCCCGCCGTGAGCAAGGACAATGTGTTTGACAATGGAAAGGCCAAGGCCAGTTCCGCCAAGGTCGCGCGAGCGCGCTTTATCAACACGGTAAAAACGTTCAAAAATCCTGGGGATGTCTTTCTCTGGAATCCCCACGCCAGTATCTTCAACATCCACGCGCAAAAATTTTCCCTCAAGGACAGCTGTGACTTTGATGCCGCCACCTTCTGGAGTATATTTCACGGCATTGTCCAAAAGATTTAAAATCACCTGTGAAAGCCTGGCCTCATCCGCCATAACCCTGGGGCACGACGCAGGAATATTCACTGTCACCTGCTGCTTCTTACCATGAAATGTCTTTTCCAAGACCCCCAAACAACGGCTCACAATGCCCTTTAACTCTACCGGCATAAGGACAAAATCCATTTTGCCTGACTCGATTTTGGAAAGATCCAGAAGATCATTGATCAGGTGAGCCAGCCGGTCGCTGTTTTGCTGGATAATTTCCAAGAACTCCCGGGCGTTCTTTTTATCATCCCAAGCTCCTTCCAGAAGGGTTTCCGCATATCCTTTGATGCTCGAAACCGGGGTGCGAAGTTCATGCGACACATTGGCCACAAAATCCTGGCGCACTTTTTCAAGATGGCGGAGCTGGGAAATGTCGTGAAAAACCAGGACAGCGCCTTCGGCCCGGCCGTTTCTCATAATCAGAACAGCATTGACCTTGAATATTTTTTCTTCCCCTGCCGCAAGCGTGATTTCTTCAGTCCAAAAACGCTCCTGTTTCTGCAATAAACGCTCAATAATGCTTAACACCGCGGTGTTGCGGATAACCTCACCCGCACGTTTGCCTTCCGGGTTTGCCTCAATAAAGAAAGACTTTCTCATGGACGGATTCATCAAAAGAACCTGGCCGCGCTCATCCACCACCATAATCCCTTCAAACATGCTGGAAAGAACCGCGTCAAGCTTGGCGCCCTCCTGCTTGAGTCTTTCGATCTTATCTTCAACCTGCTCCGACATATAGCTGACGGCACGGGCCAGTTCGCCCATCTCATCACGCGAGGTGATGGAAGGCTTTAAAGAAAAATCCCCTTTGGCCATTTTCTGGGCAATCGTGGACATTTCCCTTAAAGGACGTGAAACAACGAGTGAAATGATATACGTAAACCCCAAACTTAAAAGGAAGACCAGAAGAAGCGCGAAAAAAACAATCTGGCGCGATCGCGACTCAAAATTTTCAATCTCAGAAACAGGCATGGCCAAACGAAGAACGCCCTTAGATTGTCCCACACCAAAAGGAACCGCCTCGTAAAGAAGATATTTTTTGATTGTATAACTAAACCGGCGGCTTATGCCAAAGCCATGCTTTAGGGCATCCTGAATTTCAATGCGCGAGGTATGATTCTCGACCTGTTTAAGCTCCTGAGCAGTCAACTCTGAATCACCAATAACCGTACCGTCTAATGCGACAACAGTCACCCGCACCCCCAGGTCTTTTCCAATCCTGTCAGCCAATTTTGGGGCATCGGTTAAAGCCCCCTGGTCATCAAGATGAGTTTCCAGAAAATCACGCGCAACAGCCAGTTCACGCTTCAAATTATTTTCCAGATTAACATCCAAGTATGATTTTAAATGGCTCGTAAGGTAAAAATAGCCAGCCAAAAGGCCGACCAGAGCCGCAGAACAGAAAATAAACGTGAGTTTCCAGGGAAGTTTAATCTTCATCATCTTCAGACCTAAAGCGATAGCCAACCCCCACAACAGTCTCAATCAATTTCCCCGGCTTTCCCAACTTCTCGCGTAAACGTTTAATGTGGGTATCCACCGTACGCGTAGAAATCTCGGTATGAATGTCCCAGACATCCGCCAGGAGATTTTCCCTAGTCTGAACACGGCCGCGACGACGCATCAAAAGGACCAGCAGTTCAAATTCTTTGGGCGAAAGATCAACTGTTCTTCCATCCACGGAAACCGTATGGCCCGAAAGATCAACGGAGAGAACCCCGATGCTTAAAATTTCCCTCTCATCCTCAGCCGACTTACCCCGGCGTAAAATCGCCTTGACCCTTAAGACCAGTTCCCGCGGGCTGAAGGGCTTAACCAGATAATCGTCAGCGCCAAGTTCCAAACCGACAATGCGGTCAACTTCCTCCCCTTTGGCGGTCAACATCACAACCGGAATTTTTTTGAGTTTTTCATCCGCACGAATCGTTCGGCAGACTTCCAGGCCATCCATGCCCGGCATCATGATATCAAGGACAAGAAGATCAGCCTTGCGTTTTTGAAGATATGCCAAAGCCTCAGCGCCGTCATAAAACACCACACAGGAAAACCCTGACTTCTCGAAGTTATATTGCACAAGCCGTGCAATATCCCTATCATCTTCCACAATTAAAATTTTCTGTGCCATAAACTTTACTCAAGCCTTGTTGCGTTTGGAGGGACGAATAATAAGCCTTAAGCCCCGGTCGTAGCGAAAATAACTCCAGGTCCAGTTGACCAGCGCCACTATCCTGTTACGAAATCCGACCAGTGTTATAAGGTGCAAGCCTGCCCACATAAGCCACGCGAGCATGCCTTGAAACTTCCCGAAAAAAAGATCAGCAACCGCTTCATGACGGCCAACGGTCGCCATAACGCCCAAATCCTGATAAACAAACGGCTTTAAATCTGTTTTCCGGTCAAAAACTTTCTTTAAATTCTGGCACAAGAGCCTGGCCTGCTGCATGGCCACAGGCGCCAGCATGGGATAGCCCTGAGGGATTTTCTCGGTAATAACCGCCGCCACATCTCCAATGGCAAAAATATTTTCATGGCCGCAAACACGATTGAACGCATCAGTCTTGATCCGGCCGGATGCCAACGCTGCCGGGGAAAATCCGGGCAGCACTTCTCCGGTAACGCCGGCGGTCCAGATCATGTTTGATGTGGGGATGGCTTTGTCATCGAAAAAAACAACTTTCTGACCATCAAAAAACTTTACTTTGGTCTTGAGCCATACATTCACATCATGGTCTGATAGAAATTTTTCAGCGCTGTGAGACGCCTCGGGCGACATGGCCTTAAGCAACCGGTCTTCCATGTCAACCAGGTGTATTTGCATCATTTTAAAATCAAGTTCCGAATGGTCATGCGGCAAAACCACTTTCTTTAATTCCCCCAAAGCGCCGGCAAGCTCAACGCCGGTAGGGCCTCCGCCGACAATTACAAACGTCATCAAACGGCTGCGCTCTTCAAGCGAGGTCGTCAGAACGGCTTTTTCAAAATTCTCAAGAATAATATTCCTTAACTCTACGGCTTCCGGCACGGTCTTCATGCAAAGGGCATTGGCCTCGACATCTTTCATGCCAAAAAAATTGGTTTTGGCACCGGTCGAAATCACCAGATAATCGTAAGGAATCTCGCCAATCGAAGTCACGACACAATTTTTCTCCGGCGTCACGGCAAGAACTTCGGCCATCCGAAAAATAAAATTTTTCTGATAACGAAAAATTTCCCGGATAGGATAGGCAATCGACTCCGGCTCCAGGCCTGCTGTAGCCACCTGATATAACAGGGGTTGAAACGTATGATGGTTGTTTTTATCAATAAGCACAACCTGGGAGTTCAGGTGTTTAAGCCCCTTGGCCAGTTCAAGGCCTGCAAACCCCGCGCCGACGATCACAATGCGGGGCCTTGATGTCATAGGAATATTGACTGCCATGTGTTTTCCCTTCCGGGCGCAATCCCCTGTAGGTGTTAATGAGCCTCTATAAATTAATATTAACAAATAACACCCCATCATGCTTGTGTTTTCTTGTGGACTTTTAAATAGGGCTTTGTTATTCTTATTGTCATTCTACAAAAGGAAATCCATGAAAAAAATAAAAGTCGCCATTATTGGCGTCGGGCATTTGGGTTCGCGCCATCTAAAAGTTTTATCTCAACTCAAAAACAAAGTCGAACTGGTGGGGATTTCCGACATTGATAGTGAAAAAGCCGCTCGCCTTGCCCGCGAATTTGGCACTCGGTTTTTCCCGGATTACCGCACCCTGGCCGGCATGGCCGAGGCTGTTACCATTTGCACGCCGACCATAAGCCACTGCGATGTCGGGCTTTTCTTTATTAATAACGGGCTTCACACCTTTATTGAAAAGCCGATCGCCATGACCACAGACGAAGCTGATAAACTCATTGAAGCGGCGCGAGCTCAGAATGTCAAACTTCAGATCGGGCACGTGGAACGCTTTAACAGCGCATTTACAGCCATCAAAGACATTGCCAAAAACCCGCTTTTTATTGAATGCCACCGCTTAAACAACTTCCCCAACCGTTCGCTGGATATCGGCGTTACGCTGGATTTGATGATCCATGACATTGATATTGTTTTGGGGTTGATTGATTCTCCTTTAAAAAATATTGCGGCTATCGGCATCAATGTCCTTACGGATAAAGATGACATTTCCAATGTCAGGCTGACCTTTGACAACAAAAGCGTGTGCAACTTGACGGCCAGCCGGATTTCACCGGAAGTCATGCGTAAAATCAGAATATTTATTCCTGATGCCTATATCTCCCTCGATTATGTGAAGCAGGAAGCCTTTATTTACCGCAAGGAAGGCACAAAAATCAACCGCACAGCCCTTCCCATTGAGAAAGAAGAGCCTCTTAAAAAAGAACTGGAACATTTCATTGATTGTGTCCGTGATGATAAACGTCCCCTTGTTGCCGGCGAAGAAGGCCGGGAAGCTTTAAAGACCGCGCTTGCGATTCAGGACATTATCTGGAGGGACTACGTATCCAAATGACTGATTCTCCTAAAATCATGATTGTGGCCGGCGAAGAATCCGGCGATATGCGCGCAGCCCCGCTTGTGCGCGCCATCAAAACCCTTATGCCCGGGGCCACATTCAGCGGGATCGGCGGCGAACGGTCAAAAGCTGCGGGAGTTACCCTGATCGCCAATATCACAGACCTTGCCGTGATCGGCTTTGTCGAAGTTGTCCAAAACTTTTTTCGCATCAAAAAGGTGTTTGACCTCACAGTTGAGCACGCCCGCACAACACAGCCTGACCTTGCCATCCTGGTTGATTACCCCGGCTTTAACCTCCGCCTGGCTAAAAAATTAAAGGGCATGGGCATCAAGATCGTTTACTATGTGAGCCCCCAGGTCTGGGCGTGGAAAGAGTCGCGCATCAAGCTCATTAAAAAATGCGTTGACCGCATGATCGTGCTTTTTCCTTTTGAAAAAGAGCTTTACGCCAAGCATGGGTTTTCGGCTGATTTTGCAGGGCATCCCCTGGCCGAAGAAGCGCATGCGCAAAAAGGGGCCAGCCAGTTTATCCGGGAGATCGGCCTTGATGAACGCAAAAAAATTATCGGTCTTGTCCCTGGCTCACGCGAAAAAGAAATCACCCGCCATTTGCCGGTGATGCTGAAAGCTTTGGCAAAAATAAAGACCGGCTCTCCGGATTCCCAATTTTTACTTCTTAAAGCCAAAAATATCAGCCCTGATGTGTTTCGCCCTCTTTTAGAAAAGTCCCCGGTTCCTGTGACGGTCACGGAAGAATATTACAACGGCCTTAACGCCTGCGATATTTGCATGGTCTGCTCCGGGACAGCAACACTCGAAACAGCGCTCATGGAAAAACCCATGGTCGTGATTTATAAAACATCGTGGCTGACGTATTTTCTGGCCAAACTCGTTATCAAAATCCCTTACATAGCGCTTGTCAATATTGTGGCTGGCAAGAAAATCGTTCCGGAATTGCTGCAGAACAATGCTTCACCGGAAAAAATTTCAAAGAGCATCCTTTCCCTTCTTAAAGACAGTTCCCAAATGAATGCCCTGCGCAAGGAATTACGCACGGTCCGCTCAAGGCTTGGCTCCCCTGGAGCCAGCATCCGCGCGGCCAAAGTTATTGTGGAAGAAATCAGAGATGTTTAATGACTGCGTCTAAGGATTTTTTCTTGGGGCCGCTCGCGGCCTGGGCAGGATACCCCACAGGAATAACCGCCATAAATTCACCGTCAGGCTCACCTAAAAACTGAAGCACATCATTTTTGATAAGAACAAGAACCCCGAGCCACACTGTTCCAAGGCCAAGGGATGTTGCAGCCAAAAGCAAATTTTGGACCGCGGCCGCTGAGCTTTGAATTTCCATGATCCGGAAAAAATCAAAAGCAGGACCGTCTTTTAAATTAAACAAGTCCTGACCTCTTGAAATCAAATCCCCGGTATTGGCAACGGCCACAACAACCGGCGCGGAATGGATGGACCGCGACGCCAGGCGGAGCAACGTGGAGGAAGGCTTGGGAAAATCAACGGCTTTGTTCAAAATCAGATTGGCCAAATCCGTTTTTTTAGCTCCCTTAAGGACAAAAAACCGCCATGACTGCTGATTATGCGCCGAAGGGGCCTGATTCGCCGCGTGTAAAAGGGTTTGAATCTGATCGTCAGAAACACTCTTTTCCAGAAACATCCTGGTGCTGCGGCGATTATGGATCGTGAGGAGAGTTTCGTTCTTTAGGATAACATTGTCTTTCATCGTGGCATCCCTTAAAGGCAGCGCACTAAAAATATTCTTTGACCATATCCCAAAACGTGGCCGGGGTAAAACGGCCGATATATTTGGCGGCGCCGGCCTGCATGCAGTCGTTTTTGGAAGCGCTCAGCTGTTCAATGCCTTCCATGCTTCCAATATCTTCGGGAGAAAACTGCGTAAAAACAAGCACCTTGGTATCGCGCAGCCTTGAAAAAACCTTGATCCCCCGGATGACCTCGGGTGCCGGGACATCGCCTTTAAGGAGCACATCCACCAAAACCACATGCGGAGAAACAATAAGGGCGTTGGCAAAAAACTCTATGGCATCCGTGCCTTTCCCGACCACAAGCTTGTTGGCTTCAAGAATTTTTGTCATGTCGTGATTGGCATCAGAATTCGCGCCCAAAATCAAAACCTGTTTATTTTTCGTCTGAAGCTCGGCGCAGGTAAAGACGTAATCCACCTTGTGCAAAAGTTTTTCTCCGTCAAGGGGCTTGGGGAGAAAATGTTCAACTCCCAGAGTCTGGAAAGAATCCCTGAAAATCTTGCTGTCCGTAATAATGACAATCGGAATTTTGGCAAGCTGGGGATTTTTCTTAATCTCTTTGTAAAGGTCAACACCGTCCATAACCGGCATAATGACGTCGGTCACAATAAGATCAATGGGGCGCGTCTTTATAATATCCCAGGCCTCTTTGCCGTTACGCGCGGTTTCAACAGTATAACCCTGTTCCTCCAGCCGGCCCTTGGCCAAAGCCACCACTGTTGGCTCATCGTCGGCTATCAATATCCTTTTAGGCATACCCGTCCCTTCCTTTAATAAGAAATTTCAAAAATCTATCTTTATTCTAGAACAAGATGCGTTTTACGCATCTTTTTTTTAAAATTTTGAAGGAAGAGCCCGACCCTTTCATCCATCATGATGTGGCGCCGAAGAATGGGCTTTTTAAGAATGATTCCGTCAAGCGTTGTGCAGCGCGACAGGGCCACATACACCTGCCCCGGCGAAAACGCCCCGCGGCCGACATCAATAATCACTTTTGAAAAAGTCTTGCCCTGGGCCTTATGGATGGTCACGGCCCAGGCCAGGCGCAAGGGATACTGGGTAAAAGCACCGGTCATTTCAGACTGAAGCGTGTCTGACTCTTTATCATAAACAAAGCGGTAAACTTCCCAGGTAAAAGGCACAACGTCAACGATCTGCCCCTCGGATAAACGGACACGGACGGCATCTTCCCCGTCATTGTGAATAATATCTGTCACCTGGCCTATGGAGCCGTTGACCCAGCGGCCCAGGGAATCATTGTTCAAAAGCATGACCTGGGCGTCCATTTTCAATTTGAGCTTTTCCTGGGTCGGCAAATTGCGCTCTTCAAATTTACCGTTTAAGGTTCCTTCATATTCATAAACCTTACCCTTGAGCGCAGAAAGCCGTGAATGATTGATAGTGTCAGCCAAATCATTGGTTGTTGTCAGGTACACAAAGAAATCTTGGGCCGACGGCTCAAAATCCGGCTGAACCCGGGCATTGAGTGTTTTCAGTTCATTCTCAGAAAAATTATTTTCCCGCACAGCATTGAGAAGGGAGATAAACCGGTCTTCTTTTTGCCGCCAGATGGTTTCAAGCTCCAGGAATTCCATGTCCAGGTCTTTAAATGCCCTGGCATCAAAAAAATACGGGCTTGGATACATCCCTGAAAAAACATCCTGCTCGCTATTGGTAACAACCGGCGGAAGCTGAAACAAGTCGCCGATCATGATTAGCTGGACGCCGCCAAAAGGCTCGTCGTGTTTTTTGGCGTGCAGCCTTAAAAAAGCATCCATGCAGTCCAGGATGTCGGCCCGCACCATGGAAACTTCGTCAATGATAATGGCATCGATATTTCTGTAAATTTCACGCTGGGCGCGCCTTAAACGGATCTCTGCCACAGTTGCCGGCGTAATATCAGGGCGAAAACGGAAAAACGAATGGATAGTCTGGCCCTTGACGTTGACTGCGGCCACGCCCGTAGGCGCCAGGACCGCCACATTTTTCTGGGTGGAAGAACGAAAATACTGAAGGAGCGTTGATTTTCCCGTACCGGCGCGGCCGGTCAAGAAAATATGCCTTGAAGAGTTTTCAAAAAGGTCAAAAGCACGGAGGAATTCTGGAGTTTTTTCAATATGGTCAAAAGACATATCCGTATTCTACACAGAAGTCAGCCAAGCAAAAGACTTTTCCTTGTTTTAAAAGCCGCTTCGCGTGACCGCGCAGGTCCGACCTGCGCGGTCGAGTGGGTTTTGTTGATGATTTTTCAATTTTATTGACTACTGGCTATGCCGAAGAATTCCGGGAGATTGTTGGCAGGTTCAAGATTGATAATCACAGGCACCAGGCCTGGAGCGTTTTTCAGTCTTTCCATTAAAACCGGGTCGATATCAAACTTGATCTCCTGCCCGTTTTCTCCCCGTGTTTCCAAATGGATTTTGTCTGCGGAAAGGTCAATACCACCGGGAGCGGTGGCCTCCTCGGGCTCAAAGGACATGGCTTTATCTTCCCCGGATAAGGCATCGGATAAAGGCTTGTCGCGCAAGGCCAGAGCCCCCAACCCTGCGGCTGCGGCCAGCCCCATGGAACGGGAAAATTGCCCGCCTTCAGCATCGTGCGTATAAGAAAGAGTGACTTCAGCGGCCCCATACTGATCAACGGCTATACCATTAAAGACATTTTCGCCCGCATGCCCCAATTCATGCAAAACAGTATTCGTGGCCCCGTGAATAATCCCAGGCTCTAAAAACAAATTTCTTAACTCTTGTGCCAGTAAACGGTTCACATAAATCGTGCCGTCCTTTCCCCAGAAAATGACTTCCCGTTGATACAATCCCCGCGCATCAACTTCTGCCAGATATACCTTTTTTTGTCCGACCGCGCGTGCCAATCCCTGAACAATAGTCATAAACTTGCGCTCATCCGCAGTCCAATTCTCCGGAAAAATGACTTTCGGCCCTTTTTTCTTTCTTGAGTCCACCACAGGAAGCGCGACACCCAAGACATTAAAACCCTTCACAGCGTCGTTAAAGGAAATCCCTAAACTTTTCCCTAAAGATGTACGGACCCTCTCACTTAAAAAAGGCGCCCAGGCCGCGGCGCGGCGGTCAAGGATGGATAATGCTGATTTGGCCCGATCCCATTCGGGAAAAACCTTCAGCCGCACAATAAACTTTGTAAAATTCTTTTTTTCCACGTCCCCTTTAACTCCGCCGGAACGGCCGTCGATCTCATCTCGCAATACTGCCAAGCTTTCCCCTGTGGATGCTGTTAATCTATTGTTATTAATATCCTCTGTCAGATCGACATTCCACGGGTCATGGCTCTGCATCACGCTTTCCCAGTAATTTTTGTCTGCGCTTGTTTCCCAGTCCTGCGGAAACCCAAGCCCCAGCACAAACGACTTGTCAAAAAGCGTTTTAAACACCAGCGCCCGATAAAAAAGAACCGCCACCACCATCCGGATAGAGTCCATGTTTTCATTCTCATACTCAAAGCTGTCCCGGTTCTGTGTGGGAGGAAGCGGGAGCTGAATCACAAGCCCCAAAGACTTCCAGTGATGCCGCAAGTTCGTGGGGATAAGTTTCAAAAACTCTTCTTTAACGGAAATATCCGCAACCCTGAGGCCCTTGCCATCCACGACCTGGGAGGGAATGTCAGAGTCCATGACACTTAAAAGCCGCGCGGTTTGTTTAACCCCGCCGAGCTCTACATCAGCTTCAGCCACAACCTTGTTTTTCCTGACCTCAATAGCCTTATATTCACCCTTGGCATTCATCACTTGAATTTTAAAATGATCATTCTGCGCCAGCCCAACCATGACCTTGGCCATGCGCTCACGCAAAGACTTTTCAATCTCAGGGATGGTCTCATCCAGACGGTTCATGCGCCGGATGGTCACACCCAGCGGCTGCGCTTGAGGGTTCAGCCGGATCACTTTACGAACCTTAAGATACCCTGTTTTTTGTTCCACGCTCACTTCAAAATAATAGGCTTCCCTGCCGTTATTGGCTATAATCTCCACGTCATCGGTGCCAGCGTAAATGGTAAACTTGCCAATACCAAAACGGCCTGTTGTTTTGCCTGACACGTCGCGCGCCTTGTTGGACTTGGCAATAAGAAGCGCCAAAGCCTTTCCCAGCGGCGGGCCTT
>JADFYI010000020.1:0-4062 GCA_015233145.1 Candidatus Omnitrophota bacterium
GTGAGCGCGGTTAAAAAATACTTGATCAGTTTTTTGCCTTCAGCCTCAAACTCGGCCTGGGCAAGGCCGGAATCCCCTTTATCCACAATAAAATCAAACATGAAAGGATTATCAATGTTAACCTTGACCCCTTTGAGGGAGGCGGGCTGAAAAACATCGCTTGCCTTGACCTCAAGGCCCGGCGCCGGCAGCGCTGTCAGGCCCTGGGCAAACACTTTTCCCGGCGGGATAACGCTCGACAACATAAAACACACAAGCAGCAATGAAGACACTATTTTGCGGAAAGAATTTTTCTTCTCGCCATAACTTTTTTGTAACATAAACCACGCTTTCTTTGATTAATACTTTTAAACCATACTCTTATTTTTAATAAAAAATAACGTCAATGCCCAATAAAATCTGCAAAAGTTTTAATACTTGTCTGCCCCATAATCACAGGCACAAGGCCTTTGATTTCTTCGGCCGCGAAAGCCCCCTTAAGGAAGCTCTCATTAACGCCTTCCGTGCCAAAGGACTGAGCGGAAATATCCAGGTCAATACCACCCACGTTCTGGGCCTTGTCCGTAACAGACATCCGCAACAAATCCTCTGCTGTCCCACCGTTATCCAGAAACATTAAAAACAAAATGCTCTCCAGATCCAAAGTATCTTCACCCTGGGAGGATTTCCGGAATGCAGGGCTTAAATCATATTTGCCGGACAAGCGCGCAATGGCCGCGCTTAAAGCCGCTGTTGTCGCTTCATCGAGCGTCAGCCAGGAAAAGTATTTGGCATTCCAAAATGTGCGCGCATTATGCATATCATAATGGTCTGCGGCATATCGCCCGGCCCTGTGGATAATATTGGCATTGGGCACCGCGGCCTTGATCATTCTTGCAAAAAGCCTGGACTCCCGCCCCCAGTTTAAATTGGACGCGGCCAGAGAGTGTTCGTTGCCTGATTCATAAGACCCTAATTGCTGTTTTAAAAAACGCCAGACAATCTGCCCGTCAATAAATGCGCGCCCGGGCTGGGGCGCCAAATCCCGGGGTTCCTGCTCAGGGGCAAAGCCGTTGTAAACAGGCTTTTCCAGTTCCACAAGCGTTTCCCGGTATTGAGGCATCCCGAAATATGTTACAAGCTGTGTTTTTAACGCATCGGCAGAAAGAGCCGCTGAAGCCCCGGAAGCCAGCGGGAAAAAGCTGCGGACTTCTTCCGCTTTATGCCGGATATAATCATCAAAATTTTCAACCCCCACGGTCACCCATTCCCTGTTCTCTATGGAAAGGCGGGAAATATACCCGCCAGGCCCCTCAATCGGCTCTTCCAATTTGACGGTCAGCTCGGCTTTGGAACCCCTGCCAAACACCTCGGCACTGCCATTGACCCTGATCTGGCTTGCGTTAAACGGGTCAGGCTCAAATGTGACCTTTTCCAGCGCCGGGCCAGGCTCGTTTTTTGCTTCGCCAGGATAAAAAACCCGGGCTGACGCCTGACGGACAAAGGCCCATAACGCGGGATTCTCGTAATTCCAATTCACAGGCTGGGAAAATTTTATGGAAAATCCCAGGCCCAGTGACTGGCCAACAGGGATTGCAACGTTGGGCTGGTCTGACCCGTTTGCTGTCAAATAATCAATGACCAATGGGGTCATGCCCTTATAACGGGCCACCATGGCTTCCATGCGGCGGACAAGCTTGGGGATGTCTTCGACACTCCTGACATCCACGGGAGAAACCATCGAGCCATTTAAAAGAATCTTTTCAAAGCCATCGGCAATCGGCGTAAAAATCGTTCCGCGATTATCTCCGGAAGAGGCTGTCTGAAGAAAAGTTTTATCGCAGATCTGGTGGATGGCATTGGTGGCCACTTCCAGTTTGTTGGCCTCAAAACCCCGGATAACATTACGGTCCAGAAGGGCCTTAAGATACGCATGCACTGCTGTCAAAACCACATAATCTTTACTGCCATAATTGCTTTTGGTTTCTTCCTGCAATTTCGCGACATCAAAATAAAGGTCTTCGACCGGAACAATTTTTGTCTCGACAACAGACTCCTCTTGGGCCGGCACGATCACCGCACCCTGATGGACAAGCCTCCCATCGCCGCTGCTTTTGATTTCCGCAACCAGGGCCAGGCGGTCGCCTTCTCTAAAAATCCTTCTGCCCAGCTTTAATACGCGCTCTCCGCCCTGCTCAACAAAATTCGCATCCGCGTCCTTTAACGAAACGCCAGGCACAAGCCCTTCACGCGCGATGCGGGCATTGTGCATATGATAATCTCCGTACAACGTTAAAAGCCCGTCAACCGAATGTTCAATGCCTTGCGCCACTCTGTATCCTACAAGGGCCTGAAGCAATCCCGGCTGGTTGAACTGGTCTGAAACAAGAATAACCGTGCGCCCCTGGCTATGGAACTCTTTGGCCTTCTCAATACTAAACGCTAAAACACCATCCACCGCGCCGGGCGAAAGGCCTAACGCATTTTCAATAACTACTTTTGTTGCCGCACCCTGCTTAAGACGGCCAACGCTATGCACCATGGCTGTTTTCGGGACAACAAAGGATGTCCTGGGAATCCTGCCTTCATCAGCCATCTTGGTATTGACAATCGCATCCAGAACCTCGGGAAGATCCTGTTTATTATCCTGAACAATGTACAACCTTCCCTGCTCAATGATAAACTCCACTTCCACAGGCTGGCGGTCGTGGCGCTCAAGCATGTCTGCAATCTTTTCTAAAACCGCATAGGCTCCGCCCTGCGGAAGCAAGGAGGGAAACTCGCTGTCCATATCCGGAGAAATGGCCTGAAGGGCCTTGCGGTCGCCGTTGCGGATATCTTCCGGGGCTGTCTGAAGGCCTAGCGTCCCTGACAAAAGAAAATCGCCTTTATACGGATTACGGGAAACAAAAACTCCGCTTGCACTTTCAGGCCCCTTGTTTCCAAATACTTCCTTTTGCACAATAATGGCAGGCCCGACACGCGAAGGAAGCCCTTTGGCTTCGAGTTCAGCCATGGCCGCCCGGGCAGTATCGGTCTTCAAATAATCCTGAGCCTCCGGCGTTTCCCAGGTCTCATAAATAGCCTTGATCGCCTGAACAACACCCTCAAATGTCCGGACATCTTTTTTGGTGGGCAAAATTCCAGGCATGTTGATGGCGCTCGCAGGACGGATCGCCAAAGTTCCCCCGTTTTCAACCAACGGCGCTGCCTGTCTTAAAACAGCGGCCACGACGTCTTCCAGGCTGGCCTTTCCTGTTCGATAATCGTAATAAAGATTCGAGGAAATTTTTAAAAACGGAGGAATATGGTCTCCTAAAATACCTGCCATTTCCTCAAGCTTGCGGCCTTTATTGCCGATTTGCCCGATATCGTTGGCCACAATATAGTCTTCAGGCTTCTGGGCAGGGTCGCCCTTGACGTCGAGCGTAACCAAATCGCCCTCAACAGAAAGCTGGTCAGCGGCCAAAGGAACAACCTGGGCCTGGTCCATGGGAAAGCTGATGCCGCCTGAAAAATATTTTTTGGGAACTACGGCGCCCGAGGCGTCTTCTTCTTCACGAATATAATTAAAAACGCCTTTTTGATACGCTTCCAGATAACGGCTGTAAACAGCCTCACGAATAGACGCGTCCTCTACAGCCACCCCGGAGGTTTTCTTCTGGTCCACATAAGAACGGGACAGCGTGCCGTCATGGACACGGCGCTTGTACCAGTTGGCCAGAATAATAGAATGGTAAATCTGGCGCACGCGGCTAAAATCCGCGCCGCTGTTCACTTCCTTTTCCAGTTCAGGAATGACAACTTCGCGAAAAACGTCTTTCATGAGCGCGCGCTTGCCCTCATCCGCAGGCACGGATTGTTGGGAAGCCTTTAACGCCAGGTAATCATCTTCAATCATGACCTTGAGCGTGGCTTTGGCAATCAATGCCACATTACCGCGCTCCTGAACCACAATCTCGCCAGGCGTGATCCAGACTTTGTTCATCACATCGAGCGGAATATCTGTTGTGCCGAATTTCTTTTCTGCGAGGGCATACACCCTGTTCCAAAACTTGCGGCCTTGCTCGCTGTCAGGATAAA
>JADFYI010000020.1:4087-21370 GCA_015233145.1 Candidatus Omnitrophota bacterium
GGCCAGCTGCTTGAGGACATAATCCTGGCCCAGAAGGTCGCGGCCCATTTCCGTATCCGCAAGGACATCGGCTGAAATGCGGGAGCTTTCCACAGGAGACAAGTTGACCCAAATATCTTTTCCAGGCACTGTGAGCGCTGTCAAAAAATACCTCAAACTGCGGCTGGATTCTTCTTTTCGAAGGGCTGATTGCCCTGCTTCCATCAAAAACTGGAAATGCAGCGGGTCCTGATTATCAATTTTAATGCCGCGGAAAAGAGACGGACGAAAAGCCTCACCAGGGCTTACCATGGTGCCAGGCAAAGGAAGCCATGACAAATCCTGAGGGTAAGCCAGAGGTATTTGTACAAAGATAAGACTAAATACTATTAATAGAGATAAAATTTTTCTCATATTTTTGGTCATTTATCTATTTTTTTTATAAAAGACGAACTTTCCAGATTCTTACGAATCGGACAATAAAGTATAACATCCGTTCACATAAATGACAAATAACGAACATTTATTACCATTAAATAATGCTATTTATAGCAATCCCCCTGCTTTTTAATGGCCCATACCTAACAGATCCCTAACATTGCCAACAGGTTCCATTCCTATAATAACCGGTGAAAAGCCCTGAATGCTTTCAGGGCTGAGATTATCCAAAGAGCTTCCCGCAAAAGAGGCTGTTTTCTGAGTATCACCTGACACATCCAGTTTCATACGGTCAGTGTTCAAATCAATACCGCCAGGCGTAAGCTCTTTTTGCGAAGAATCTTGCCCTGATTTGCGGCCTTGTTCGGTTAAGAGAACAGGATACACAAAATATCCTGTGCCAAGCGGCCCTCCTGCCAAAAGATAGTATTCGATGTTGTCAGCGACTTTGAGTCCTCTTAAAAGAGGAAAAATATCATTTTCAAAATTCGCCACCGACTCTATGGCCAAACTTTTTAAAAACAAGGCCCGCTTTTGCCAATAGCCATCATCTGAACCCAAAACCATCTGAGCCATGGATGCAAAGGCGCTGACAGTATTTACAGGATCCCAGCGGCTGGAGCCAATTTCTTCTCCGTTTTGAACAGCCAAAAACCCTTCTGTAAAAGTTTTATCTAACGCCTGGGTAAAAAATTGTTCTTCCGGCCCTGCCAAACTGGCCAGGTTCCTTAATTGCGTGGGCATGTCTGACTTATCCTCACGCGGAAAAAGCAAATCAACACTACCGCGCAAGGCTTTTTCCCTGCCCTCTGCCGATAAATGGAGGATTTCTTCATCCGTCATCCCGGCAAAGGCCTTGATGGGATCATACGCCGGACGAAGTATGGCCTCGAGCTTCTCGACTATTTCGCGGTACCTGGTATTATTAGGCTCCGCCTTGTAACCCGTGCCTCCGGCATCAGAAGCCGCTTGCGCAGGGTCAAAAAAATCACCTGAGGAAGTAACGGCAAATTTATTCCTTTGAAGCGCAGACAAAACCGGCGGCGCGATTTCCAAATCTTTTTCATCATTGATCGGCGGAACATACTGCCGCTCATTAAGCCCTTGTTCCTCTTTTAAATCTTCGGCCATAATACCTTCGAGGGCCTTGCGGCTTTCTTCAGAACTCAGCGGCACTTGATAAAGAAATTTAAAGTCGATAATTTTCAAATCCACAATTTTCTCCCCTTCCACCTTCACCATAATATTTTTGGCATGAAGATGGTTGTGAAGATAAAAATGCCCAGGGCTGCCGCGTAAGGTTTCGCGAATAAATCGGCGTATAAACGGCATATTCTGGGCGTTAACCAATCCCTCAACACTCGACAAAAGCTGATACCCCTCCAGCAATTCCTCGAAATAAACCCCTTCTTCATTACCCGCAAAGGCAGGCACAACTCCCGGCAATTTAACTTCAGATAACGACTGGATGGCGTCTTGATGCCGCGCACGATTTCCAAATGCCCAACGGACTTTTTTCTCGACCCAGCGTTTTCCGGCAATCGGGTCAACCCAAACAGGCATGACTTGAGGCACCGCGTCATTGCTTAAAAGCAACTGCGGCCCCTCTTCAGGCATCTTCAAATTCCTTGTGCCGTTAGTGGCAAACTCGCGCTTAAGCGCAGACAATTTTTCATCCCCCAGCTCCTGCCAAAGGTTTTGGGAAACCAAAGGATTGGTCATGGCATCATTGCTGGGAAAATGTCCGGTCTGGATAAAATAATCAAGCATTTCCTCGAGAGGAACCTTAAACCCATCCACAATCACAGTCTCCAGAAGCGTTTTATACACGTCTGCAATGCCTTCTTTCGAAAAATCATGGCTCCCCGGGCCCAAGAGCTTTTCCGCGTCTACCAAAATGACTTTTCCGTCAACAATGTGCAGGTTCGGAGGCCAAAGGTCAGCGGAGTAAATCTGATTTTCAATAAGATATTTATAAAACGCCTTAACCTTCTCCAGAACCTCTTCGCGCTTTTGGGCGGACAATTCATCCCACTGGTTTAAGATATCAAGCACATTTTCTCCGCCAATAAATTCGGCAACCATAAAGTAATGCTTTCCGTCGGAAGTTAAACCCTCTTTGATAAATGCCGGGGTTATTTTATACGTTGCGCCAAGCTCAAAGGCGTTCCTGGAATTATCAGGCGGAGGGCTGTCTGGCTCCCTTAAAACACGGTAAACAACATTTTTCCCTTCAGGCGTCTCATACCTGTAAATCCAGTTGTTAAAGCCCATACCCTTGCCGATCCGCTCTGCGGCTTTCCCGGCAACCATTAAGACCGGCTCTTTGTCTTCCTCGGAAGCAAACTTGAGCGCCACATCCTTGTCTACGGTAAAACCGGCCATGGCTCTGTCCGCGTTAAAAAGTTCGGGGTGCTGCTCCATGAGCTGAAAAAGCATGCCCTCGGAAAAAAGCAGCGAAAATATGCCTTTACGCTGTTCCTTGTCCCGGGTGATGGGCAAAAACTCGCTGTCTTCCCTTGTGAAATTAACCCTCTGGATATCTCCGGTCGCGGCATTGCGCATCACATCAAAGGAAGTTCCGGAAAACTTGAGCCCCACAAAACTTTTGGTAAATTCCCAAAGGGACACAAGCGCTGAGAGAATAAACTTCTGGTTAACCTGCGGCCCGCCGATGGAATCATACCCGTCGAGATACAATTCGTAATAATGCGTCTTGTCGTTTTCATTGAGGATAAACGGCACAACCCCCGGCCGCTTTTCCCCTGCCAATCCCGCGAGCGTATCCCAGACCTGCGGGCGGATATCCCTCTGGATAAACTTTAAGCCGTTAGGGTGTTCATAAATAACCAAAGGATTGGAAGCCCTCTGATAATAGCCGCTCTCCCTGCCCAGGCGAATCCCTGTTGCTTGTTGAAACCCTGTTAACCCTGTGCTTTTAAGGCTTTCCTTGGCCTCAAAAATCCGGCGGACATACTGCTTGGCCTTCCAAAGGTTTAACGTCACTGAGGAATCCGCATAGCCATCCCCAAACCGGCCAGTGATTAAAAAAAGCCTGAGCATATCCTGAAGCACTGTCCTGACATTCGACATCATCGGAAGGCTGGCGATTGGGAGTTGATACTTTGACGCCAGTTCTTTGGGAGAATAAACGTCTTCCTCCAATCCCAAAGGATCAATCAGCTCAAAATGCTCATCCACCAGCTTGATGCCACCGTCAAATGCGGTTGAAGAATAGATTTCTTTCTCAATCAGATATCTGTAAAAATCTTTTAATTCATTAATGAACCACGCCTGCTTTGTCAGCGACAAATCAGGCCATTTCTTGAGGATATCTGAAAACTTCGGACCTTTCTGTGGCCTGACAATCACATAATGATGCTCTCCGTCAGACGTCAATCCCTCCCGGATAAAATCCGGGCCGCGCCAGTCGTTTTGAAGGGCCTTGAACGCCCTTTCCGCGGGCCGCAAAGTCTTTTTATCCTGCGAATGATAAACGCGGACAACAAGGTCTTCGCCCTGTTCACTCTTATATTGGTAGGCCCGATACCTTAAATGATTTTCTGCGCTTGAAAAAGGAAGCTCCTGTCCGTTCATGGTCAATTTGGGGTCCTGCCTGGGACGCATGGTAAAAACCACGTCCTTGTCAGGCTTAAGCGCAGCCATGGCCGCATCTTTAGATTCTAAACCTGCCTGAAGGGGAGAAAATCTGGCCTGCACAACCTCAACCCGGGCTGAAGCGACCTTTCCTTCTGCTTCAGACGCGCTCACCTCCCGAATGCTAGACGCCAGTTGTGAATAATCAGCCCCGCCGGAAAAATACTTGCGCGGCAAAATTTCATTATCATAGGAAGACTCTTCTTCCTTGATAAAATTAAATACGCCCTTTTTAAAGGATTCCACATACTGCTGCCAGATGCGGGCGGCCATGCCTGTCTCGCCATGCTGAACGCCAAGCGTTTTATTCTTGTCGATATAAATATCGGCGAGCCTGCCTGTATTTCTTAAAACCTTGCCTTTAAGCCACACCGCCAACACCAGAGAATAGTAAACCTGGCGCACCCGCGCGAAATTTTTTCCCTGATTGACCTCTTTTTCAAGTTCGGGAAGGATAACCTCCCGCATAACCTGATTGCTTAAATCTTCTGTCGGAGCGTCATTTTTGCCCTCTGCCAGGTAATCATTTTCCATCATCAGCTTAAGATGGGCGTTGACGACATACGCCGTCGAGCCTTTGATATAAATATCAGCCTTGTCAGGCACAATCCAGACTTTGTGAAAAGTTTCTAAAGGAATATCTGTTTTTCCAAAACGCTCATACGCCTTGGCGTAAACTGCGTCCCAGAATTTCTTGCCCAGGGCGGTATCGGGATGGATAAGAGAAGAACTGATTTGTTTTAAGAGGTAATCCTGGCCCAGAAGGTCGCGGCCCATTTCGGTTTGTCCAAAAGCTTCCGGGATGATGCGGTTCCCTTCATAGGGCGAAAGGTTGACCCAGAGGTCTTTAGAAGGGGTTGTCAGGGAGGCTAGGAAGTATTTGATCAGCTTGGTGGATTCGTCTTTTAGGGAGGGCCCTGACAACCCCATATCTCCTGGATCTACAATAAAATCATAACGGAACGGCTCCTTTGGATAATACCTGATGCCTTTCATGACACACGGCGAGAACTGCGGTGAGAGTTCCACCATCTCGCCTGCCGGAGGCAGAGACACGCTCTGCGCCCAGCCCGCCGGGACTACACCCGTTAAAGAAAAAGAAACAACGAGTGCCCAAGCCATGGCTTTTGTAAGCCATTCCTTACACATACCCTCCCCTTTAATTTTTACACTTCTGCCAAACCCATTTTTTGGGCATGACCACCTGTAATACTCCACCTTGTGTTTCTAGCCTAGGTGAAAGTATAGACTATGAAATATTAAAAAACATGCAAAGTGGAAGACTAGCGGGAAACGCTTTCTAAGCGGGCTTTGAGGGATTTTTCAAGTTCGATGAGTTCTTTTTTACGGCCGGTATCTTTGCCGGCATACCGGCCCAAAGACCCGTCAGACTTAATGACCCTGTGGCAGGGAATGATGAGAGGATAGGGATTTTTACGAAGAGCAGAGCCCACTGCGCGCACAGCCCGGGGCTTGCCGATTCTTTTGGCCACCCAGGCATACGTGCGGGTTTCGCCAAACGGGATATCAAGCGTTGCTTTGAGCACCGCCCATTCAAAAGGAGTTAATGTCCGCGTCATAAAAATTCCTGCTTATTTTCTTTCTTCGGAAGGAGGGCCGGATTTGTGTTTCTCCAAAAGAGACACAAACTTGGAAAATTGTTCCACGGTTAAAATACGGCGGACCTCAAGGATGGAATTCAGCCTCTCGTCAGACATTTGCGCCTGGACAGCCTTGATTTGAGCCTGGATGGCATTGATTTTATTCATATCAAAATCAGGCTTCATGAGTTCCTGATTGAGCGCCTCCATGGAAGCATGCATTTTTTCAAACGAGGCCTTGCGCTGAAGTTGCTTATTCTTTTTATTCTCTTCGAGTTTCGTTTTTTGCTCGTCGCTCAAGGCCAGCTGGTTATAGATATCCTGAATTTGTTTATTAAACCGTTCGTCCCTGCGGTCATCCCGAACCTGTCCCTGGGTCTCATGGCCTTTTGTTTTTACGGCATTATCGTCCAACAGGTACGGCCCTACAGCATAAGCCATGGGCCCGGCTGTAAAAACCATGAGCAGCATCCACACGAAAACTTTTTTCATAACTTTTCCCTTCATAAGAAATATTCCTCTATCGGATTGGCGGCGGCGTCACTCGCCGCTTCTGAACTGTTGCCGGATGATGCCAAAAGGCCGACCAAGTACTCTTGCTGGGCTTTTTCCTTAGCTTGAATCGTCCGGGAGTTTTGAAGGATCACCGGCCCGGTCAAAAGCATGACCGCCGCCATCCCCAAAACCGGGACAAGCTTCACATACGAAAATTCTCCGGCCATATGGCCAAAAAATTCCCTCAGTCTCTCCGCCCATGAGGTTCTGGCGCTAATCCTGTCCTGAAGCGAAATCCAAATCTCGGCGGGCACAGCCTCCCGGGCCACAGTCTCCAACGGCATCACAAAGCCTTCCTGCGCTTCTTTTAAAAGGCTGCGGCAATCCGCGCACTGTAACAAATGGGCATCAACAGCGGCCCTGGCCTTGTCATCAGCCTCGCCATCGAGATAGTCTGTCAGGATCAACTCTCTTAAATTTTCACAATTATTCATACAACAACCTTTTTTTGAAGCGTCAGCAATTTTTCCCTGGCCCTGTTAAGCCTTGAACGAACCGTATTAATGTTAATTTTCAGCGTATCCGCAATCTCCTGGTAACTTAAGCCCTCAAGGTTTCTTAATACCACACAGGCGCGCTGGTCAGGAGGAAGGGCGTCTAAAAGTTTTTGAGCGGCCTGAACATTCTGCACCTTGCTCTCCTCATCCTCCGGTTCCTCCTGGGGCGCCCCAGACATTTGCGTATCATCATATTCCACCGTCTTACGCCTGATCCTGGACTCTTTTTTCGCCCAATTGATCGCATAATTGGCGGTAATTCTGTAAACCCATGTCTTAAATGAAGACTCGAAACGAAACGTCTTCAATTTATCGTAAACGATCAGGAAAACTTCCTGCGTAACCTCCTGGGCATCTTCACGGTTATTCACAATCCGCAAAGCAACGTTATAAACCAGGCCTGATGCCGCTTTATAAACCGCCTCAAAAGCCTCCGCGTTGCCCTGGGAGGCGGCAATGAGTGTGTCATCAGAGATATCGTTCATCTGCGCCTTTGATGTCCATGTCAATGAACCGCTTCATTCATTAGACAATGGAACCTGTAAAAAGTTCCTAAAAAAAAGCCCTGGCCGGACGTGCCGGCCAGGGCTTATCATTCCCTGTCAAACACGTTTCATTATTTCGGCACAACGTGAATCTGGGCCTGAGCAGGAGCCTGTTCTTGAGCCGGAGCCTGACCTTGAGCAGGAGCCTGCGACGGGTGGTTCTGGCCGCGATGTTCCTGCCTCATTTCCTGGCGATGCTCGCGCCTCTCACCCCGTAAATGCTCCAACTTTTCACGATCAATCCTCATTTTTTCGTGAATTTCTTCCATTTTTCCCCCTAAGACCTTCATCTGCTGGCCAAGCTGTTCCATCTGAGGGCGCAGCTGTTCCGCCTGCTGATGCAACGCCTGCATTTCCTGACGTAACCGCGCAATTTCAGGGTTTCCCTGACCCTTGCCACCTGGCGCACCCTGCTGGGCCTGTGCTCCGAAAGCAAACGCAACAACCATTCCCAAACCTGCGACAAAAACCAGCATTTTCCTAACCATACATCCTCCTCATTCGATATTTATTATACCAAAAAATAAATAACAGGCTCTTTATTCTTTAGACACCCATAATCTCAAGAAAGTTCCATTTTAGGAGGCCGTTCTCCATAATATTGATAATAATTCACTTCAATCATGCCGTTAAAAAGCTTGCGCATCTTGTCGGGTTTTGCCCGTTTGAAAAAGTCAGGAAATCTTTTATCAGCGGTCAGGATAAAAAGCGACCAGCCGGTTTTTTTCTTAAACATGTTATGAATCGAAACATAAATCGGGGTTAATTCCTTAAGGCTGCCCAGCTTCATGCCGTAAGGAGGGTTACAAATCACGATCCCGTACTGGTCGTTAATCCACAGATCCTTGATGTCCTTGGTTTCAAAAACAATATCTTTCTCAACACCCGCGCGCCTGGCATTAAACTGGCTGTCTTTGACGCGCTCGGGGTCAATGTCGTAGCCAAAAATCTTAAGCGCTCCCTCGGAAATCACGGCCTTGCGCGCCGCGGATCTGGCATCATCCCAGGCTTTTTTATCAATCACAGGCCAATATTCAGCCGCAAACTCGCGCTTAAGGCCCGGCGCCATGTTGCGGGCAATCATGGCCGCCTCAATCAAAATCGTGCCTGACCCGCACATAGGGTCCACAAGCAGCCTGTCTTTGTTCCAAAAGCTCAAAAGAACCAGCGCCGCGGCCAGATTTTCCCGGATCGGGGCCTCGCCCACACCGCCGCGGTAACCCCGCTTATGAAGGCCTGAGCCAGACGTATCCAGGGTCAGAAGGGCTGTGTCTTTAAGCATGGCCACCTGGGTTGTGAACTCCGGGCCTGTTTCCGGAAGGGTTTCAGTGTTAAATTTTTCCTGCAAACGTTTGATAATGGCTTTTTTGACAATCGACTGGCAGGAGCGAACGCTGGCAAGCTGAGATTTGACGCATTTGCCCACAACCGTTATTTTGGCGTCGGGAATGAGCCACTCTTCCCAGGGAATAACCGCGGTCTGGTCAAACAACTGGCCAAAATCCGTGGCTCCGAACTCCGCCACTTTGATAAGTACACGGTCGGCAGACCGCAGCCAGAGATTGAGCTTCGGAATATCATCAGTTGTGGCATCAAACTCAACCCTGCCGTCAGCGCCGCTGAATTCGTGAAATCCCAAATCTTCGAGCTCGCGCTTGACA
Organism: Candidatus Omnitrophota bacterium; assembly: GCA_015233145.1. Lineage (GTDB taxonomy): Bacteria > Omnitrophota > Gorgyraeia > Zapsychrales > Fredricksoniimonadaceae > JADFYI01. The sequence continues at coordinate 13,021 of JADFYI010000020.1, forward strand.
ACCGCTTCAAGGCCAAAACTGGATGTGACAATAAGCCTGACTTTTTTCACAAACGCCCTCAACCCAAATTCTCCGCGCTGTAACGGGCAATCAAGCCTGTGCGCACGGCATGGTGATACGTTTTCGTAAAGAAATACCCTGACAACACAACATAAAATACCGACAACCCGGCGCCTAACACAAGCGAGGTTCCGGAAAACACGCCGCCGGACACAATCGCGCGCACCCCTTCAAATACATATGACGGCGGCAAAAGCGCAGAAATCATCCGCATCCACGCCGGCAAAATTGAAACCGGATAAAACACTCCGACAAACGGCGCAATCATGGCCGGGATCGGCCAGATAAACCATTCCGCGGCCGGCCCCAGGCGAAGGACAATGGTGCAGCCCAAAATCCCCAAGGCAATGCCAAACAAAAAAAGGATGAGGAAAAACGGTATCACCATGAGGCCATAAATAAAAAACGACAGGCCAAAAACGCCCATGGCCAAAACCAGCATGACCACAATCCCGATCGAGCTTGTCATGACGCTGGAAACCACGAGGCCTGAAATATACTCGGCAATCAAAAGCGGGGTGGCAAAAATATTCAAGAAATTACGCGACCAGACATCCTCAAAAAACGCCATGGTCACGCCCTGCATGATGCGGATGCAGAAATCCCACAGCAACACCGCGCCCAGGATGACCGGAACAAAATTCATGCCCGCCGAGGAAAACGTGTTCATGTACCTTGTCATGAAGCCCCAAAGCACGATATCAATCCCCACCCAGATAAAAAGCGGCAGGATCCTCGCCGGACTTCCGCGCATCAGGTAATACTGGCGAAGCACTATGGCTACAATGCGTTTGAACGACATTAAAAACTCATCCATTCTGCAACGTTAACGGTTCGCGGGCCACAGCCACAAAAAGGTCTTCCAGGTTTTTTTTGCCGTGTTCCGAAGGAAGGGTTTTGGGGTTGCCCTCAAGCAAAATCTTACCGTGCGATAAAAAAAGCACGCGGTCGCAGACATCCTCGACCTCATGCATATTGTGCGACGTCCACAAGACACCGCCCGTGCCTTCCGAAGTAAACGCGCGGATTTTGGCGCGGATTTCGCGGGCCGTGGCCGGGTCTAAAGAGGCTGTAGGCTCGTCTAAAAGCAAAAGGTGCGGGCGGTTGAGCATGGCCTTGGCCAGGCTCACGCGCGTCTGCTCGCCGGAAGACAAGGCCCCGCATTTGGTATTTTGAAAAGCCTCCAGGTCAAACTGCTTTAACAGGGATTTGATGCGCTGCGGCAAATCGTTCACGCCGTAAAGAAGGCCAAAAATATGCAGGTTTTCCAAAACTGTGAGGTTTCCCGGCAAGGGGGCATAAACAGCCGTGAAATTCGTATTCAAAAGCGCCTGAGACCTTTTTTCCCGGAGATCAACGCCTTCAATAACAATCGTGCCGGCGCTGGGCTCAAGCACGCCTAAAATCATGCTGATCGTTGTGGTTTTTCCCGCGCCATTAGGCCCCAGAAGCCCAATAATTTCATTGGGTTTGACCTTAAAAGAAACATTGTCAACCGCGGATTTTGCCCCGTATTGCTTGCAAAGCCCGCTCACCGAAAGAACTGTTTTATCCGCAATCATTTCAAACCTAAAGGAAGCTCGATGATAATTTTGGCCGCGCCTTCACACAGGTCAAAGGTCACCAGGGTCTTCCCTTCTTTCTTTTCAATAACGCCTCCGGCGCACAACAAGGCATCGACCCCGTCACTCCTGGATAAAATCGCGATATTCTGGAGGATCTGATTGATAATCCCAGCTATCTCCTCATGCGATACAACAGCCTCGTCCATCTCCCTCTTGATACTGACGTTACGGGAATCAGGCGAGGTTTCAACCTTAAAAGATTTGGCTATCGGCATCTGCTGCATTTTGCCGATAAGATTGTTCACCAGCTTCATGGTATCGCGCTGCTTTAAAGCAACACGGATGGTGTTCAGGAACGCATCGTTATTCCAGGGCTTGCTGATAAAGCGGTAAATCTCTCCCTCGTTAATCGCGTCAACAAGGGCATTAAAATCAGAGTACCCGCTCAACAAAATACGGAGCGTCTCAGGGCTTGCGCTCTTGATTTTCTTAAGCAGAAAGACACCTGACATTTCAGGCATGCGGTGGTCGGAAATGATCAGGTCAACTTTCCGCTTAGACACAATCTCCAGCGCTTCCTTGGGGCTCGTTGTTGACAAAACCTCGCAATTCTCAAGAATCATAAACAGGCGCCTCAAAGTGCTTAAAATCGCCTCTTCGTCATCGACCAGCAAAACCAGGTATTTCTCATCCATACCGCTCTCCCTTTTTCAGCGTATCATAACATTAATTGAATTCTTCGTGTTTCATTTCATTATAGCCTAAATATTATAAATTCATGTCCCTTTCCGGGCAATGATTTTTACATTTTCTCGCATTTTTCAACTTTTATCAAATCACAGCCCCCCAGGCCAGCCCCTGCTTTTTTATAAAAAATGCGTTATGTCAGTAAAAAAATCTCCACGGTCACGCCGTGGCCGTATCGGGAGGAGAACTCGACGCGGCCTTTATGGTTTTTTTCAATGATCTGCTTCATCACATAAAGCCCCAGGCCGTGGCCTTTTTTGGTTTTGGCTTTGGTGGAAAAAAGCGGCGTGAAAAGCCTGGGCATGTCTTCCTCTTTGACACCGAGGCCATTGTCGGTAATAGTGAGGCGAATGGTGTTGCCCTCGGGAACTGCGGAAAAGACAATGCGCGGTTGGTAAGGCGTACGCTCACCGGGCGCCATGAATGGCGCCCCTACGGTAAACGTGCTCGCGTCGTAGGGGTTCGATTTATCGAACCCATCATAACCGGCCTTCTTCTCCATCATGGAGTGATAGGCATTATCAATGATATTAAAGACCACCTCCTGCAACTGGGCAAAGTTGCCCTTGACCGGCGGAAGGTGAGGGTCAATCGTGTTCTCAAAAATCACACTGCCGGGCGGGTCGATTTTAAATTCCATAAGCTCAATAGAGGCATCCACGAGCTTTTTAACAGAAATGTCGTTTTTGGTTTCGCGGTCTGAGGCGTAGTTGAGGATTCCGTTAATCACGTCTTTGGTGGCCTGGACAGAGCCCTGGATTTTTTCAAGATAACCCAGGGTTTCATCGCAATCCGCAGGAGACATGGGTGTTTCGCGGCTTTTTTGAACTTTTCTGGAAGCGAATTCCGCGTTAAACACAAGCGGCGTCAGGCGGTTCTTGAGCTGATGCGCGAGCCCGCCCACCAAAAACCCAATCGTGGCCATTTTTTCAGACTCCACAAGCTTTTCCTGCGTGCGTTCAAGGTCTTCGACATAGAGCGCGTTTTCAATGGCGAGAGCTGACTGGTCGGCAATGACTTTAAAAACGCCAAGGTCGCGCTCGGAGTAAAGCGCATTATTAAGCCGCTCACCCAAAAAAAGCAGGCCCAGCACCTGACTGTTACGCACAAAAGGCACAGCCACAACCGCAGGGCTTTCCTTAAAGAAGGCGGCAACGCCTTCTTTGACCTGGGCACTGACAACTCGCAGCTCATCCGCAAACACAGCCCCTGTCCATTGAAGATGCGCCACAATGGGGCTGTCTGCCGGAATAACAGCCGTATACCGCGCGCTATCGCCTGAAGAATTTTTTAAAACAAATTTTTCTTCGTCAAAAAGATAAAACGCAGAACTTTTCGCAGGAATGCCTTTTGAAAACAAATCAATAATGGATTTTGAAATTTCATCCACAGTCTTTTGACTGGTAAAGGTTTCCGCGGTTTCGAGAAGAATGCGCTGATAGGCTTTTTCTTCCTCGAGCAACTTATCCTCTGCCTGCTTTTTTAACCGCGAATAAATCCCGGGGGCGACCGAGGCCAAGGCAATGGCCATCAAAAGCGCATAAAACTTAAGCCCTATGGCAAATAAATAAAACGGCACGCCAAGCGTCAGCGCATAAACGCCCAAAAATAACCCTGCCTTGGTCACGGCAAGGCGGATGTCCATGAGGCGGTATTTGACGATGGCGTAGGCGATAATAAGGCCGTAAATGCCTAAAAAATAATTTGCGTACGGAATAAGCTCATAGGGCGGTATTCTAAAAACCAAGTTGTAATTTAAAGATGTACCAATATAACCTAACAACGTTGCTCTAAACAACAATAAATTCTTCTGTTTTTCAAGGTTTCCCCTTCCTTCTCGCACGCCGCGGTACAAAAGGAGCAATGAGTAGCCGGACAGAAACAGAAAAAACAATATAAACAAGTAGTAAGCTGGTCCCGGAACAGAGAAGAATCTCAACTGATACACAGGGGCGGTGCCCACAATGAAATACGGCGTCAAAAGAGCGAATAAAAAAAATATCGAAACCATATAAGAAGCTCGTATGAGCTTTCTGAAAGAATTGACGTTTCCTTGAAAGCCACAAACAAAATGAAAAAAGGTGGTCGGAATAAACACCACTCCGGTAAGGCACAACTTATCCCAAAATGTGGCGGTCTGCTCTGAGTGAGACATTAACATAAAAACAGAACAAAAGCTCCACCCTGCAAGGCAAAGAGAGTACAAAGCAAACAATCTATTGACTAAATTCTTAGGATTTCTCGAATAAACAAAGAGGGTGAGTACTATCAGGAGTACTGCATTAAATACATAAGAAGTCGTAAAATTAATTTCATAAAAATTCATAGAAACGCCCTAATAATGAACGATTGATATGGCCATACATTGCAGGATCTGCCCAACACCGCCATCGCCATCAATCGCCCCCTAGACCACACCAGGTGTTAGCGGCTGCGACATGGACGGAAGGCGAAGGGTAAAGCGCGTGCCTTTTTTATATTCAGAAGAAAGGTTTAAGATGCCGTTATGGTTATCTTCAATGAGCTTCTTTATGACATAAAGCCCAAGGCCAGTGCCGCGGCGGTTGGAGAGCTTGGTGGTAAAAAATGGCGTGAACAGCTTTTCGCGGTCTTCTTCCTTAACGCCCATGCCGTTATCCGAAAGAATAATTTCTATCATGCCGTCAGGTAAAGCGCTTGCCGAAAGCGTGATCGTCATCTGATACCCGTCTTCCTTTAACTCATCCCGGCGCTGGCGCATGGCATCATACCCGTTATCAATCATATTAAAAAACACTTCCTGCAGCTGCGTAAAATTGCCTTTAATCTTGGGAAGATTTTCCGGCACGTTATAAACAACCTCAAGGTCAGACGAACGGATTTTAAACTGCGCCATTTCATACGCGGCCTTAAACACTTCTATCAAGCCCACGGGAGTAAAACCCTCCTCGCCTTTGCGGGTATAACGCAACAACCCCTTAACAATATCACCGCCCTGGTGGACATTATCTTCAACCCGGGTAAACGCCACGTCCAGCTCTTCAAAAACCGCCTTCATGTCAGGCGCAAGGTCTTTTTCTTTGGCTTTCTTGATCGTATCGCGCGCATCCCCTGCCACAAAGCCCATGGCGTGAAAACGGTTGTTGATCTGATGCGAAAGCCCATCGGCCATGGTGCCGATCGTGGCCATTTTCTCGGCCTGCAAAAGCTGGGCCTGGGTGAGCTTCATATCCTCATAAAACTTTGCGTTTTCAATGGCCAGCGCAGCCTGATTGGAAAGAATGGAAAATACCGCGATATCGTCTTCAGAATACATGCGGTTTTTATCTTTCCGGCCCAGCACAATAATTGCAAAAAGTTCATTTTGAATAAAAATCGGAAAGGCCAGGCTGGCACGAAGCTGATACAAAAGGTTATCCAATTGCAGCAAAGAAAAATCCCGGGAATCCTGGGCGCGCTGATGAACCTCTTCACCGCTCAAGGATGTCGCATCTTCCTTAAACCTTTTCACCAACAATGAATCAGCAGGAATGGAAGGAATAATCGCGCCCTTCACCTCAGGATTCCGGCGGCTCGCGCTTAACACAAAAGCTTTTTGTTTCTCATCCAGGGTATAAACAAGCGCCTGCTCTATGCGAATGGAGCGCGTGAGAATAAACACCATCAATTTCAGAAGCTTATCAAGCTCCCTGATCCTGCCCATGCCTGCCGAAGCCTTGCGCAGGGTTTCCTGATAATCGCGCTGTTCTTTTAAAAGCCGGTCTTCAGCTCTTTTTTGAATATAAAGGTAAATAAAAGGGCCTGTCGTTGCAAGCAGGCCCATAAAACCAACAGGCATCAACCAAAGCCCAACTCCTAAAAGTTGAAAACCTAGCCAAATTGGCACGCCTAAAACTAATGTGTAAACAAATATAAAAATAGCGACTCTAGAAATTACCAGGCGAATATCCATTAATCGGTATTTAAGAATGGCATACGCTACTATAAATAAATAAATCGAAACGCAAATATTGCCAACCGGTGGTATGGCAATGCCAAACCACAGAGGATAATTTGTAAACGCCCCTCCCCACCCAATAGCTGTACCAATAAAAATATATTTAAGTTGCGCGGCCAAAACACCCTTCGCAAGGCGAAAATGATAAAAAATAAATATAGTTTCTCCGATACACAAAAGAAACCAAATAACAATAAACGGATAAAATAATATTCCAGGATCAGGCCAATACAAAAAAAGTTCTCGAGAAGAAACCCCCGATACAAAAAATGAAGTAAAATCTGCTAAAAGCGAAATAAATCCAAAAATATAGATGCTAATAATAAACCAACGTAATTTTTTTTGCTTTTCAACAAGACATATCACATGATGAAAATAACAAATCGGAACAAATATCCCTCCGACCATTAATGCTCTTGACCAAAATAATGCAGTGTCATAATCCTTTGCCATTTGCCATATTACATAGGAAAAACTCCAGACCACTGTGACTAAACAAAAGAAACCAAATGTATAATTCTTTTTATTTCTAGGATTTTGGACAAAAACGAGCACCCCAAGAAATAAACTAGTAATTAAATTTACAAAGCTACCGCCAGCCCACCAATTCATTTCCTAATCCTCAAGAATAAAAATGCATTCTCTTCTCCAATATCCACCATATCCGCTGCCCCAACATTATCAATACTAGATGCCCAATCTAAAAGATCTTTCGAATCTCGATAAATAAGCTCCCATTCCCCGAGCATTTCATAATACATTCTTTCATAAGTATTTTGAATGCTCGCGTTTGTTATGATCAACTCGCCACCTTCTTTGATTAGAGAATATAAATTATGCAACATTCTCTTCGCTATGCGATCTGACAAGTAATCAAAAAGTCCTGATGAATAAACAAAATCATACCTTTTCCGAGTATGTGTAAACCCTTCCTTAATAACATCCATTAAGCTTTTATTTATATATGTTATTGAAAGTCCCTTCTTACGATCTCTGGGAATTACCTCTAACTCTGCCTTCACATGCGCGATTGCTTCTTTTTCAAAATCAAGACATTCAAAATCTAAAGCCCCCACTATTCCTTTATCTCGAACCAATTCAATCAACTCCCTAGCAGACCCGCTACCAACACTCAAAATACTGCAATGACTACGCTTAGACACAAACTCTGCAATCTTTTTCTTAAAGAATTCTTTGCGCCTCACCACAGATAAAGAAATAAAAAGATTCAATGAATAATGATTAATTAAACGCTCAAAAGAGGTGCCCCCAAGATATTTGTCAAAAAAATCATAATAATAATTTATTAGTAAAAAATCTCCCGCATAACCCATTGGCTTTTGTTTACCATGTCGATTTACCTCAACAATATCAAGTAAAAGCCCCCCCAACATCATTTGATAATACCGACGATGAAAAACATATTCTTCTGGCCCAAAGGCACTAAAGAAAAAGAAAATAGCTTTGAAATGCGCCGTTAAAGCGTCCCGAACTTCCAACTTCTTTTTTCCTAGAAACTCCTCTACTATTTCTTTATTCTTGTGCAAAATATCAAAATGATCGCATTCTGCTTTCAATCTCAACAAATAATCTCGTATTTGGTTTGTAAGCCCAACAACATCTTTATTTAAAGATTCTTGTCTTTTTATTTCTTCACGTATTACTTTTAAGTCTTCCGGTTTTAAATTAAGAAATCTTACCCCGACAAGGTCTCTGCTTGTTTGCTCAATTGATTGCCATGCTCTCTTTCCAAAAAGTCTTAACCTCACTCCAGAAAAAGGAAATTCTATTTCTAACGCCAATATTTGGGCATTCCCTATATCCCGTTCACAAGCAACACATAAACCCGTTTCAGAAATATCAACGGTTTTTCCCCAATTCCCATCCATCAAACGAACGGGAAAAGGAAAAAAAATTCGTTGTGAAAAACGTCTTTCATTTTTATGTTTTCCTTCTAAAAAAGATTGTGTTTTCATATGGGCCTTTCACAAATTTCTTTATT